>JAHEYN010000013.1 GCA_023251555.1 Bacteroidota bacterium | reverse complement strand
CATCAGTAACTGTTATAATATAAATACCTGCAAAGAGACTGTCGGCAGTAGCTGTATTGTCGCCACTGGACCATGAGTATTTATAGGGGCCCGACCCTCCGCTTACAGAAACGGTGGCGCTTCCTATTGCCACACCGCAGTTGCTGCTTGTGGTGGATATTGTGAGTGTAAGCCCCGTAGAAGGTGCAATAATCACGCTGTCCATCGCAGAACATCCGTTCATGTCAGTTACACTTACTGAATAGGTTCCCGCATCAAGGCCGATAGCTGTAGGGGTTACCTGGGGAGGAGTTGTTGACCAGAAATAGTTATATGACCCGCTTCCGCCCATAGCAGTTACTGTAGCCTCACCATTAGGCTGGTTACATGTAGTGTTTGTTTTGCTGACAGAGAGTGTTACTGCCGCCGGCTCTCCCACGGTGACAGAATCGGTAAGATAACAGCCGGCAGAATCTGTTACTGTAACGCCATACTTACCTGCTGCAAGGCCTGTTGCAGTGGCAGTGTTCTGCATAGGGGAGGTGCCCCAGACATAGCCATAGGGAGCAATCCCGCCAGAGGGAGTTGCAGTGGCTGTTCCGTCAGAGTTGCCTTTACAGGATGCATCCGTTGATGCAAATCCTATGGAAAGATTACATACAATGATATTAAAGGCTTTTCCCTCGTATAGACTATAGGTGCCTGTGCTGTCTTTCACGCGGACAAAGAAATTATGAGTACCCGTAGAGAGACTTGCAACGCTGATGTTGTCATTAACATCCACGGAGTCAGCGGCAGTGAAAGATGTAGCTGCTGTCCCGTTACCAATGCCGGGATCGCTGTCAAAGAAATATTCTGCCGCAACAATTTTGGGAGAAGGCGGAAGAATCACAGGGGGGGGCTGGACGAAGAAATTTCTTCCTTCGTAAAGCGACCATGCCCCGTTGGCATCCTGCACGCGGGTAAACAGTTTATGAAATCCTGTGGCAAGCGCAGAAGTTGAGACTACTGAATTCACATCCACGGAGTCTCCTGTCGTTACAGCGACTGCAGTACCATTTCCAATCCCGGGATCGGAATCAAAGAAATATTCGGCGGCTGTAATCTGGGGTGAAGGAGATATTGTAACCGCAGGGCGCACGAAGAAATTCCTTCCTTCATAGAGCGACCATTTTCCTGCTGCGTCAATTGTTCTCACATAAAGGTTGTGAGGGCCTATCCCCAGAGTCCCTGTGGGAACAGAAGCGTTAATGTCCACCGAATCGGCAGCGGTAAAAGCTATGGCAGTGCCGTTACCGACCCCCGGATCATTGTCAAAGAAGTATTCTGAGAAAGCCAGCTGGGGCGCAGGAGGATTGCCAACGGATGGTTGTACGAAAAAGTTTCTTCCTTCGTAAAGTGACCAAACCCCGTTTGCATCCTGTACGCGGATGAACAGGTTGTGAAACCCGGTGCCCAGGCTTGAGACAGAAACACTTATATTAATATCCACCGAATCGGCGGCAGTAAAGGAAAAAGGAGTTCCGTTCCCTTTCCCGGGATCGGAATCAAAAAAATATTCTCCTTTCCCGATGGTCTGTGCCTTTAACCCCCAAACACATACCAGCAGAAAGAAAGAAATGATTATTCGTATTCTCATGGCAGAATAATTTTTGTCATATCGTTATGACAATACAGGATCAGTTTTGCTTACGTGCTTTGAAGTTAACATTGAGGTTACCGCCCTGGGGAACCACGGCATTCCCGATGTTCATCAGCGTCATCTGGGGGATACGTGAGGCTCCGGTGAGGTTGGGCGCGGGATAAGTGCCGCCGTAAATGCCTATATCGGAACCATCTGTTCCTGCATTCTTGCCGGGAGAAGTGTTTTTCAAATGCCAGTCATAACCGGGGGCACTGGAAGTGCTCACGGAAGAAGTTGGAATAGATGTATCCATGAACTGTGGATTGGTGTTGTTGAGGTTCCCGGACCCGGAATTGCCTGCAGGAGGAAGGATTTGCGAGGAACTGTTCATGGTGATGTTTTTGTTGAATGTGCAGGCAGAAGTACCGTTCGTTGCGGTGCAATACCAGAAGATATTATTCGTGATAAGTGCATTGGTCATAGAGTAAAAAGCATCCCACGAGTATAGCGAAAATATATTGTTGCTGATCACAACCGAAACGCTGTTCGAATAATTTACATACCCGAGCAGGTTATTGTCTATGTATAGATTGCTATGGTTCCCGCAATCAATTCCATAGGTAATGTTGTTGTGAATCATCCATCCGTCGCCTTCCACATATATATAGTCTATCTGGGTACGTTCCACCACCACATCATTGATACCGGCATCGGAGTTGAGGGAATAGCCGTCAACACCAATAATCTTAGTGCCGCTGATTGGATCGGTAAAAGGAACCGAATCAAGACTGATATATGAAATGGTGGTTTTCCAGTTGTACTGGGTGCCAACGGGTGCATAGCCTGCCCCTATGATGGTAACACGTCTCTTAACGTAAACCGTGGAGTTTCCGTAGTCATTAGGCGAGCCGTGTACATAAATAGTATCATCCACCAGGGAGTTGTCCAGCGCTGTCTGAAGGCTGGTGTATTGACCGGCATTAATTGTGTTATTGCTTACGGTAATAACATTTGCCCACATGCGGCTTACGCCGAAAGTCAGCAGTACCAATGCAGTTGTGATAAAAACTTTTTTCATGATTTGATGATTTAGATTTTTAATGTTGGACAGAGAAGTTTTTTTTAATTGAATTAATTAAGGACTGCAAATTACGTTTATTTTTTTCAATTTGTCAATATGGATGGTCAGATGGCCGCAGTGATCATTTTCACGGGTGGTTTGCTGCCGATCTCCTCGTTTTCATTACGCAATTTTATTTAACTTGCGCGCCTGTATAAATCCTTACTCCGCATGGATCTCAACCCGGAACTTACCGCACGCATACAAAAACTCGAGGAGAAATACCAGGCCATGGGCCAGGACATCACCTCTTACCTCGACGGTTTGCTTTATGCTGACTACCTTACTTACTGGAACTACATACACCTTGACACCCTGCTTACCCTTCAGATACCAAGGACCAGCTTTCCTGACGAGAAAATATTTATTATGTATCACCAGGTGACCGAGCTGTATTTCCGGATGATCCTGCACGAATTTGAACAGCTTGCCTACAGGGAAAAGCTTACCCCTGATTTTTTTACTGCAAGGGTAACGCGCATCAACCGTTATTTTCAGAACCTCACAAGTTCTTTTGATATTATGGTGGACGGGATGGAGCCTGAACAATTTATGAAGTACCGGATGTCCCTGCTCCCTGCAAGCGGCTTCCAGTCGGCGCAATACCGCATGATAGAAATATCCTCTACCGATTTCATCCGCCTTGTTGCAAAAGATAAGAGAGCGAAATACGAAGGCGTCAGCGACATCCCTTTTGAAGAGATGTTCGAAGATATTTACTGGAAATCCGGAGCCACAGAGGAGGCCACAGGCAAGCCTACTCTCACCTTAAAACAGTTTGAACAGAAATACAGGGACAGGCTCATTGCCCTTGCAAAAGAATATAAGAACCGCAATCTCCTTGCCTTATACCGAAACCTGCCCCGTGAAGACAGGGAGAATGAGCAGCTTGTGCTCGCCCTGCGGCAGCTGGATGTAAATGTAAATATCAACTGGCCGCTGGTTCATTATAAGTCAGCTGTGCGCTACCTGCAGAGAGAGCCGGAAGATGTTGCTGCCACAGGCGGAACCAACTGGCAAAAGTATCTTCCCCCCAGGTTCCAGAAACGTATTTTCTACCCCGGGCTGTGGAGTGCAGAAGAACTGGACAACTGGGGAAAGCAATGGGTTGAGTCTGTCGTTAGAAATAAACGATAAGTTGTAAGAGGAAAAATTAAATCTCATTACTTCCCTGCTTTTTTATAGCATAAAGTTCATTCATACCTCTTTTTATCTCCTTTTTCTGTGCATTTTACCGGGAACTAGACTTCCACGAATTTTTATCTTTTGTTTTGTAAAAGCCTCCGGCAAAAAGAGATCTTTAGTTTAACCGCGAAAAAATCTAAACTGCTCCCCCGCCTGCAAGCAGCAGGGAATTAATAAAAACCACACAATTCACGTTATGAAAAAAACCACACTCGCAGCCTCAATACTGCTAAGCCTGTCAGCAGTACATTCTTCCGGAACCATTGTAACCATAGGGAGCGGAACACTTTACAATTCAGCCTACGCTCCCATGGCAGGTTATACGACGTACCCTTACACCGATAACATTTACATCATCACCAAAACTGAGATTACTGCTGCATCTCCTGCAGGTTTCGCCGGTATTATCAGTTCCATTGCTTTCCAGAAAGCCAATGCATGTACCTACTCTACCAATGATTTTGCCCTGAGTATATGGATGTACAATTCTTCCGAAACCACTGTTTCTGCAGCAACCACTTTTGACGCCCAGATGACTGCCGACAACCCCACCCTGGTGTATTCCAGCACAACTGATAATATTACTGCCACTACGGGTCAGTGGCAAACCTGGATTACAAACGGGGCGTTTTCCTGGAATGGCACTTCCAACATAAAAGTATACATCCGGAGCCACATGCCCAGTGCATCCTGTGCCTCTCCCGGCATGACGTGGTACAGCTACAATCCCGCAGGGCTTTCAAGATGCCTGGGCGGTGCCACAACGCCTCCTGCCACGGTGCTGACAACAAGGAGAGCCGCCATGCAGCTTGACTTCAGGCTCCCTAATCCCGATGCAGGTATCAGTACGATCGTAAGTCCCGCAGACCCTATCCCTGCCGCAGGAACGTACAACGTAGATGTTACCCTGAATTATTTTAATACGCTCTCCTGCTACCCCGCTAATCTCACCAGCGTAAAAATAAACTGGCAGATAGACGGAGTCACCCAGACACAATACAGCTGGACCGGCACTCTCGCTTACGGATCAAGCACCACCGTTACCATCGGCAGTTTTAACTTCTCAAACGCCACCCATTTTATAAAGATTTGGACGAGCCTTCCCAACGGAGGAGCGGGTGATGCAAATAATGCCAATGACACTATTGCGAAAAATTTTCTCTGCTCTGCGAACCCCGTGGCCAATATAGACTGGGGAGTCGCTTCCGTGGCGCTGAACAACACATGTACATCCGCAAGCACCTACACTTTTTCTCTCTCCACTACTGCAGACCCTAATTCACAAATATGCAGCTATAATACGGGAGGGACGCCCGCCGGCACTGCCAGTATTACATTCCCCGCCGGAATTACTTTTCAGAATAATCTTATTGTCACCTTTAACGGGCTTAGCGTAAGCTCTGTCACGAAGTCGGGCACCACCCTCACTTTCAATGTTCCCGGGAACAGCAGTCCCCTTATTAATACCAATACCGCTTTCACCATCAGCGTGGGAGGAGTGATCAATCCTCCTGCAGGCAGTTATAGTTTTGCTGCCAACTCCATACAGGTAAAAAATATGAGCGGGGGCTGGAACCAGCACAGTGTAACAACCCCTTCCTTTTCTACTACCGCATGCACATATGCCCAGACAGTATTCCAGGTTAATTACCAGGCAACCTCCCAGGGCCTTTACGGGGCAGCGCATGCGCTTGCACTCACCAGCGATGGCGGCTACGCAACACTCGGATTTACCGCCACCACTTCCAACTCCTTCCTTCCATGGGATATCTACCTTACTAAAACCGATGCCCTTGGCAACCAGGCCTGGTCGAGCAAGTTTAACGACGGTGGCAATCACAACGGGTTCGACATGGTGGAAGCAGCGGACGGCGGGCTGATCTGTGCATACAGCACCACCGGGCAAAGTATCAATCTTCTGAAAGTAGACCCAACGGGCATGTCCGTACAATGGTCAAACCGTTACGGCAACTGCTCCGGGAATGCTATGTCCGTTGCCAGAACCAGCGACGGGGGTTATATTATCGGCGGCACCAGTACAGAGTTCAGGGCCAACTTCGACGCCTGTCTTGTGAAGGTGGATGCAAGCGGCAACTTCCAGTGGAATGCCACCTACTCTACCTCTTCAGGCTCGAATTCCGACAGGGGCGCAAGCGCGAAACAAACAGCCGACGGAGGTTACGTCCTTTTCGGGACAACTATCAACTACACTGCCGGCGGAACGAATGACTTCTATCTCATTAAAACAAATTCTGCCGGAGGCCTCGGCTGGGCAAAAGCCTACGGCACCACGGATTCCGAATGGGGTTACTCTGTTTCACAAACCTCTGACGGAGGTTATGTTATGCTCGGGACCATCGGGAGCACTTCGGATGCTCTCCTCGTGAAGGCAAGCTCTCTGGGAGCCCTCCAGTGGGCCAGGCGTTTCGGCGGAACCGCGTTCGAGTCTATGGGTTCCCCTCAGTCGCTGCAGATTACCTCCGACGGAGGTTTGATTTTAGATATTACCAGCTCCAGCTATGGCTTCAGCGCAGCCAATCCTACTGATATCAATACCAATCTTCTTATAAAAACAGATTTTAACGGGAATCTCCAGTGGTCGATGGATGTGAGCGGGATGGGTTATTTCAACGGACGGGGAGTGGTAAGGCAGACCACCGACGGAGGCTATGCCATCGCATCCACTACGAGAACCACCATGAGCAACTATACGGAATATGCTTACCTTATTAAAACAGACCAGTACGGGCAAACTGCCTGTAAAACCACGGCCATCATGATTCCCAACTCCGATGTTACGCTAAGCAGTGCCAGCATTACTTTCAACAGTTCTCCTGCTTCACCCAGGGCAGGATCTGCAGCCACCAACGCCATGCCGTTCACTCCTTCGGCCATCACAGGCGACTACAGTGTTCTCTGCACCCCCGTGCCACTCCCGCTGGAAATAACATACTTCACCGCTGAGAAAACAGCCGCAGCTGAAGTACTGCTGCGCTGGGCTTCCGCCACTGAAAACAACATGGATTATTATATCCCCGAACGCAGCAGCGATGGTATTCACTTCGAACCCGTGGGCAGGGTAAAAGCCAATGGTGACAGTCATTACCCAACGTATTACTCTTTCACCGACGCAAAAATCATAAAAGAGAAAATAAGATATTACCGCCTGAGAGAAACCGACATAAACGGTGGGTATGCTTACTCGGAAATAATCACGGTAAAAGGGATTAGTGAAAACTCCTTCCTGAATGTTTATCCCAACCCCGCACAGAAAGAGCTCATATGCGAACTAAAATCAGAGAGGGAATCAGCCATCAGCATTTCTGTTACAGATGTTCTCGGGAATGTTATTTACCGGGAACAGAAACAGGGGAAGCGCGGAATCAGCAAGATGGAGATCCCTGTTTATAACCTCCCCCGGGGGGTCTATTTCCTGAGCATTAATAATGACGCGCAGCAGTTCCAGGCGAAATTTATTAAAGAATAACCGGATGAGAGGCCGGGCCTCTTCACTTCTTTCATATGTTCAAATTAAATATTAAAATAATTACTTAATGCCAAAGACAATACCCCCCTTTGTAACTGCAAAATTATTTTTAACAGTAACCTCATTAATGATATTATTATTTAACAAGACCTATGGTGGTTGCATAACTTCTCCTCCTGCAATTACAGTTCCTATTCCACTATGCAGTGGCTGTGGTAATGGGTTTACCAATGTTAAACTAAACACAACTATCAACCGAACTTCATCTGAATTTGAAGAGTGGGCAACATCTGCCACAACTGCTCAAACCGCTGTATTAAATCAAAGCGGGAGTTACACGCTGACCTTTACACAAACCAACTGGTATCCAATGAGAGTACGGGCATGGATTGATTACAACAGTGATGGGGATTTTCTTGATGCAGGGGAGCTGTTGGGCACATCAGCATTAAGTTCAGGCACGGGACCTGTCACCGCTAATTTTAGTTTTACCGCTTCAGCATCAGCATCCGGATTGAAAAATATGCGCGTCGCTGTAGATTATGATGATGGAGTTGTATCCACCGGAGCGCCTGTATCAAATAATAATTGGTACGGAGAAGTGGAAGATTATATAGTCAATATAACACCTGTGGCTGCAATGACCTACAATGCTGCAAGCACCACCACTCAAAACAACACCTCAACAGTATATAAAGCAACCACCAATCAGGAAGTTATAGGCATTGAAGTGATAACCAATAATAGCACTTCAGCACTTTCTGCTACCAGTTTTACTTTTCTGACTAACGGAACAACGAATGTAGCAGATATCAGCAATGCTAAACTATGGTATACCGGCAACAGTTGTATTTTTTCAGCAGCCACTCAACTGGGAGCTACTTTTGCATCACCGCCGGTAAGCGGAACTCCTTTTACCATTAATGGATTTACCAAAACATTATTTCCCAACACAAATTACTTCTGGCTTACCTACGATGTGCCTTCAGGAGCTGTTTCCGGAAATGTAATAGATGCGCAGTGCTCGTCCTTCATAGTAGGAGGAGTATCCCGAACTCCTGCTGTAACCACACCCGCAGGGACAAGAACAATATACGATGCCTTTACTTCCAGCACTACTACTCAAAATACTACCACTGCAGTTGGGACTTCGACCACAAGCAATGAAGTCATTGGGGTGCAAATTGTTATGACACAGGCAGATAATGTAACAAACTTTACATTTAACACTACGGGAACCACTGCTCCGGCAACGGACATAACAAATGCCAAAGTATGGTACACATCTAATGTATCTGTTTTTAGTGTAGCTTCCGCAACTCAGTTCGGGAGTACTATCGGTGCACCAAATGGATCATTCAATATAGCGGGCTCTGCGACCATGGTTGTGGGCACTAACTATTTTTGGCTTACTTATGATGTTCCTTCCGGAGCCACTTTAAATAACTCCATAGATGGGCAATGTACATCCATTACTGTTGGAGGAAAAGTGCGAACACCTGCTGTGACAATACCTGCAGGGACCAGGCTGATTCAAAACATGCAATATGGCTCCTGCATAACAACTCAAAATAACACCACATCGGTAACACAGGGAACGACTACGGCACAGGTAGTCGGAATAGAAATAGTTACTACAGTCAGCAATGGATCTCCATTGAGTGCAACCAGCTTTACTTTCAGAACTACAGGGACTACCAGCGTGGCAGATATAAGCAATGCAAAACTATGGTACACCGGAAACAGTTCTGTGTTTGCTGCAATAAACCAATTTGGATCTGCATACGCTTCTCCTCCTGCAACCCCGACAACTTATAATATTACGGGAACACAAACCTTAACATTAGGCACAAATTATTTCTGGCTTACTTATGATGTATCAGGAACAGCCGGTGCAGGCAATGTGATTGATGCAGAATGCACCTCACTGACTGTTGGCACAGCAAAAACTCCTGCTACTCAGGCCCCTTCGGGGAACAGGCCTATTGTACTTTATACTACTCCCCTCATATCTACTATTGCCGGAACAGGAAATGGAGGATTCTCAGGAAACGGAGGCCTCGCCACTGCGGCAGATATTATGTATCCTGAACAACTGGCACTTGATGCTTCTTGTAATCTATACTTTACAGATCCTGTGTTTCATCATGCCCGAAAGATAGATATGACTACGGGCATAATAACCGAAATAGCCGGTGTGGGAGGCCCTTATGGAGGAGGATCTTTTTCCGGTGACGGAGGGCCTGCTGTTGCAGCAGAATTAAATCAGCCATGTGGCATTGCAGTTGACGCATCAGGAAATATTTATATAGCTGATCAGCTTAATAACAGAATCCGTAAAGTAGCTGCTGGCACAGGAATCATAAGTACAATTGCAGGAAATGGAAATGCAAATACTTCCGGTGATGGAGGCCTTGCTACCGCTGCAGAAGTAAACAGCCCTTTTTCTGTAGCTGTTGATTTATCAGGAAATGTTTATATAGCCGGTGGCGGATATAATACCGGAGGAAGCAGCGGAATGGTCCGGAAAATAAATGTCAGCACAGGAATAATAACTACGATAGCAGGAACCGGCGGATTTGGATATGTTTATACTGACGGAGTTCCAGCTACAACGTCAGACCTGAACTCTCCTGTCGGGGTTGCAGTTGATGCATCAGGAAATGTTTATATACTCGATGGATGGGGGGGACGTATCCGTAAAGTAACTGCTACAACAGGAATTATCAGCACTGTAGCAGGAAATGGGACTATCGGATTCTCAGGCGATGGGGGATTGGCCACTGCTGCTCAAATATATCCCATTGATGGGGAAGTGGCTGTTGATGCTTTAGGCAATGTTTATCTGGCAGATGAACAAAATTGCTGCATCAGGAAAATAGATGCGGTCACGGGAATTATTACCAGAATAGCGGGGACGGGAATCGCTTGTATTTATAATGGCGATGGAATTCCTGCTACCAGTGCAACGGTATATAATCCCAGAGGGGTGGCTGTAGATGCATACGGAAATGTATATGAGTCAGATAATGTTGGTCAGCGTATCCGAAAAATCACATTCGGAGGAGGATGTGCTGTACCTCTGCCCGTAGAATATATTTCTTTTTCAGGAAAAAATGCAGGCAATGTAAATTTATTAGAATGGACAACCGCTGCTGAAATCAATAATGATTTCTTTACAATAGAAAGAAAAGATGAGAGTGGCTGGCAAGCAATAGGAACAATAAAGGGAGCAGGCAACACTAGTACATCAATCAATTATAAATTCAATGACCAAAATATTACACTTAGCGGATCTGAAGTGTATTATCGTTTGAAACAAGTCGATTTTGACGGAGGATTTACCTATTCGAAAATTGTTGCTGTTCAACTCCCGGTTTCTGACTTCCCGATTTCTGTTTATCCTGTTCCTGCGAATAAAGAATTGAACTGTAAATTTTACTCAAAGAGGAATTCTGAAATAAATATTTCTATATCAGATGTTGTGGGAAATGTTGTTAAGAATGAAGCAATAAAAACAATAAAAGGAATGAACGACTTGAAATTAAATATCAATGAACTGTCACAGGGGGTGTACCTTTTAAAGGTAAGTTCAATAAGCCAACAATCTCAAATAAAATTTATAAAACAATAATTGATTTTAAAAATCAGGAGAAACGGAACTATGAAAAGATTAAATTTTGCTAAATTACTATTGTTGCTGCCAATTCTTTCCTTAACATTCTGCGGCGTTCAGACAGCAGAGGCCGCCAACACAATTAATATTGGTTCCAATACCGTTGCAGCAGCAAATATTGGTGCACAACAACAAAATGTGATACTGCAGAGTTTTACGGTAGTTACCGGCAGTACAGCACCATATACCATTACCGGTGTCGGATTTACAACAGCAGGAACGTATGCGGCTACTGATTTAATCAGTTTTCAATTATATTATACAACAACCGGCACTTTTTCAACTACTAACCTGTTAAGTACCCTTACACCACCTGCTGCTGCCGGTGCAAAGATTTTTCCTGCTTTTACTTCGCCAGCATTATCAACAAGCTCTACCTATTGGTTTTGGATAATTGCCAACACTAAAAAAGGCGCTGTTGCCACAAGAACAATATCAGTTAATGCAATTACAACCACAGATATCACTTCTTCTCCTGCCCCCTCTTCCAGCACTTGCACTGCAGGGGGCGTGCAGACAATAACAAATGGAACCACATTGGGTTCTGCCCTTGCTGCACCATCAATAAATGTTTATCCATCAACAGCAAAAAATATTATTTACAGGTTTAACCTGAATCTTCCTGCTATTACCGCCCCTAATGTAACCGGGTTTCAATTTACTACAACCGGCACTTATGTTGCCGGAGATATAGCAAAATTCCAATTATGGTATAAAGCCAATGATATCTTTGCTTCGGCAGTGCAAGTTGGAACAGATATAACCACTTCACTGGGACCAGGAGTGCATAGCTTTGCTGCTTTTTCTCAAGCCTTAACTGCCTCCTTCGATAATTATTTCTGGATAACTGCAGATATTTCTGCAGCACCGACCTTCCCGCACACAATAACCGTAAGCCCTGTCACTCTTGCAGATATTACTATATCATTGCCACCTACTTTTGGCTCTGCTTCAGCAGAAGGAACACATACCATAGTATCGGGAGTGCCTCCTGTCATCACTTCTTTTACGCCAGTCGCGGGTCCTCTTGGCACAACCGTTACAATAAGTGGAACCGGATTCGATGCCACGCCCGCAAACAACACAGTATATTTTGGAGCCACTCAGGCCACGGTATCTGCTGCAAGTTCGACTTCACTTGATGTTATTGTTCCATCAGGTACCATCTATGAATATATTACCGTTACGAATCTTGCCAATAACCTGACTGCCAGCTCATTCAAACCCTTTGAAGTAACCTACGTTTGCGGAGGTTACTTTGATCCGAAAGTTGATTATGCAGGCATAAACAGCCCAAGGGGGCTTTCAACAGGTGATTTGGATGGTGACGGCAAGCCGGATGTGGTGACGGCAAATGCTTCGGGGACAATTTCAACATACCGGAACATCAGTGCGGCACCAGGAACCATAACATTAGATACAAAAGTTGATTTTGCAACTAACGGCAGTCCTTTCCATGTTGTTATAGGTGAACTGGATGGTGACGGCAAACCTGACCTTGCCGTATCACTGGCTACTTACATTAAAATTTACAGAAACATTAGTACACCCGGAGCTATCTCCTTTGCCCCTTATGACAGTTTCGCAATTTCAAATTCAGGAACTGGTCTTGCTATAGGAGATTTGAATAACGATGGGAAGAATGAACTCGTGACTGCATCGGGCACCAACTACAGAGTGTCAATATTAGAAAACCGAAGTTCGCCCGGATATTTTAATTTTATTCCCAATCCCTGTATTGTTCTTTCCTGTGCTGTGAGCGCCAAACCTTATGGCATTGCTTTAGCCGATTTTGACAGTGATGGGTGGATTGACATTGTTGTTGATAATAACACTGCCAACACTCTGTCAATATTCAGGAACAAAGGCATATCCGGAACTATAGCAGCCACTTCCTTCGACTTAAAAGTTGATTTTGTAACAGGAACCTGGCCGGCCGGCTTTGCCTTATCGACAGGTGATATTGATGGTGATGACAAAATCGACATTGCAGTACCGAATTCTCATCCCACCACCGGAAATACTATCTCAATATTCAGAAATACCTGTACGCCCGGAACTATTTCTTTTGATCCAAAAGTTGATTTTACAACCGGAACTCTCCCCAATAGCATTGACATTGGTGATTTAAATGGTGACGGGATCCCTGACCTTGTAACAACGAACCAGACTGCAGCCACGATATCTGTATTCCTAAACACCAGCACGATCGGAACTATTAACTTTGACCCAAAAGTTGATTATGCAACAGGAACTACACCCTGGGGTGTTTCGGTAGGTGACATGGATGGTGATGCAAGGGCTGATGTTACAGTAGCTAATTATGGATCAAACACCATTTCGTCCTTTTTTAATGTATGCGCTCCATTGGCTGTAGAATATCTTTCCTTTAAAGGACACAATGAAGGATCTGTAAACATTTTGAACTGGACGACTGCCACTGAAAATAATAACGATTATTTCATAGTCGAAAGAAGTATAGATGGACGCCTGAATGACGAAACCAGGCACGAAAATAATATTGAAGAAATTGGAAGAATAAAAGGAGCGGGAAATATAAATCCCAATACAAATTATTCTTTCATAGATAAAAACCCGTATGCAGGAATAAATTATTACCGCCTTAAGCAGGTTGATTACAATGGAAAATTCACTTATTCAAAAGCTATCTCAATCAACAATAAGCAAATTAATAAATCAACAATAAGTATTTATCCCATTCCATCCGGTAAAGAACTGAACTATGAATTTTATGCAGAAGAAAACTCTATCGTAAACATTTATCTTATAGATGTATGTGGAAACATTATAGTTCATGAACAAACAAAGTCAAACCGGGGAATGAATAAATCACAAATCAGTATTGAAACGTTATCGGATGGAATGTACTTCCTGAAAATAAACACAGATACGAAACAATCGCAGATAAAATTTATAAAACAATAAAGTATAAATACCCTGCTGGTTCTTCTTTTGATCTCCCTTACACAAGTGCTTACATTAACCATACAACTTTAGCTGAAGTTTTACATTATAATCCATGAAACAGAAACGTGCTCTTCGTATTTCCATTTTCACCATTTCTGTTTTTCATCTTTGCTATTATAGCTTTGCCCAGTGTCCAACTTTTCAAATGAAATACGGAGGTTCAACTGCCGCAGGGGATAATGGATATTCAGTATTTCAAACAACTGATGGGGGATTCGGAATGATTGGGCGCACACAATCATTGGGTAGCAACAATTTTTACATTGTAAAAACAGATGGCTGCGGGGTTCTTCAGTGGTCGAATGTGTATGGCACATCAGCAAATACTGAATACACTCAGGGCGGAACAATGTCCTCAGATGGAGGATTTATTGTTGCCGGTTATCTTGATCAGGGAGCAGGAGTGTGTCCCTGTTATCCCACACTTTTTAAAACAGATGCTTTTGGGACAGTTCAGTGGGGATTTTCTTATGGAGGAACCAAGATGGATCAGTTTTTCGGAATAGATCAGACCAGCGACGGGGGCTATATAGCGCTTGGTTATACAAACACTTATGGAGTTTCCAACAATCCCGATTATTACCTCCTGAGAACAGATGCCAATGGTAATTTTATGTGGAGCAAAACAAGCGGACTCGGAAACTGGGAGTATGGTTATTGTGTCCGGGAAACAACCGATGGCGGATTTATTCTTACCGGCGCTTCAAGTTCTGCTGCATTAAATGAAGTATTTCTTGTGAAAACAAATTCCGCAGGCACGGTTCAGTGGTCATACCTTTACGGTGGAACAAAGGATGATTACGGATATGCTGTTGAACAAACAACTGATGGAGGATATATTATTACAGGTTTTTCACAGAGTAATTTTCCTGCTTCTGCTTTTACTAATAATTCTGCATTGCTTATAAAAACCGATCCTGCAGGAACCGTACAGTGGGCAAAGAGGTATCAGCCTTCCGGACTTGCTTCTGCTGCACAGGGAGGCGTATCAGTAAGGCAAACAACAGATGGAGGATATACGGTACTTGGATATTCTTATGGTGGTTTCGGTGTGCAGGACGCCTGGCTGTTTAAAACCGATGCTGCGGGAACTTTACAGTGGTCTAATTTACTCGGAGGTTCAGCGGCAGAATATACTTTTTGGGGAGGGGGAAATTTATTAAGTCTTACCAGTGACGGAGGATATATCGCTACACTTCAAACATCCAGCTTCGGAGGTGGTGCTGATGCCTATCTCATAAAAACGGATGCTACGGGAGCAAGCGGATGTAATAGCATGACAATACCTTTTTCGGAATTTACAATTACCCCTTGGTTGACAACAAGTAATTACAGTGTTACGCCAGGTACGGGGGCTTCCTCTGCAACTAGTATTGCTTTAACCACTAATGCAAATGTTGCTACTGTTACAACTATATTGTGCCAAGTACTTTCTGTAGAATGGCTTGATTTTTTTGGGAAAATTTTAAATTTTTCTTCTGTTGAACTTCATTGGGAAACAGCAAGCGAATCAAACAACGATTATTTTGAAATAGAGCAAAGCAGCGATGGGGTTAACTTTGCTCTAAGAGGAAAAATACAAGGCGCCGGTAATTCAACTTTTGAAAAGAATTATTCATTCATTGATGAACACCTATTTTCGGGAGTAAATTATTACCGCCTTAAGCAGGTTGACTATGATGGAAACTTCACTTATTCTAAAACCATTTCAATCAACAACCGGCAAACCGATAAATCAATAATAAGTATTTATCCCGTACCGTCAGAAAATGAATTGCATTGTGAATTCTACTCGGCAAGGGCTTCCGAAATAAATATTTCTGTAGCAGATGTTGTAGGAAATGTTGTGAAAAATGAAAAAGTAAAAGCCGTAAAGGGAATGAACGACTTGAAATTAAATATCAATGAACTGCCACAGGGAATGTATTTTCTAAAAGCAGGTTCAATAAACGAACAATCGCAAGTTAAATTTATAAAGCAATAAAATCTGCTTTAATCCGCCTTCGCGTTTCGCTACGGCGGACAAGAGGGTTTCGGGGTTAATACCAATTTAATTACTCGCGGCCATTCTCCAGACGCGTTTTTGCTCAAGGGCTGAATGGAATTAGTAGCTAAGTATAAATAGTTCATTATTCCTTTTTTGCGATAAACAACTTAACTGAAAGTTGTATCATTTGCCGAGACTTTGCCACTTTGACTGATTCCCGTCCTGAAAATGGGGGGAATTATATGTAACTTTACCATCCTGCATACAATGTCCATATCTGTTCGGCATATCACCAAATTTTACGGCAGGCAATGCGCCCTCGAAGATGTTTCCTTTGAAGTGAAAAAGGGGCAGGTTACAGGATTTCTTGGTCCCAATGGGGCAGGAAAATCCACAATGATGAAGATCCTCTCCTGCTTTATTCCGCAAACATCCGGGGAGGCTTTTGTATGCGGGTATGATGTGCAGGAGCAGTCCATGGCAGTTAAAAAACTTCTGGGGTACCTCCCCGAAAACAACCCCCTGTATACGGATCTTTACGTGAAAGAATACCTTGGCTTTGTTGCAGGAGTATATTGCCTGAAACAATCTGCTGCAGCGGTGAGCAGGGTTATCGAAATGACAGGTCTCGGACCCGAGCAGCATAAGAAAATCGGTGCACTCTCCAGGGGGTACCGCCAGCGGGTGGGCCTGGCACAGGCTCTTATACACGATCCGCAGGTGCTGATTCTCGATGAACCTACCTCCGGTCTTGACCCCAACCAGCTGGAAGAAATCCGCCGCCTGATAAAGGAAACAGGTAAAGAAAAAACAGTCCTGCTCTCAACTCATATCATGCAGGAGGTCAGCGCAATTTGCAGCCGGGTGATTATTATTAACAAAGGCAAAATCGTTGCCGACGAGAATCCCCGTGTTTTGCAGGAGATGTCCCGGGATACCAATACGGTTCTTGCGGAATTTGACAAGACCGTACGGGAAGAAAAAATCATGCAGATTGGCGGAGTGCAATCCGCAGAAAACCTGGGCGGCAATAAATGGAGAATCAGATGGAGCAGCAGCAAAGATTTACGTGCAGAGATTTTCCGCTTCGCCGTTGAACAGCAGCTTACAGTCCTCGGTATGCAAAAAGAAGAACAGAGCCTCGAAATGGTGTTCCGGAACCTTACGAAGGAACCGGCAGGAAAAGAATAGAGGAAGTGGGGTGTCTGTTGCTGCTGCGCCGGTCATTTTTTGATTTGATTTACCGGAATAATTGTATCTTAGCAACCCTGAAAAAAAATTAATATTTAAGAAATATGCCTTATTTATTTACTTCCGAATCCGTATCAGAAGGACATCCTGATAAGATTGCAGACCAGATATCCGATGCCGTACTTGATGAGTTTCTCATGCACGACCCCGGCGCCAAAGTGGCCTGCGAAACACTTGTAACCACCGGCCTCGTGGTAGTCAGCGGTGAGGTGAAAACAAACGAGGAGAATATGGGAAAGATTGATGTGGAACGCATCGCACGCGACACGATCAGCCGCATCGGTTATAATAAGTCCGAATACAAATTCGATGCACAGTCCTGTGCCGTTATCCGCACTCTGCACGGGCAGTCTCCGGATATTAACCAGGGCGTTGACCGGGCCAAAGAAGACGAACAGGGCGCCGGCGACCAGGGGATGATGTTCGGGTATGCCTCCAGGGAGACAGATAACTATATGCCCCTTTCACTGGAGCTGTCACACCTGCTGTTGCTGGAACTGGCTGTAATCAGGAGAGAGGGCAAGAAGATGAAGTACCTCCGCCCCGATGCAAAATCACAGGTAACATTAGAATATAATGACCGGAATAAGCCCCAGCGGATAACAACCGTTGTACTTTCCACCCAGCACGATGACTTTATTCAGCCCAAGGATAACTCTGCAAAGTCCCGTAAGGAAGCTGATGACGCCATGCTCGCAAAGATTCGGGAAGATGTGATTAATATTCTTATCCCAAGAGTAAAGAAACAACTCCCCTCCCGCATCAGAAAACTGTTCGGAAATGACATCACTTATTTTGTAAATCCTACGGGGAAATTTGTTATCGGCGGACCGCACGGGGATACCGGCCTTACAGGCAGAAAAATTATTGTAGATACCTACGGCGGGAAAGGCGCCCATGGAGGAGGAGCATTTTCAGGAAAAGATTCGTCGAAGGTAGACCGCTCTGCAGCATACGCTTCAAGGCATATTGCCAAAAACCTTGTGGCCGCAGGAGTGGCAGATGAGGTGCTTGTACAGGTGGCTTACGCCATTGGTGTGGCTCAGCCGGTAGGTTTGTATGTGAATACCTACGGAACGGTTAACGTAAAAGGCCCGGACGGCAAATGGCTGACCGACGGAGAGATTGCAAAGAAAGTAGCGGAGATTTTTGACATGCGCCCCAGCGCCATCGTGAAGCGCTTCGGGCTCCGGAATCCCATCTTCTCTGACACGGCAGCCTACGGCCACATGGGCAGAACCCCCGGGAAAAAACAGGTTAACGGAAAAAGCTACGAAACCTTTACCTGGGAAAAACTTGATTACGTGGATCGTATTGCCAAAGCCTTTGACATCAGGCAAAAGGCCGATTACGCTGCAGTATAAGAAGAACCCTTTTTTGTTATACCATAAGAGGCGGGGAATTCCTGCCTCTTATCTTTTATCCCCTCTTGTTCCTGAAAACCATTACCAGGGGCACTCCTGAAAATCCGAAATTTTCCCGCATTTTATTCTCCAGAAACCGCCTGTAATTTTCATTAATATATTGCGGCGAATTACAAAAGAAAGCGAATACCGGCGTGGGAGCCGGTAATTGGGAAATATATTTAATCTTTACAAACTTTCCCTTTACTGCAGGAGGAGGATAACTTTCAATGATGGGCAGCATGACTTTATTCAGGGAAGCCCCCGGGATTTTTCTCCTCCTGTTTTCAAAAACCTTTACTGCTGCTTCGAGCGCCTGCAGCAGCCTTTGTTTTTCCAGCACGGATATGAAGATTACAGGAATGTCATTAAACGGAGCTATCTTTTCCCTGATGGCAGCTTCATAGTCCCTTGCAGAATTGGTGCTCTTTTTCACAAGGTCCCATTTGTTGACCAGCAACACCACTCCTTTTTTATTCACCTCTGCCAGGTGAAGAATATTCTGGTCCTGCGCTGTAATACCTGCCGCCGCATCCACCAGCAGCAGACAGACATCACTTTCTTCTATGGCACGCACTGTGCGCATTACCGAATAAAACTCTATATCCTCGTGTACATTCGATTTCTTTCTCAGGCCGGCTGTGTCAATAAGCATGAAATCATGTCCGTAGGCAGTATAACGCGTGTGTATGGTGTCGCGCGTGGTGCCTGCAACAGGGGTTACAATCGTGCGTTCTCTACCTATCAGGGCATTCAGCAGGGAGGACTTGCCGACATTGGGCTGCCCTACAATGGCAAATTTCGGGAGAGCCGTTTCTTCCCCGCTTTGTTTTTTATCAAAAGAACCGACAAGGGAATCCAGCAAATCTCCTGTTCCCGCACCGCTTGCAGCCGAAATACAAAAGATTTCTCCCAGGCCCAGTTTGTGAAAAACAGAGGCCTCCGGGGCTCTCTGGTTGTTATCCACCTTGTTTACAACGACAAAAATCTTTTTCCCTGATTTTCTCAGTAGGCCTGCCACCTGCGAGTCCAAATCTGTAATACCGGTGGTTACATCAGTTAAAAAAATAATCCTGTCGGCCTCCTCTACTGCAATCGTTACCTGTTTCCGTATTTCTTTCTCAAACACATCTCCCGATCCTGTGGCATACCCGCCGGTGTCAATGAGGGTGAAAACAATCCCGTTCCATTCCACCTTGCCGTAATGCCTGTCGCGCGTTACCCCGCTTGCCTCATCTACAATAGCTTTGCGTGACTCGGTAAGCCGGTTAAAAAGTGTGGATTTGCCCACATTGGGCCTCCCTATAATTGCGACTATGTTCGGCATAATGAATCAGGGATTATACCCAAAATGTCTTAGGCTGTTCTCTGTATTTCTCCAGTTGTTCTTTACTTTTACGATCAGTTCCAGGTAAACTTTTTTACCGAGGAAACGCTCAATATCTCTCCTCGCCTCTACTCCTATCCTCTTCATGGCTATCCCCTTTTTCCCAATCAGTATCCCTTTCTGCGATTCTCTTTCTGTGATGACTACAGCATAGATTTTTACCAACTCCCCCTCTTCTTTGAATGAGTCCACCTGAACCTCAACGGAATAGGGAATCTCTTCTTTGTAAAACGTCAGGATTTTTTCCCGGATAATCTCTGCTGCAAAAAATTTTTCCGGCAGATCCGTAAGCTGGTCCTTAGGAAAAAAGGGAGGCGACTCAGGAAGGTTCTCAATAATCACCCTGAGAAGCGTGTCAATGTTGAATTTTTCTTTGGCGGATATGGGAAGATATGCTATGGCCGGGATTTTTGACTTCCACAATGAAACCGCCTCTTCCACCTTTTCCTGGGTTGAAAGATCTATTTTGTTGATGACCACGATAAGCTTCTTCCCCATTTTTTTTATCCTGTCAGCCACCTCCGGAAGCACATCATCTCCTGAGACAGCTGTCATCAGAATAATAAGATCGGCATCTTCAAGGGCGTGATTCACAACTCCCATCATCCTGTGATGCAAAAGATAAGCAGGCTCTATAATGCCCGGGGTGTCTGAAAACACCGCCTGGTAATCTTCCCCGCTGAGAATTCCCCTGATACGGTGCCTCGTGGTCTGTGCCTTGGGAGAAACAATGGACAGTTTTTCCCCCATAAGCTTGTTCATCAGGGTCGATTTTCCCGTGTTAGGGTTCCCGATAATATTTATGAACCCTGCCTTGTGAGCCATTTCTGTGTATTTTTATTGGACGGCAAAGGAACAAAATATATATTTGCTTCACAATATAACCGATAAATAATACCATTATGAAAAAATGCTTAAAACCCTTGTCTGTACTTATTTTGGCAGCAAGCCTTTATGCGGGAGGATGCCATTCCACCGGGCAAAAACAGGACACAGTTTCCCCTGATTCTTCTTCGGGCATTCAGTCTGCTGAACAGGCTATGTATGTTTGCCCCATGGATACGGACATAAAGAGTACCCAGCCCGGTAATTGCTCCAAATGCGGGATGCCGCTTGAGAAAAAATAACAGGCATTCCCACATGCGGAAATTTTCTTTACACGCTGCCTTTTTACTCTGTTTGTGTACACCATTGTTTGCTGCCGCTCAGGAGCCTGCGCATGATGCTCCCAAAACCAAAAAGCAGAAGCAGGCAGAAAAGAAAAGGCAGGAGCAAATCAGCAAGGCAAACCAGTCGGACATAGAGGGCCGGAAGAGGCAATATGAGATCCAGACCAAGGCCGTACGCAAACGTATGAAAGAGAGTAAAAAAATTTCCGAACGCAATAATAAAAATATGGGAAGACGCTGGTGGGAGCGGATATGGAGAAGACAACGCACGGGAAAGTAATCCCTATTTAGGAGCTTCTAACTGTATTAAGTTTTTCTTCCTATTAATAACGTCTTTTCACCCTTAGTTTTTTTATTTAGTTTTTACGATGAAATGTTTGCCAGCTATTTCTACATGCTTTACAGGTTGTCCGTCAAATGCTTTTTTGCTGCGGATAAGCTGATAGACATATTGCACCGAGATGCCGTTCATCTCTGCAAATTGTCTTACTGTTACTAAGTCTTTTGGATTCATGCTGCAAATATAAGTTTAATATTTTAAGTTGCAAGTATTTATTTTTAAACTTTTTTTAATATTCCTGTATCAAAATCTCGTATTCCCACCTGCCGAATTTCATATAATTATTCTTTTGCAAATCAAGAAGTTCGATAATCTGATTCCCATACTTGGAACGTAAGCCTTTCTCATATCCCTGCCGGTTGCCTTCAAGAAAAATATTGCATTGACTTTACACAATTTAACAGTATGGCATTGTCAGTAACAGCAAAAAAGTTTATGGGACAGGGATCGTTTCCATTGTCATTCCCGGAATAAGTTTTTGCCTTTCTATGCGACCTCCCGTATTATTTTTTGAAATAAAGGTTAATTATTTTACTTTTACCAACCTCTATAATTTATCAACCACCCCCCCTTAAATAAGCTGCTTTCCCGTAATAATATAGTATTGAATTATATGCAAAAGAAAATTTACCTTCTCCTCTTTCCGCTTATTTGTTTAAGTATCACGCTCTTCGCCCAGAGCGGTGCCCTGAAAGGAAAAATTACCGACAGGGAAACCAAAGAACCACTGCCGTTTGCCGATGTTACCGTAGAATTAAACGGAACCCAGGTAGGAGGCACCGCCACAGATTTCGACGGCTTTTATACCATTAAGCCCATTACTCCCGGAAAGTATACGATCAAGACCAAGCTGCTCGGCTATACCCCGGTGGAAATACAAGGAGTGATCGTTACAGCAGACCAGAATACTTTCCGCGACATAGAGATGAGCTCCAGCGCCATTCAGAAAAAAGCAGTGGAGATTATTGCTATTTCCGGGCCCGAACTCCTTGAAAAGGGAAAGACATCTTCGGGGGCAACCAAAACAAGGGAAGATATACAGGAGTCTCCCACCCGTGACATCGGCTCCATGGCAGCCCAGTCGGCCGCAGTGTTCCAGGCTGATGAAGGAGCCGAGCTTAACATCAAAGGTGCAAGGTCCGAAGGAACATACTACTACATTGACGGTGTCAAAGTGAGAGGTTCTTACAACCTGCCCAAGGCAAGTATCGAACAGATTACCACCATTACCGGCGGTATCCCAGCACAGTACGGCGACCAGGTGGGAGGTGTGATTAACATTACAACCCGCGGACCTTCAAGAGAGTTTTTCGGCGGAGTGGAGATGGAAACTTCCGCCCTGATGGATCCTTACGGCCATAACCTCCTCGGCCTCAACTATTCCGGCCCATTGAAACTTAAATATGACTCCGCCCTGAAAATAAGCAAACCCGTGGCAGGATTCTTTCTGGCAGGGGAGTACCAGTACGACAAAGACCCGGACCCTTCCGCAGTTGGCGCCTGGAGGATTAACCCGGACACCCTGAAGTGGCTCGAGGAAAACCCTCTTAAACCCTCCCCCACCGGTTTTGGGTTTGTCCGCAATGCAGAGTTTATCACCAGGGAAGATCTTGAGTATATCAAAGTACGGCAAAATGTGGCCCAGCATGCCCTCCGCCTGAACGGTAAGCTCGATTTTCAGCCTTCTTCCACCACGAACCTGACCTTCGGAGGTTCCATGGATTATAATACCGGTCATGGATATGTAAATACTTATGCCCTGTATAACCCGGAAAATAACCCCCAGACTATCAATAACGCCTGGAGAGTATTCGGAAGATTTACTCAGCGCTTTAACACACCTCCTCCTGCCGCAGGCAGCAAAACCACCCCCCTCGTCTCCAATGCCTTTTATACTATACAGGCTGATTACTCTAAGAACACCGGAACTACTCAGGATGATACTCACAAGGGAGATGTCTTTAAGTATGGCTATCTCGGGAAGTTTCATACCTATAAAACACCTTCGTATGATTTCCAGAGTGACACAGTGAACGGAACTATCCTGACCGGCTGGTACCAAAGCGGATTCAGGGATACTGCTGTAACTTTTGAGGCGGCAGACTATAATCCCATCGCCGCCATGTACACTACCCAGGTTTACCAATTGAACACCGAAGGTGCCTTCCAGAATCTCGCAGAAGTTTCCCAAATGGGCGGGCTGATAAACGGAACAAGATCACAGGATGTGTACTCCCTCTGGCTTAACACGGGACGGGAATATAATGGATACTCTTATTTTGACGCGGAACAATACCGCCTTACAGCATCAGGATCCGCCGATATCAAAAAAAATCACGCCATTGTGGTAGGACTGGAATATGAACAGAGAGTGGACCGCTCCTATGGTATCAGTCCGGTGGGCCTCTGGACACTGATGAGGCAGCTTGCAAATACCAAAAACTCCCAGCTTGATCTGGCTCACCCACAACCGGTGTATGATGTAAACGGAATTTTCCAGGATACCGTTAAATATGATCGCCTTTATACAGCCGGTTCCACTGTTGGCTTTTATGAGAACGTCAGGAACGCGCTCGGCATAACTGATATGAAACAATGGGTGGATATTGATAACCAGGATATTTCTGCTTACAAAACAAGCCTGTTTACTGCCGATGAGATGCTTAATAATGGCGCCCCTTATGTCGCGTATTATGGGTATGATTATCTGGGCAATAAACTAAAAAAGAAACCTTCTTTCGATGATTTTTTCACTAAGAAAGATGCCAATGGGAATTACATCCGTAACATAGCGCCCTTTGAGCCCATTTACATGGCAGGGTATGTGCAGGATATGTTCTCCTTTTACGATCTTGTATTCAACGTGGGACTCAGGGTTGACAGGTACGACGCCAACCAGAAGGTGCTCAAGGATAAGTATCTTTTATATGAGACCAAAACCGCCGGAGAGGTTACAAATTTCGGAGCACATCCTTCTAATATAGGGGATAATTATGTGGTGTATGTAAATGATGTCACTTCTCCTACTGCAATACTTGGGTATCGCAATGAAAGTACCTGGTACGATGCCAAGGGTGTGGAAATTTCCGACCCCAGCCTACTTGCCAAAGGAACCTCTTCCGGCAGGATAGCTCCTTACCTTGTGGATCCATCCAACAAGAACATAAGCCCTAAAGTGTTTAAGGATTTTGAACCCCAGAATGTGTATATGCCCCGTATCGCATTCTCATTTCCCATCTCCGATGTGGCCAGATTTTTTGCACACTATGATGTTCTCTCTCAAAGGCCCACTACTGCTGCCCGCCTCGATCCTACCGAGTATTTGTTTTTACAGAGCAGTGCCCAGTCTTTCCTTTCCAACCCGGATCTGAAACCCATGAAAACTACTGAATATGAACTTGGATTTGAGCAAAAACTTACCAAGAACACCCTGTTCCGCCTCTCAGCTTTCTACAGGGAGATACGCGACCTGATACAGGTTACCAATGTTAACTATGCTTATCCCGTGAGTTATCTTACCTACGGCAACCTTGACTTTGGCACTGTAAAAGGGATGTCTCTTTCTTATGATCTGAGAAGGATTGAAAATATCCGTCTTACCGCAAGCTATACCCTTCAGTTTGCCGATGGCACCGGCTCAGGTGCAAGCTCAGGCATTAACCTCATTGCAGGCGGGAATCCCAACCTCCGCATCCCTCTTCCGCTGAGCTATGACCAGCGCCACGCTTTTAAGGTAAACTGCGACTTCCGCTATGGCTCCGGCAAAGGTGATGACCGCTACAACGGCCCGGTATGGTTCGGGAAAAATATTTTTGCTTCCACCGGCGCCAATATCCTCTTTACCGCCGGCTCCGGAACGCCATACACCAAACAGGCAAATATAACCGAGGAGGCAGCATTCGGCATTTCCCTGCGCCGGGAGCTTTCAGGCACCATCAATGGCTCCCGCCTCCCCTGGCAGTACAGGATTGATGCTAAAATCGACAGAGATATTGAACTGCACTGGGGAAAAGAAGGGGAGAAGAAAAAATCCACCTACCTGAATGTGTACCTGCAGATACAAAACCTGTTGAATACCAAAAATGTTCTCGCCGTATATCCTGCCACAGGCAACCCCAATGACGACGGCTACCTCGCCGATTCGTATTCCCAGAAAGCCATACAGTCCCAAACGTATGCCCAATCATTCGTGGATTTGTACAGGGTTAAAGTCAACGAGCCCAGCCACTATGCCCTCCCGAGAAGAATGCGCCTCGGAATGTCCTTTAATTTTTAAATAAACGTATATAAGAACTATATGAAAAATACCGGCCTACTAACATCCGCACTGCTCCTTGTTTTCTCTGCTTTTGCACACGAAAACACCGGCACTCCCGACAGCCATAAGAATGAAGTGAAAAACAAGATGGCTGCAGGATGCGCGCCTACCACTTCGCAGACGGACATTGACATCAACAATGTAAGGGCGAAAATTTTAAACGGTGGAGATATGTGGTGGGACCTCCAGAACAA
The DNA here is from genome assembly GCA_023251555.1 of Bacteroidota bacterium. Lineage (GTDB taxonomy): Bacteria > Bacteroidota > Bacteroidia > AKYH767-A > JAHEYN01 > JAHEYN01. Next base: position 71,191 of record JAHEYN010000013.1, on the reverse strand, counting down.
TCCAAGGTACGAAATTCCCAAGGGAGGAGGCCGCCATTCCCTTTTTGCCGGGGCTCTGTGGATAGGCGGGGTGGATGCCGGAGGCCAGCTGAAAGTGGCAGCTATGACATATCGCCAGAGTGGCAATGATTTCTTTGCCGGCCCTCTTGATCCCAATGCCGCAGTGAGCACCGATGAATGTCTTAAATTCGACAAGCACTGGAAAATCACCCGCCAGGAAGTGGAAGATTTTGTTACCTGGTACAATGCATCTAAAAACGGGGGAACGCCTGACCCGAATTACTCCGTGCCCCTCTCAATAAGCGGATGGCCGGGAGCTTTCAATGACAACAATTACAGCAGCATGGCCCCTTTCTTCGACAATAACAATGATGGCTTGTATAACTATCAGGACGGGGACTATCCCGGGTATGACCTTACGGGAACAGCATCGTGTGTATCATGCGGCAATGCAGGCTACAAGGATATGCTTTTCGGCGACCAGACGCTCTGGTGGATCTTTAATGACGAAGGCAATATTCATACGGAAACCGGGGGAGAACCCATAGGTCTTGAGATTCAGGCACAAGCCTTTGCCTTTACCACCAATGATGAAATTAACAACATGACCTTTTACCAGTATAAGATAGTGAACAAATCAACTTATACAGTGGAGCATACTTATTTCGGACAATGGATTGATCCGGATCTTGGAGGTGGAGACGATGACTATGTAGGCTGTGATATAGGGCGGGGCCTTGGTTACTGCTATAACGGAGATGCCAATGACGAAGACGGTACGGGGCAGTTTGCAGGCGAAAAAGGTTATGGCTCCAATCCCCCTGCCGTAGGGGTTGACTTCTTTCAGGGCCCGCTTGCAGATGAGAAAGATGGCATTGACAATAATCACAACTGCAGTGTGGACGAAGCCTGTGAAAAAATCATCATGTCTAAATTTGTTTATTATAACAATGACTTTACACTTACCGGAAATCCCTCAACGGCAACGCATTATTATAACTATCTCCAGGGCAAGTGGAAAGACGGAACCCGCATGACTTACGGGGGTACCGGCCACCTGAGCGGAGGCCCGGAATGCGACTTCATGTTCCCCGATAAATCCGATCAGGATATAGGCTGGGGTACCGGCGGGACCTGTGCCAGCCCCGTGGCTATACAGCCTGTGTGGAATGAGGTTACCTCCGGGAATCAGCCTCACGACAGGCGTTTCCTGCAATCGGCAGGAGAGTTTACCCTCAAGCCCGGTGCCGTGAACTATATTACTACGGGAGTAGTATGGGCACGCGCTTCTTCCGGGGGGCCTACCGCTTCGGTAGAGCTTATGAAGATAGCCGATGATAAAGCGCAGTCATTGTTTGATAATTGCTTCAAAGTGCTTGACGGTCCTACCGCACCCGAACTGGCTATCCGTGAACTTGATAAGGAACTGATTCTCTCTATCTCCAATAAATCTACGAGTAACAATTATAATGAGGCTTATGCAGAAGCCGATCCCCTTATCCCTGCCCGGGTGGTTTATTCAAGTGTCAAAGACTCCCTTGACACTACCACCATGCAATACATACATATTGTAAAGACTGACACGGTCAACTTCGATAATAAGTATCATTTTCAGGGGTACCAGCTATTTCAGCTGAAAGACAACTCTGTAAGTATTACGGATATTCACAACCCTGACAAAGCAAGGCTTGTAGCACAGTGTGATCTCAAGGACAAGGTGTCCACCCTTACGAATTATACTTTTGACCAGTCTGTCGGGGGAAATGTGCCTGTTATTGAAGTTAGCGGTGCGGATGGCGGCGTTACCCACTCATTCCGTATTACCACGGATGCCTTTGCCACCGGGAATACTACTCTTATTAATCACAAGCAATATTATTTTACGGTTATCGCCTATGCCTATAATGAGTATAAGCCCTACAGGCCCGATCAACCCATTGATCCCAACGACCCGCTCGCTCCTGCCATTGACGGGCAGAAGAAGCCCTATTTTGCCGGGCGTAAAAACATTCACAACTATACCGGGATTCCCCATCATCCTGCACCTAATAATGACGGGCAGATGCTTGGAGCGGCATACGGGGACGGGCCTTCTCTTACCCGTATCGAAGGACAGGGCAACGGTGGGCTGAATACTGACCTCACCCCGGAAACGGAAAATGAAATACTTGCGAGCCCTTACAGCCGCTCCTTCACTCCTTCTTACCTCGGCGGCCGGGGACCGGTAAACATAAAGGTTTATGATCCCGTCCTGGTTCCCAAATCCACTTTTATCTTCAGACTTGTTCCGGATACAAGTACCGGTTCCATAGTAAAAGGACAGATGGATACCATGCGATGGGAGATGATTAATACGGCTGACGGAACAGTTGTTTCCTCCGACAGGACAATCAGCTCCGGAAACGAACAGCTGATTCCCCAGTGGGGACTTTCGGTTAATGTTGTGCAGTCGGAAAATGTAGGGGATAATCCCCTGGAGGGAAATGGGACTATTGAAGCTACCCTCAAGTTTGCCGATGAAACCAAAATCTGGCTCCTCGGTGTTCCTGACCAGGATGGCAGCTATATCTTTAACTGGATCCGGGCAGGAGGGGTGCAAACCAATGACCCTGCGGGAACAAAATGTAAAGCGGATGACGATTACTTCACAGGTGCCGGGGTTGCAATAGACCCTAATGGCTATTTCGAACAACTTCTTGACGGGCGGGTTGCTCCTTACAAAATGTGTGAATACCAGAGATGTGTCGGAACCAAGGGGGCTGACTTTGGCCCTGCGTGGACAAGCACCACTGCCATGAATTCCAATAACCTGGCATATCTCCCTGGCATTGACCTTGTATTTACCGCTGATAAATCAAAGTGGACAAGATGCATTGTACTTGAAGAATCCAGTGAAAAATCCCTTGCCGACGGACTTGTTGCAAAACTCAGTCCCAGGGGCGGTGCTTCCGGCGTTTCCAAAGACATCAATGGCAACCCGGAGGCGGGCAGCGGGATGAGCTGGTTCCCCGGTTATGCCATTAATGTGGAAACAGGAGAACGCATGAATATTATGTTCGGGGAGAACTCATGGCTGGTGGGAGAACACGGCAATGACATGCTGTGGAACCCCACATCAAACTGGCTTAGCCCTACGGGTACAGAACTGTTCGGTGGCATGCACTCGGTTTATGTCATGGAGTCAAGATATGACAGTTGTGCAAGGTATAAAACACTTTTTGACGCAGGTACGAACCAAAGTAAGATTAATGTGTTCAGGGAGGCAGGATGGGTGGCTACTCCTATCCTTGCGTCTGAATATAATCTTCCCACTCCTGCCTCCATTCCTACCGACCTGAGGGTAAGAGTGAGGGTGAAAAAGCCCTACCAACCCTTTGCGTCAGGCCCGAACATGACATCGGGAGCCCTTGTGCCGGGTAAGTGGTATTGTGTAGTGATGGGACCTGTAACCCATAATTCCAAGTCCTACTCCACAGGCAGTGTTTTCCTGGCTGTCAATGCCAATTATTCTGCAAATTCCATCGTTACACCTAACCCTATAGTTGTTGAAGCAGGTCCTAATAAAGGAATGCCATATTACACTTTCAGCACGGCAGATTTATTCAATGACAAGAGCAACCTTACTGTTGCAAAAGATGCTATGGATCTGATTAATGTGGTGCCCAATCCGTATTATGCGTATTCCGACTATGAAAAGAGTGCTACGGACAACAGGATCAAGATTACCAATCTGCCCAACCAGTGTACGGTTTCAATTTATACTGTCAACGGTACCATGGTGCGCAGGTATATCAGGGATGTTGGTACAGATGTATCCTCCGGATCCGGTTCCGAGAAGATCAATATTGACACTTCACTTGAATGGGATTTGAAAAATACGGCCGGGATTCCTGTTTCGAGCGGCCTGTACATTATTCATATCAATGCCGGTGAAAAGGGAGAGAAGGTAATCAAGTGGTTTGGTGTGATACGTCCCATTGATCTTGGAACATTCTAAAAAAGTCAGAAAACAAGTTTAACATAAAGATTTATGCAAAAACGAATTTACCTTATAGCAGCCGGTCTGGGCTCATTGCTGGCTCCCGCATACTCCGGAAACCCTGACAGGGCTGGGCAGGCGGGTGCAGGCGAGCTGCTTATTAACCCATGGGCGCGTTCTTCGGGCTGGGCGGGAGCTAATGCGGCCTCCGTGAGAGGGCTTGAGGCATCTTACCTCAACATCGCCGGAACAGCTTTCACCAAAAAAACGGAAATTCTCTTTTCACAAACAAACTGGCTCCAGGGCAGCGGCATAAGGATCAACAGCTTTGGGTTAACCCAGAGAGTCGGAGAAGAATCTGTAATCGGGGGGGCTATCAGTTCAATGGGGTTCGGGGAAATCCCGGTTACTACCACCGACCTTCCCGAAGGAGGAATAGGGACATTTTCACCCCAGTTTATGAACATGTCTTTATTCTATTCCAAAGCTTTTTCCAATAGCATATACGGGGGTATCAATTTTAAAACTATTTATGAATCCATCTATAATGTAAATGCTCTGGGGGTGGGTGTTGATGCGGGGATACAGTACGTAACAGGGATAGGCCTGAATAAGGAAGGAAAAAAGAATACGGATAATCTTAAGTTCGGGATCTCCCTGAAGAATGTGGGCCCTCCAATCCGTTACCATGGCGACGGCTTTGCCAAATCAATGCCTAATACCACTTCCTTTAACGAGTTTTCTACTACAATGGAACAACGGTCGGAACGGTTTGAACTGCCGTCGCTTGTTAACGTAGGCGGGGCGTATGATTATAAAATTTCGGATATCCACCGGCTTACCGCAGCTCTTAACTTCACTTCCAATTCATTCACCAATAATCAATACCAGTTCGGCGTTGAGTATGGATTCAAGACTTATCTCATGGTGAGAGCCGGGTATCTCTATGAACCTGACCGGAGCACGGTCCTTACCGGACCTGCGGGTGGTGTTTCTTTTGAGTTCCCGCTCGGCAAGCTTTCGGAGCGAACCTTTGCAGTCGATTACTCTTTCAGGGCTACCGAAGCTTTCGGGGGTGTACACAGCATAGGAGCCCGCATTAACCTTTAAAACAGACTCTGAAACAGGGTGTTTTCTGAAGAAAATCTATCCTGAAATTTTGGAAAACAGGCAGCCTTTTTGTACATTTGCCATGCTTAATACTAGTATTATCAAGTGATAGAGTCCCGGTTATTATCGGGATTCTTTCATTTTTAAAACGTTTCATAAAAAATACAACCATGAGCAACATTTCTTACCACACCCCTGCCGGGTTGAAAAAGCTGCAGGAAGAACTTCATAACTTAAAAGTACATGAACGTTCAAAGATTGCTTTGCAGATTGCCGAGGCCCGGGATAAGGGCGATTTATCAGAAAATGCAGAATATGATGCAGCCAAAGATGCGCAGGGAGTCCTGGAATTGAAAATATCAAAGCTTGAGGAGGTGGTAATCAATGCCAGGATTATAGATGAATCTAAAATTGACTCATCTAAAGTCCTTATACTTTCGAGGGTAAAAATCAAGAATGTTAAAACCGGCCAGATGCTTTCATATATGCTTGTGGCGGAGAATGAAGCCGATATAAAAACAGGAAAAATATCAGTAAGTTCCCCTATTGGCAAAGGGTTATTGGGAAAGTCTGTCGGTGACACGGTTGAAATACAGGTTCCTTCTGGGAAGCTTAAATTCAAAATAGCAGAAGTAAAACGATAATGGCAGGTATTTTTTCAAGAATTGCCTCCGGTGAGCTCTCCTGCCACAAGGTGGCTGAAAGCGTGGATTACCTTGCTTTTCTTGATATTCAGCCCTTAACTAAAGGGCATACACTTGTGATTCCCAAAAAGGAAGTGGATTATATTTTTGACATGGAGGATCCCCTATACCAGGGATTATTTCTTTTTGGGAAACAGGTTGCAAAAGCCATCAAAAAAACTATTCCATGCACCCGGATCGGCATAGCAGTTATAGGACTGGAAGTACCCCATGCCCACATTCATCTTGTACCGATGAATGATGCTGGAGATCTTAATTTTTCAAGGGAGAAACTGAGGCCGGGGGCGGAAGAACTTGCCGCCACTGCATTAAGCATAAGAAGTAATTATCCCGTCAAGTAAGGACTATTTCACAATTTTTTCCCTGAAAGCGTAGCGTATCAGCCCTGCAATATTATTGACCCCGATCTTTTCCATGATATTAGTGCGGTGTTTATCCACGGTGCGCGGACTGATAAAGAGTTTCTCCCCTATTTCGCTGTTTGAGAATCCCTGTGCGATAAGTTTCAGTATTTCAAGTTCACGTTCTGTAAGCAGGTCCACGGGTTGCCCGGTAGCAGGCGGTGGCAGGATACTGTTAACATTAGCTGCCGGTTCGCTTAAAAGGGCAAGAGAAATTTCACTGCTGGTATATTGCTGTCCGGAAGCGACCTGGTGCAGAGCATGAATCAGTTCCTCTCTTCCCACATTTTTGAGAATATAACCTGAAGCCCCCGCTTCCAGCATCTTTTTTATCACAGCTTTTTCGTTATAGGAAGTGAGGGCTATGATTTTCAGGTCCGGGTAACGGGAGGAGAGTATTTTTGCAGTGTCATAGCCGTTCAGCACAGGCATGTCAATATCCATTACCAATATATCTGCGGGGATTTTGGCAAGGAGGTCAATAGCCTGTTTACCGTTATTGGCTTCGCCGGTAATGGTAACGCCTGGTGCATCTGCAAGCATCGCTTTGATGCCGTCAATGACAAGCTGGTGGTCATCTGCAATAAACAGCCTGATCATTTTCATGAGAGGGGTATGCGTATATTTACTACTGTTCCTTTTTTAGGGCCTTTGTCAACTGTGATAGAGCCGTTCATCACCTGTACCCTGCTTGTTATGTTGGAGAGTCCCATGCCTTTCCCCGAACGCTGCTTTTGGTCAAAATCGAACCCTGTCCCGTTATCTTCCATGACAAGCACCAGCTGCTGCTTATTCCTGAAAAGCTGTACAAACACTTCAGTTGCTCCGGAGTGTTTGATAATATTGCTGAGCAACTCCTGGATGATACGGTAGAGATTAACTTCCACATCCTGGGGGAGGCGTGTTTCCATTCCGTGCACTTCGAGGTAGTTTTTAATGGGCAGATTCTTATCCAGCAGGTCTTCGACGGCAGGAACAAGGCCTGAAATACTCAGGGCCCTGGGCATCATGGAGTGAGAGATATTTCTTATCTCGGAAGAAGCTTCATCAAGGTGGCGGGAGAAAAGCGAAACATTTTTCTGCTGTTCAGGGTCCCGTTTCTGCATATCTTTTTCAAGGGTACTCCATACCATCTTAAGGCCGGCAAGCAGTTGCCCCATCCCGTCATGAAGGTCTTCGGCAATTCTCTTTCTTTCTTTCTCCTGTGCTTCGATAACCGCTCTGAGCTGCAACTGCTGTTGTTTTAGAATAGCTTCATTGAGTTTGTCTTTCTGTTTTTGCCGGTAAGTTTTATACAGGAAGAAAGTGGTAGTGAAAAGCAGGATGAGAACCGTCGCAAGCACGATAATGGAGATTTTCTGTTGTTTAACCAGCAGTTCTCTCTTCGCGAGTTCAAGGTCCTGGGTGGCCTTTTCATTCTTCAGCAGGTTAATTTCTTTTTCACGTTTTTCTTTTTCATACATCATTTGCATGTTGGCCACCTGCTGGTAGCGGTCTGCCGTAAGAAGGCTATCCTTGATGTTATTATACAGGTCATAATACTCCATTGCCTTCCCATAGTCTTTCTGTAGTTTGTAACTGTCGGCCAGCCTGGAATAAACTTCTTTCAGGTCTTGTTTGGCCCCCAGTTCCATTGCAAGTTTCAGGTTTTTATTCTGGTAGCTGATGGCTTCGCGGTATTTATTTTGTTTTTCATAAACTTCGCCGATGTTCTTATAGCTAAGAGCAGTGCCGGTTTTATCTCCGTTTTCCCGGGCAATTTTCAAGGCCTTAAAAAAGTAATCCAGCGCCTGTCCGTAGTCTCCTTTTTTTGCGAGCACCATGCCCATATTATTAAGACTTTTGACACATGCTTTTTTATCATCAAGCTCTTCTGCAGCCTTTAAGCTCCTCTGCAGGTATTCGAAAGCATCTTTGTAGTTATCCTGGCGGAGAAAAGTGATTCCGATGTTCTGGTATGCAGGGATAACATTCTTTTTATCATGGAGCATTTCCCTGACTCTTGCGGACTTCTGGAAGAAATCAAGTGCAAGGGGGAAATTATTATCGTTGTAATATACGGATGCGACGTTGTTGTATGCACGGGCAAGACCTTTGTCATATCCGGCACTTTTGGCTATAGTGATGGCATGGCTGGAGTACCGGAGAGATTTTTCCCTGTCGGAGGTCATGAGGTCTTCAGCCAGCGCATTCAACAGGTTAACCTTGGTGGTATCCCTGAACTTTGCGATGGAGGCAAGAAGTTTTTCGGGGCTGTTTGTTTTTAACTGCTGCAGGAGGTTGTCTTCCCCTGCATATAAAATAAATGGTATGCTTAAAATAAGCACGGCAGCAAAAGACAAAGCGGAATTTTTCATCCAGAGCAGCTTGTTGTGATTCATAACCGGGTAAAATTAAAAAACTAACTTTACATTGTTCCCTTTCACCATGAATAATATGCTGCGAGGTCTTGTTATAAGATCAACAGGAAGCTGGTATACCATAGAGCAGGAGGACGGCTCCCGGATTCAGTGCAAAGCAAGAGGGATCTTTCGCCTGAGCGATAAGGGAATAACCAACCCCGTGGTGGCGGGTGACAGGGTTTTTTATGAAATGACGGATAAGGAAACCGGCCTGATTACAGGCATAGGGAAACGGGACAATTACATTATCCGCAAAGCAAGCAACCTGTCCCGGCAGTCGCATATCCTTGCTGCAAATATTGATCATGCCTTTCTGGTCGTTACGCTGCAGTTACCGAGAACATCAACTGGTTTTATTGACCGTTTTCTTGTTACTGCAGAAGCCTACGGGATTCCTGCAAGCATTTTGTTCAACAAGTCGGATATTTATGACAAGGCGTCACTGGTTATTTTTGAAGAATGGAAAAGGATATATGCTCCTTTGGGATATTCGTGTTATCTCGTTTCTGCTTTTAACACTACGGATATCAAAGAGATCTCCGGGCTGTTCAAAAAAGGTGTTTATCTTTTTGCCGGCCATTCCGGCGTTGGAAAAACAAGCCTGGTTAACGCTTTAGATCCATCCCTGAACCTTAAAACTTCAGGGGTCTCCGAAGCGCATGGGAAGGGCAGGCACACTACGACTTTTGCAGAGATGATAAAACTCGGCCCCGGTAAATACATTGTTGACACACCGGGCATACGGGAATTCGGAATGTATGATTTCTCTCCCGCAGAGGTAAGTCATTATTTTCCTGAAATGCGGGAGTTGCTCAACAAATGCCGCTTTGATAACTGCATGCACATTGAAGAACCCGGGTGCTCGGTAAAGAATGCTCTTGAAAAGGGGAAGATCAGTCTGTCGAGATACGGAGGATATATCAGCATTATTGAAGATAAAGATTCTTTCAGGTAAGCACATGAGAGCAGTTATCCAGAGAGTCGGGCATGCCGTTGTTACGGTGCAGGGGCTGCAGGTAAGCGCTATCGGAAAAGGCCTTCTTGTTTTGCTGGGGATTGGGGAGGCCGATGGGCAGGAAGATGTTGAATGGCTGTCTGCAAAGCTTGTCAACCTCCGCATCTTCAGCGATAATACGGGAAAGATGAATTTACCGGTAAAAGATGCAGGAGGGGATATCCTCGTTGTTTCCCAGTTTACATTACATGCGGATACAAAAAAAGGGAACAGGCCTTCGTTCATAAGGGCGGCGAGACCGGAAAAAGCAGAACTGCTTTATAAAAATTTTGTTGATGCGACCACTGTTCAGCTTGGGAAGCCTGTCCGGGAAGGGATTTTCGGGGCAGATATGAAAATAAACCTCAGCAATGAAGGTCCCGTAACTATTATTATTGACACCAAAAATAAAGAGTGATGACTATAAAGCATGCGCAGAAAACCGTAGACAAATGGATCCGGGAATACGGGGTACGTTATTTCAGCGAGCTTACCAACATGGCAATATTAACGGAAGAAGTGGGTGAGGTTGCCCGCATCATTGCCCGCAGCCATGGCGATCAGTCCCCGAAAAAACAAGAGCTTCCCGGAGATCTTGGCGATGAACTTGCGGATGTGTTATTCGTGCTTATATGTATTGCCAACCAGACCGGCATCGATCTTAATGCGGCATTCAAGAGAAACCTTGAGAAGAAAACCCGGAGAGACCATCGCCGCCACAAACTTAACGGGAAGCTGGGTTAAGCCCGGTCTGTTTTTCTTTTGCGGAGGCGAGCAGCTCCAATATTTCCTTATAGACCATTGCCCGCTTATCCCTGACACGTTTACGCGCAATGGCTTCCGCTTTATTATAGCCTCCCATATAATAACGCTGGTACCATGGGAAGACCGACACAAAAGCATCCATAAAAGAATAAGTGGCGGCGGTTTTTACGCCCAGCAGAAAAAATGCCGAGGTGATCAGGAAGGAGTTGATTCCGCTTTTGACATCACCGCTGTAAAACTGCCCCAGGCCGGGCAGGATGATGCTGAGGATTTTTGCTGTGCGGGGCCTGATGCGGTCTGTTTTTTTATTGGCTGCAAAGAGTGCGTGTAACCTGTTAATGTCCGCAGGCTTGTTCCTCTCAAGGATCCTGGCGAAAGACGTTTCAGAGGAGTCGAAGCGGTTCATTCCGAAATAGGTTATGCCCAGGTAAAAATTCTGCTTGTCAAGAAAATAGGATGAAGAAATTCCTTCAAGCCCGAGGAGTTCCATCAGTGCGTAATCATACTGGTCTTTCATCAGGAGGGAAGCGATTTTTCTGAAAACCATTTCATTTTTTATGCTGTCTTCCCCGAAGGAGGAGGAAGCAAGGTCAAAATATCCCGCTGCTTTTTCATATTCATGCAGGCGGAAATAGCAATCGGCTATCTGGCGGTACACTGCCGGAGCGTGTTTCTCCTTATTAAAAAAAAGAAAGCGCTGGTAGGCACTTAAAGCAGCATCGTAATTCCCGGCAAGGTATTGCCCGCCGGCGAACTCCAGGGTCTGCGGGGAATTCTGTGTGAATGCAAGCCCGGAACAGAGGCTAAAAATTATGATGCCAGATATCTTCAACCTGCTTATGCAATTTTTCATCCAATCGCCTGTTATATTTTTTTGCTGCTTTATAAGAGCCGTAAAGATTGCCGGAATAGAATCCCACGCCCATGCAGGAGTATATCCACCCATAGGTACTTTGTATTCCTTTCTTGCTGAAGCCTGTTTTTGCCTGCCATGCTGCGGCAAGTATGGTGACCATCGAGATCAGCCCGTCCTGCCAGTCTTTAGTGTAAAATTTACCTGCTCCCGGGAGGAGGGTAGAGAGAGCAAGTGCAATGCCCGGACTTTTATACCGGAGATGCATACCTTGCTGTATGACCGGAAGATATTCTTTTGACAGGGGAAAAGCGGCTGTATCGCCGGAAACAAAGAGTGCAGCAGCTTCTTTCCACCTGTTGTTCAGCAGCTCGCAGTTAAGTTTTAAGAGATAGCTATCATGATCTGTGAGTGAGGTTTTTCCTGAAAGGAAATGCCCTGCCTTATCAAATTGCCTGCTCTCAATCAGCTGTTTGGCATATTCCATTGCAACGGGAGGCGGGAAATTAAGTGCGGGGTATAATTCTTCTGCTCTGGTTATTCCCTGCTGTTGTTTCCCGGATTTCCGGTAGGCTTCCATCAGCCGGAAGCTGATGCTGTCATTACCGGGATCAAGATAATGAACCCTTTCCAGTTCCTGAACTGCGAATACATACTGCCGGGTTTTTATGAGATAGTCGGTAAAATCAAGAGAGTGCTGCAAATCATAAAGATCCTGGGCAGGGGCAGGGGCGGCAAAGACCAGGGAAATCACGGAAAAAAACAAACGTCTCATCATTATTCAACAGGATCGTAGAAGAGGTGAGTATCGGGATGGAGGGGGTATTTGCCCGGACTGAGACCGTTACATCTTGTAAGGCGGTCCAAAGTATTGATGGCGCCGGCAACCAGCCCTTGTTTTTTCACTGCTTCCATCCCATATTCCGAGCAGGAGGGTGTAAAGGTGCAGGACATTCCGTCCTGAGAGGAAATAAAATGTTTGTAAAAAAGGAAAAGTCCTGAGAACAGCATCTGGATCTCATTGGTGTTTTCCCTGGCGTACCTGTAATCCGGGGCGGAGGCTTGTATCGTAAATAAACTTTTTACCTCCGCTATTTCTCCGGGAGTTTGTGCGCCGGCTGAAAGGCAGAAGGCTGAACAGCTAATTAGCCAGGAGCTTGTAATTATATATATTATCTTCCTGCATGTCATCTACAATGATGTTTTTATAAGTGGTTACCTGGTAATTTTCCTGGTTTTTTATGTATGTAACCTGTATGATTTCTGTGGGAAATTCCAGCCCGTTAACATTGGAATAATTTTTAAAAAACTGCTTGCTTACAAGCACATCCGCGGGAGTAAAGAAAACAACCCCGTAAAGTTTTCTTTCTTTCTGAGACATTACCACTTTCCCGAATACTTTTGAGAGTTTCTCGGGGGCTTTCCAGGTAGTGATAACCATATCTCCTTCCTTTTCTATCTTATCCACTGCATAAAAAGACTGCTTCAGGCCATAGTCTTTGATATTGCCGTTAAGGGAGAGATGGAAAATGGAAAACTCGGCAATGGCCGGAACCTTACGCACTTCTTTTATTTCTTTCCCGACAATCCGGTACAGGGAAGTATCAATAATAACCCATGTTTCCTTTTCAGGGAAGCGGACGTTATAAACAATCTTTTTTGAATTCTTGTCGTAGTACACCTGCCCCATGGTCAGGCGTTCTTTTCCTTCAGCGGTTTTTTCCTTTATGGAGAAGTCTGCCTTCATCCTAAAAAACTGTTGTCCCGGGGATGCCGGGACAACAGTAATAAAAACAATGAATGTGAAAAGAACCTTCCGAAGATTCTTCATGAAGACAGTAGTAGCCTTAGTAAGTAGTTGTTGTAGAAGCAGCAGAAGCAACGATCAGAACAACATATATGACATAGAAGATTGCATATATTGCAGATCCGAGCAGACAACCCCAGAGGGCTTTTTTGGTTTCTTCCTTGTCATCAGTAACAAAGTACACGATCACAATTCCAACCCATCCGAGGCAGAGGCCCCAAACGAAGGCGGGAATTCCAAGCGGGGTGTCGCCGAAAGCGGAAAGTGTTCCGAGGATACCCTGGGCGTCAGAATCTTCCACGTTGGCGAGCATTTCGCTGTGGTTAGCTTTCAGATCAGAAAGTGTAACCCCCTCGTGTTTGTTTACATAATTTTCCAGTTGGTTGAGGCCGTTAAGTTTTTGTTTTACCCCGGTTTCATCCACCTGGAAGAGATCAGCATTGGAAGCTTTCACTCCCAAACTGAGCATGCAAGCAACTGCGCCTGCCAATACAAGTAATTTTTTCATAGTTAATTAATTTTAGTTAAACAATATGCATATTGTGGGGCAAGGATAAAGAATAAAACGCGGATAAGCAATACTTGTTAATAAATTAAAGGGTTATTAACATGGATGGGGGGAGTGGCGGTTAATTTTCTTCAATGGCTTTACGCAATGCATTATCTTCCTGCTGTATGACAGGATAAAATCCGTCATTCCCCCAGAGCTGCCTGGCAATAAGTGCTTTTAGCTGCAGCCTGATCAGGGGAGAAGACTTTTTCATTCCGTGTTCATCTTTCAGCATGCCCGCATGTCCGGCGTATTCAAGGAACGATTTATAAAGCACATCGTCCACTGAAAAATTCTGCATGTATTGTTTGAATACATGGTAGCGTGCCGAGAGTGCAGCACGGTTTTTATCCACATAATCATAAACAAACTGGTTGACAGTACCGGAGTTCAGCACATCGGAATAAAAAGCAGAATAGCGTGAAGTGTCCACCGGGACAAAGATATCGGGCATGATGCCTCCTCCGGCATATACGATGCGATGTTTTATCCTGGTATAATGTTTTACTGTATCTGCAAGGGAGATGCTGTCGGCGCTTTCGAGTTCTCCGTGCCGCATTCTGCCGAGTACTTCATTCTGGTAATTCTCAAGGCCGTTTTTATAGGATTTCTGGATGCATCGCCCGGAGGGAGTGTAATACCTTGCGATAGTAAGTCTCAGCGCCGATCCATCGCCGAGCGGCACCTGGTCCTGAACCAGGCCCTTTCCGAACGAACGCCTCCCTATGATCAATGCCCGGTCCCAGTCCTGCAGGGCCCCTGCAACAATCTCACTGGCAGAAGCCGATCCTTCGTCAATAAGCACGGATAAACTTCCTTTCTCGAACACACCTCTTGAAGATGCATTATAAACGGTTTTAGGGCGTGCTTTCCCTTCGGTGTAAACGATTTCTTTTTCATCATCAAGAAACTCGTCTGCAATGCGGGTGGCGGCGTTCAGGTATCCGCCGGGGTTGCTTCTCAGGTCAAGGATAAGTTTCTGCATGCCTTGTTTCCCGAGCCTGTTCATGGCTTCCATGAATTCCCCGTAGGTATTTTCTGCAAAGCGGCTGATTTTAATATATCCTATACCCGGGCGAATCATGTATGAGAAATCCACGCTGTACAGGGGAATCTTCCCCCGTGTGATTGTATATTCGATCAATCCCGTATGCCCCCTGCGGGAGATGCTCACTTTAACGCGTGTCCCGTTTTTGCCTCTCAGCTTCTGCATTACTTCTTTATTGGAAATATGGATGCCCGCCACATTCTCCCCGTTAACTTTTACAATCCTGTCACCGGGCTGTATCCCAAGCGATTCCGAAGGTCCTCCCGAAATAGGAGTAACGACCATGATAGTATCTTCCTGGACATGAAACTCCACGCCTATCCCGTCGAATTCGCCCTCGAGCGGCTCGTTGACTCCCTGGAGTTCTTCGGCAGGAATATAGAACGAATGAGGGTCAAGACCCTGAAGGGTGGCATTGATTGCATCTTCCTCCAGTGTTTTTTCACTGATGGTATCCACATATTCTCTTTCAATATAATTCAGAACCTCGTCAATTTTATTGATGGGGTGAGACCTGGAAAGGGGAGCCATATATTTGCCTAAAAAGACCCCTCCGGCCAATGTTACAGCGACAAGCAGGGGGGTGTATATATTGCGGGATGGCCTGGGAGATTCTTCCATATAATAACGATCGGAATTATAATGTCATGTCCGCTTATTTCCGGGGGTATTGACCTGATACACTTCTATCCCGAACTTTCTCAGGAAGTCAATACCTTCATCCTCCTGCAATCCTTTGTACGCTGCATAGGAATTAATATAGAACACCTTTTTGATTCCCGTGGTATATATGATCCTGGCACAGGAAAGGCAGGGCGAAAGGGTAACATACAGGGTTGCCTCTTCGAGGGTGGTTTTGTTTTTAGCTGCATACAGGATGGCATTCTCTTCGGCGTGCAGTGCGAGGGAGCAGCCTCCGCGGCTGCTTCTCGGGCACCCCTCTCCGGGCCATTCATGGTCGCAGTTGTGAGTGCCGGCGGGGGGGCCGTTATAGCCAAGGGAAACAATCCTTGTGTCTTTCGCAATCACAGCTCCCACCTGTATTTTCACGCAATGGGATTTCCTGGAAAGGTTAATGGCCAGGTCCATGTATATCTCGTCAAAGCTCGGCTGATTTTTTGCCATAAGTGTTCTGATTAATGAATCCTGTAACGGTCTTCGAGGGATTGATAAAATTTGTACACCTTATCATGAAATTCTTCTTCTGTTGCATAATCCGAAGGAGAAAACGCATCAAACACATAAAGGTGTGCGTGCCTGTTACGGGGCAAAAACAGCACTCTCAGCATAAAGCGTATCAGCCCGAAATCGCCCCACTCATAAGTATTTTCTTCTTCGTAATAAACATACACCGGAAGTACCGGCACTCCCGATGCTTTTGAAAGCCTGAAAGCGCCTGCGTAGAAAGGGTTCAGGGATTTCCCGTAGCACCCGCCTTCGGGAAAGATAAGGACATTTTTCCCCTCCCTGAGCGCCTGCAGGCATGCATCGGAGGCGGCGTGCCTGGATGCCCGTTCACGCCGTTTTACAAAAATAGTTCCTGCAGCTTTGGTAATTCTGCCTATTATAAACCAGTTTTTAATTTCTTCTTTCCCAAGGGGAATAATATCAAAACGGTAAGGGAGCCAGAGCAGCTCTATGCCCGAGGGATGATTGGAGATAAGTATATACTGCTGCGGGAAGGGCTTCTGAAATTTTTCATAATAGTGTTCCCTGACACCGAAAAAGCGGAAGAAATACAGTGACCATTTCTTATAAAGTGTCGGGAAAAAACCCTTGGTGATTCCTGTGGGAAGGAGGCTGAGTATAAACATTACCGCAGTGATGAGCAGCAGATCAATGGCACAAAACAGGTATCGCAGCAGATTCAGAAGATAGTACATAATGTTTGCAGAAAGGACGGTAAAGATATGAAGAGGAGGGGAAAGAGTGAAAAAATCAATATTTTCGCACCCTGTTTCTTTTTGTATTACTGCCCGGGTGGCGGAACTGGTAGACGCGTTGGTCTCAAAAACCAATAAGCGCAAGCTTGTGCGGGTTCGATTCCCGCCCCGGGTACAAAATTCAGAAAGAGAAAGAGAATTAAAGCTGCTTTCTGAATTTTGTACTCTTTCTCCTTCTGTTTCTCTTTCAGATTTTGCCGGCAATGCAGGAAGCGATACGATGGTGAAGTCTCCCAGTCTCGCTCTTAATTCGTTTTGATTGATGCGATTTGTCCGATTGGCGAACATTTAACCCTGTACGGAAATTGAATAATCGTGGTTGTGTTACTATTTGATTAAAGTTACATTTCCTTTTTGATTTATCTGCTGCCCGGTTGTTAGCGTAGCATTGAGATAATATACAAATACAGAAGTGTTTATTTCCTTGTTTCTATATGTTCCATCCCAACCCATACTTATATCACTTGTTTCAAAAACTTTTTCTCCCCATCGGTCATAGATGGTAAATGTAAATTCTTTGATACAATTACCTCTTACGTAAAGAACATCATTCTCTCCGTCATTATTTGGTGAAAAGACATTGGGAACAAAAACATATCCGCATTTTATTTCTTTAATTACAACAACAGAATCTTTTACAAACACAGTAACCGAATCGGTATTTGTACACCCGTTGCTATCTTTTATTGTAACATAATAAGTGGTAGTGCTCAAAGGACTTGCAACAGGATTACAACTTGCAGTGTCGCTTAATCCAAAAGAGGGAGACCAAACACAACTCACTCCTCCCGACGCATTCAATACGGTACCTGTTCCTCTTGTAATCGTTGTGTCAGGCCCTGCATCAACTGAAGAAGAAGCGTTTACTGTAACAGAATTTGTAATAGTTGTTGAAGAACACCCCCCGATATCTGTGATCGTTAAGGTTACGTTATAATTTCCGGATGAAGAATAATAGTGTGCAGGATCCTGAACAGAAGAAGTTGAACTGTCTCCGAAGTTCCACAGAAACGAATAAGAAGAGGAGTCATTGGTATTAGTGAAATTTATATTGTCACCCAAACAAACAGGTGTTGTGGAAGAAAAGTAAAAAGTATCCTTAACTGCCTTTCGCCCCACGGCAGCATAACTGTATGATTCCTCCCAGCCCATACCATATATATAAGCTGCAAATCCCGTATTGGCAGAATTGTTTGTAGTTAAAACATGATTCCCGGGAGTAACCTGCATAGAGGCAGAAGAAAAAGAACCGTTGAATGCAACCGGACTGAATGAAGCTGCAATAGAAATTCCATCAAGCGTGAGTTGATTAAGATATGCAGTATCTGCGACAATATTTACATAAACGGTATCAATAACTGCAAAAGTATCTGCCCTGAATGTTACATCATTCCCCATCTGGCTGTTGGGAGTTATCATCATCATATCCGGATCGCCTTTTGCAAAATCAATATTATTGCCGGCTCCGGCTCCCATATACTGGGCCACTGCTATCGGATTATTTGATGTAATGTATTTTACATTAGCAGCGTTATACAATTCCTTATACTGACCGGCATTGAGAGTCGCTATCGCACTTCCATTCACATTTATTGTCGTATTGTTTTGAGAGGCTAAAAACCTCAGAATATTTTGGTCTGTATTTTTAAAGGGAACAGTGATGAATTCTTTTCCCCAATAAACAACAGGATAATTTTCCTCATAGAGATGATCTGCACAGCAATCAGCCATCGAATGAGTGGGATCAAGAAAATTTTCTCCTATTCCTCCTCCGAAAACCGCAACAGGTTTGCAATCGGGATTTGTTACCTTAATATGTGTTCCGGTTAAATCAACAGTATTCAAATCAGACTGTATCTGGTAAGTTTCTCCTGCCATTAACATGATCGAAAAAGTAACTCCTGCCGGTTTTCCTCCTTTCGTAAGGCAAGCCGGAGTAATATCGATATTTGTACTGTCTTGCGTAGCGACTATAAGCAACTCTGATCCATTCCAGGTCCCGAAATATGCCATCACATAATATTCTTTCCCCAATGTCGAAGTAGGAATAATCATCGAAGCATCGGAAGTATAGTCCATGTGATTATGAGCAAATACATTTACAGAATCATTGCTAACTATGTGTATCCCTTTACTGTCAATGTTTTCCGTTCCCATCACTTCTCCGAGACTAGCAGGTACAGTTACAATTGTCACATCGTGCGCAGTAACAGAAAAAGCAGTTGACCACGAAAGAAGCGGAATGGAAACAGTTCCGCTTGTGGTTACATCAGAACTGATGTATAAATACAATGCAGGGCTGGACGCAAAATTCTGCATGAATCCCATCCAGAAATCTTTTCCTTTTGTAGCAATATTTTGGGAAGAAGCGCTAAAATTAAATACTGAATGAAAAATCAACAGACTACTTACAATCTGAACAAACCTCTTCGACACATTTATTTATTTAATCTATGTATAATTTCTGATTGTAAACTTCATTGTCAGAAGTAACAGTTACAAAATATACTCCCGGAGACAATCTTTTAGAATAATCAAAAGCTATCCGGAAAGTACCATCTGCAAGAACAGGAATGATTTTAGAGTATACCTGTCTTCCGGTAATATCTGTAACAGCAACTAAAACTTCTTTTGATGAAGAACTTTTTATACTTCCTGAAAATGTACTCGTTCCGTTTGAAGGATTAGGGTATACGTTAAAATATGATTCTTCAAACAAAGAGTTCACTTCAAGTATTTTTGAATAACCGGAGTGACCATTATAATCCATTTGCTTAAGCCGGTAGTAATTAATTCCTCTCAGGGGATTTGCATCTGTGAATGAATAATTTTTTGCAGTCGTCAAATTACCAGATCCTTTTACTTTACCGATGCTTTCCCATTCCCCTTGTCCTTTGTCTCTTTCTACAATGAAATAATCATTATTAGTTTCAGATGATGTATTCCATTCTAAAATATTTTTCCCATTTTCATTTTTGCCGGTAAACAAAGTAAGTTCTATCGGAAGCACTATAGTAATCCGGGCAAGGTACTTTGCAGCGCCACTGCCGGCAGAGGTAAAATAACCGCCTGCATATAATACTCCGTTACAAACAGCCAAAGCATATACCTGTGCGTTCATTCCGTTGTCTACTGCCGACCATGCACTGCCGTTCCATGCGGCTACATAATTTGTTGTAATTCCGCCAGAAGTAGTGAAACGCCCACCCGCATAAACGCTTCCGGAATAATATGCCATACCACGGACCCCATCATTCATGCCCGGTGAACCAACAGCAGCAACTGTCAGTCCCTGTGCCACATAATTCGGGTCGGGAGAAAAAAACCAACCTCCTTCGTAGAGCGTAGTTCCGTTATCTGTAAACGCCATAATGGAATTGTTAACTGTTTTTACCGTTGACAAAGCAGAGCCATTCCATTTATCAAGACTATAAGTTGAGCCGTTGAAAACACCAATGTACAATTCTCCGCCATAAACATACATGGTGTTAACTGTCGTCCCGCCAGGATAACCGTTTGCCACCGCAGACCACGTACTTGTGCTTCCATTCCATTTTGCAATCCCCCTCGTATTAGAAACACCGCTGCCCGCACTGCTGAAAGCACCGCCAACATACAGCTCTCCATTAAACTCGCACAGAGAATAAACGTACATACCTGTTCCGACACTCAAGGCCGACCAAACTGCACCATTCCACATCGCAACATAATTAACAGTCACTCCTCCCGCTGTTGCGAACCATCCTCCGGCATAAAGGTTTCCGTTATACATACACAGCGCATAAACAGAATTATCACATCCGCTGCCTAATGCCGACCAGCTTGATCCGTTCCATTTAGCAACATTGGTTGCAGAAAGCCCTCCCCCGGTCCCCACTTTTGTAAAAGTGCCCCCTACATAAAGAACATTATTAACATTGTCTGCTCCCAGGCTTAAAACATTACTGCCGGTATTAATACTGCCGGATACGGCAGACCAGGTTTGAGCAGTAAGTTCGTTTATGCCCAGCAGGTACAAAATGCCTGTTAAATAATAAACTGTAAACGTTTTCATGATTTTTATTTTTTTGCTGATGTATTTTTCATTGATACAGGAAATTCGGTTTAAATCTTATGGAATCAAAATTACATACTAATAACAGCTACTATGTAATTTATTTTTGTTCTTTGTTAGGTCTGTTAAAATGACATTTACAATTTTTTACGCTAATTTGCAGTTAATATGATATTTTTAACTCGATAAATAAAAATAATTGTTAGGTTTATGAAACATTCTGACGATTTATTTCATCTTATCAAATCACTTAAGCAGCAGGAGAAAAAATACTTCAAGCAGTTCGTATCAAGATATGCAAAAGCAGATGATGGGGAAAAATTCTATGTGAAATTGTTTGATGCCGTTAATAAACAAAAAGAATATAATGAAGCAGCTTTACGCAAACTCCTTTCTGCTGATAAATCATTCAGCAGGCACTTTCGTTTTATAAAACATTATTTATATCAGCTTATCATGAAAAGCTTACGGCTTTATCATGCTGAATCGGCAGTTGATTCAGGGTTAAAAGATTTATTGCACAATGCAACTCTTCTCTATGAAAAGGATCTTTTTACACAAGTAAAAAAAGTATTGCTGCGTGCAAAGAAGACTGCAACCAAACATGAAAAATTTTTACAACTTCTTGAAATTCTTGATTGGGAGAAAAAGCTGTTGCTTACGCAGGGATTCATTCAAAAATCAGAAAATACAATAGAAGATATTAAGAAAGAAGAAAAATCAGTTTTAACAAAACTCACAATTGAGCAGTCCTATAGGTCTGTCAGGACTACCTTCTTCAAACATTTCAGCATCAATGATATGGCACGAAGCAGGAAAGAAGCACAGGCATATAAGTCTATTATAGACAATTCTTTACTTTCTTACAACAGCAAAGCTCTTTCCTATAATGCGAAACATGATTTTTATTACACGAAGGCTTTGTATTACTATGCAATTGGAGATTCAATAAACAGTTACGTTTATCATAAAAAATTAGTGGACTTTTTAGAAACACACCCCGGGATGCTGTATCAGCACCCGACAGATTATATTGCTGCATTGGGTAATTATTATATAACCTGCCTGTGGGTTAATAAATATAAAGAATGTTTACACGTAATAAAAAAAATGCGTGCTGCCCCTGCAAGTTCAGTAAAGATGCAAATCCTCATTTTCAGGGGTTCATACAGCAGAGAA
Source organism: Bacteroidota bacterium (assembly GCA_023251555.1). GTDB lineage: Bacteria > Bacteroidota > Bacteroidia > AKYH767-A > JAHEYN01 > JAHEYN01. The sequence continues at coordinate 49,402 of JAHEYN010000013.1, read as the reverse complement.
TTAAATTTTTACATCACCACAGGCGAGTTCCATAACGGAGTGCGCCTTGTTCCGGAAATAGAAAAAGGGATACGCCTTTACGAAGGTAAAATTCCACACCAAACCATTGCTACATTTTATTTTGACATAGCTTATACTTATTTCGGATCGGAAGATTACTCACGCTCCATTGTATGGTTAAATAAAATACTTAATGACACAGTGTTGCAGGAGTCCAGAACAGATGTCTTCTGCTTCTCACAAATATTAAATCTCATAGTTCATTATGAATTAGAAAATATGGATTTGCTGGAATACATTGTCAAATCAACCTACAGATTTTTATACAAAAGAAAACGGCTGTATAAATTTGAAAATTCGATCCTGAATTTCATCAGGATAAAACTTCCCGCTATTATTAATAACAAAGTCCTTATAAATGCATTCAATGAATTAAAAGCCGAATTAGTAGAAATCACCTCAGACCCTTTTGAGAAAAAAGCGCTTGAGTACTTTGATTTTATTTCCTGGCTTGAAAGCAAAATAGAAAACAGATCTTTTGCAGAAGTTGTAAAAGAAAAAACTCAAAAAATTACTGTTTAATAAACTTGACTTGTGATTGTTCTGCCCCGTTATTTATTTTTAAGAAATACATACCCTGAGAGAGGGAACTAATGTCTATTGTGATTGCAGACCTGTTGATTTGTTGATTAACCGGGTTATAAACCTCACGACCAAATAAATCATATATCATAATTTCTGTTTTATTTTTTATGTTTTGCGAATTGCCTACCGTAACCTCCAAACTTTCTTTAGCAGGATTAGGATAAATCGTAATTGACGATTGATTGATTTGCTGATTGACGATAGAAATAATATTGGAATGAATAAAAGATCCGTCATAATCAACTTGCTTCAAACGATAATAATTGATTCCTGACAATGGGTGCATATCAGCAAACTGATAATTATTTATTGCAGTATTATTTCCTGCCCCTTTGATTTTTCCGATCTCTTTCCATTCATTTTTACCTTCACTTCTTTCGATTGCATAATAATCATTATTGTTTTCGGCAGCTGTTTGCCATTGCAAAATTATCTCATTGTGTCCTCCGCATTTTCCGAGGAATGATAAATACCCGACAGGCAGAGCCCCTGAACACCATTCCCAAAAATCGTTATAATAAACGCTGCTGTTATATCCCGTTCCTATATATCCACAGCTGCCTATTGAAAAGCCAACAGCAGCAAACCTTGCAGCACCGCCAAAAGCAGTTTGAGCACTCCAGCTGTTAAGGGCCGGATCATATTGGTAGAAGGCAGTGACCCCGTTAGCTCCGGCCCCGGATCCCTGCCCTGTTCCTATGTATCCCATACTGCCTATAGAAAATCCAACGCCATAGCGTATTTTGCCTCCGGCATAAGCTGTTTTTGATGCCCAGGTTCCATTGGGAGGGTTGACAGACGGATCCCACTCCCAGAAATCCTGGTTATACGAAGCTCCTCCATCCCACCCTGTGCCAATATATCCTTTATTGCCAATGGAGAATCCAACTGCCTCAAATCTTGCCGTTCCTCCGAAATTTGCTCTTGCTGTCCACTTTCCCATAGGGTTGCCGTGCACATCATTGCCAAGACTTGCATCTGCAGGGTCAAATTCCCAAAAATCATTTTTTAACGGGCTTGCATCTCCTGTACCAATGTAGCCCTTCCCGCTTGTTGCAGAGGAAAAGCCGACAGCCAAATATCTTGCAGCTCCTCCAAAGTTGGTTTTCTGAGTCCACCAGTTATTAGCAGCGTCGTATTCCCAAAAATCATTAGTGTAGCAACAGGTCGGGTCAAATCCCGTTCCGATATATCCCATATTACCTATAGAGAATCCAACAGCGCCATATCTTGCAGTCCCGCCAAAGTCTGTCATTTGGGTCCATGTGCCGTTTGGAGGATTAACAGACGGATCCCACTTCCAGAAATTCTTCACAACATTACAGCATGTGTTATCCAACGCTCCTGTGCCAATATAACCTTTGCCTCCGATAGAAAATCCGGCTGCCCAAAATCTGGCAGTACCTCCGAAGTTAGCTTTTGCAGTCCAGCTTTGCGCAGTAGAGGTCAATGATGTAAATTCTGCCATAAGCAGCAGGGGAAAAAATAAAAAAGCGGATGCAGTGATTTTTACTCTTTTAGTTAATCTAAATTGTCTTGTCCGGGTTAGATAATCTTTAGTTTTATTAATCATAATTTTTAGTTTTTAACTTGTAACTATTAAATTGGTATTCCCCCCCCCCGGGGCAAGCGCCGGACCCTCTTGTCCGCCGTAGCGGAACGCGAAGGCGGATTCAATGTGATTATTTTTAAGTCCAATCAGTGCCAATCTCTAATAATAAAGATTTTCCAGTTTCATTTTCAGGTACTTCCTGACGGCAAAAAAAGTGCTGACGCAGGAAATCATAATGCCTGCAAAGATCACGGCAAGGAAGAGTGTTCCGAACAATTGTATATCCTGGACTGCAAAAAGTTCAGGTATTTTTTGCTGGGAGAGATACATGATGCCTGCAAGCAGCAAATTTGCGATAAGCGCTGCATACATACCGTTCAGCATGCCTTTAAAAACAAACGGCCACCGGATAAAGCCCTGGGTGGCTCCCACCAGCTGCATGGTTTTGATAAGAAAGCGTTTTGAGTAGAGGCTGAGACGGATGGTGTTATTGATAAGCGCTATGGCTACAAGCGTCAGCAGCCCGCTGAATACAAGCAGCACCAGCCCTATGGTCCTGAGATTTTCGTTGATAAGATCCACAAGTGAACGCTGGTAAAAGATTTCCTTTACCGGTTTATTTTCCATGATCTCTTTTTCAATCCAGTTCAGGCTGTCGGCATTGGCATAGCCGGCCTTCAGCTTTATATCAATGGAAGCAAGGAGGGGATTATATCCCAGGAAACTGATAAAATCTTCGCCGAGGTCTTTCTGCAGCCGGGCGGCAGCCACCTCTCTGGGCACATACTCAGTGCTTTTGACATAAGGTGTGGCATCCATGTTTTTTTGCAATTGCTCAATATCGGCTTCTTTCACATCATCCTTAAGAATCACGGAAAGCTGTATGTTTTCCTTCACGTAATCCGAAAGTTTCCTGGCATGAAGCATAATCACTCCCAGCAGACCTATCATAAACAGCACAAGCGTAATGCCTATTATAGTAGAAACATAGGATGACCTCAGCTTGCGTTTTGCATATGTATTTTCAGGAGAAACCATGGAAGAAATTAACGCTCGCTAAATTAGAAAATAAACCTTTTGTTTTCGTGGGTACGGATAAATTTCCATAAGCCCTCTCAAAAATATGTTTCAGGCGTTTTCAAGAATTTTTTCTTCGGGCGAGGCATTTTTAGAAGCCCATACCGGAAGGAGTCCGGGCAATAAAAATAACGAAGCATGAAGGAAAAAGACGCCAGAAAATCAGACAAAAGATATTTTTGAGCGCGCTTCTGTTTCAATTTTCCTAATTTCGTGCACACTTATGGAATATGATTTCAGGACAATAGAGCAAAAATGGCAGCAGTACTGGAAGAAGCATCATACTTTCCGTACCGGTAATGATTTTTCGCGCCCAAAATATTATATACTCGACATGTTTCCTTATCCTTCCGGTGCAGGACTGCATGTGGGGCACCCTCTCGGATACATTGCTTCGGACATCATCGCGCGGTACAGGCGGCTCGGAGGATTTAACGTCCTTCATCCCATGGGTTACGACGCTTTCGGTTTGCCGGCAGAGCAATATGCCATACAAACGGGGCAGCATCCTGCGGTCACAACGGAAAATAATATAGCGACTTACCGAAAGCAGCTTGACAGGATTGGCTTTTCATTCGACTGGGAAAGAGAAGTCAGAACCTGTGACAAATCATATTACCGCTGGACACAATGGATTTTTTTACAATTATTTAATTCATGGTACAATCCCCTGTCTGATAAGGCGGAACCTATCAACAACCTCATTCAGCAGTTGGAAAAAGGCCAGCAGCCGCCGGGTGTTTCTTTTGAAGGGCAATGGAATCTGATGAGTGAAAAAGAGAAGCATGCTGTATTGATGAATTACCGCCTTGCATACCTCGGAGAGGCGATGGTAAACTGGTGCCCTGCCCTCGGCACAGTGCTTGCCAACGAAGAAGTGAAGGACGGTGTTTCAGAACGGGGCGGCTATCCTGTTGAGCGAAAACTCATGCCCCAGTGGAGCCTGCGCATCACTGCATATGCCGAACGGCTGCTTGCCGGCCTTGCCGCCATTGACTGGAGCGAAAGCATGAAAGAAGCCCAGCGCAACTGGATAGGAAAGAGCGAGGGCTGCTCCATACGCTTCAATATAAAAGGAAGCGATGAGACTGTTGAGGTCTTCACTACCCGCCCCGATACGATTTTCGGCGTTACTTTCCTGGCACTTGCCCCTGAAAATGAACTGGTTGAAAAGATCGCCGCTTCCCCCCGCCGTGAGCTGGTAAGCAGCTATGTAAGTTATGCAAAGAACCGAACAGAGAGAGAGAGACTGTCGGAAGTAAAAAAAATAACGGGCGAATTCACCGGGGCATACGCCATACATCCTTTTACCGGCAAAGAGATTCCTGTGTGGACCGGCGAGTACGTTCTCTCCGGGTATGGAACAGGGGCTGTGATGGGAGTTCCCGCACATGACAGCAGGGACTATGCTTTTGCAAAACACTTCGGCCTGGAAATAGTGCAGGTTATTAACCCTGCAACCCCGGTGGATATAAGCAGGGAGGCGTTTGAAGGTAAAAACGGCCGCTGCATCAACTCTGATTTTCTGAACGGGCTGGAAGTGCAGGATGCCGTTAACAGGTGCATCGCGGAAGTTGAGAAACGGGCATTGGGCAGGCACCGCGTAAACTACCGGCTGCGGGATGCTGTCTTCGGTCGGCAACGCTACTGGGGGGAGCCCATTCCCATTTATTACAAGGATGGAATACCCTGCCCCATGCAGGAAAATGAACTCCCCCTTGTATTACCCGAAGTGGACAAATACCTTCCCACCGAAAGCGGCGAGCCCCCGCTCGCAAGGGCTGCCACATCATGGAAATACAGGGGACAATATGAATATGAAAAAACCACCATGCCCGGCTGGGCCGGCTCAAGCTGGTACTACCTGCGATACATGGATGCGGGGAACGACAAGGAACTGGTATCCGCGGAAACGGCGAACTACTGGCGCGATGTGGATTTGTATATAGGTGGTGCGGAGCATGCCACAGGCCATCTGCTGTATGTACGTTTCTGGACAAAATTTTTATATGACCTCGGCCTCATTCCCATACAGGAGCCTGCAAAAAAATTAGTGAACCAGGGGATGATACAGGGAGTTTCTGCTCTTACTGGAAGTGTTGGAAAGACGCCCCGGATCGAATCTCTTCACGGTAAACAACTGCCTCTGGAAGCCATGAAACTTCCCCTCGTTTTTGTTTCGGAAAATTCCGTGGAGAAAAACGAGGCAAGGTTTTTAAAATTTTACGATGAAGAAGTGCTCAAAAAGTACAACGATGGTTATAAGCATCTTACCAGGGGTAACGATTATGAAATCATTAAAGGCGACATGACCATTATTTACCGCCATGTTCCCGTGGGATTTGTTTCCAGGAAAGACAGCCTCGACATCGAAAAATTCAGGGAGTGGAGAGCCTCATGGCCGGGAGGGGAAAAAATCGAGATTTTCACGGAAGAGGACGGAACATTTATTTGCCGCAGGGAAACGGAAAAGATGTCGAAATCCAGATTCAACGTGGAAACGCCGGATGACATCTGCGAAAACTACGGGGCGGATACCCTGCGTTTGTATGAAATGTTCCTCGGACCCCTTGAGCAGAGCAAACCATGGAGCATAAACGGCATCACGGGAGTACATAATTTTATCCGTAAACTATGGAAACTTTTCTTCACGGGCGAAGAGAACACCTCCGTATTTTATGTTTCGGACGAGGCACCCGGCAGCGCGGAGCTTAAGTTGCTGCATAAAGCCGTTAAGCGCATACGGGAAGACATTGAAAGGCTTTCCTTCAACACAGCAGTGAGCAGTTTCATGATTTGCGTGAACGGGCTTGCGGAGCTGAAATGCAATAAAAAAAGCATCCTCGAACCATTGGTTATCCTGCTTTCACCTTTTGCTCCGCATATCTCAGAAGAGCTTTGGGAAAGGATGGGGCATGATCAGAGTATCTCCTTTGCGGGAGTACCGGAATACAGGGAAGAATATCTCACCGAAGATTCTTTTGAATACCCCGTATCCGTAAACGGAAAAACCCGGCTCAAGCTGAGCCTCTCCCTGGGGCTGAGCAAAGAAGATATTGAGAAAGAGGTTATTTCTTCGGAAGCAGTAAGGAAATATCTTGGAGGAGCCGCCCCGAAAAAGGTGATCGTGGTTCCCGGGCGCATTGTCAATATCGTGGTGTAAAAACCTTTGGAACAGTTTTTGACTTGATGGAAGGAAATGCGTAACACAGGACTCCTGCTTCTGGTCTTCAGCCTGGCACTCCCGTCAATACAGGCCCAGGCGCCCCTGCGGCCACTCCCCAATGAGGCATTTAAAAAAGGGGAAATTCTTGTATTCAGGGTTCATTACGGGTTTATTGATGCGGGAGAGGCAGTGCTTGAAGTAAAAGATGAAGAAAAGTTCCTGGGGCCGAACAGGGTGTACCATATCTCCGGAAAAGGCCAGAGCAAGGGGGCCTTCGACTGGTTCTTTAAAGTGCGTGACCTCTATGAAACATACATTGATGAGCAGGCTATAGTCCCATGGGTGTTTACACGCCGGGTGGACGAAGGAGGCTACCGGTTCAACCAGAACTATATTTTCAACCCGTATAAAAACACCGTCCGTGACAGGGATACGGTTATCTCCACGCCTCCCGGAATTCAGGACATGTTGTCGGCCTTCTACTATGCACGGTGCATTGACTATTCATCTTTTAAAGAAGGCGATGTCTTATCCATGAGCGGTTTCGTGGACGGGAAGGTGGTGCCTCTCAAGATCAGGTACATAGGGAAGGAAATTCTTGAAACCGATCTGGGGAAATTTCACTGCCTCAAGTTCAGGCCGGTAGTGATTACCGGTAGGATTTTTAAACATGAGGAAGACCTTAACGTATGGGTTACCGAAGATAAAAATCACATTCCAATCCGGGCCGAAGCCGAAATTCTTGTAGGGTCCATCAAAATGGACCTTACAGGTTATTCAGGCCTGACAAACCCTGTTTCGAAGGCTGAGTAGGTTTGAGCAAAAGCAAATAGAAGCCAAAGTCCCCCTCGGAAAGTTCGATATCCAAGCCCGCGTATATCCACCTCTAAATTGCGTGATACTCCACAACATGTGCCTGATATACGCTATTATGGGTTATATTTGTAGCCGATAATTAATTGTTAGGCACAAGGCAAAAAACAAGACAGCATCGCTCGGTAGACAATAACTTTCTTATCCGACCGTATTTCATAAACAATGAAAAAACTTCTTCTCATTGGTACAGTCATTCCCCCGTTCGGCGTGGCGTCCCGCTACGTCGTTGATTTTTCCGGTACCTTACCGAATTGCCATTGATTGATCATTGTACAGTATTCCATCCGCCGGTTTGCTATCCACCAAGACCCCACGAGTGGCTCTGTTATTTCCGCGTAAAAGGATCAACCCATTCTACTACCTGCAGCGTAAGGTATAAAAGCAAATATTTATCAGGTAACCAGAGCCTTTGTATTCCTTTTGACTTTTCGGCCGGAGGCCGGGTTGCTTCAGCGACGTAGCGGGACGCTACGCCAAACGGGGGTGATAATGTTCGCAGCCTGATAACAAGTAATTGATTATACACGCTGTTGGCAACCATTTATTTTAGTCGTAATGAAACTTACATTTGGCAATAAGAATCTCATTATTCCTAACCTGATATATTAACCTGTGTTCTTCATTAATCCGCCTGGACCAAAATCCTTTATATTTAAATTTTAGGGGTTCAGGTTTTCCAATGCCAGTAAAGGGAGTGCGGGAAACATCCTTTAGCAATTCGTTAATCCTTTTAACTATCTTTTTATCAGTGTTTTGCCAATATACATAGTCCTCCCAGGATTCGTCAACAAAAATATATTTCATTCTTCAATTAAATCTTTTTGAAACGAAGATCCTTTTCGCAGTTTACTTATCGCAGAATCAAGCCTGCTTTCGTTGACCTTAGATGACAATTCATGCTGGGTAGCACAAAGTGAGTTGTATTCATCAAGGGAAATTACGACAACACCACTGTCTTTACCTCGATTAATAATTAAGGTTTCGAAGTTTTCAGTTACTCTATCAAGATACCTTTTAATATCTTTTCTAAAATCAGAAATGCTTGTGGTTAACATGGCAAGAAGATTTATGTACATGAAGATGTACAAATATAAGATTTTTATATATAAATTTCAATTACCGATGCATGGCAACGGGCCACTGCCCCCTAATCTGTGTGATTATATACAAAATGCTAACAGAAAAGGCTGAATCACTTCAAAACCATTTTAACAAAAACGTACAGTTAATAGGGGGTTAGTACACTTCTGTGTCAGTCGGTGATGATTAATTTTTTTGTCGCGATTACTTGGTTGTCTTGTGTCAACCGAACGAAATACAGTCCAGTTGCGAGATTGTCACGCGAGAGAGTAACTGTCTGCCCGCTGATATTTTTTATTTCTTTAACTGTCTGCCCGAAACAATTGTCCACCGTGAGAGTTGCGTTGTGCAAAGAATTGTCTGTCTGCAAAACTGTCTGTACAGAAAAAGGGTTGGGGTAAATTGAAATATTAAGTTGACTGCTTAATTCTTCGATGCCTGTCCCGCCATTTGTTGTTTTGATTATTGTCCCATACCTGCCGACCGCATAACCAAGATTGTCATTTAAAAAGAAAACATCGAAGAGAGGACTTGTCGTATTAGAATTTTGCTGTGACCAATTTGCTCCGGCATTTGTTGTTTTTAAAATAACTCCATTGCTTGGATAACCGCCAGCAATGTACCCGGTATTTGTCGATGGAAACTTGACCGAGTATAGCCCACCGCTTGTTGGCGAAGGTTGTGAAGTCCAAGTTGTACCGGCATTGGTTGTTTTCAGAATATTGTCTGTCACATCGCTTACAACATATCCATTATTTAAGTCGGTAAAAAAGATTGATGCAAATTCTTCTGCGGAGTTATTGTAAATATTTGACCAAGTTGTTCCTGCATTTGTTGTTTTCATTATTGCGTCCGTGAAACCAGCACCTACAACATAACCAGTATTTACATTATTGAAAAACAAAGACACTTTTCCATTGCCTGTACTTAAATTCAAAGATGTCCAGGTCGTGCCACCGTCTGTTGTTTTCAAACAAGTTCCTACTTCACCTGCGATATATCCATTGTTTTGGTCAAGAAAAAATACTTCGTGAAGAATTGCTCCAGTCCCGCTTGACAAAGCAGTCCAGTTTGCACCCGCGTTTATTGTTTTTAAGATTGTCCCATTTGTCCCGCAAACGAAACCAATATTACTTGTCACGAAGAAAACGGACATTAAATTATTTGTCGTGCCAGATGTCTGCGGTGTCCAAGAGTTACCGTCTGTCGTTTTAAGAATTGTCCCGTTGTAACCAACCGTGTAACCTGTGTCTGCACTTGTGAACCACACGCCACGAAGCCACTCACTTGTCCCCGAAGTGAGAGTTGTCCACTGTGAAAATGTCAAGTTGTAAAACCCAACAAAACTTAAAATTAGTAGAAGTCGTTTCATTGTCTGTCGTTTTTTAGCATTGGGCATAACGTTTTGCAGCTTGCCGAAGGCGGGGCTTTCGGAGTACCATCTGTCAAGCTACGATCAAAGTTTATTCGGAGCTGAGAAGTTTCTGCCACCACGAACGCCCCGCTTTTGGCAAGGTGCTGTTATGCCCTGTGCTTCTATTTGTCATTCTTGTAGAATTTTAAAGTCTTTGTAGTCAAGTCAAGTTTTACAATACCGCTTCTCATTCCAATAAATACATTTTTGTCGTCAAGCACTGCAATTGAATTTGGGTATAAACTACTCCAAAAAGTGTCTTGTAGAATAAGCTCCTTTTTAAAATCTTTGACTACATAAAACCTTTCGTGAGTTGCAATCAGAAACTTGTCTTGATAAATTGTAAAAGCTTCTGGTGCATCATCAAATTCAAGGAGTTTTTTATAGGAAAAATTGCCGTTAGTATTGTCCAATTCGTACAATGCTCCACTGCTCATTGATAAATGTGCAAGTCCTTCGATAAAGTAAATTTTGTCCTTAAAGGTGAAAATGAATTTTATATTTCCACGTTTAATTTCAATGCTGTTTTTTGTTGTGTCAGTCGGTTCAAAAGTTAATGTTCCGCCCCATTCACCTCTATTAATACCAACAAGTTTTCCGTTTGAAATATTTAGTTCACATTCATTAATTTCATCTACTTTTTTAATTTCAAGTTTTCCGTCAATAATTCTCACACTAAACTCATTTTGCGAATAATTCAAAGGATACCATTCGCTACTTCCAGTTTTTGGAGGAATTGTTTCAACAAATTCTTTTGGAATTACAACCTGTGTCTGTCCGCAGCTTGTCAGACTGAACAAGGTTAAGATTGTCAGTATAAAAAATGTCGGTTTAAAATTCATATTATCTGTCTTTTAGCATTGGGCATAACGAGTGGGAATTTGCGCCTGTTTTTTATTTGCTGTGTTAATTGCTACGACTTGTCCCACCGCACCAAAGATAATAGAAAGCAGAAACTTTGATAACGCAATGTCCCCGCCATTTTCGCCAAGCCGATGTTAGCGGTTGTTTTTTATGTTCTCGCAACCAAGAAAAATTCTCCGCTCGCAGGAACAAGTTGGTCTGTTCTGTCTTTAAAGTATTTTTCTGTCATATCTTTTGTTGAAACAGTTTGGATTTCTTTCAAACCTATTTCTTCCGCAAGTTTTACAATTTCGTCAACGGGATAAAAACTAATAAAAGGTGTCCCCGAAGCGGCTGCTCCTTTTATTGACATTTCCATTAAAGGTTTGTCTTCTTCGTCAAGTTGTTCCAATGGCAAATAAAACGCTATTGCAATAGTTGAACCTGATGCAAGTGAAGTCATTTTTTGCAGTGTGTCTATAATTGCGTCTTTGGTAAGATAAAGCGTAACACCTGTGCAGGAAACGACTGCTTTTTTGTGAATGTCAAAACCTTTGTTTAGTAGTTCTGTCCACCAAGATGAAGTTTCAAAGTCAACGGGAACAAAATGAAGGTTGTCGTGGGTTTTGTAGCCGTTTTCAATGAGCTTTTGTTCTTTCCAAGCCAATGTGTTGGGCTGGTCAATTTCATAAATATCAACCTGTAAACTGCTTTCTGTATTTCGTTGAGCGAAACTGTCAAGTCCTGCACCAAGTAAAACATATTGTCTTACATCTTTTGCAATTTGTTCTTTGACAATATCTTCAACAAAACGGGCACGAGCAACAATGGAAGCACGTAGCCGTTTTGTATATTTCATATCAGGACGTTCTTGCCAATCCTTTTCGGGTTTGATTAGGTCATATCCAATTTTGTCTTCAATGATGTAAGGTTTGTCGTCTGTCAAAACGTGCAACGCTCTCCATAGAGCTGTCCTTACTGCTGTATTATCTGGTTCTATTTTTGGGGTCTGTTCCATACTTATACGATGTCGCTGTAAAATAACCGCTAACTTGTTTATACCCGAACCTTTTCATCTTCCTGTTGCGACAATCCCCCCATTCCGGTAGTAAAACTCGCAACTGCTATGTGTTTGAAGTTGCGTGTTAATTTTATAGCAAATGTATTACTAGTCGTCAAAAGGGCTTATTATTTCACTTTTTTTTTGCTGCTGACATGTGTGTAGATCATGGTCGTTTGGGGGCTGTTGTGGCCCAGCAATTCCTGTATGTACCGGATATCAGTACCTGCCTCAAGCAAATGGGTGGCAAAACTATGGCGAAGGAGGTGAAGAGTAACATCTTTTTTTACTCCCTGTTTCTGATTTCCAATTTCATCATGATATCTGTCTGGTCTTCATTTCCCAGCCTGAAAGCGTGTGTCCCGGATTTTATGAAGCCGTGGTTTTCGTAAAACGCAATGGCCGTGGTATTATGCTCCCACACCCCGAGCCAGAGGTAAGCCATGTCTCTTTCCCGCGCAATCAGGAAGGCATATTCAAGAAGTTTATGCCCTAATCCTTTCCCCTGGTATTTTTTCCTGACATAAATCCGCTCCACCTCCATTGAATGCGGATCCCTGATTTCCGTCTGGGCTTCATGGAAGTTAAGTTTCATATAACCCGCTGCTTCTCCTCCCTCCGTCTTTATGAAATAAAATCCGGAATTACGATCAGCCAGTTCCCTGATCAACTGTGTTGTCCCGAATGCCTGCGCCACGTATGATTTCATGTTTGCGGGAGTATTCATGCCCGCAAATGTTTCGTAAAAAGTTTCCCGGCTGATGGCTTGCAGGAGATCAAGGTCTCCGGAAGCGCATTGCTGTATATGGGTACCGGGGATTTTCATCCTGCGCTGAAAAAAATACTATTGCGCCAGTCTCTGCTCTTCTGCCTGCAGGACTTCATAAGTAGCGGCATCATACACAAATGCCACAAAAGCACAATGTGCGGTGTTCCATAAAAGAGCGGGGGTATAAACATAGTTTTTGCTGTATTCCACGCCGGGGGTAATACTGCCGGTGGCAATAGTGTCTCCCCATGTCCCGTTTACAGCATCTCTCAGCACGTGACGGTGGAGGTAATTATAGATAGTGTCATTTGAGGGAAGTAATGAGTAGTCAACCTGTGGCTTGACAATACTGTCTTCGGTAACATACAATGCCAACTTATATGTTCCGGAAAAGGCCTGCAGGAATTTTGCCTTTGCCGAAATATTGTAAGTGCCTCCTGCATTGGTATTGAAAAGGGCAATTTCTGCAGACGCAGGAATTGCGGCAAGGCTGTCCACCACGCTGCTCCATGCCGCATCGCTTTTAATATGGGAAAAGGGGTAGCCTATGCGGTTAATCATCCCGTTGGGATTGCCCGCACTCAATGATATATCGAAAAAAACATCGAGGTCAGTTCCCGGCTGTGTCCTGAAATCATATTCCATAGTGGTTCCGGAAGGGGTGGGGTTGGCATAACCGCCGGCATGAACAGAAATAACAACCAGTTGTTCCCCGTATGTGTTTTTAAGGGATTGCGCCTTCGCGCCGGCACGCGGGCAGTTGCCGCATTTATGACCGGTATAATCTTCGAGCAATATTTTACGCAGGCTGCCGGAAGGTGTGCCGGTTGGATTATTTTCCTTGTACGGAGGCTCTGTTTTATCACATCCTGCCAGAGACAGGAAAGCGGCAGGAATAAGCATGAAATATATTCTTATGATGGCAGGAAGCTTTGTTTTCATTTTCAGAAGCTGCTGGTTACAGAAATGCTGACGCCATTGGTTGCGGGAACGGTACGGCACACACCTCCCACGCAAAAAATCCCCTGGCGCTGTTTGCCATAGGTAATGGCAAAGCGCATGGTGCCTTTAATATATCCGCCGCACAGTGTGTAATAATGAATGCGTTTGCCGGCATCGGGGTTGGCGTAATTATACTGGTCTATTGCCGCTATGAACCAGTGAGGGGAAACGGTGTATTCCATAAGCCCCATTGCCCAGCTATGCTGGTCCTGCATGGTGTAGAGATGCTGCAACTCGCTGCGGAGGGTATGATTGTTCCGGAGTTTATGCGTTAGCTCAAGGATGCCGGTATGTGCATACACGGTTCCATAACCCGGAAGACCCTGCACTATACCTTTGTTGTAAACAATATAGAGATATGTTACCGACACCTTTGTTGCAGAAGATAGCTTTTTTATGACCTCAATATTAAAATCCTCGAAGTATTTTTCTCTCCCAATTGCAAAAAACGGGGATTGATACCCCAGTGTGCCTTCCTGATAAAGGGAAGTGGTGTCATTCACCCTGTTTTTCTCAATAGCATTGGCTCTCGAATAATTAAGCGAAAGGGAAGTCCCGTATTTTCCGCCAAGTGCTGATTCCTTCTGAAAGGTATAAATAAACTCTCCCTGTAAGCCGAACTCGCCGTTAGGCTGGGTGGCATAAGGATAAAAAGCGGCAAGAAGATAGGTATGTTGCCTGGTGAGGGCGGGGAGAAAGTTAAGCATAAGGTTGTTCCCGGTGGCGGTGCGGTCGGACCGGAAACTCATATTGTCAATACGCTTGGCGGAAAGGGTGATGCCCATTCCCTTGCGGGAATATCCGGTATTAACGAGCAGGGCTTCTCCGGGTTTATAAATATAATTGTTGATAAGGGATGGGTCATTAATCTTATAAGCATATTCGCTGTTTACAAATAAATTTTTTCTGGTGATATTCAGCCGGCCGGCAAAGGCGGCTACATTTTCCGGGAGTTTATAAACAGGGTCCTGGTCTTTCTGGAACTTGCTGACCGCGCTTCCGCCGAATATAATCCTGATTTTTTTTTCTGCGAGGCCGCCAAATAGCTCATTCAGATTCACTTCGGCATCAGCGCCTCTCACTATGCCTGGCCCTGTGGTAAAAAACGATCGCTGCTTTCCCCATATCCCTTTCACGGATATTCCTTTCACGGGCAAATATTTAAGCCTGATGCCATCTATTGCATTATCCATTCCGAGTGCACGCTCCTCATAGCTCCTGAAAATAAGCCCGCTGCCAAACTGCTCATAGAAATTTCCCACTGTGATTCCGAATTCTTCATGATTGTAGGAAGCATAACGGTAAGGGATGCCGCTGCCCTGGTATCTTGAGTCATATCCCTGGAGGGCATTCAGGTAACTTTCGTACCTGAGGCCGGCGGAGAAATCATTATTGGTATACACCAGGTTGGAAAACCCATTCATCAGCATCTTTTCCGGAACGGCGGCGGCACCTATGGAAGAGTCAGGGTTGTAGTACTGGGCATCGAGCTGGAAGTTCCCGTGTATTTCTCCTCCTCCCTGGGCACAGAGAAGAACCGGCATCGCACACAAAGCAGCCGCATGGATAAATTTTTCCGGAAACATTGAAGAAAGATATTATTCTTTAATTTTTTCTTTTCCCCCGGCAGCCATCTTCACGGCTTCATACAGTTTTTGCTCATCCCCGGGGGTATAGGAAACATGTTGCCAGATAATTTCCCCTTTCCCGTTCAGCAGAAATGTATGGGGAGGCATATTCACATTCATTGCACGGCGGAAATCCCCGTTGGGATCAATATAGACCTCGTAATCCCAATTGCGTCCGTTTACGAAAGGCCCGACACGGTTCATTGTTTTGGCATCATCAACAGAGACGGCAATTATTTTTACTCCTGTTTCTTTCTTCCAGTCGTCATATAATTCACTGATTGTATTCAGCTCCTCCACGCAGGGTTTACACCATGTGGCCCAAAAACAAATAACGATGGGTTTTCCCTGGTTGGAGAAAGAGGTGGTAGTGACAGAAGCCCCGTCCGTAGTTTTTACATCAACGGCAGGAAGGCTTCTTGCTTTGGCAGCGGCCGTTGAATCCTGTGCTCGGGTATTAAAGCAAAGTCCGGCCAGAAGAAGGGAAGTTAAAAATAGCTTCATTATTTTTTTGTTATACATTACAAAAACAGCAGCCTCTGCAAATGCTGCAACAGGCTGCTGTTTTTCCGGTTCAGTAAAAAATTACTTTTCGATCGTAATCTTCTTAGTAAGAGAATTCCCGTTTGCCACCATGTTCAGCTGGTAAATGCCTGCCGGCAGGGAGGATGCATCAATCACCACCTGGTGTTGTCCCGCACTTAAGGAGCCCCTGTCATCGGCATAAACCATCTCTCCAAGCACATTGTATATTCTAATCTGCACGGATGCAGGATTCCTGAGCGTAAACAAGAGCCCGGCTGTAGTGCTGAAAGGATTGGGGTAAACCCCGTTCAGGACGGCGGCCACAGGAGATTGTCCCATCCCCGCGGAAATATTTACGTTCTGTTCCACGGAGTTCATAACGGGGCGCTTGGTGATATCGCTGTTATATTTCTGAACTACGGCAACCACTTTGAGATTGTTAGCGTCCCAGGCGGAAGGCACTGTGTAAGTATATTGTTTATTAAACACCTGGTTTGCTGTTACGGTGTCGGGGATCACGAGATCCGTGCCCCATGCTCCACCCAGCATTTTCCTCAGCACATGCATATGCTGGAACCCAATGATAGGATCTCCGAAATTATAGTAGTAGTGACTGGGTCCGCCAACGGCATAAGTGGCGCTGCTGTAATAGTTATGCTGATCCCATCCTGTACCCGTTCCTGAAACGCTGTCCTCAACGATGTAACAATTCACGCGGTAATCGGCAATATCATCCCCGAAGAAGTTTGCTGTCATATCCACAACCAGTTGCCTGTTTGCAGGGGCGAAGGTATTGGTACAGGTAACGCTCACGGGAACCACCATATCTCCCCTGAGCACTGCGAGGCTGTCCCAAAGACCCCTGTTTTTTTCCACCTTGCTGAAGTAGCGGAAGAGGTAGCGGTCTACGAGTCCGGAGGGGAAACCTGAGAGATAAGTACTGTTTACGGTATTGCCTTCGCTGATATCCATGGCATCATTGTCATGAATAGAAACTCCTATAACATTGGGGTAGGCATCAATAATCTGCCCGAGGCGCAGGGCCCCGTCAGGGCAGTAGCCGCACCACGCACCGGTCCCTTCCTCAATGAGAACATTTTTGGCAGGCACTGTCGTTAACACTGAACCGGTTACCTGCTGCAGAGTATCGTTGGCGTTATTCATATCGGCATTGCCGTTGATGTTATCTGCCCAGATCCTGAGATTGTACAGGTTTGGCGCAGAAGGTACCCACGGGGTGGAGAAAGAGAAATTATAAGCGGTAAAAGGGTCTATGGCAATACCGGTAAGCGTTTGGTTTACAGGGGTTCCGTTGTTTAAGGAATAATGAATATCGAGCGAAGTGATTTGCTGTCCGCCCCAGTTAATAAGCGTACCTGAGATGGGCTGGGAGGCTCCATTGAGGATGTATTCGGGAACGAAACTGGAAGCTATTGCAACGTCATAATCAATCGGGACAAAAACCTTGATATTATCCACTCCCAGCAAAAGCCCGTCATTAGTGTTATTCCTGAAAGCCACATAAACAGATTGTCCTGCGTAAGCAGCAAGGCTTACATAATGTGTGCTCCATCCTCCGGGTTCTCCTGCAGTGCTGTACAATACAGTGGTAAGGTCTGCAATAGCATTACCTGCGGTGGAAATACGCACTTCATAACCATCGGGATAGGACGCGCTGAATGACCTGGCATCCCAGCTCAGGAAGCAGCCTGCAGGAAGTGTTACCTGGGAAGTAATCATCCAATCGTCGGAAGTGCCTGCGGGTGAATAATACGAAGTGCTTACGGCAACCATATCGCCGGCGATTCCGAAAGAAGTATCAATCCATGCGCTGGTCATGAATTTCACGTTGGTGTCAGGGGTAAGGCCGTCATTATCAATGATGGTGAAAGATCCCGGCATTCCCGAAGAAAAATCTTCGGAGAACACGGTTGTTTGTGCTTTAAGCCCTGCAGTTGCGAGGACAAGCATGCAGGAAACGGTAAATAATTTTTTCATGGTTTTAAATTTTATGATATGGTAAAATTACAATTTATAAGGTAATAACAAAACCTTCTCAGCCGGCCTTGTAGAGCTTTCTTACCACTGTGGCGCCTTCCGGATACTCATACTTTACAAGATATACTCCGGGAAGAAGGGTGCTAAGACGTCCTCCTGCTGATTGTAAGGTGGACGGCGTTACGCTGAGCAGGAGATTCCCGAGGATATCATAGATTTCAATCCTGCGGAAAGAGCCCGGCAGGGTGGGGGTAAGGAATTCTCCATATGATCCGGAGAACATCTGCATACTTGTTCCGGTATCGGACGTATGTTTAATTCCTGTAGGAACGCCTCCGGGGGTAACATTAAAAATAATGGTATCGGGTGCTGACTGGTTGGCAGGCTGGTAGATGAGGTACTTAAGGTTTCCTGTGCCTGCAACTGCATGCGGGTTGATGCTCAATTTCATGTAACCGTTCGCCCCCGCAAGGATAGGGCCGGGATTATAGGGGCCGGAAGGGAGGCCGGGATAACAGTTCACCCAGTCGCACACGGAATTATCCCATCCCTGCAGGAGGGTGCTTGAAGCAAATTCCCAGTAAACATCGTTCAGTGCCGAATTTGACTGGTTTACAATATCTACCTGGTAATCGGAGCTCATGTTATAAGGAGGATAGATATTCAATATCCCGGCAGAAGGGCTTAAATAATAATTCTGCGCGCTTGCCACCCCGAAAAAAACGGTGCACCATATAATTATGCCATGGAGGAGTTTCATACTATTCAGTTGCTTTTGATAAACTTTATGACCCTTTGCCTGCCGGCAATTTCATACTTCACAAAATAAATGCCAGGCTGCAGTGAGCTGACATTGACAGCCGTAAGGCGGCCGTCGCCGGGAGAGATACTCATAAGTTTTTCCCCGATAAGATTGTACAGAGCGAGGCTTCCTGCTGCAGGGTGAGAACCGGTGAATATGTTCAGGACTTCTTTTGCGGGGTTTGGGAAGATCTCAATGTCCTGGAAGATCCGGGGGCCCGTTCCGGTTCCCATGGGGATTGCATTGATTACAAAAACAGCGGTGTCCTTGTTCGAGGAGTGCCCTGTTTCATAAACCAGGATCTGAAGGGTGGCACTCGCAGCCGTGGCATAGGGGTTAATAGTCAGGTTAAAGAACCCTGAATCTCCCTGCATAATATCGGCAGGCGTATGCACGCCGGACGGGATACCGGGATAACAGGTTCCCCAGTCGCAGAGAGAAATATCCCATGCCGCAGGCAGGTCATTATAAATCACTTTCCAGCTCAGGCCAAGCGCCCCTGAAGTATTGTTGAGAACATGTATCTGAGAAACCTGGCTGTTATTAAAGTAAGCGGTAATGCTGTCTGTTTTCGAGGGAGTAAATGTAAATGACTGGGCATAGCCGAAATAAGAGAGAAGGGTGAAAAAGCATATTAGCGGGGAAACAAATTTTTTCATCGGATACATTTAAAGGTGTCTTTCAAAGATACGAAAAAAGAAGGGACACAACACGCTGCGGCGAAGCGGAAAAGAAAGGCCGTTCCTTCTTTTATTTTTCCAGCTCCATGAATTCCAGCAGGTAATCATCAATAAATACGGTTTTATTGTCTTCATTGAAAACATAAATGGAAACGAGGTCCTCCGGGGATTGCAGTTCCGGCATCCTGCACCCCACGGAGACGTGCTCCCAGCGGCCTGGAACGACTCTTGCCGGAACCAGGTAAAAAGGGCTCCAGCTGTATGACCTGCCTTTATTTTCAAAGCTGATAGTGATCATGGCATTGGACGCTGCATCTTCGACAAAAACCCAGAATGTTGCTTTCACATACACATTTTTACTTTTTGTGATTTCGCGGACAGGCTTTATGAAGCTTACGCTTTTATGTATGGAGGAGCCTATTTTTGAGGCATATTTCCCGGAATGAGCTTTTTGATCCGTAACAGATCCCAGGTCATACCATGGTTCGCCGGGGTCAAAATCATTTGAAAAAGAAATTATTTTTATCACCCCGGAAACAGGATCAGCAGGAGAATCGTCAATGAATGCCCCAACGTAGCTCTTATCTGTATGGAGAAAAATTGCCCAGTACTTTTCCTTTGTCATATCATCCCAGGGGAGAATGAAAATATATTTCTGGTAAGTCTGTATGATATTAAGCCCCAGGCAGAGCAAGGCACCTGCCAGGATGAATGCCCTGAAAATGAGATTACGGGTATTGTATACCAGCAATGCAAACAGGATGGAGAAGAAGGGGTAATAATCAACAAACGGGCGCATGCCATAGCTGCCGCCGTAGCACCACATGTACCAGGAAGAGATTACATAAGTGGTTGCCGCGAGAAAGAACAGCAGTGTAAAACCCTCATAAAAACTTTTCCTGAACAGGGCAATAAACCCACACAGCGCAAGCAGCGTAAGAGGTGTATATACGAAAAGCCCCTTGTGATAGCTGAACAGGACATTAATGATCTCAGGTTTTTTAAAATTAAAAGTTGCATCCCCGTACGCCCATATAAAGAAGCGGCCGGTCTGGAGGTAATAGAGGAAGAGCTGGAGAAAAACGCCTCCGGCAATAATCAGCACGAAAGCCATTACCGGCAAAGGCTTTTTAAACATTTTCAGCAGCAGGGATTTTATATATTTTATATCTCCGGCAAGAAAAGGAATTGCTGCAATAACCAGCCCGTTTGACGGCCTGATAAGTAATACCAGCGTAAGAGCAACGGCAAGCGGGATGAGGTGCTTAAGATCCCCGCTGCTGAAAAGGCGTTTCGAATAAAAGATGAAGCAGCTTACTGCGGCGAATGCATATACATGTGCCATGCCGGGTTCTATCGCCGCATAATAAAAAAGATTGGTGCCCCAGACAAACAAAAATAAGGAGAGTGCGGTGATCCGGTCCGGTATCTTATACAGGATAAGTGTTTTCCTCAGGTAATACAATCCGAGGCAGAGATAAAAAAGGGAGGCAACACTCACAGCACACTGGAAAATCAACGAGTACCCGTCAAGAGGAAAATGCAGGAGGGCGCTGAGCAGGTAAGCCCCGGCGAAAAATGGGAGCAGCATAAGGGCAATGCCCGCGAAATATTTATTTACAAGTTTACCGTCAACCTCATTTTCAATATAGAAATTTGCGGAAGGTTTGTAGTAGCGCTTTTCGTAATCGGCCATGAATTTGTACTGGAAATCATGGTAGATAAAAATTGCAGGCAGGTAGAGGTAGTATCCTTTCCCGTCGCTGTATATAATTGATTTGGGGTTGTCGCCTCTCCACTGTACGGCAGTGAAAAATAACAGGATGGCGGCGGCAGTGAATAAAATCACATAGTACGACAAACGGCCCGTGGCCAGCTGCCGGCCATGGAAGGCGGCGATACTATTTAAAAATTTTCTTATCAAAAATATTGTACTTAAGGATACAGTATATGGCTCTCAGCCCGTCTTTCCAGTTAATTTTTTTTCCTTCGGCGTACGTACGCCCGTAATAGGAGATGCCCACCTCGTAAATCCTGATGCCGGGGACTCTTGCGATTTTAGCTGTTACCTCCGGTTCAAATCCGAAGCGTTTCTCTTTCAGGAGAAGGCTTTTAAGAATATCCGCCCTGAAGAGTTTATAGCAGGTTTCCATATCCGTAAGGTTCAGGTTGGTAAACATATTGGAAAGGGTGGTCAGTATCCTGTTTCCTATGGTATGCCAGAAAAAGAGAATGCGGTGGGGTTTGCCGCCTGAGAAACGGGAGCCATAAACCACATCGGCAAATCCGTCTGTAACCGGATTCAGGAGCAGGTTGTATTCCTGCGGGTCGTATTCGAGGTCAGCGTCCTGGAAGATGATATAATTACCTTCTGCATGTTCAATCCCGGTATGGAGTGCTGCTCCTTTGCCCCTGTTTGCAGGATGAGAAAAGAATTTAATCCGTGCTCCGGCGTGCTGTGCGGTATATTCTTCAATCACCTTCCTGGTGTTATCTGCAGAACAGTCG
This sequence comes from Bacteroidota bacterium, assembly GCA_023251555.1. Classification (GTDB taxonomy): domain Bacteria; phylum Bacteroidota; class Bacteroidia; order AKYH767-A; family JAHEYN01; genus JAHEYN01. Next base: position 27,777 of record JAHEYN010000013.1, on the reverse strand, counting down.
TCCACGATAATCAGCTCTTTTGAAGCACCCTGCCCCAGTGATACGGCAAGAACCTTATCAAGGATTAAGCGGATGGTTTTTTCCTCGTTATACACAGGCATAATGACTGACAGCATCAATGGATCCATAATTTTTATTTAGTCCCTGCAACAATTACGGAAAGCCCGGTGCTGTTAAGCATGGCCGCATCAATAAGTTTTGCAAGCGGGATAATTTTATTGTAAAATGAAACCTGCGAACCGGGAAGTATTTTATTCCTGAAGAGTTTTCCCGAGACGAACCATCCTGCCATTCCCATGGCATTGAAGAAAAACTTCCTGCGGATGGTAAAATTATTTTCCAGAAACAGGGCTGAGAGGGAGCGTTTGTTATATCTTCTGAAATGAAAAAGTTCTTTGTCGAAGCGGTTATAGAGCCACTGGTATGCGGGGACCAGGATAATCAGCGTACCGTTTTCCCGGAGGAGTTTTTTTGCATTGGCGACTGCGAGCATATCATCCTCTATATGTTCAACAACGTTTAACGCAAAGACCGCGTCAAACGTCCCGGTGAGGTCTTTGTATTTTTCGCCGAACTCCGGGATTACCAGATCCATCTGCCGGATACCGAGAAGATTTTTCTTCCCGGAAAATTGTGTTTCCAGCCTTTTGCAGTAGCCGGGGCGTATGTCGCTTAGCATAATTTCTGCGCCCTGTTCAATAAAATAGCGGGAGATGTTGCCTGTCCCGCTGCCTATTTCCAGAATTTTTCCGCTGCAGAAGGGACGTATGGTTTCGTACATCCAGCGGTTAAAATTACCTGCGCCTGCAATGACATCAAGGGTTTCTTCTCCTTCGGCATCAGCTTCTTTGTATTCGAATTTCGCAGTCATGTGCTCAGTCAATTACCATTTCAGGGATTTCTCCTTCAATTACTAATTTCCCGGCGGTAGCTTTTTTAATTTCTTCTACTGTTACGCCGGGTGCTCTTTCGAGAAGTTTAAACCCGTGGGGGGTAATGTCCAGCACAGCCAGCTCAGTCACAATTTTCCTTACGCACCTCACCCCAGTAAGCGGAAGGGTGCATTCGGGCAGAAGCTTGGATTCTCCTGCTTTGTTCACATGCTGCATGGCCACAATAATATGCTTTGCGGCTGCCACAAGGTCCATTGCGCCTCCCATGCCTTTCACCATCCTGCCCGGAATTTTCCAGTTAGCTATATCTCCCTTTTCGCTCACCTCCATGGCTCCCAGGATAGTGAGGTCCACCTTCTGTGCGCGGATCATTCCGAAGCTCATCGCAGAGTCGAAAATAGAAGCACCGGGCAACAGCGTGACTGTTTGCTTGCCTGCATTGATCAGATCGGGATCTTCTTCTCCTTCGTAAGGGAAAGGCCCCATGCCGAGGATTCCGTTTTCGGACTGGAGTTCCACGTTAAACCCCTTCGGGATAAAATTCGCAACGAGTGTTGGGATCCCTATGCCGAGATTTACATACATCCCGTCTTTGACTTCTTTAGCAATGCGTTTTGCGATACCGTTTTTATCTAACATAAAGTATTTTAAGAGTGTTTCCTTACTGTTCTCTGCTCAATTCTCTTCTCATATTTTTCCCCCCTGAATATGCGGTGTACGAATATGCCGGGGGTGTGCACCTGGTTGGGATCGAGTTCCCCGGGCTTTACCAGTTCTTCCACTTCGGCGACGGTGATTTTTCCGGCCATGGCCATGAGGGGGTTGAAGTTCCTGGCGGTATCCCTGTATATGAGATTCCCGGCGGGATCGCCTTTCCAGGCTTTGACCATGGCGAAATCCGCTTCGAAAGCATATTCCATCAGGTAATCCTTGCCGTTGAAATTTCTCACTTCTTTCCCATTTGCTATTTCTGTTCCCACTCCTGCAGGGGTAAATATGGCGGGCATCCCGTAGCCTGATGCGAGGCAGCGGGTGGCAAGCGTTCCCTGGGGAATGAGCTCCACCTCGAGCTCTCCGCTGAGCATCTGCCTTTCGAACTCTGCATTCTCTCCTACATAGGAAGAGATCATTTTTCTTATCTGCCTGGTTTGCAGGAGCAGTCCCAGTCCGAAATCATCCACCCCTGCATTATTGGAGATGCAGGTGATGCCTTTCACCCCGCTTTTCACAAGGGCGGCGATGCAGTTTTCGGGAATACCGCAGAGGCCGAATCCCCCGACCATCAGGGTCATATTGTCCCGGATTCCTTTTATTGCTTCTCCGGCGTTGGCAACGACTTTATTCATTTTATCAGTATTTAGCGAAACCCGTCCGGGCTGAAAGTATTCCTGTCCGAGGGTTCCTTATATTTTGCGCAGTCTGTCTCAACACTGAGTTTATGTGCCGGCTTTTCAAAATCCCCTTCCGACACGCGGAGATTTTTATCGGCATAAACTTTCTGCATGTACAATGCCCATACCGGGAGGGACATCGTGGCGCCCTGCCCGAGAACGATAGACCGGAAGTGTGCCGCCCTGTCTTCGCATCCCACCCATCCGCCCGAAACCAGTTCGGGGGTGATGCCTATATACCATCCGTCGGAATGGTTCTGGGTAGTTCCTGTTTTCCCGGCCATGGGCTGGGTAAATTTATACTGGCCTCTCAGCGCCCATCCGGTGCCATGCTGCACAACCCCGCTCAGCAGGCTGATCATGAGGTAAGCTGTTTCCTCGCTGATGGCGTCCACCTTGCGGGGGAGGAATTCCTGGAGTACATTACCGTTGTTGTCTTCGATCCGTGTCATGTACACAGGTTCCACCCACACTCCCTTGTTGGCGAAGGTGCTGTAGGCTCCCACCATCTCGTAAACGGAAATATCAGGAGTGCCGAGACAGATGGAGGGGTAAGGGTCTATGGGGCTGGTGATTCCCATCCGGCGGGCAATGTCAACCACTGCCTGGGGGCCGAACTGTTTCATGAGGTAGGCCGTTACCCTGTTCACTGATTTTGCCAGTGCTTCCCGCAGGGACATCATCTTGCCATCGTCATCATCTTCGGCATTTTTCGGCGTCCATTTCTGGCCGAGCTCATTGATAAAGGTAACCGGCACGTTAGGCACCTTAAAGCAGGGCGAGTATCCTTCCTGCATGGCAAGGGTATAAACAAAGGGCTTGAAGGCTGAACCCACCTGGCGGCGGCTTTCCCGCACATGGTCATATTTGAAATGCCGGTGATCAATTCCTCCCACCCATGCCCTGATATAGCCGGTCTGGGGCTCGAGAGACATGAATCCGCACTGCATAAACCATTTGTAGTACCTGATGGAATCCATGGGGCTCATCACAGTATCAATATCTCCTTTCCATGAGAAGATGCTCATGGGAACAGGCGTGTTGAAATTCCTGAGGATGGAGTCTTCGGGCAAACCCTCGGCTTTCAGGTTTGCATATCGTTCCGAGCGCTTCACAGACTGGATCATCAGTTCATGAATTTCTTTTTCGGTCATATCCGAAAACGGGGCATACTTTTTCCCTTTCCAGTGTTCGTTGAACTTTTTCTGGAGCTGCGGGAGGTGTTCGGCAACAGCCTCTTCGGCATATTTCTGCATGCGGGAGTTGATAGTTGTGTATATCTTGAGACCGTCACGGTATATGTTATAAGGTGTACCATCCGACTTCTTATGTTCCCTGCACCATTGCATAAGATCTCCCCTCAGGTACTCGCGGAAATAAGTACCCAGGCCGAAGTTGTGATCTTCGGACCGGTACTGGAGTTTGATGGGAATGACTTTGAGCGAATCAAACTGGTGCATCGTAAGCAGCCTGTATTTTTTCATCTGGGCAAGCACGACGTTACGTCTTTCAGTGGCGTTCCTGGGGTTTCGCAGGGGACTGTAATACGACGGGGCTTTAAGGAGGCCTACAAGTGTTGCGGCTTCTTCCACCTTCAGGGAATCGGGAGGTTTATTGAAAAAAGTCCTTGAAGCCGACTTTATTCCGAAGGCATTACTCCCGAATTCAACCGTATTAAAGTACATAGCAAGAATTTCTTCTTTGGTATAATTGCGCTCAAGCCTTACCGAGGTAATCCACTCCTTTATTTTTGTGATAACAGTTTTAAAGGATCCCTGGCCGGGGTTTCTCGGGAAGAGATTTTTGGCAAGCTGCTGGGTGATGGTGCTCCCTCCCCCCGCATGCCGCTGGTGAAGAAGTATTGTACGGAATAAAACCCTGAACAGCCCCCTGACATCTACCCCGGAATGTTCTTCGAAACGAATATCTTCAGTGGCTTTCAGCGCATGGATAAGATTGGGGGAAAGATTTTTATAGGAAACATTAGAGCGGTTCTGGTAGAAATATGTTCCGAGGAGCACCTGGTCGGAGGAGTAAACCTCCGTGGCAAGGTTGCTGCGCGGATTTTCGAGTTCGCTGAAAGAGGGAAGAGGCCCGAAAGCGCCGTATCTTACGGCGGCAACAAAAGAAACCAGCACCAGCAAAGGGGCAAAAACCACTATCCAGAAAACGATAATGGCTTTTTTGTATTTACTCATAATGTGTTGGCAAGCGGGGGCTGAACAGGATGGTAAATGTAGGAAGTTTTTAAAAATGTTTTGCCCGGGGGAAAGCTATCCGGTAACAGGGACTTTGAGCCTGGTACCGGGAATCAGGCTTCTCACATCAGTAATCTTGTTGATTTCCTTAAGCTGCTCCACGGTTGACCCCTGGTATTTCTGTGCAATGGAAGTAAGCGTATCCCCGGGCTGCACGGTGTGGTAAATATATTTTGTATTTGCAGGCGCCGGGGAGGGAGGGGGATTATTTTTTACCATACTGTCGGCGGGAAGCGAATCTGTTTTTGCGGCAGTCCTGATACTGTCCCGCATATTTTTATCCACTTTTTCCACCACTGTTTCGCAAATCAGCAGTTTCTGCCCGGGGGCTATGTAATTATTGCGCATCCTGTTCCACTGTCGGATCTCGCTCGTCATGCAGTCAAATTTTCTTGCGATGGCGGAAAGGGTTTCACCCCTTCTTACCGTGTAATACTTTTTCACTTCTTTCGTAACATACTCATACTGCCCGCTTTCGCTTCCTCCCGGGGTCAGCTGGTACAGTTTGTCAACATTGGCGACAAAAGCTGAAACTTTATTTGCAGGAAGCACAATTTTATAAGGGGCATCCGCAGTGGCGGGGATCACTTTTCGCCTGAAAGAGGGGTTAAGATATGCGACCAGATCGGGAGGAATTTCCAGCAGGCCGGAGATCTGTTCGAAAGTAACGTAACGTGTAACCGTTACGGTATCGGTTTCAAAATAAGAAATATCGGGAGTGGTGGCGGGAATATTGTGCTGCGGAGCGTAGTTCATGATATAGTTAACGGCGATGAAAGCGGGCACATAACCCCTTGTCTCCAGAGGCAGGAACCTGCGGATTTCCCAGAAATTGGTTTTTCCTCCCGAACGTGCAATGGCCTTGTTCACATTCCGTTCACCGCAGTTGTATGCGGCGATCACCAGCAGCCAGTCGTGGTATATGTCGTACATGTTTTTAAAATACTGGCAGGCGGCTTTTGTGGCCTTGTAAGGGTCTCTTCTTTCATCAACATACGAAGAGATGCTCAGCCCGTAGAGTTTGGCGGTATTGTACATAAACTGCCAGATTCCGGTAGCCCCGGCGCGGGAAACCGCAAGCGGGTTAAGGGCCGACTCAACCACGGAGAGGTATTTCAGTTCCAGCGGCAAACCTTGCTGGTCAAGCACCTGTTCGAAAAGGGGGAAATAAAATTGCGACAGCCCCAGCACCTTGGAAGTAACGTATGATTTCTTGCTGGCATACAGGTCAATATAGCTTCTCACATAGGGATTATAGTCCAGGGGGATGGGGCTTTTAAGGCCTGAGAGGCGTGTGCGGTAAGTTTCTTCCGTAATATTCACGGGGGCATAAGGCATAAAGCCTTCGGCAGCCTGTTTCGCATCAGGGAAGTTACAACGGTTCATGAGGTTAAGGCTCACAAGGCTGTCGAGCATAGCCACGATAGGGTCATCCCCTGGTTTTTCCTCCCGGGGAGCCGGCTGGGCCATAAGCGATCCCATAAAAATTGCCGATACTGCTGCCGCTAAATACCTGTATTTCATTAGTTTATCCCTTCTATTCTCAATTCCTTCCCCCTGTGTGTAAAAATAACAAAAAATTGTAAAAAGAAAAGGATATAAAGTCCCTGTTCATCAGGTATACGTATTCAGCCAATTCTGGTTATGGTCCGGGAGAAAGCCAGGAGTTTTTCTTCTTCCATAGGCCTGCCCATAAGTTGTATCCCGAAGGGCATCCCTGTTGAGTGTATTCCCATGGGGAGGGAGATAGCGGGGATTCCGGTTAAATTAGCCTGAACGGTAAAAATATCCTGGAGATACATTGCCACCGGGTCATTTATTTTGCCCGACTCAAAGGCAACCCCGGGTGTTGTCGGGGAGAGAATGAACTCATACCGGTTCAATATTTCAAAGGTTTTCTCCCTGAGCAGCCGTCTCACTTTCTGGCCCCTGGTGTAATAAGCGTCATAGTATCCGGCACTGAGTACGAATGTCCCGAGCATGATTCTTCGTTTTACTTCTTTTCCAAAACCTTCGCTTCTTGATTTTGTAAAGGCGGAGTCGGTATCCGTGGCGGCGGCGCTGCGGTGACCATAAAGGAGCCCGCCGTAACGGGAAAGATTGGATGAGGCTTCTGCAGTGGTGAGTACATAATAAGCCGGGACCATAAAATCGAGATAGGGGAAGCTCACGGATTCCACTGTATGTCCCTCTTTCCTGAGCCGGGTTATTATTTCTTCCGTACGTTTCTTTATTTCGGGGTCCAGGCCCTCGCTTTCAAGGCACTCTTCGATGTAGCCGATCTTTGCTTTGCCCTTATAATCCAGGTTCCGGCTGTATAACGGCACTCCGGCAGCGGAGACAGTGCTGTCATATTCATCAGGCCCGGCGATCACCTCCGTGATAAGAGCTATATCTTCGATGGATCTGGCGATGGGCCCCACCTGGTCAAAAGAGGAGGCGTAGGCAATCAGTCCGTAGCGGGAAACCCGCCCGTAGGTGGGTTTGAGTCCGTACACTCCGCAGAAAGAAGCCGGCTGGCGGATGGATCCCCCCGTATCGCTGCCAAGTGCTGCGAGGCATAACCCGGCACCCACAGCCGCAACACATCCACCGGAAGATCCCCCCGGGGAGCGTTTGTTATCTATGGGGTTGAGAACTTTTCCGAAGTGCGAGGTTTCATTGGAGCTGCCCATGGCAAACTCGTCGCAGTTAAGCCGCCCTATTATAATGGCATCCTCTTTCAACAACCTTTCAACAACAGTTGCGGAATATAATGAAGTGAAATTTTCAAGCATCCTCGAAGAGGCGGAAACTTTATGCCCTTTGTAACAGAGGACATCCTTTATGCCAATCACCATTCCGGCGAGCTTTCCAGCCTTTCCCTCCCTGATTTTTTTGTCTGTTTCCTTTGCCTGCTCAACCGCCCCGGCTGCGAAAACCTCAAGAAAAGCGTTCAGGTGTTTGTGTGTGTTGATACGCTCAAGGTATCCCTTTACCAGCGACTCACAGTTTACTTCCCCTGAACTGATGTCTTTCCGGATCTCCCCGAGAGAATCATAGTTTTTCATGACCGCGCAAAAATAACACAAAAAAAGATTCTGTGAAGGGATGACGCTCCCGGCCTTTCTCTGCACAGATGAAAAATATTACCTTTGGAGCAGCTTAATTATTCCGCTTCCTCATGCATATCCGTATTTACACAGTTACATTTTTCTGTAAGTTTCTGCTGTACTTCTGTTCCCTGTTTGCGGGCACCATCGCGTACGCTCAGACCATTATAGGATATGATTTTCTTGACACTAACAACATAAGGGCGAGGTTTAATGCTCCCGGCGATCTCTTCTGGGACTGGAATAACGGGGCCACTTATTTCGAGATTCCCAAAGGCAGCGGGAGGGGGACCGTTTATATCAGCGATTTGTGGATCGGGGGTAAAGATGCCGGAGGACAGCTTCATATGGCAGCCAATTTTTACAGGAACGGAACGGATTTTTACCAGGGGCCTGTGATGAATACCCCGTCGTATTCTTCCATACAGGATTCTATATGGAACCGGGTCTGGAAGATTAACAAATCCACTGTTGACAGTTTCCGCTGGGGATTCTTTTCTTCCATTCCTCCTGAAATCCTTAACTGGCCGGGCAACGGGGATACAACTGCCGGGCAGGCGAAAACATTAGCCCCTTTCTATGATGCCGATAATGACGGGCTCTACAATCCGTATGCAGGCGACTTCCCCTGTATCAGGGGCGACCAGGCGGTATTTTTTATTTTCAACGACGACAGGGATGTTCATACCGAAACAAAAGCCCTGCGGATGGGAATTGAAGTCCGCGGAATGGCATATGAAATAAATGACCCTTCGAATGAGGCAATTAACAATACCCTGTTCCTGCACTATTCCATCATCAACCGTTCCGCCGCCGTATACAACAATACATACCTTGGCCTCTGGGCAGATATGGATCTCGGGTGTTACAATGATGATTACATGGGTTGTGATGTGAAACGCAGCGCCTTTTATGCGTACAACGGCGACAACAATGATGACAGTGTATGTGCTTCGCCGGGGTATGGAAATCTCCTGCCTGCACAGGGGATTGTGATACTCAAAGGGCCGGAAGCGGATGCAGGTGATGGCCTTGACAACAACAGGGACTGTACCGTTGATGAGCCGGGAGAGACCATTGACCTTTCCCATTTCCTGAACTTTCAGAGCGATTTCAGCGATACGGGTCTTCCGCAGGCTGATACTGCTTATTATAATTATCTCAGGGGAATATGGATTGACGGCACCCCGCTAACCTATGGCGGAAGCGGGCATAAGTCAGGGGGGGATGCCTGCGCTTTCGTTTTCCCGGGCCAGTCTGACCATCCCATTGAATGGGGTACGGGAGGAAACTGCCAGGCTCCTGGCTACCCTCAGTACGACTGGAGCGAAGATCAGCTGGGCAATCCTCCAGGCGACAGGAAGGGTGTGGGCGGTGCCGGGCCGTTTACATTCAGCCCGGGGGAAGAAATCTGTTTTGATGCGGCATTTGTTTTTGCCCAGTCGGCCGGAGGAAACCCCATGCAAAGCCTTTACAAGCTGCAAAACTCCATTGATTCCGTACAGGCATACTTCGATGCCGGCCTTAACCACTGTATATGCGTTCCCGGGCCTCTTGGCCTAAGGGATTCCCGTGTTCCGGAAGTTGCTGCATTATTCCCTAACCCTTCCGGAGATTACCTTTTCATCAGAACGGGGATGCCGGGCCAAGCCGTTTATACTATCTTCAGCTCCACGGGGCAGGCGGTAATGCATGGAACGCTTGTACGGCAAAATGAGCAGCTTAATATCTCCGCCCTTGCTCCGGGATTCTATCTTATGCAGCTGAGCGGCAACACACATACTTTCACCTCAAAATTTATCAGGAACTAATTAACACACACAACCATGAAAAAAATTTACATTCTTCTTATCAGCCTGTCGGCCTGCTCCGCCGCCTTTGCACAATCCTTCATCAGGCGGAGTCCCGCAACTCCGGAAGTTTTCCCTTTGTCTGCAGGAAGCGCTGAGAGCAAAATGATAAACCCCCAGGTGCTGCCCGACCCGGCATCGGTTACGGATACCCTGAGGTCCCATTTCACGGGAACCCCGGTTATCTATACGGCGGATCTTGACGGCAACGGCCAGAATGAAAGTTTTCTTGCCGGTCATAACATATATAAAGACGCGGCTTTCATGCAGAAATTTGACACTGCCTACGGCGTAAGCAGCACGGGAACCATTTCCGAACTGCTTCTTTACTGCATTGCCATTCCCGGTGTCAACCCCAATGATGCTATTACCGCTACCATCTGGGATGACAACAACGGGGTTCCCGGCAATGAACTTGCAACCCAGGATGTGCTCATAACGGATATTGTAAATGCCATGGATTCTGCAGGAACTTTTACAGGAGTCTACACCAAAGCAGTTTTTTCATCTCCTGTGGCAATCCCTTCCAGCCGGGTATTCTGGGCAGGGATAAAAATTTATTACGGAGCCACCAGTATTACTCACTACGCCGCTCTTCTCACCACTACAGATCCCACCCAGGCCGACGGGCCAGGCACCAGCGGGGATTTTCCTTATGCCATCAATTATTGTTTTTCACAGTGGAGCGATAATTCTTTTCATTCTTTCGGGGATACAGTTGGCGGGGGCTGGGGAATGGATGTGGCACTTGGCGTGTTCCCGGTAGTGCAACTCGATGCAGGGGGAAACGCAGGTACCGGGAAACAATCAGCTTCAGAGGGGTCGCTTCTTCTGCAGGCTTTCCCTAATCCCTGCGGCAGCAATGTCTCTTTTGATTATCAACTGGACCGGGCTTCGGCCGTAAGTGTCACCCTGCGGGATGTTACAGGAAAGACAGTACAGGAAATTAAGGGAGGGGTTCTTCCTGCAGGAAAGCATCGCCTGGGGCTGGATGTGGCTTCTCTTCACAGGGGCTTCTACTATTATACCCTCACAACAGCAACAGGGATCTGCACAGGTAAATTAACAGTGGTGCATTGACATCTGAACTTTTTATTACCCGGTAAGCCGCGCCGGGAGGATCAATGCCATTTACTCCATACCATATAAGTACCATAGCGGAGATTACCGGTGGACAGGCTGTTTTTAACAACCGGGAAAAAACTCTTATACATGATCTTTCAACCGACAGCCGCAAGGTAATGGCCCCGGAAACCGCACTCTTCTTCGCCCTGAAAGGAGAGCGGTCGGACGGCCACCATTACATTCCTGATCTTTATGAGAAAGGGGTTGTCAACTTTGTTGTATCTGACTTCAGTGAACAGCACAGGAGCCTGAGGGCTAATTTCATCTGTGTAAAAAACACCCTGGATGCTTTGCAGCGGCTTGCTTCGTACCACCGCAGCCAGTTTAAGATTCCGGTAGCCGGCATCACGGGAAGCAACGGGAAGACGGTTGTAAAAGAATGGCTTTATCAGCTGATGGACACCGACAGGAATATCGTCCGCAGCCCCAAAAGTTATAACTCCCAGGTGGGTGTTCCTCTTTCCGTATGGCAGATGGGCAGCGGCCATAACTTTGCCATTTTCGAGGCGGGCATTTCAAAGCCGGGGGAGATGGAAAAACTTGCGGAAATAATCAGACCTGACATTGGCCTGGTTACTAATATCGGTCAGCCCCATGATGAAAATTTTACCGGACAGGAGCAGAAGATTGCCGAGAAGCTGAAGTTGTTCCGTACTTGCGAAACTCTTATCTATTGCAGGGATTACGCATCCATGGATGAGCAAGTAATGCGTGCCGGTGTTCTTCCCGCGGGCATAAAACTTTTCAGCTGGTCAAGGAAAATGAAAGCATCTCTCCAGATAGGAAGGGTAAGCAGCGGGAGCCAGGAGACACATATACAGGGTGTTTATAACAATGATTTTATTGAAATCACCATTCCTTTCTCTGACGAGGCTTCCATTGAAAATGCCATCCATTGCTGGGCGATGATGCTCCTGCTGGGATATGAGAACAAAGAGATTGCCGCCAGGATGCTTCTGCTCACCCCTGTGGCGATGAGGCTGGAAATGAAAGAAGGAGCCAACAACTGTTCGGTTATCAATGATACTTACAATTCTGACCTCGGCTCCCTCGCCATTGCACTGGATTTCCTTAACCAGCAAAAGCAGCATAACAAAAAGACCGTTATCCTTTCGGACATACTCCAAAGCGGAAAAAATGAGGAAGCCCTGTACGGGGAAGTTGCCGAAATGATTGCCAGGAAAGGAGTTACACGGCTTATAGGTATTGGCGATGCCATCAGCAGGCAGGCCGGACAGTTTAAAACAGAATCCGGTTTTTACCGGTCTACCGGAGAATTTCTCAAAACCCATCCTGCCGGGCAGTTTCATGACGAAGCCATTCTTCTTAAAGGAGCCAGGGTATTCGGATTTGAAGAGATAAGCAAACTGCTGCAGCAGAAAACCCATGAAACCATACTTGAGATTAATCTCAATGCGGTCATTCATAACCTGAATTATTATCGGGCGAGAATCAAACCCTCCACCAGGGTGATGGCAATGGTGAAGGCCTCTTCATACGGAAGCGGTATTTTTGAGATTGCCGGCATCCTGCAGTTTCATCGTGTTGACTACCTCGCTGTTGCCTATGCTGATGAAGGTGTTGAGCTGCGCAAGGCCGGTATCACGCTTCCCATCATGGTCATGAACCCTGAGGAGCAAAGCCTTGATGCCATTATCAGCTACTCGCTCGAGCCGGAGATATACAGTTTCCGTGGGCTTACCCGCTATGCAGAGGCTGTGAAAAAACATGAGGGTAACGGATTTCCCGTCCATCTCAAAATTGACACGGGGATGCACCGCCTCGGCTTCGAAGAAGAGGATATCAGTGAGCTGATTGTGCGCATGCAGAATCACAAAGAACTAAAGATACAATCTGTCTTTTCCCACCTTGCCGGCAGCGATGAGCGTGAACATGATGCATTTACAAATGAACAGGTTGAGCGTTTTACGCAGATGAGCGGGGAGATCCTGCGGCACTTCCCTTACCCCATTTACCGGCATATACTCAACTCCGCCGGCATATTGCGTTTCCCCGAGGCGCAGTTTGAGATGGTGCGCATCGGCATCGGCCTCTATGGAGTTGCTCCCGCCGAACATGAACAGCAGCAGCTTCAGCAGGTGGCATCTTTGAAAACAACGATTTCACAGATAAAAAATATTCCTGCGCACGAGAGTATCGGATACAGCAGGAAGGCTGTGGCAGCGTCCAATATGCAGATAGCTACTGTAGGCATCGGCTACGCTGACGGGCTCAGCCGCCGGATGAGCAACGGAGCCGGAAAGATGATCGTAAACGGGAAATTTGCCCCTGTCGTGGGGAATGTATGTATGGATATGTGTATGCTTGACATCACCGATATCCCCGCACAGGAAGGGGATGAGGTCACTGTGTTCGGCAACGGGTACCCGGTAACACAATTTGCAAAAGACCTTGGGACCATCCCCTACGAAGTGCTTACAACTATTTCCCGCCGGGTGAAAAGAGTTTACTTTCATGAGTAGCCGGGCACACTTTTCCTGCCTGCAAAAAGTTTTTGAGATGAGTTGTGCTAATTCATATCTTTAAGCCTGCATCCGTTTTCACCCCAATCCCTGCGTTTATGGAAAAAATAAAAAATTATATCAACGGGAACTTACGCGATTCCCTTTCAGGAAAATGGATTGAGAATATCAGCCCTGCCACGGGAGAGGTTTATTCTCTTATTCCCGACTCGGATGGCCGTGATGTGGAAGTTGCAGTGACAGCAGCGGAAAAGGCTTTTCCTGCCTGGTCCGGCCTCCCTGCTGCAAAGCGCTCTGAAATTTTAATCCGCATCTCTGAGCTCATCAGAGAAAGGCTTGACAGCTTTGCGCTGGCGGAATCCACTGATAATGGGAAGCCTGTATGGCTTGCCAAATCCATTGACATCCCGCGTGCCATAGCCAATTTTCATTTCTATGCTACCGGGATACTGCACTTCCATTCGGAAGCGCATCCCATGGAAGACAAGATCCTCAATTACACCCTGCGTTCTCCCGCCGGTGTTGCAGGCTGCATCTCCCCCTGGAATCTTCCCCTGTACCTGTTCACCTGGAAGATAGCCCCTGCGCTCGCGGCAGGCAACTGTGTGGTAGCGAAGCCTTCCGAGGTCTCCCCCATGACGGCATTCATGTTATCCGCATTATGCAATGAAGCAGGCCTTCCACCCGGTGTGCTGAACGTTGTTCACGGTTATGGAAACAAAGTCGGAGCAGCTATTGCCGCTCACCCGCGTATCCCGCTGGTGTCATTCACCGGCGGGACAAAAACAGGAGCGGAGATCTATGCCGCCGCCGCACCCATGTTTAAGAAACTCTCCCTGGAACTGGGGGGGAAAAACCCGAACATCATTTTCGCCGACTGTGATTTTGAACATGCGCTCAGCACCAGTATCAAATCATCTTTTTCCAACCAGGGGGAAATCTGCCTTTGCGGATCGCGGATTTTCATTGAGCGTCCCATCTACGAAAAATTCAAATCGTCTTTTTTGGAAAAAGTTAAAAAGATGAAGACGGGAGATCCGCTGCATGATGACAGCAGCCTGGGTGCCATTGCTTCAAAGCAGCATTATGAAAAGATATTGTCATACATAGCGCTTGCAAAGGAAGAGGGTGGTAAAATCATTGCCGGAGGGAATCCGGTGATGGTGCAGGGGCGCTGTGAGAAAGGATATTTTATTGAGCCCACAGTCATAGAGAATCTCCCCTATAACTGCAGGACTAACCAGGAGGAGATCTTCGGGCCCGTGGTTACGCTTACTCCTTTTGATTCCGAAGAAGAAGTGCTGAAGTACGCCAACAGTACGGTATATGGCCTGTCGGCTACGGTGTGGACGGAAAATCTGCCGCGGGCGCACCGTATGGCAGCAAGGCTGCATGCAGGTATTATCTGGATAAACTGCTGGCTGCTGCGCGACCTCCGGACCCCCTTCGGCGGGATGAAACATTCCGGCCTCGGAAGAGAAGGAGGCTTTGAGGCCCTGAGGTTTTTCACGGAAGAAAAAAACGTGTGCATAAAAATAAACGGGTGATTTTTTCGCTTCAGACTTTCTTTTCCGCTTCCGGGAAAGGGTTTGCGCACTGGAACCCGGTTTTTCCTGTTCCCCTGAAATGTTCCAGCCTGCGGATAGTGAGTTCGGCATAAACGGGATCCGTATCAAAAGTGAAGACCTTTCTTCCGTGTATTTCTCCTGCGAGGAGCGTAGTTCCCGCATGGGAAAAAAAATCTGTTACCAGGTCGCCGGGCCTGCTGCTTGCCAGCATAATCCGTTCAATTGCTTTCAGGGGCTTTTGTGCATAGCACCCCGGCATATTCTCGGCCATGCGGTAAAAAACCTGCTGTATATCCACCCATACGTTTCCCGCCCTGATATTTTCTGATTTGCTCCTTGCAGCGTTATCTGTTCTGCTCCCATTCACTTCTTTATAATACCCCCTGAGGATCCTGGGGATTGCAGTATATTCTGCCTGAATGTTAAAGACAGGCGTTCCCCTGGTATAGTAAAGACATTCCTGCCGCACTGCCATCCAGTTTTTCTGTGTCCCGTAGCCTCTCTGGTTCCGCATGGTGATAAGGCTGCGGGAGCGGAGTTCCGGGAAGTTCCGCATGAGCATAATAAAATCTGCAAGCGGCTGGAAGTGTTCTTTCTGATCCGCACCCAGCCATACATACAGGCTGGCGGAACTGTTAAGGACACAGAGGGTATTTTCCATCCACTGCCTGGAAAATTCAGAATACCCGGCAGTATCAATCTTGAAAAGGTTTCCCGTGCTTTTATTTCCCACCGCCACGTTGTACGGGGGATCCTGTATGGCCAGCGCAGCCTTCTCATTTTTAAACAACTGCTGTATATCTTTCCGTGAACAGGCGTCCAGCACTCCCACTTTGTGCCCGGATTTTTTATCTGTCCAGATCTCTCCGGGTTTCAGCCTGCAGCAGGGAAGTATCTTTTTGCGTAAGGCAGGATTGTCATCTAACCGTGAAAAGGGCTCCCTCAGTGCCATCTTGAAAACGCCTGAAACATATTTTTGAGATAGCTTCTGCTATTGTTTTAAAAATTTTGCCTGCATTCTTTTTGCCGGGGAGCTTACCTCCAGGAGATACATTCCGGGGCTGAGACTGCGGGTGCTGAGGGAGAAATTATTGTTTCCCCGTGCCCCGCCGGCAGTTTCACTTAATAGTGTATGGCCCGGCATATCGGATACTGTGAACCTTATCTCTGAATCTCCCGCAGCGTAGAACTCAAAATAGATTTTATCGTCTTCCGGGCCGGGGTACACTTTAAGAGCAAGGGCTTTTACCTCTGTCATTACAGAAATTGTTTCCCGGTATGAGATTTGTCCATCGTAATCAAACTGCTGCAGGCGGTAAAATACCTCTTCCCCTGCCTCTTGCCGCCTGGAGAGAGCGGAAAACGGGGTAGGGTCTGTAATAGAATAATTATGTTCAGCAGTAGAATTACCCGCTCCTTTCATTCTGCCGGCAGTTTCAAAATTTATTCCGTCAATGCTTTTCTCAAGCAGGAAATAACTGCTGTTGGTTTCGGATATAGTTTTCCATTCCAGAATTATACTGTTGTCAAGTTCTTTTCCTTTGAATGAAACCACCGATACCGGGAGTGCACCGCAAGCTGTTTGTGCCACAGTTGCGACACTGGTGGCTGTTCCGCCCGTTCCGGAACTTCCGCCCGAGCTCATGGTGGCCCCGGAGCCTTCGCCCCCGCCGGAGCTTAAGGCGGGGTTGGGAGAGGCGATCTGGTTGCATCCTCCGGAGGCCCCGCTGGCATCGGTTTTAACTAAATATAGTTCTTGTCCTGTTACGTTGAAGCTCATGGTGTAGCCGGTAAGGATGTATCCCCCGTCTGTAGTTTGCTGAACAGAGTAAGCGCATTCGTCATCAGCGCCTGTTCCTCCGAATGACTCCCTCCATTGCAGGGAACCGTCCGATGCGGTTTTCACAAGATAAATATCCTGTGAACCAGAGGCATTAGCGTTGGTGTAGCCGGTGATAATAAATCCCCCGTCAGTAGTTTGTGAGAGGGAGTATGGGATATTGTCCGATCCTGAGCCTGCATCAATGATTTTTGTCCATGAAATTCCGCCTCCGGAGTTGCATTTGACGAGGTATATTGCCGAAGATCCCGATATCCCGAACCCGGTAGTGTAGCCGGTAAAAATGTATCCTCCGTCGGCTGTCTGCCTGACCGCTGCGCCGCTTTCTTCCCCGGTTCCTCCGAAGGTTTTGGCCCATCCCAACCCTGCTGAGATATCACCGGCAGAATTGGTTTTCAGCAGGTAACTGTCATAATCATATCCCGTATAGGTATTTGCAAATCCTGTAAGGATGTAGCCCCCGTCAGTGGTGGAGACAAAAGCATTGGCGCTTTCAGATCCGGTACCACCGTAGCATTTTGTCCACAGCAGTGTGCCATCCGAAGAGGTCTTCAGCAGGTAAGCATCGTATGTATTTCCTATGCCGCCCCCGTATGATCGTGTGGCTCCGGCGATTGCATACCCCCCGTCGCTTGTTTGCCGCACCATATTGGCGTAATCGTGGTTGGTTCCCCCGAAAGTTTTTGTCCAGCCCTGGCCGGCAGAGATGCTTCCTGCCGAATTGGTCTTAATAAGATACACGTCCTGGTAGCCTGTTCCGCTGTAGCTGTCGGTAAACCCGGCCATAATAAATCCCCCGTCGGCTGTCTGCTGAACTGAGTAAGCCGCGTCGCTTCCGGTGCCTCCGTATACTTTTGACCAGAGGTAATTACCGCCTGCATCTGTCCTGATTAAATAAGCATCCGTCATACCGCTTGCCGCAAAAGAGGTTGTGTATCCGCCAATAATATATCCCCCGTCTGCAGTTTGCTGGACTGCATAACCGACATCATCGGCCGTGCTTCCGTATAAGCCCTGGAAAGCGGTCTGGCCATGGGTGCATAAGCAGGTAAGGCACAGTAACAGTGGGGGAAGAACTTTAATCCGCCTTCGCGTTCCGCTACGGCGGACAAGAGGGTCCGGGACATGCCCCGGGGTTGATACCAATATATTCGTGATTTTCATTTGAGATGGGCGGATAGCATCGGGTGCCGCCCCTGTATTAAACAAATATACCTTTTTTTTGAAAACGGATCAAGCAGGTCTACTGTAATGCGTAGTTGTTCCTATAGTATCAGGCAAGCCCCCGTTCGGCGTAGCGTCCCGCTACGCCGTTGATTTTTTCAGGCACCTTACCGAATTGCCATTGATTGATCATCGTACAGTATTCCGGTCTATGGGATGTTTTTCCTGTGGGCGGGTTAAAAAAAATCCGGATTAATTTGCACAGGTAAAAACTTAGTCCTTAACTTTGCAGCAGGAAAATATTTTTTATGTCCGCTTTTTGTTTTTTCTCCCGGAGTGCCCCGCAAAAAATATTTTACAAAACAGATTCTACTTATAAGTTCTTTTTTATCTTTGCTCGACAGTCCTGAAGTATTAACCAAAGTCTTTGCCCCGGGCTTTTATAAATTTTTAAATTAAAAAAACATGAACAAAATTATTCTCTCCCTGGCAGCAGTGCTTATCCTGTTCACTGCCTGTAGAAAAGAAACTCCCAACACTTCAGTGTCAGGAACCGTGGAGGAAAGCGTGAGCCATACCGGTATTGCTTACGCCAAAGTAAGATTGCTTGCTTTGGAAACAAACTGTTACAGCTGCGTTCCCTCGGAGGTGGCCAGCTACGATGCAGATGCCTCCGGAGCATACAGCTTTGAGTTTTCGCAGCAGGAAGGTTATGTGTATGAGATCAGGGCGAAGAAAGAAAAGTACTTTGACAGTACCACGGGGGTGAGCATTACGGCGGGAGAGAAGAACACAGCGGTGCGGATCATGCTGGATGCAGAGGCATACCTTAAACTGTATGTGAAGAATACATCTCCTTTTGATGGGAATGATAAGATTATTATCACGGGCGACTGGAGTGGCGGCCTGTATGATAATGTTTATGACGGAACAGGCATTGATACTGTTGTATATAAAACCGTCAGGGCGGGCAGCCAGGTTAAGGTTAACTGGGCTGTAACAAAAAACAGTATCACTGCCCCTTATTCTGCCGCATTGAATTGCAGTGCTCTTGATACCACGTTTTACAACATTAACTATTAGAGAGTATCTCAAAAACAGGGTTTGATATCTTTTCAAGTATCTGGCTTTATAGAGAACAAGGGATGTTTCCCTGTCAGCGGCCTGATGTCCTGCATAAAAGGTCCGTATACAGAAGGGAAATATCAGCAACAGGTAATGGAACTCCGGTATAATAAAGAAAGGAAGGTGACATGAAGAAATGAAATCACAACCAGGCTGTTCTTTTCACAGCTTTCATTATTAATCCGCCTTCGCGTTCCGCTACGGCGGACAAGAGGGTCCGGGGCTTGCCCCGGGGTTAATACCAATTTATTTTTTTTAATATTTTTCTTATGAAAAAACTTTTCATCTTTTTAGGGGCCTGCATGAGTATGGTTTATGCAGGGGCCCAGAATGCAGACAGCACTTTTATCTTTCTTCAGAACTCCTCCTTCCTGAAAACGGGAATCCTCTACGACAAGGTGCTCCACTGGTCGAACCTGCAGTTTCATAGTGGCACGTCCGACACCTTGTCCGCCGGCCCGCCTGAGTGGAAGCAAATGTATGCGGAGAACTATCATTCGTTTTTATCATCTCCGTTGCCCGCGGACCCGGATGCGGTATCAGCTGATGCCCGGCAGGCAAGGCTTAGTGCGGGAGTTATTCCCGTCGGGATCATGAATTACCATTATAACCGCATTGACTCTGCCGCTTTTATCAACGGCTGGCTGATCGCGGACTCTGCCGGCTTTATTCATGAGTCTTCCGGACTTACCAAATCCCCTTACACCGAAGAACGGCTGTTTGCGGCAAGCGTTATTGAGAACGGGAAATTCCAGGTTGGCGCACCACTGGCATTTGTATTTTCTTCCCAGTACTATTATTCCAATGACCCGGCGGGAATCAAAAGCCTGGAGATTGATTTTGGCGACGGGCTGGGTTTTCATCCCGTGATGCCGGGCCAGGTAACACAGGTTGTTTATCCTTCTGCCGCCATGGTGCATAACGACCATGTACTGCTGAAGCTGAAACTGGTTACCGGCCAGGGAGCCGAAACGGATACGTTCAGGACAGCCTTTACCCTCAGTATGGAAGAGAGTCACTGCACTTCCCTGCTTTGCCCGGACACCATTTTCAGCCTGTCTGCGATTCCAGCCTGCCTGGGGTCTGTCCCCGACAAGGACAACCAGTTTCCTGCGGCAGGAAGAGCCTATGTTAAATTCGGCAACGGCAATAACGGGCACCTGAAGAAACCCATCATATTCGTGGAAGGCATTGACTTCAACACCGGGAACAGCATAGGGAATCCATACCGTTACGGAGATTTCGGGTGGATGGAGCTCACAGGCCGTGATACGGTCAGTTATCCGCAGATGACACAGACGCCTCAGCTGATGGATTCCCTGCTTGCGAAAGGGTATGACTTTGTGTTGGTTGATTTTGCCGATGGAGCCGATTATATGCAGAGAAATGCAATGGTGGTGGTTGACCTGCTTGAAAAGATTAACTCCGTCAAAACCGGTAAAGAAGAAAATATTGTCGTGGGAGCCAGCATGGGCGGGCAGGTTGCCAAGTATGCCCTTGCATGCATGGAAAGCCGCGGGATAAAACACTGTACAAGGGAATATGTTTCGTTTGACTCTCCGCACAGGGGCGCTAACATAGACCTCGGCATGCAGCAGTTTTTGAATTTTCTTTCTGCCAAAGCATACATCACTCCCGTGGGAGACATGGTTAATGCCACGCTCAACAGGCCTGCTGCCCAGCAGCTGTTATTGTTGTACTATTCCGGAACGACCCCGGCCAATCCTGCTTCACAGCTCCGCACCTCCTGGCTTAGTGACCTCGCTGCAGTGGGTGTTTACCCTCAGCAGCTCAGGAAAGTGGCTATGGCCAACGGCTCCGGGAACGGGACGCCGCAAACGGATGCTGACGGAACGGTACTGAACGCACACGACCAGCTTTTTGATTTTTCCTATGCATTCCAGACAGGACAAACCATTATTGACATGAAATCCTGGGCTGTCCCCTCTGCCGGGAGTGCAACAACCTTCGATGCCAAATATCCTAAGAACGATCTCTTCCTGCTCAGCCTTGACGCATTATGCCTCTCACCCAATAACATGCTGTGTTACCTCTGGACGGCAAGCGGGATCCCGTTTCATCATTATACCCGGCAATGGGAAACATTCGGCAATCCATACGATAACGCCCCCGGAGGGGTGAGAATGGTTGCTGCAGACATAGCGCAAAATTTTCATGATAACCTCTACCTGAAAATCCTCAAGCCTTTTCTCCCGGGGCTTAAAATAAAATCCCTACACGACAACCAGTGCTTTATCCCTACCATCAGCGCACTGGATGTTAATACGACTGATTTGTTTTTGGATTTGAAAGCAGCCTTGCCTTCGAACCCTTCATTAACAGCCTTTGAAGATGTTTATTCTCCTGATAAAAACCAGTCTCACGTTACTGTTACCACCGGTACGGGAAGCAATGGAGAGTGGATTTCCAAGGAAATAGAATCCAGCCGGGACCTGTTGAAAGACACACTAAAAAGTGCGTTCAATTACGGGCGGTATGAGAGCCGGTATCTCGGCAGTACGGTGATTGATTCGGGCGGGAAACTCTTTGTGAATGCCAATATGGCAACGGATTACGGGACAGGGGCTGTTCCTCCTTCCGGCCATTCTTTCACCCTTTCGACATGTTTCTGCGATCCCGGGGTTATTATTAACAAGGGCGGGATGCTCATCCTCGGGGAGAGTTCTCCGGACAATAAAGCGGTTGTGCGTTTCCGGAGTGGAAGCAAATTGACTATCAACGATGGCGGGAAACTCATCATCCGCGACAAGTCTGTCCTTATTATAGAAGAAGGAGCACAGCTGGTATACAATGGCGGAGCACAGGTGGAACTCCAGGGCGACAGCGCCGTACTGGAGATAGACGGCGGCCTTGCACTTGGCCTCAATGCAGATTTCACCTTCTCCGGAAACACCACCGGGAGCGGATTTGTTCGCCTCGGGCTTCCGCTCACCCATCCAAACTTCACAGCGGATGTGACTTCTTCCATCACCCTGAAGGGCGACAGCACCGGCGATAAGGTACTTGAGATTACAGGGGGCCGCTGGCTTACCAACCCTGCAGGCATGAAGCACATCACCATAAGCAAAGGAAAGATTGAGATGGGAGACCAGGCATACCTCAATATTGACTGCCCGGTAACACTGAAAAACCTGCTTGTAACGGCATTGCCGGGATCTGCAAACAACCACGGGGGAATCATCCTTAACGGGCAGGCCGGTCATATCGTGAAAAATATCATCGTGGAAAAAGGAAGCACGGGAATTACAGACCGCTCCTTTTACGGAGGAACGTCGCTGACCCTTTCCAATGTTACGGTAAAAAACTGTACCACAGGTTTGCTCACCTATGACAAGGGAGCCATGCTTAATAACTGTGATTTCAGCAATAACACAGCCGGGTGGCAGGCTGTCGGAATGACGCTTCCTTCTTTTGTTTCCGGGACCAGGCTCAGTAATAATACAACGGGCGTTTATTATTCCGGCTCAACAGGTTCCGGATTATACCTCGACCAGCCGGATATCAGCGGCAACGGCGACGGCATCGAAGCTGACGGTGGCCTTACCGTCAATATAAAATGCGGAAATGTAAAAGACAACCTGAGCAATGGCTTCCTGATGGAGAATTCCGCCTCACTCAACCTCAGCCCCAACTCTACCGGCCAGTACGGAAAGGTGGACGCTTCGGGAAATATGGTTACCTATAATGGAAATTATGCAGGTATGTGGCACCTGGCACAGGGCTATTATAACCTTCAGCCCTTCAGCTCAGGATTGATTGCTTCGGGAACTATGTTTATGGCGGCATGCCAGAATTCGCTCGTGGCTTCCAACAATAAATGGAATAGTGCCGGAACGGCGCCTAACCCGGGACAACACAGCCTTTATGCGGCTTCGTGCACTCCTTCGAACAAGATAAATATTCTTGATGCCGACCCGAAAAGTCCTGTAAGCTGCTCCGCTTTAGTCAGTGCCGGAAATCTTAATGCGGCAGTTTCCAGTCCGCTTGATTTTTACCAGAATGCATTCAAGTTAAACACAGTCTCTTTCCAGGGCGTTACTATTAACGCAGCCGTGAAACAGGCTATGAACCAGCGCGTTATCGGGAATCCCAACGGCAGCGAAATTAAGGCAGTAAAGATGTTGTATGAGATACTGATGTTCACTCCCACTGCTTCGCAGGCGTCCAACTGGAGGTACTCCTGGATACAGAGTTATGCCTATTCTCAGATGAAAGAAGCTCTGGGGCATGCGTTTCTCACTGGAGCTGCTTCCAGTTACTCAGCAGCCAGCACTCCTGTACATCAGCTGCTTGATGTGCAGGATTTGCTCATCAGCCAGGCATCTGCACAGAATGACCAGAACAGGAAGTTCTACCTGACTGTGGATAAAGCCAATACATATCATCTTGTTAAAGATCTCCACAAGACACTCGAATTGCTTGATATGGCAGCCGCCTGTTTTCAGCCTGACAGTATTCAGTCTGCGTATCTCGTTAATATGAGACGATTTGTTTTTGCAGAATATCTTGTTCTAAACGGGATGGCTCCCAAAGAAAGTTTCGAACAGTTATTGAACGGCGGACTGGCAGCCTATTCCTCTTCCGGCGGAATTAATACCGAATGCAACGGAGAAAAAATCAACGACCTGTTTTTCACAGGAGATACCATTATGTTCACCCCTTCTGCTTTTGCGTCTTCCTGCCAGTGGAACTTCGGGGATTGCAGCACCATTGCGGGGAATGCAGTATCACATGTATTTGCTGCTCCAGGGAGGTATAAAGTAACCCTCTCGGAAAACTATCCCTGCAGCACTCTTGTAAAAACAACCGTTATCAATGTTTATCCGAGGCCGGAAGCTGACTTTACAATAACCGCACCTGTATGTGCTCTCGGGAAACAGTGTTATTTTATCAGCACTTCTCCGGGATTGCCTGCGGCTTCATGTACATCCCCCGGAAGCTATTCCTGTTTAGACACCTCCGGAGTGAAGATGTTCAGGGAGTGGAAAATAGACGGGCTCTCTTTCTGTGCTTCTTCAAAAGATACGCACAGTACAGCTTTCTGTAAAAGCGGTCTGCACAGCGTACAGCTGAAATCATTCGTACAGCGGTATGACAGCACCTCCCATGTATGGGAAATGCTTCCCCGTGCGGACAGCCTTATGAAGCTGCTTTATGTGGATTCCTGTCCTTCCATTAGCGGAACGGTTGCCTTTAATGAATCCTGCAGGGGCAGCATGGCCGGCGACAGCATTGTATTGCTGGATGCTTCCGGGAATGTTGCTTATAGTGTTTCCCCGGCAGTGATATCCGGCGACGGTTCATTCAGTTTTGATCCCGCCTTACTTCCTGCCCTTGATCCCGTGGGATTATATAAGATTGAAACCACTTCAGGCCTGATGCTTTCCGATACCTCTGCCCTGACAATACAGGATTGGATTGCCCAAAGCCCCCTCAGCCTGTCGGTAGATTTATATAACGTGAAAGAATCCTGGATACAGAGGTTTAACAGCCCTGACTTTGCCTATGATGCAGGCGTGGTGGTAAAAACAGGCTTTTCGGTTTTTGCTGCAGGCGTTACCAGGAAGATTAACACCGGAAATGATTACCTGGTCATAAAATATAACCGCGACGGCAGCCTTGTCTGGTCGCAATCCTATGGCACGCCGGGAAATGATATGGTGCATGCTATGGTTATTGATGGTAATGATAATGTATATGTAACCGGCGAGGCCGAAGATCCCGCCAGCGGCCGGAATTTTGTTACCGTAAAAACTGACTCTTCCGGCCAGGTGCAGTGGACTTCTGTTTATGACGGCCCGATGCATTCTGATGATATAGGTCTCTCCATTGCATTAGACCATAACGGAAATGTGTATGTATCAGGCGTAAGTTATGAACAGGGAACAGTAAAAGATGTACTTGTGAAATACAATAATAACGGCAACCAGCTATGGGTCAGCTCAGGCACCGACAGGGCAGGCCTGAAGGTGAAAACCGACAGTATGAATAATGTGTATGTCCTCGCCGGTTTTGGCCCCAGGGGAGAAGGATACATCCCTTCACAGCCTGTTTTGCAGCCCCAGAACAGGATTGCCGTGGTGAAGTATAATGACGCGGGAACAGAATTGTGGAGAAAGTACAGCGATCCGTTTGCATCCTCTGATTTCCCTTCCGACATGATTGTTTCTCCTTCAGGAGAAGTTTGTGTTACGGGCGCCAGCGGGGCAAACTGCATCACCCTTAAATATGACACCTACGGCAGCCTCAGGTGGAAAAAAATATACTCTCCGGCAGGGGGTATGGGAAATTCCATCGCGCAGGGAACGAACGGTGAAATCATGGTGGCTGCAACTACTGCTGTGGTTCCCATGAATTACGATTATACAGTCCTCAGTTATGACTCATCAGGCTCACTGCAATGGGATGCACGCTACGACGGCCCGGTGCAGAAAGATGATATCCTCAGTACAATTATCTCCGACAGCGAAGGGAATGTGTATGTAACAGGAACAAGCACTGTGCAGGGGCCTCCTAACCCGTGGGTGCCCGGTAACAGGGATTATGCAACTGTTAAATACAGCCGCAGCGGAATACAGCAATGGATAGAGTTGTATGAAGGCCCCGGCAATTTCTTTGATGAGGCTGTATCCCTTGCCATAGATGACGAAGGAAGCATTTATGTGACCGGGTCCAGCCAGGGACTCCAGTCGGTTACGGGATGCGCTACTGTTAAATATACCCAGTGCGGGCAGGATAATGCTTCTGCCCCAAGACTGTCGCATACGGAGCTCCGTGAGAAGCAGCTTCCCAACTCCCGGGACACAGGCGAAATTTATGTATTCCCCAATCCTGCAAGCGGAGAGTTGAATGTTATCCTGAACCAGGGAATCCATACGGTTCGCCTCAGCAACATCCTTGGAATGGAACTCCTTGTAAAAACAATGGGCGCCAGCGGGAAAATAGATCTCTCAGGTGTCCGGGCAGGACTGTATTTTGTGGAGATCTTCGATGAGATGCATAACAGGATTTACATTCAGAAACTGGTTATCAATGACAAATAGGAATGTAAGCCGTACGAAAAGTTCCTGAGAAATTGCGGGAAGCAGGGACTATTTCCACGGCCGGAGTATGGGTGTGGGTGAGGGGCCGGCCCCCTTGCCCCACACTCAATCTCCAAAGTATTATCGATTGCAGCCGCTTAGCCCTGTCCTTTTTTCTTCAGCTTCTCCTGTTTCCTGAAATACCCCCTCAGCAGGATATTCTGTTTCAGCGCCTCCATGTTCTGATTGAATCCTCCCGCACCCTCCCTTATGCTGTCGAGGGTTGCATTAAGTTTGTAAACGAAGGAGGTATCCATCAGCAGCGCCCCGGCATTGCCTTCCCCTCTTTTTACACGGTCAATCATTTTGTTCATCTCCCCGGTGATCAGGATAGAACGTTCGCTTATCATTTTCAGCGCTGCAATAGTTCCCTCGAGTTGCCCTGCCAGGGATGTATCAGCCAGGATTTTTCCTGCCGTGCCTTTCCCATTCCTGATATTCTGCATGAGAAAGGAAAGATCGCCGGAAACAGCCACGGAATTATTACCCGCTGCCCGTATATCGGCAATGGCCTCCTTGACATTTGATGCAACCACGGTATCCATGAGCAGGCTCCAGAGCGTGTTATGGGTGCTGATGCGATTAGTGATCTTTTTCATGTCGCCCGTAATTACTGCCAGGTTCTGGTTCGTGGTGTGAAGGGTGCGTACCATCTCATCGGCTTCAATAGGGTTAAGAGAAGCCAGCATATCGCCTTCCACGGCCGGGGGCGAGGGGATGTTGACTGAATTGATATTGACCAGCTTGTTCCCCATCAGCCCGTCGGTTCCTATGCTTGCAACGGCATTCTTCCGGATAAACTGCCTGAGTTCCTGATCTATTATCATTTCCACTTTCACTGCCGTGTCATTGAGTATGGATATCTTCCCGACTGTCCCGACATCTATTCCTGCATAACGGACATTATTCCCGGTCATAAGTCCGTTCACGTTGTGAAAAAGCGCGCTGATACGAAAGGTGGACCCGAACATATTTCTTTTGTTCCCTATGTAGTAAAGTCCTGCAATGAAAAGTACCGTTGCTGCGACCATGAACAGCCCTGATTTTACCTGGCCCGAAGTTTCGTTGCGCATAATTTATTCAAAGAATTGTTTGACTTTTATATCGTTGCTTTGCTTAATCTCTTCGTAAGCTCCTTCGGCATGGCACCTTCCGTCAATGAGCACTATAATCCTGTTGGCTGTGCGTTTCACGCATGACATATCGTGCGAGATGATCACCGAGGAGGTATTGTACTTTTCCTGCACTTCCCTCATCAGCCCGCTGATCTCCCTTGCAGTCACAGGGTCAAGACCTGAGGTGGGCTCATCATACAGCATAACCTCAGGCCGCAGAATCAGCGTACGGGCAATGCCGATTCTTTTCCGCATCCCGCCGGAAAGGTCTGATGGCATCATGTCAATGGCCTTAAGCAGGCCGACATGCTCAAGGGCATCTGTTACAAGTGCATCTACCTCATCCCTTGTTTTGATGCGGAAATGCCTCCT
Source organism: Bacteroidota bacterium (assembly GCA_023251555.1). Classification (GTDB taxonomy): domain Bacteria; phylum Bacteroidota; class Bacteroidia; order AKYH767-A; family JAHEYN01; genus JAHEYN01. Next base: position 398 of record JAHEYN010000013.1, on the reverse strand, counting down.
GAGTGGAAATTCAAGGTTCTCGCGTACGCTCATGGAATCATACAATGCACTTCCCTGGAAAAGAAAGCCTATCCTTGAGCGTACGTGATCAAGTTCTTTGTGGCTGAGCCCGGGGATATTCAGCCCGAACACCTCTATGCTGCCCGCATCAGGCTGCATCAGCCCTACGATGCATTTTATCAGCACTGATTTCCCGGAGCCTGAACGGCCGAGCACCACTACGTTCTCCCCTTTCCTGAGCGAGAGGCTGACCCCGCAGAGTACTTTATTGTTTCCGAAAGACTTATGCAGGTCCCGGATCTTAATCGCTTCTTCCGCCGGTATTTGTGCTGGTTTTATTTCCATAATCTTCCGGCTAATTGAGATTAAAGATGTCCGTAACCTGTGCTGCCAGCAGG
>JAHEYN010000012.1 GCA_023251555.1 Bacteroidota bacterium | reverse complement strand
ATTTCTATGCAGGACAATCCCTGTAAAAATCATTGCCATCAATGCAAATGCGGCGGCGATCATTTTTGCGGGCCCGGTTCCGAGAACAATGGGAATAGTCCGGCAACCTTCCATCCTGTCGCCTTCCATATCTTCCACATCTTTAATAACCTCCCTTGCCATTGTAAGAAGAAAAGCAAAGACGGCATACACAAGCACATACCAGAAATTGATATAAAATTCTTTCTCATAAAGTGCGGGCACAACAGGTACCACAGCCGAAAGAAACGCGATAATCACGTTTCCCAGCAAGAAAGTTTTTTTATAATCTACCGAATAAAACCAGAGCAGGCCTGCTGTGAGAATATTAATCATACCCAGCCTGAACATACCTGTATGCCACGCCACCCAGCCGCCGAGCAATACGCCTGAAGCGGATAAAGCGATATAGCTGTTCATTGCAGCGCTTTTGCTGAGGTGTTTGCCGACGATCATTTTCCCCGGCCTGTTAACGGAATCCATACCGGTATCAAAATAATCATTGATGATGTAACCCGCTGCAGCTACCAGCACTGTTGAAAGCACGAGGAGAATAAAATCTGTGCGCCCGGTATGAAGCATCTGTTCCACCCTGATTTCAGGATTAATTTTCGCGGACCAGGTGAAGAGGGGAATAATGATACAGTAACGCACCATAAACTGTGCGAGAGCCATCATGATCAGGTTGGGCAGCCGTATAAGTTTTACAAAGTGCAGCATACTGTGGTTATTTGTTTTTCTCTATGCTGCTGCTCAGTACGCTGTATACTTTCCTGTATTCCGGGAATTCCGCAAGTGCGCGGAGGTGGGCGGATATTACTTTCCTGTCACCGCGGGAGGCCGGTCCCGTCTGCATACGGGAGGGATCACTGTTTTTTATCCTGGAGAATGTTTCTGCAGCCAATGGAAGGAGGATTCCGAAGGGGATCTTTTTTTTCCGCAGAATCTTTTCAGCAATTACCAACATGTGGGTGGTAAAGTTATTTGTAAACACTGCAGCAAGATGAAGTGTCTTTCTTTGTGATGAGTCAAAGCGATAAATCCCTGCACCGATGGACTTTCCAATACCGGAAAGTATTCCGAGAACTTCCGCTCCTCCCGCTTCTATACACACGGGGATTCCGGCAAAAGACTGTCTATTTTCCCGGGTAAAAGACTGTACGGGATAAAAGACACCCCGCCTGGCTGTGTTTTTTCTTCCGAAAACCGAAAGGGGGATACTTCCCGAAGTGTGAACCATTATTTTATTGGCCGGGTCGAATTCCGAAACGAGGGGAGCTATGGCTTCATCGCTTACTGCAACAATGTATATATCTGCATCCTTTCGAACGAGGTTCAACTTATTTGTATATAAAGAGGAAGAAAGGCTGCCCGACAGTTTTTTTGCATCGGCGATTTTACGGCTGTAAACCTGGATTACATTATGTCCTGCACGCTCCAGGGCAGGCGCGAGCGAATAAGCAAGTCTCCCTGCACCAAGCAGCACTATGGTATATTTATTTTTCCGATGCATGAATGCGAAGGTATATGATACAGCTTATCCCGGCAAATATGCCGGCCGGGGCAAAAGAAAAAATACGGGAAATCGCTTCAGGCTATGCCCCTGAACAACCTTAATCCTGACGTCAGGGCATTCCACGTGCACCCGCAGGTTTCCGAAGGAGCAGGTTATGATACTTCCGCCTGACAATCTCGGCAAAAGGCTTCCCTTCCACCTTGCTTTCCAGCCAGGAAATAAAGTCAAAATATTCGAGCGCCTTTTGTTCGGAAGAATCTTTTATTATCTCCTGCAATTCCTCCTTTAATATCTTAAAGGCTTTTATAAGTTCATCCCTGTTCAATATACCCGGAAGTTTTCTCCTTATAAAATTCAGCAATGCAGTTTCAAACCTGTAGAGCCTGTCCCTTTTGTACAGATAGCGGTATGTTGACCTGACGATATATTCGAGAAGATCGGTATTTCCAAGTTCAAAGTGAACAACCAGGTTCATCATTCTTGCGTTGGCGTACAGGTCTTCCCTCAAGCCTATATGCCTCTCATTCAGGATACGGTTAATCCATTTAAGGGCGCGGGAATAATCTTCAAGAGCAAAGTAAACATAGAAAATATCAAAGTATAAGATCAGCAGCCGCTCCCTGCTGCTGTGATTATTAAACTGCTGCAAACCTTTCTCTATTGCAGGTATGATGGATAATGCCTTTTTATATTCTCCTCTCGAAAAACTCAGGTCAAGCTCATTGCTGTGGGTGTTAATAAAGATATAAGCTTTGACCTCCTTATCCGCACCCGTTATGTTTTTAAATTTCTGCAGACCAGCCTCAGCCTCCCTGTAATGAGCAGTCATAATACATGCAGGGATGAAGTTATTCAGAAGGCGCAGGTAATTGCCTTGCTGCTCCTTAATCTGGTGTGGATGGGACTCCATCAGGATCATCTGTTTTTTCAGGTACCTGTAGTATTTATCCCTGTCGGCGATAGTGTAAAAATATGAAGCGTATATCCTGTAATAACTCAGCTTTGCGCTATATGAAAGAGCCTGCCTTTCATCACTGAGCAAAGGGTGATCCATAATAGACCGCAGCTTTTTTATCTCTTTTTCTTTACGCACATGCCCCTCTTTAAAACTGATTATTATAACCTGGGAATGAAGGTGCTGGTATGCATTTATATTTTCTGTTTTTTTAATGATGGATAATTCCTCGCTGAAGATTCTTGCCTCATTTTCCTCAAGACTGGGAAGGTCAGCCGTTGTAATCATCAATGTCCGCTCCCAGCCAAGAAGTTGCATCACTGCATAGAAATCCTCAAACCTGTATGCCTCCTCTTTCGCCTGTGAAAGTATACGGGCGCATATCTTATAAAGGCCTTTGCGGTATAAGACCTCTATGTGTGTCAGTTGATTTTTCAGGGTGCTGTGAACTGTATTTCTCGCATGGTGGACCTCAAGGCTCCTCAGAATCATTTTAAATAAATAATCCTTGGCAGCAAACAGACCGGCGCTGGCATTCCTGCCCGGGAAGAACTTCCTCAACGGTTCTTCATCATATTGCTTCTGGCCGGCTACTATATCAAAAATTCTGACATACTTATTTTCCCTCCGGGAGACATGCCGTCTCGCAAATAATTTAAAATATCTCTGCTCAGACTGGGAAAGAGAATGAATGAGCCGGAATAAATAATCAGATGCTTTCTTCATTTGATTTGTTTATATACCTATTAAAAATATAAATAAGATGTTCCTTTTTTAATATAAATTTAAACATATTATATGTAATATCATATTTTGACTTATTTATTATAAGAAATGATAATTTTAAAATACGTCTTCCCTGGAGTTCTTTTGTAATCAAACTCTTATATACTCATTTAGTGCTATCCCAATAAAAACAAATAAAATCCAGATGAAAAACCTTCAACCACTTGCGGCAATAATTTTCTTCTCCCTGATCATCATCCGGGGCGCCGCACAACCGGCCTACACATGGGCAAACTCCATGGGAGGTACTTCCGATGAAATGGGATACAGCATTCGTGCCGATGTTTCAGGCAATACCTATGTTACCGGCTATTTTAATGGTACAGCTAATTTTAATCCTTCAGGATCTGCCAACCTTACCTCCCAGGGCGGGCAGGATATTTTCCTTGCAAAGTACGATCCTTCAGGAGGCTATCTCTGGGCATTCAGCATAGGAAGCACGGGAAATGATATCGGCAACAGCCTTGCTGTGGATGCCTCCGGAGTATTTATCACAGGCTCTTTCAAAGGCGCGGCCGATTTCGACCCGGGTGCAGGAACAACAACTCTTGCAAATATGGGACTGGATGATATTTTCTTTGCCCGGTATGATGTTTCAGGAAACCTGGTATGGGCAGAAAGCATAGGCACTACTGCAAACGACGAGGGTTACGGCATCGCTGCCGACGCAGCAGGAAATACTCACATCGCCGGAACTTTCGGAGGCGGAGGCGGAGGAACAGCAGATTTTGACCCGGGTGCGGGTACGGCTAACCTGACAACCAACGTGGTCAATTCAGACATATTTTTTGCGAAGTACGACGCTTCCGGGAATTATCTCTGGGCCAAGGCCATCAGCAGCCTGGGAGCAGATATCGCTCACGCTATAACAGTTGACGCTTCTGGAAATGTTTACATCACCGGAGAGTATTCAGGTACGGCAGACTTTGATCCAAACGGCGGAGTAAGCAATATGACGCCGGTGGCAAACATGGATATCTTTTTTGGAAAATACAGTTCCGCAGGTGCACTCACCTGGGCAAAAAGCATAGGCGGCGCAGGCGCAGACATCGGCTACGGAATTACAGTAGACGGCAGCGGCAGTAATGTTTATATTACGGGAATATTCAACGGCACGGTTGACTTCAACCCTGCCGGGGCCACCAACAACCTTGTTGCCCCATGCTGTGCGCCCGACGGGTTCTTCGGGAAATATACCTCCGCAGGCATTTATGTATGGGCAGGAAATATGGGTGGATCCACTACCGACGAGGCTCACGGTATTGCCGTTGACGGCTCAGGGAATGTTTATGTTTCGGGATTTTTCTGGTCAACTGCAGATTTCGACCCCAGCGCATCAGTGGCTAATATGACCGCTGTCGGAAATTACGATGGCTTTTTCGCCAAATATTCCGCCGCCGGCGCCTACCAGTGGGCTGCACAAATAGGAAGTTCAAGCTTTGATTATGTTTATGGCATTGACGTGGATGCTTCGTGCAACATTTATATCACGGGCACCTTTAACGCCACGGCAGATTTCGACCCGGGATCCGCAACTGCCAACCTCACCACACACGGCAGCTATGACATCTTCGCAGGAAAATACGGGTGTACGGCATTACCCATAAATCTCAGGTATTTTAATGCCGACTTCCTGAAAGATAAAACGGTTAAAATTTCATGGTCCGCTTCGGACGAAGTAAACACCGACTACTTTACCGTTGAAAAAAGCAAAGATGCAAGCATATTTGAGCCCATGTGTAGCATAAAAAACAACACCGAATCAACAGCAGTAAAAAATTACTCAGCTACAGATGCACATCCTCTCCCCGGCATCAATTACTATCGCTTAAAACAAGTGGATTATGACGGAAAATACTCCTACTCGGATATTATTTCCGCCACATCCGGGGAAATACACAAGCTGCCGGTCAGGCTTTATCCTAACCCCGCCGGAGAAACGCTTTTTTACGAGTTCCCGGCAGCCGGAGAAAATATCAGTATCCGCGTGAAGGATATTTTCGGCAATACACTGATGAGGCAGGATATAAAATATACGGAAGGAATTTACACCGGGAAACTCAATACAGGAATGCTACAGAGAGGCATGTACTTTTTTATTATAAACAACGGAACGGAACAAAATCAGATCCGGTTTGTGAGGGAGCAATAATACCCGCTAAGGGACAAAAATCAATTCGTTTTTTATCTGTATGGCAGAAACTTGCCATATACCCGTTCCTTTTTCAATTCCGATCTCTTGATTAACTTTACGACCTTCTTTTCATTATATATATCATATATAACCCTCTTATGAAAAATGTTCTGCTCTCAACCGGTTTCCATTTTCCCGGCCAGAAAAATCTCTACAAGGGAAAGGTCCGGGATGTATATAATATAGATGACAGGCTGCTTGTAATGGTAGCCACTGACCGTATCTCCGCCTTTGATGTTGTGCTGCCGGAAGGCATCCCATACAAGGGCCAGGTGCTGAACCAGATTGCAGCCCGCTTTTTAAAAGCCACCTCCGATATTGTTCCCAACTGGATGACCGCCGTTCCCGACCCCGTAGTGACCGCCGGGAAAAAATGCGAGCCTTTCAAAGTGGAGATGGTGATACGCGGTTATCTCTCGGGGCACGCATGGAGAGAGTACAAAGCAGGGAAGCGACAACTCTGCGGAGTACCCATGCCTGAAGAATTAAAAGAAAATGACTGTTTCCCGGAGCCCATCATCACTCCTACGACCAAGGCGTCCGTGGGACATGATGAGGATATTTCGCGTGAAGAAATTCTCAGGCAGGGACTCGTTTCAGAACAAGATTACACGGCTCTTGAGAAATATACACGGGAGCTCTTCAAACGGGGAACCTCCATTGCTTCAGGCCGCGGCCTTATCCTCGTTGACACCAAGTATGAGTTCGGGAAACAGGATGGCAAAATCTATCTCATTGATGAGATACACACACCGGATTCTTCCCGCTATTTTTATGCCGATGGCTACAAAACCCGCCAGGAGAAAGGAGAACCTCAAAAACAGCTTTCAAAAGAATTTGTGCGCGAATGGCTGATGGCCAACGGGTTCCAGGGAAAGGAAGGCCAGAAAATACCGCTTATGAGCGGAGAGGTCGTGAACAGCATTTCCGAAAGATATATTGAGCTATACGAGCATATCACAGGTGAGGCGTTCATAAAATCGGATGCTTCCGATATTCTCTCAAGGGTGGAAAAAAACATCCGGACATATCTAGCTTCCGCCTGAGAAAAATCTTTCATACATCCATATCCGGAAGGCAGACTCTCCGCACCTTTCTCATTGCCGGCACCCTGCCCTTTCTCTGGGCTTTTACCTCCCCTCCCCCCGTCGAAACATATTCCCTTCACATCAGCAGTACCCGGCATAAAATCACCCTCGACGGCAATCTTGATGAAGAGGAGTGGAACACCGCCGAAACCGCAAAAGATTTTTTCGACAACCTTCCTTATGACACTTGTTTTGCGCTCTCCAGGACAGAGGTACGCCTCACATACGACAACGAGTTTTTATATGTAGGCGCTGTTTGTTTTGATGATATTCCGGGAGATTTTGTAATCCAGTCGCTGAAACGTGATTTTTCCTATCCCATCACCGACGCTTTCGTTATAACGCTCAACCCTTTTAATGACAAAACAAACGGGTTTAGCTTCGGAGTAAATCCTTACGGGGTACAGAGAGAAGGCCTGATCGCCGAAGGAGGAATGCGCGGCGTGTCAACCGACTGGGACAACAAATGGTACTCCGAGGTGAGGAGGGGAAACGGCCGGTGGATTGTTGAAATGGCTATTCCTTTCTCCTCCATGCGTTTCAAGCCGGGAGCCGGAGAATGGAGAATAAACTTCGGAAGAAATGACCTCAAAAGAAACGAAAGTTCCACCTGGGTGCCCGTACCCAGGAATCAGAACATCTCGCACCTCGCTTTTACCGGCAGGCTGATATGGGATTCCCCCCCGGGGAAAACGGGGACAAACATCTCCGCCGTTCCCTATGCCATCTCGAAAACAGAAAAAGATTATCAGGTCGGAGAACAGGCTTCAAAAGCAAACTTCGGGATGGATGCAAAGATCGCACTCACTTCCTCACTCAGCCTTGATCTCACCGTTAATCCCGATTTTTCACAGGTTGAAGTGGACAAGCAGGTTACCAACCTCAGCCGCTTCAGCATTTACTATCCCGAAAAAAGAAATTTCTTCATAGAGAACAGCGATCTCTTCAGCATGCCGGGATTTACAAAAATCCGCCCGTTCTTTTCACGGCGTATCGGGATATCCGGAGATAAGCCTGTTCCCATTATCGCAGGCGCCAGGCTTAACGGAAAGATAAACCAGGACTGGAGAATAGGCCTGATGAATATGCAGACCGAAGGAGTGGGAGAACTGAATCTCAGTCCGCAAAATTACTCTGTAGCCGCATTCCAGCGCAAAATGTTTGAGCGTTCTTATATCACAGGCTTTATCGTGAACAGACAGGGTTTTAAGGGAGCAGAATTTAATCCTGCAGATGTAAACAGGGTTGCAGGTGTGGACTACAACCTGGGATCGAACAACGGCCGGTGGACAGGAAAGGTATTTTACCATCATTCCTTCGGAAACACCATCAGCAAAGACCAGAAAGCAACAGCACTCTGGCTTGTATATGCAACTCCCAGGATTTCCCTTGAATGGAATCATGAATATGTGGACTCCAACTATAATGCAGATGTGGGGTATGTACTAAGGACAGGGTACTTCCGCCTGGAGCCTGTTGCCAGCTACAGTTTCTTTCCTAAATCCGGACCGTTAAACAACCACGGACCCGAACTCTATGCAAGCCTGTACTGGGATAATAAACAGTATAAGGCCGCCGACAGGCTGCTTACCTTGTCCTACGATGCAAAGTTTAAAAACACAGCAGTTGCAAAAGTGTTTTATGATGAGAATTATATTCTCCTTACTTCACCCTATGACCCCAGCGGGCTCCAGAAAACACCTCTTGCTGCAGGGAGTACTTACTATTACCGGGACTGGGGAGCCCAGGTATTTTCCGATTTCAGGAAAACGCTTAACGGGGATATGCTTGCAAGCTACGGAACTTACTTTAACGGAACCAAACTTACATGGATAACCAACCTTAACTTCAGGAAACAGCCATGGGGCATTTTTACCGTGAGTATTGAAAATGAGCACATCCGGCTGCCCTCTCCGTATGCATCTTCCAACCTTGTACTCATAGGGCCAAGAATAGACCTCTCATTTACACGCAGCCTGTTCCTTACCACATTTATCCAATACAACACCCAGGCTGACAATGTTAACATCAATGCAAGGATGCAATGGAAGTTTAAACCCATGTCCGATATTTATATCGTATACACGGACAATTACGATCCGCTGAAGTTCGGGGTTAAGAACAGGGCGGTTGTCGTTAAAATCAGCTACTGGCTGGCTAAGTGAGAGAGCTTTACCCTGTTCCGTTTTAAGTCTGATTCTTCCCTTTTCATTATTTGTCACCTGATTTTTTTTTCTTTTCTTTGCTAAAGGCTTAAAAAGCCCGCAAAACCGACCAATTTGCATATTCACACGTCTTATAGGTATAAGAAAAACATATTTTAACCTTTATACTTGTATAACCATTAAATTAAATTTATCATGAACGAGTTTGGTTTAAAAAACAAAGATGCAAGTGTTGCTGACCTCGGATTAAAAAATGTTGAGGCCGCATACTGGAACCTCCCTCCCGCCGAGCTTATAGAAGAAATTATTCTCCGCGGGGAAGGAATGCTTACAGATACCGGGGCTGTCAGCGTGGACACGGGAGAATTCAAAGGAAGAGCCCCCAGGGAAAAATTTACGGTGTGCGATGAAAAAACCGAAAAAACGATATGGTGGGGAGATGTAAATTTTAAATTCGACCCTCTGGATTTTGACATGCTGCATAAACGCATGCTTGCCTATCTCGGGGGAAGAGAAGTATATGTGCGTGACGCCTATGCCTGTGCAGATACCCAATACAGGATACGCATACGGGCCATCACAGAAACCCCATGGCACAACCTCTTTGTAAACAACCTCTTCCTGCGCCCCACCAATGAAGAAATCGCATCCTGGAACCCGGAATGGACCATCCTCTGTGCATCCGACTTTAAAGCAGATCCTACTGTTGACAAAGGAGTGCGCAAACACAACTTCTCTATCATCAACTATACAAAAAAAATGATACTGATAGGAGGAACGGGGTACACCGGGGAAATCAAGAAGGGTATTTTTACTGTGCTTAATTACCTTCTTCCTCATGAAAGGAACGTGCTTTCCATGCACTGTTCCGCCAACATCGGGAAGAATGGAGATACGGCTATTTTTTTCGGGCTTTCCGGTACGGGAAAAACCACGCTCTCTGCGGACCCTGAAAGAAGACTTATAGGGGATGATGAACACGGGTGGGCCGATAACTCCGTATTTAACTTTGAAGGCGGGTGTTATGCAAAGTGCGTAAACCTCTCCAGAGAAAAAGAACCGCAAATATATAATGCCATCCGCTTCGGCTCTATGCTTGAGAATGTAGAGTTTTATGAAAACACCGCTACTGTTGACTACAACAACATTTCCAAAACAGAAAACACCCGCGCTGCCTACCCGCTGAATTATATTGATAATGCTGTTGAACCGGCGGTAGGAGGGATTCCAAGCAACATCTTCTTCCTTACATGTGATGCTTTCGGGGTACTCCCTCCCATTTCAAAGCTGAATGTTGGACAGGCTATGTACCATTTCATTTCGGGCTATACCGCCAAGGTAGCCGGCACAGAGGTAGGTGTTACCGAGCCCCAGCTCACTTTTTCGGCATGTTTCGGGAAAGCCTTTCTCTCCCTGCATCCTACCAGGTACGCAGAACTGCTTGGCGAAAAACTGAAAAAACACAAACACATCAATGTATGGCTGGTCAACACCGGCTGGTCCGGAGGAGCTTTCGGAACAGGGAAAAGAATGTCCCTGTCCCATACAAGAGCTATGATCACTGCCGCTCTCAACGGCGAGTTGAGTAAAGTACAATTCAGCAAACATCCTGTCTTCGGGCTGGAAATGCCTGCAAGCTGCCCCAACGTCCCTGCCGGGATCCTCAACCCCGGAAACACCTGGGCAGATAAAGCAGTCTATGACACAAAAGCCGCAGAGCTTGCTTCGGCTTTCGTAAAAAATTTCGAACAATATGCCGCTTTTGCAAGCAAAGAAATAATGGCTGCTGCACCCAAAGCCGCAGTCCCTGCCTGACGCAGAATCCGCCCATGCATCTTTTCTATGTAACAGGCATCAGAACAGGAGAAGAAACACTGCTTCCTGCTGATGAAGCTGTGCATGCGCTGCGGGTTTTAAGACTGAAAAAAAATGATACCATTCATATCACAGATGGCACGGGAAATCTTTTCGAAGCAATAATTACGGGAGATAACATCAGGAGATGTACGGTACAGGCAGTCCGCCGGCAGGAAGCTTACGGCAAAAGGAATCACTTTCTGCATATAGCCATCGCACCGGTAAAAAATCTTACAAGGTTTGAATGGTTCCTGGAAAAGGCCACGGAAATAGGGGTTGACGAAATATCTCCTATCTGCTGTGAACATTCCGAAAGAAAAGAAATAAACAGAGACCGGCTTGCAAAAGTAATAGTCTCTGCAATGAAACAGTCGGTTAAAGCATATCTTCCCCGCCTCAACCCGGTGTCCTCTTTAAAAGATCTGTTCGTGCAAAAATTTGCCGGAAAAAAATTCATCGCACATATTCCTCCCTCCCCGGAATATCAGGACACAGTATCCCTCTCTAAAACATACCCCCCGGGAGAAAATTGTTTAATATGCATAGGCCCGGAAGGCGGTTTTTCGGAAAAAGAAATACAATCGGCACGGGGAAACGGATTCATCCCGGTAAGCCTGGGAACCTCCCGTCTGCGAACGGAAACTGCAGGAATAGTGGCCTGCCATACCATTAACCTCCTGAACGAAACCCAATGACCGCATTCCTCAGAAAAATTATTCTTTATGTTCTTCTGCCGGGAGTGGTGTTTTTATCAGAATCCCTTATCAGCCCGTCATTTCAGATAGCCCTGCTCAAATACAACGGGGGCGGCGACTGGTATGCCAATATCGGGACGTCTCTTCCCAATCTTATAAGATTCTGCAACGCAAATCTTCACACCAACATAAACCCCCAGCAAGCCGTAGTTGAGGCCGGTAGCAGGGAGTTATTCAATTACCCGTTCATCCACATGACAGGGCACGGCAACTGGGTACTCTCCCTGCAGGAAGCAAAAAACATGCGGGACTATCTTACGGCGGGAGGGTTTCTTCATATAGACGATAACTACGGACTGAACCCTTTTGTGCGGCCGCAGATGAAAAAGGTATTTCCCGAACTTGACTTTGTGGAACTTCCCTTCTCTCATCCAATCTATCACCAGCAGTTTGACTTCCCTGCCGGGCTGCCGAAAATACACGAACATGACAACAAACCGCCACAGGGCTTCGGCCTTATTTACAACGGGCGGCTGGTATGTTTTTATACCTATGAATGCGACCTCGGTGACGGCTGGGAAGATTATGAAGTTCACAAAGACACTCCCGAAACACACCAGAAAGCGCTACGGATGGGTGCAAACATCATACAATATGTATTTAATAACTGATTATTACGCGCAGTACCATAAAATAAAATTCCGAATGTGTTCAGCTGTATTGCGCAAACACGCTGTTAGTCGTATCTTTGACCGCAGACGGGGACGCTGAAAACCGACAACAGAGTAAGCACAAACAATTAAAAAACAAAATAAAAAAAATCACCTTGCCTTGAGCTTTTGAGACAGCCTTTTTTTACTTTCCGGTGATCTCCTTGAGTTTTGCTTTCAGCTCCGGGATTTTAGTTTGAACGATATGCCAAACTTTTTCTGCATCTATACCGAAGTAATCATGAGCCGCAAAGTTTCTGAATGCACGAATTTTATACCATTCAACATCTTTATGTTTTTCAAGAAACTCATCGCTTAGTTTTACAACTATTTCTCAAATGACGATAAAGTTCATCAAAGATGCGTCATATACTGTTCCATTTTTTTCAAATTCTTCGGCTGATTTCATTGAACGCGTATAGATTTCAATTTTCTCAACCGTTTCCAGCATAAGAAGTAACAAGGGATTATCCCGCTCAGACATAAATGGCATCTTTTAAGATATAGGGTCTGAAATAGGGCTTGATATATTTTTCGGTGCAAATATCAACCTCTCTGTTGAATTGTTTTTTGAGAAGTTCTTGTAATTCCCAATCAGAATCAAAAATATTTTTTGCATTGGGCGCTCTTTCAATCAGCAAATCAATATCGCTGTCTGGCTTTTGCTCATCCCGAGCAAATGACCCGAATATTCCCACCTTTGACAAATAGAAATGCTTCTGGAGATATTCCTTATTATCCCGCAGATATGACAGTACATCTTGTCTGTTAAGCATGGTATTGAATGTTTAGCCAAAGATAAACAAATAATTTGTCGAGGATAGGTTACCAGTACGCAGTAACTGTAAGCGGATTAAAGGATTTCGGTTGACTCTAAGAGGCTGTTAAAAATTTATCTTAATTATTTTATACGGCCTATTTTCGTCCATATTTCGCTGGATTGTATAATTTTGGCCTTGACTGATTTATGCAAGAGGTCTATTGAAAAAGGTTTTATTATTTCTTTCCCTGTTTCTCTTCCTGAAAGCCGGCGGACAAAACGCTGCAGGAATATCACTTTCGGGAGTAGTCATAAATTCCCAAACAGGAGATTCTATTCCCGGTGCCTCCATTTACATCCCCGACCTGAAAACAGGAACCATTTCCGGAAGCAACGGGGCATACAGGATTGAAAGGCTTCCCCGCTCAAGAGTGCTGATACAGGTGAGCCTTATGGGATACCGCATCCATGCAGAAGTACTTGATCTTTCGGAAGTATCCGTGAAAAATTTTTACCTCGAAGAATCTGTCACGGAACTGAACGAGGTTGTAGTCACAGGGCTTTCACAGGCCGCCGAAAAAAACAGGACTCCTGTATCCATGACAACCATCCCCCATAAAGAACTGCTTCAATCCTCATCAGGCAATATTATTGATGCCCTCGCATCTCACCCGGGGATATCACAGATAAGCACAGGCCCCGGCATTTCCAAACCCGTGATACGCGGACTTGGTTACAACCGGGTGGTGACGGTGAATGACGGAATACGCCAGGAAGGGCAGCAATGGGGAGACGAACACGGAACAGAAATTGATGAGGCATCCGTAGATAAAGCGGAAATCATCAAAGGGCCTGCCAGTATAGCCTATGGCTCAGACGCACTGGCGGGAGTAATCAGCCTGATATCAGCTCCCCCTGCCCCGGAAGGATCATTACAGGGAAGCATCCTTGCCGGATATCAAAGCAATAACGGGCTGCGATCTTTTTCAGGAAATTTTTCCGGAAATAAAAAAGGATTTATCTGGGATCTGAGATACGGTAACAAGGCTGCACATTCCTACAGGAATCATACTGACGGGTATGTTTTTAATTCAGGTTTCCGGGAAAACAGCATCCGGATGACAACAGGCCTGAACAAAGCATGGGGGTATGCACATCTGCAGGTAAGCGCCTATAATTTTATGCCGGGCATTACCGAAGGCACCCGTGACAGCCTTACAGGAAAATTTACAAAGCCTGTTGCTCTTAACGATTCATCCGAGGGCTATATCACCGCAATGTCCGGGGATTTTAAATCATACACCCCTCATGTGCCGTACCAGGAAGTGGGTCATTATAAAATTCAACTCAACAACCACATTGCTGCAGGAAGCGGAAGTATAAAGGTCATACTGGGAATGCAGCAAAACCGCAGGCAGGAATACGGAAATGTCCTGCACCCGGACTCATACGGGCTGTATTTTCTTCTGAACACATTTAATTATGACGTGAGATATGTTTTCCCGGAAAGAAAAAACTTTAATGTATCCGCGGGAATAAACGGGATGAGGCAGTTTTCATACAATAAAGGAAGCGAATTCCTGATACCGGAATATGATCTGTCTGATCTAGGCATCTTTGCCACCGCCGGAAAAAACATAGGGAAGCTTGACCTGAGCGGAGGCCTGCGTTATGACTACAGGACAATAAGGGACAACGAGCTTTATTTAAACTCCCTGGGAGAGAAAACAGATCCGGGGAACCCAGCTGCTGTCAAAAAATTCAATGCCTTCCATGCGTCTTACCCGGGAACCTCCGCCAGCCTAGGTGCGACGTGGCAGTTCTCACCTCTTGTATTCGGAAAAATAAACATGTCCAGGGGATTCCGCGCACCGAACATAGCTGAAACAGGCTCCAACGGCATACACGAAGGAAGCTTCCGCTACGAAAACGGGAACCAGGGGTTAAATGCAGAAAAAAGTCTCCAGCTTGATTTTGCAACAGGCATCAACTCCAGGCATATCACGGCAGAAGCCGATATTTTCAGGAACGCTATCAAAGATTATATTTTTCTGAGCAAGATGGAGAACCTTGCAGGAAAGGATTCCGTTACGCAAGGACTCCCTGCTTTCAGGTTTATGGCAGGAGATGCCGTACTATCAGGGAGCGAAGTTATTATGGATATACACCCGCACCCTTTCGACTGGCTGCATTTTGAAAACACCTTTTCATATGTGATAGGCGTTTTGCAGAATCAACAGGGAGCATCCGGATATCTTCCTCTCATCCCGCCGGCCAGGCTCACATCTGAAATCATGGTTGTGTCAAAAAAGGGCTGGAAATCCCTCTCCAGCGCTTACGCGGAATTTCGTGCCGAAAAATATTTCACGCAGGAAAAATTTTATGCGGCAGCAGGAACGGAGACAGCCACACCAGGGTATCTTCTTTTCAATGCAGGAGCAGGCTGCGATGTTACAAAGGGCGGCAGGAAACTTTTCTCCCTCTTCCTGAACATCGCTAACTTATCAGATGCCGATTACCAGAGTCATCTCAGCAGGCTTAAGTATGCTCCTGTGAACCCGACTACCGGGAAAACCGGTATCTGTAACATGGGCAGAAACATCACCTTAAGAATATACACCCCTCTTGACTTTAAAAAAGCAAATACTCCGGCACCATGAGGAATCCTTATGATTTTTTCAGGTGTAAACAATTTCCCGCTGCACAGCATGAAAAATAAAAGTATGCAGGTCAGATGACATTGACCTCCCGCTCCAGGTCTATGCCGAATTTTTCTTTTACTGAATGAAGAATTTCTTCCGACAAAGCATAAATCTCTTTCCCCGTTCCTCCCCCGAAATTAACAATTACAAGTGCCTGATCTTTATGAACCCCTACCCTGCCCGCTACTTTACCTTTCCACCCGCACTGTTCAATAAGCCAGCCGGCGGCAAGTTTAATACTTCCGTCAGAATTTTGGTACGCAACAATGCCCGGATATTCTGCCTTCAATGAATGAAATATTTCTTTGCTCACGGAAGGGTTTTTAAAAAAGCTGCCGGCATTTCCGAGCAGGGCAGGATCAGGAAGTTTGCTTCTCCGGATATTGCACACTGCCCTGCTTATGCTTTGCACAGAAGGCTCAACCTGCATCCTGTTTAACTCTGACTCAATAGCCCCGTAACCGGTTTTCAATACAGGATTTATATCAAGGCATAAGGTAACTTCAAGAATTACGTACCTGCCTTTGGCCTCATGTTTAAAAACACTCTCCCTGTAGCCAAACCGGCAATCCCCGTGATAAAATGTCCTTACCCTCCCGGTAGCCGTTTCCAAAGCCTCAAGGGAATAAAAAACATCTTTCAGTTCGGCGCCGTAAGCCCCTATATTCTGAATAGGTGCCGCCCCGACGCTGCCCGGAATAAGAGAAAGATTCTCCACTCCGCCATAATTCCGGGCCACACAATAATCAACAAGATCATTCCAGGTTTCACCTGCCGCTGCTTTCACAAATATTTTATCTCCTTCTGTACGCAGCGTCTCTATTCCTCTCAGAGAATTACGGATAATCAATCCATCAAAATCTTTTGTGAAAAGGATATTGCTGCCGCCTCCAAGAACCAGAAGAGGAAGGCCGCGGTATCTTTTATCTGTAATCACATTAACGGCCTCCTGCAGGGTGCATATCTCCGCCATGTATGCCGCTTCCGCCTCAATGCCAAATGTATTGAAAGGCTTTAAAGCAATATGTTTCTGTATTTCCATTCCGGGAGCCATCTCAAAAATATCTTTTGTCTGATTTTCTGACGTCTCTTTCCTTCATGCTTCGTTATTTTTATTGCCCAGACTCCTTCCAGTATGGGCTTCTAAAAATGCCTCGCCTGAAGAAAAAATACTTGAAAACGCCTGAAACATATTTTTGAGATGACTTCTAATTGTTAAAAGTAAAAAAAATAGATGTTCTTATTCAATAAATTGGTATTAACCCCGGGCCAAGCCCCATACCCTCTTGTCCGCCGTAACGGAACGCGAAGGCGGATTAAAAAAATGATAGCCGTAAAGTTTTATCTTTGCATACCTCCTGTACTCATCCCTGTTATATGAAAAAACATCTCACCGTTTTATGCTGCTGCTGCTCTTTTTCTTTTCTCCCGCATAACTTCCTTCATGCACAGGATCCGCTTGCAAATCCGGAGATTAAGAACACATACCGGAGCAATGAAAATCCTTATTACTGGAAAAACAGGAAACCTTATGAATCATACTGGCAGCAGGATATTCACTACCGTATAAAAGCCAACATTGATGAAACCACTGACATCATTGAAGGAGAAGAGCAACTAACGTACTGGAATAATTCCCCCGACTCTCTCTCTTTTGTTTTTTTTCATTTGTACCAGAATGCTTTCCAGCCCGGATCCTATCTCGATAACCTCCAGAAGAACAACCGGGTAAAAGCTGCCTATGGAAAATATGAATCCAAAGGACTCGGCACGTCAGTGGAAAAAATCACTTCGGAAGAAAAAGACCTGAAAACGGAACTTGATAATACTATCCTGAAAGTATACCTCGGCAAACCTCTCAGGAGCGGAGATTCCGTTGTTTTCAACATTAAATTCAAATCATACTTTGATGCCGGCAGTACCCGCAGAAGAATGAAAATGTACGGAAGCTACGGGTGGAAGCACTATAACGGCGTTCACTGGTACCCCCGCATTTGTGTTTATGACAGAAAGTTCGGGTGGGAAACAGACCAGCATCTCGGCCGGGAATTTTACGGAGACTTCGGGACTTATGATGCCGAACTGACCTTTGCGGATTATTTTGTAATGGACGCAACAGGAACCCTCCTGAACCGGGAGGAAGTTCTTCCTGATTCTCTCCGCCGGAAACTCGATCTGAAAAATTTTGCAGACAAAAAGCCCGGAACACCCCCATCTGTACCCATCGCCCCCGGAAACAAAAGAAAAACATGGAAGTTCCATGCTGAAAATGTTCATGATTTTGCATGGACTGCCGACCCCACCTACCGCATCGGGGAAACCTTATGGAATGGTATCCGATGTGTTGCCCTTGCACAGGAACCCCATGCCATGGGATGGCAGAACGCGGCAGAATATACCGCACGGATTATCAGAACCTATTCCGAAGACTTCGGGATGTATGATTACCCTAAAATGATTGTTGCAGATGCCGACGACGGCATGGAGTATCCCATGCTCACGCTCGACAGGGGAAACGATCCGGGTTATCGTTTTCTCCTTGCCCACGAAGTGGGTCATAACTGGTTCTTCGGAATGGTAGGGAGCAACGAAACCTACAGGGCTGCGCTGGATGAGGGGTTCACGCAATTCCTGTCCGTCTGGGCACTCGACAAACTTGAAGGACCTTACGGAACTACTGACTCTGCATTGATAAGGAGCCGATCATCCTATGAAAATTCTTTCATCCTCGAAAGAACAAACAGGGACAAGCATGCTTTTTTCCCATATCTCTATGATGCCATCTCCGGAAGTGATCAGCCGCTCAATACCCACTCCGACTATTTTAACGGCGCCCTCGGCCAGGGCGGAGGTTATCGCAGCGTATACAACAAAACCGCCACAATGCTATATAACCTGCAATACGTTCTCGGCGATGAGTTATTTGAAAATGCAATGAAACACTACGTGAGTAAATGGAAATTCTGCCACCCCTACCCCGAAGATTTCCGCTCGGCAATTATTGAATATACCCATGCCGACCTCAATTGGTTTTTTGACCAGTGGTTTGAAACTACCAAGTCTATTGACTATAAAATAAGCAGCCTGAAAAAAGGGAAAGCGGAAAATGAATATATCATCACCTTCAGGAGAAAAGGCAGAATGCATATGCCTCTTGACTTTACTGTTTTCACCAAAGATGAAAAAGCCTATAATTTTTATATCCCCAACACATGGTTTGAAAAAAGCACACAGGCTGTAATCCTTCCCAGGTGGATCGGATGGGACAAGCTTAACCCCGTGTATCACGCAAATGTGATTATCCCGGAAGAAATTGAAGATGTGGTGATTGACACATCCCGGAGGCTTGCAGATATCAACATGCTCAACAACAGCTATAAGCCGCCTATCCGTCTCGTTTTTGATTCTAAAGTTTATAATGACCCCGACTGGACTTCCTATGAAATTAAAGCCCGGCCGGACCTCTGGTACAACAATTATGACGGACTGAAAATAGGGTTCCACCTCAATGGCAATTATATGGGCTACCGTGACATCTTCTCGCTCAGTGCATGGGTGAATACCGGGCTGGTTCAAAGGAAACTCGAACCGGGAGTGCAGGTCAACAAATATGATAATCTCTCCTTCCGCATAGCTTACAATACCCCCCTTGACTTCCTGGCAAAGAATCTTTCCGTCAGCCTCTCGGCACGGCAGCTGGACGGCTTACAGGCTTATACAATGGGGCTGGAGAAACAAGACAACTCGCTCAGCAATACATTTTATGTATTGCTGAAATCAATGTGCCGCCCTGACGAAAGCAGCCTGACGTATCTTCTTTACCCGGGAGAATGGGAGGCCGGAAAGTATAACAACACTATGACGATCGGTATCAGGCACCGGTATAACTACCGTTCCGGAACGGGCGACATCAACCTCAGCCTGAAGTCAAGCACTATCGCAAGTGATTACAGCTATTCAGCACTGGTTTTGTCTGCGGTCAACAACAACAGTTTATGGAGGTTAAATATCAGGACCAGGCTCTTCGCGCAACTCGGTACAGGAAATTCCCCTGCTCCGGAATCAGCACTCTTCCTTGCAGGAGGCAACCCGGAAGAATTATCTGAAAATAAATTCACCCGTTCAAAAGCTTTTATTGACAATTCATGGCTGGGCTACGGGCCAACCACCAACCATTTCCAGATGGGCGGAGGCCTGAACCTCAGGGGTTATGCCGGCTATCTCGCCGTGGAAGAAACAAAAAACGGGGATGTACGCAATGTTTACCGCGGCACTTCAGGCGTTTCAGCAAGCATAGAGGTGGGATTGGAACACCTGTTGAGCATAAAACCGAAAATCACAGCATCGTGGCTTGCCGCCAGCCCTTACCTGTTCGCAGATGCAGGAACAATCAACACCAGCAAAACGGGTGAAGCCATGGCATTATCATGGATACGCGCAGATGCAGGAGCAGGCGTTGCGATCACCGTCAAAAAATGGGGTCCCCTGCAAACGGCCGCCCCATTTACCATACGTTTCGATGTCCCTGCCTTCCTGAGCAGTATCCCATCCGTAGATGATAATTATATTGCCTTCCGGTGGGTGGTAGGAATCAACCGATCGTTCTGAATCCGGCAGTGTTAGATCCACGGTTACCTTGAATAAAACAACGCATACTACACTCATCCTCCTGACAGTACTTGCATTCGCGGTAATCCTCCTCCCTGGCCTCACTTCCGAAGGCATGTTCCTTGACGGCATCACCCATGCTGCCATTGCAAGAAACATGGCAGAAGGAAAAGGCGGGTTCTGGTCCCCCTTCTACACCCGGACGCTGTATTCCGTCTATTATGAGCATCCCCCGCTTGGGTTCTGGCTGGAGTCTCTGCTGTTCAGGATACTTCCCGACACTTTTTATGTTGAAAAGATCTTTTCACTGCTGACCGCATTAGCCACCGGCATTCTGATAGCAGTGATATGGAACAGGATTGCTCCGGGAAAGGAACGAAAAGAATACATGCTTCTCCCTGTGCTCCTCTGGTTAGTCCTGCCCTCAACGGGATGGGCATACTCCAATAATATGCTTGAAAATATTCTTGGAGTGTTTACATGCCTTGCCGTATTGCTTATGCTTAAAGGGCTATATGCAACCTCCGCCATCAAACAAGCCTCCTATCTCAGCCTTTCAGGATTATCAACAGCAGCGGCAGTGCTTATCAAAGGGCCTGTAGCCCTGTTCCCCCTTGCATTTATCCTGTTGTTTTTTTTTACTGATAAAAAAAATAACCTGACGCATAGCCTCAGGCTGAGCATGATCCCCGCTGCCTCTCTACTCCTGGTTATCCTCCTTCTGTCATACTACAGGCCGGCCTCTGATTTTTTCTGCATGTACCTTGACAGGCAGGTTTTTCAAAGCCTCGAAGGGAAACGGGAACTCTCCTCCAGGTTTACAATATTATTATCGCTTTCAGGTACACTTTTAGTGCCGGCCGCACTTTCAGTTGCCGCTACCCTGCTTTCCAGGAAATGGAATATCCATGCAGATCCGGCACTGAAGAAATCAGCCACTCTCATGCTCCTGACCGGCCTTTCGGCAAGCCTTCCATTGCTTATAAGTCCCAAGCAGAAAGGATTTTATATTATACCTTCAATTCCCTGGTTTGCCCTCGCCGCCTCATTATGGATATTGCCTCCGGTGCAATATCTCTTCGCGAAATTATCGGGGAGAAACGCAGCAACCGGAGCTATAAAAACAGGGATTTTTATTGCTGCAACAGTTGCGGCGACTCTTGTCATGCTAAATGCCGGAAAAACAGGGAGGGATAAAGATCTCATCGGAAATGTAAAACAAATCGGGGCTCTTGTACCCCGGAATGAAATTATCAGGATCAGTCCTTCGATCAGCGAACAATGGGCGCTGCACGCCTATCTCGCAAGATATTTTATGATCAGCCTGCACGATAAAGCATCCTCTCCATTCTTCCTCTCTCCCGCTTCAGAAACTATTCCACCGGGGAACTGTGAAAAAAATATCATGCAAACCCCCATGTTCAACCTTTACGAGTGTAAAAAATAATCTCATGAAAAACTCCGCTGCCATCCTCATCTTCTTCACGCTTACTGCCTGTGTATCTGCACAAAACAACTCAGAGCTATACAGCAAAGGAATGAAATATAAATCCACCTATCAGTATGAAGACGGGCTCTACATCTTTCAGTCACTGCTGAAATCTGACTCCTCCAACACATCCTATCTTGTCAACGCAAGCTACTTTTATTCAAAGGCAGGCTTCCGGCAGACAGGAGAAGACAGGAAAATGAAATACTACCACACTGCTGCATATCTTGCTGAAAAAGCCCTGGATGCCGACAGCAACCTCGCCGAAGCCCATTATGTTTATGCACTTGCCCTCGGACGGATCAATGAGTTTGCAGGTTCAAAACAGAAAATTGCGAATGCCAGGCTTATAAAATCACATGCCGATTTGGCCATTAAACTCAATCCCCGCCATGCCGGTGCCTATCATATTCTCGGCAGATGGCACAGAACCGTTGCAGGTTTTAATATGATGGAAAAGATTGCCATCAACAGCCTTTTCGGAGGTGTGCCTGAAGGAGGTTCTTATGATGCAGCAATAGAAGCCTTCCAGAATGCCATTAAATCCGAGCCCCACTATATCCTTCACTACTATGAACTGGCTCTTACCTATTATGAGAGAAACAAAGATCTGAAAGACAAAGCCATGGCAAAAGCCTGGCTCAAAAAAGCAATGGAACTTCCCAACCTTACTCCCGAAGATCCTGACACGAAAGAGAAATGTGCCCGGCTTCTGAAAAATCTCGAATAAACTCCATGGATTTAACCCAATCTCCTGCAAAACATCTGCAGGCCGCATTGTTCTGCGCGCTCGCAGGGATCATCCTGTACTGCAATACGGGCATGCACGGGTATGTGCTGGATGACAAATATGTTATTATTAATAACCAGTACGTGCATGAAGGACTGAAGGGAATCCCGAAACTAATGAATATGGAAATGTGGCATTTTTACCTCGGCAAAATAAACCTTGGCTACTACCGCCCGCTTTCCATGATCACTTTTGCAATTGAAAATTCAATTGCTCCCGGGAACCCTCATATAAGCCACCTCGGAAATGTACTCCTTTACGGCATGACCGGTTTTTTCGTTTACCTGTTGCTGGCAGGCATTTTCAGGAACTTCCATCCTGCATATCCTTTCCTCACAACAATGCTGTTCCTCGCCCACCCTTTGCACACGGAGGTTATCGCTAACATTAAAAGCCGCGACGAAATTCTCGCATTCCTGAATATGGTTATTGCCTTGTGGCTCATGCAAAAAGCAAATGTGGGGAAGAAAAGCATCATACTGACCCTGCTGCCGCTCCTGTTCTTTTACCTCGCACTTTTATCTAAAGAGACAGCCTCCTCCATGCTTCTGCTTGCGCCCATGCTGCTTTTTTACAGAGGAGAAGGAAAGATCCTGCAGGTGTTAAAGAAAACAATTCCCCTGCTGGGAGTATTCTTTGTTTTTGAGATTCAGAAATATTTTGTTCTCGGGACAGTAAGCGGGGAAGTCCCGCATGACATTGTCAATTACCCTTATGCTGAAAACGGCTCCAGGCTTGCCGCTGCTTCCGTAATTTTTTTACGCTGCATCTGCCTCATTGTCTTTCCATGGAACCTTTCCTATGATTACTCATTCAACCAGGTGCCGGCTGTAACGTGGTCTTCCTTTCCCGCAGCAGCAGGCATTTTCATTGCCTCAGGGTTTTTGTGGATGGGTGTGAAAGGCTTCCTGAGAAAATCCGTTCCATGGACAGGGATACTGTTCTTCCTTGCTGCACTGGCCCCGGCCATTGCTTTCGTTATTTTCAGGGGCGGAATAATGGCAGAAAGATTCCTTTATGCTCCCACCCTCGGGTTTTGTATAACGCTGGTTTTTACAGCTCTCCACTTTGTTCCGGTAAACATTTCCGGCCCCACAGGCTCACTCCTGTCTGTTTTAA
This sequence comes from Bacteroidota bacterium, assembly GCA_023251555.1. GTDB lineage: Bacteria > Bacteroidota > Bacteroidia > AKYH767-A > JAHEYN01 > JAHEYN01. Next base: position 75,642 of record JAHEYN010000012.1, on the reverse strand, counting down.
AAAAACATAAACTCTTCCCTCTTTTTGTAATCCTGTTTTCTCTTTATTCCCTTAAAACCATCAGCAGGAACAGAGTGTGGAAAAGCAATCTCGATCTTTTTTCGGAAGATGTAAACTCATCGCCCTTAAGCTGCCAGGTTCACCGGCACTATGGAAGCGAACTGATAGACCTTGGCACGATGGAAAAAGACGAAGCAAAAAAGAAATATTATTTTAAAAAAGGAACAGAAGAACTCCATGAAGCACTCCGCATCCACCCTCACTTCCCTGATGTTTTCTTCAAACTGGCTGTGGCTTATCACGGAGTTCAGCTTAATTATGACTCCGCCATTTATTATTACAAACTAACCATCGCAGAGGCTCCTGAATATCCTGTAAGCTATAACAATCTCGGTTCTGTTTATGAAAACCTCGGGAAACAGGAACTCGCCTCATACTATTACAACAAAGCTGTTGAAGTAAGCCCTTCCTATGCTGCAGGAAAAAAGAACCAGCTGGCACACCATAAAAAAACGGGGCTCGACGTACACCGGCTTCCTCCCGGAGAATCATCTGACCCCGCTATTCAGAACCTTTCTCCCTTCATTCCACAAGGCCACCCCGCCGCCTCTCTCCCGCCCGGGACAGGAGGAAAAATTTCCATAAACGATCCCCGCGTCCCTCCATCACTGCGCAAGACACTGGAAACCAGGATGCAGGATAAAAGTTTTTATGAAACGGGAACCGATTATGCTTCAAAGGGCGATTACCGGAACGGCATTAAATACCTTGAGATGGCGATCAGGCAGGACCCGCACAACGAAAACGCCTATATCAACCTCGGCAACTGCTATGGAATACTGAAAGAATATGATAAAGCCATTGAGGTTCTTAACAAGGTGCTTGCAATGAATCCTTCGAATACGCTTGCCCTGAACAACCTGGCTACCACTTATGAATTCAGGGGAGATAAAAAAAGAGCCCTGGAATACCGGCTTAAAGCACGGAAAATTCAGGGACAATGATGACTTAACCCGGTTGTTACTTTTTGATGAAATTCATCTGCTTTCGCATCCCCCCGTCTGATAAGGAAAGAAAATACATACCGGGCAGAAGGGAACTGACATCAAGCGTAAATTTGTTCCTGCCGGGCGTACCTTTCATTTTTTCAGTCAGCACAGGATAGCCCATTACATCTGAAACCATCGCAGTTACAGACCCTTCTTTAGACAGCGTAAACTCTCCGTTCAAGTCGCCGGAAGCGGGGTTAGGATACAGGCTGCTTTTAATACTGTTGCTCCTTACGGCTATGGACTGGTAGTAATTAAATTCACCGTTATAGTCCATCTGCTTAAGCCGGTAATAATTAATCCCGTATTCGGGAACTGCATCCGTAAATGAATAACTGTGTCCGTAAGGTGTATTCCCCGACCCCTTCAGGGTGCCGACAGGCATGAAGTCAATCCCTCCCCCGCTTCTTTCTATGATAAAGCGATCATTATTTTTTTCGCTGGAAGTTTCCCACTCAAGCACAATTCCTTCTTCCGAAAGATGCCCTCTGAAATCCCTGAGTGAAACGGGTAAAGCTCCCGTGCAGCCCGTTCCGCCAACAGGTGTCACGCATACGTCATCAACAAAATAATAGCCGTAATTATTCAGGCCTCCCGTTACCACCCAGCTCACATTGGCATACTCCTCGAAAACCCCGATCGTGATATAGCGCTCACCCCCGGCAGCGGTATATGTCCCTGAAATTTTCACCCAGTTGACATCATCCGTAATAATCCCTGAAGTGTTCTGTATCTGGGGAGTATAACAGGTACACATGTAGTTAAAGGCTTTGTTATCCGCCCTGGATATGGCAGAATTTGAAAAATATAAAGCAAGAGGATCAGCATCCCAGTAATTTTCATCCCCTGCGCTTACATAAAATTCAACGCTGTACTGCTGACCTCCGGTTAAAGCTGATGTAAGCTGAACCTGCAGGTATTCCCTGTAATCAAGCGATCCGGCCTGATGGTCAAGAGGAATAATACCGGCATAGGCATTGCCGGTACGGGCCGGCTGGCTTCCGAAATGATTATCCGGAATACCTATAGTCCATACCACGTTGGTGTAACAGGCATTGAAATAGTCGGACGTCCCTGTTGTTGGCTGCACCCATGTGTTAACATACGAGAACTGGCTGTAATTATTGGGACATGTATTATAACTCTCAAAACTATAGTTAGGCACCAGATTCTGAGCCGGTACCCCCAGGCATACATTTAACAGGAAAACCGATGCGACTAATTTTTTCATGAAACGCTGCTATTACTTTGAAAACAAATATATAAACCACTTTGAAGGTATGGTAACATTTTTTTCATTTATTATACTAATCCCAACGTCTGTTTTTTTATTATACTTTTGAATCTCAAAACCATATTAAAATGCCAAAATCATCGTCAGAAGAGGTTTTCACCCTTATACATTCTTTAAATAAGCATGAAAAGGCTTATTTTAAAATTTACGCTTCAAAGAGATTCTATAAAAAAAACATTATCTACATTAAATTGTTTGACATCATAGAGCGGCAAAAGGAATTCAGAGAAGAAAAGATTATCAGGAAATTAAATCTGACAGGAAGACAAAGGCTGGCAGGCCTTAAAAATTATCTTTTTAACATGATCCTTAACGCAATGGAATCCGCTCATGCGGGAAAAGGCACAGTTCCGGCGCTGAACAGGTTGCTGTTCCAGGTCTCCCTGCTCTATAAAAAAGGAGTGTACGGGCAATGCAGGAAAATACTGTCAAAGGCCAGGCAGCTTGCCTGCAGTCATGAAAAACACCTCGTCCTGCTTGAGATTTTAGACTGGGAGAAAACACTTATCCATTCAGACCTCACAAAGAAAAAAATGAAAAAACAGGTGGAAGATGTTCTTGAAGAAGAAAAAAAAGTATTCTCTGTCCTGCAGGATGCCCGCCGCAGCAGTGAAGCCAAGCACATGGTTCTCAGCCACTACGAAAAACACAAGGTTGCAAGAAACAGGAAAGAAAAAATTGCTTATAGCAAAATAGCGGCCCGGGCAGGAATAAAAAAACACCAAGCCACCCTGTCCCTTAACTCAAAGTTTGACATGTATTACGCCAACGGGCTGTTTCACTATGCCTCAGGAAATTTTCCACAAAGCCTGAAATATTATAAGATGCAAGTGGATCTTATTGAAAATAATCCCGGGAAACTTCATGAACGCAATGCCAGCTACTTTATCGTTTTATCAAATTATTACCATGCATGCTTTATGCAGAAGAAATATACAGAATGCCTCAGCGTCATAAAAAAGATCCGTAATGTACCTGCGGATTCGGAAAAAATGAAACTACAGGCATTCCGGACCTCTTACATGAGAGAACTTGAGCTGTACATCAATACCGGTGAATACCGGAAAGGCATTCATCTTATCAGTGAAATATCGCACGGACTGAACATCTTCGGTGAAAAGATCTCCGGATCATACCGTGTTAACTTTTATTTTGATATCGCACACATTTATTTTGGCTCGGAAGATTATTCAAAATGCCTGTCATGGCTCAACCGCATCCTCAACAATACTGCCACCAAAGAAACAAACGGTGATCTTTACGGGTTTTCAATGATTATGGCAGCCATCACACTCTTTGAAATGGGTGAAAGAAATCTTATTCATTTGGTAAAGTCCACCCACAGGTTCCTGTATAAAAAGAAGATATTATATAAGATAGTGGAGGATCTTCTTGACTTTATCCGTGTTAAGGTGCCGAAAATAAAAGGCGGAAATGAACAGATTAAAGCCTTCTCCGATCTGAAGAAAAAACTCCTGCTGGTTACAAAAGATCCATATGAAAAAAGAGCCCTGGAATATTTTGACATTATTTCCTGGCTTGAGAGCAAGACAGAAAACAAATCTTTTGCTGAAATTATTAAAACAAAATCCGGGTGGAATTTAGGTCAGTCCTGAAGGTTTGACAAGGGTATCGTTGCGGGAAAGGCTCAGAAATAATCCGCCAAAAGCCCCGGAAATATCCCGAGAATCACAGTGGCCGCAATAACGATAAGAAGCATAACACGGACAGGAAGTGAAGCATGGATAGGCGTTTCATCACGGCTTCCACGGGAAATATACATCGCTGTTATAATCCTGAAGTAGTAATACACCCCGGCGAGAGAACCGGCAACCCCGGTAATGGCAAGCCATATATAATGGCTCTGAAAAGCGGCAACAAAAAGATAATATTTCGCAAAGAAACCCGCTGCAGGCGGAATCCCGGCGAGCGACAACAATGAAACCGCCATGGCAAATGCGTAGAGCGGATTACGCTTTGCAAGCCCCCGGAAGGCCTCTGTGCCTGTTCCTTCTCCGTTCGCAGCCAAAGCAGAAAGTACGGCAAAGGCAGGGAGCGTAGCTGCAGCGTATGCAGCAAGGTAAAAAAGCAGGGCTCCTGCAGAGTGCTGGTTCATTGCAACAACAGCCATCAGCAGATAACCCGCATGCGCAATGCTTGAATACGCCAGCATACGCTTGACATTCTGCTGGTACAGGGCAATGATATTCCCGGTAAGTATGGTAAGCGCGGAAATAACTGAAAGTATAAGCGGCCATGTGCCACCCGCAGCCGCAAAACAAGTGCTGAAGAGCCTGAAGAAAGCACCCATCGCAGCCGTTTTTACAATTGTCATCATGAAAGAAGTTACCTCGTTGGGCGCTCCCTCGTACACATCAGGTGCCCAGAAATGAAAAGGCACCGCCGCAACTTTAAATGCCATGCCAACCATCATCAGAAGTATCCCTGTATGCATCAGTGCGGGCAATTGCTGCCGCCCGCTCATGACATGGTCTGCAATCCCGGCAAGTGAGAAAGTGCCGGTAACTCCGTACACAAGAGTGATCCCGAATAAAAGGAAGGCTGTGGCAAAGGCTCCCATCAGGAGATATTTCAGGGCTGCTTCATTGGAAGCAGGATCTTTCTTATTGCTGCCGGCAAGAATATACATTGAAATGGAAAGTATCTCTATACCGAGGAAGAGCATCACAAGGTTTGAAAAAGATATCATTACCAGGGCGCCGGTAAGCGAAAACATGATAATGGCCGCACGGTCGGCACGAAATGCAATTTCCGTAAAATACGGTCCCGAAAAAACAAGCCATATACCCGCAACAACAATGAGCAGGGAAGAAAAAGCCACCGAATAGTTATTTACAAGAAGCATATCGTGGTAATACGATGTGTTAACACCCCAGTGAGACTGGTTAAAACACAGGGCAGCGGCCATTCCCAGAATGAGCAGAGGCAGCAGGACCTTTTTGAATCCGAACATTTCGGATAAAAGGGCTGTTACTCCAAGCAGCGATACAATTATGATCGGTTCCATTCTATTTTCTCATTTTTTATGCCAGGCCTGCATGTACAAGGATAGCCTTCAGTGCGGGTTCTGCAATCCGGAGAATGGGAGCAGGGTAAACGCCCATCCCTATAACCATCGCCACAACTGGAATGAATATGATTTTTTCATGAAGATCAAGATCCCTGAAACCAGCTGCCTTTGTATTGTTTTCCCCCAGCATTATTTTCTGGTAGCTGTTCAGCATATATACGGCACCAAGTATAACGGATAACCCCGCTGCAGCCGTCATCCATGCATGGCGCTGGTATATGGCTCCCAGTAAAAGGAATTCCCCTACAAAGCCATTGGTAAGAGGAAGCGCCACGGCACCGAGCAGGATTATCATAAACACCGTGGCAAACCAGGGAGCCCTGTTTCTTATCCCTCCCATACCTGAAATATCATTTGTCCCGGTTCTCAGAAGAAGAATATCTGCAACAAAAAACAGGCCCACCACATTAACACCATGACTCAGCATCTGAACCACGGCACCCTGTAAACCCTGGAGGTTCAGTGAAAATACCCCTGCAGAAATCAACCCTACATGCGCAATGGAAGAATATGCAATGAGCCGTTTGAAATCCCGCTGCACAATTGCAATGGCAGAAGCATAAACAATTCCGGTAACCGACAGCAGGAGAGCCGTGTACCCCCATTCCTGTATGCCGGCAGGGACAACAGGGATCAGCCACCTGATGAGCCCGTAAACACCCATCTTCAGCATGATACCCGAAAGCAGCATGGTGCCCTGCGCAGGCGCAGCAGTGTATGTGTCAGGCTGCCAGGTATGAAAAGGAAATACAGGCATCTTTATGGCAAATGCAATGAACATCGCCCAGAATATCCATACCTGTTCGGAAGAAGTCAGGGGCACCTCGTACAAGGCCGTGATATCAAAGCTGTGAGGAACAGGCGTTTTAAGGTACAGGTATAAAAGTCCCAGCAGCAGCAGCAGGCTGCCGGCAAGCGTGTAAATGAAAAACTTCAGCGTTATTCTTTCCCTGCCTTCTCCTCCCCACATCAGGCAGATGAAATAAACGGGAATCAATGCCAGCTCCCAGAACACATAGAAGAGAAAACCGTCGGCAGCGGTGAAAACACCAACCAGGCCACCTTCCATGAACATAATAAGGGCATAGAACAAAGCAGGTTTATTAAATGTGCGGCGATACGATGTCATAATGATTATCACCGACAAAAACGTAGTGAGCAGCACCAGGAGAAGGCTTATGCCATCCATTCCCGCATGGAAGGATATGCCCATTGATTTAATCCATGAAACGTTTACCTCAAACTGCCTCTCGGCATTGGAACGGAAACCCGACAGGGCATACAGTGAAAGCACCAACTCCCCGGCAGCAGCTGCCAGTGACAGACCGAATGCGGCTTTCCCCCTCCTCATCGCGAGGAGAACAGCGCCTGCAAGCAGCGGAAAAAATATCAGGAGCGTAGTAATCATACTCACATCATGATGTTATAAAGTAAAACAAGGATTACCCCGATCACCATTGCGAAAACATAGAAACCTATGGTACCTGCCTGTGTTTTTCTGAGGACAGAAGAGGTTTTCAGGACAAGGCTGCCGGAAAAATTTACCAAGCCGTCAATGACACGAATGTCGAGAAAGGAATAAAACACACCGGATAAAGCCATGAGAGGCTTTACAATTATTTTATCATAAAGTTCATCAACATAGTATTTCCTGTATACCAGCCGGTGAAGAACAGGTAGTTCATCCTGCTCACCCGCAGGCACACCCTGCTTTAAAACGTAAACATTTCTTGCGTACAAAATTGCGGCCGCCGCGATAAACACTGCAACCGCCATCAGCACCAGCTCCATGCCATGGGAAAGCTCAGGTAAGCTCAAACGCTGAGCCCCTTCTGCAAAAACAGGAGAAAGAAAATTTGCAAGAAAATGTGTACCCCCGAAAACAGCAGGCATCCCGATAAACCCTCCCGCGGCAGAAAGCAATGCGAGTATCACCAGCGGAACTGTCATGATCTTCGGCGACTCATGAAGATGAGACAGCTGTGTCTCCGTTCCCCTGAACTTACCGGAAAAAGTAAGATAAAAAAGCCTGAACATATAAAATGCCGTTAGTACGGAACCAAGGATACCAAGCAGCCACACCAGCCTGTTCCCGGCAAAAGCATAACCAAGTATTTCATCCTTGGAAAAGAAACCTGCAAAGGGAGGGATGCCGGAAATAGCAATAGCCGCTATAAGGAATGTATAAAAGGTTACAGGAAGATGTTTTCTCAATCCCCCCATCTTCCTTATGTCCTGCTCTCCACCCATGGCATGAATCACGCTTCCTGCACCAAGGAAGAGAAGTGCCTTGAAGAAAGCATGTGTTACAAGATGAAAAATACCGCCTGTGAAGGCACCCACACCCATCGCAACAAACATATATCCCAGCTGGCTTACAGTAGAATAAGCAAGTACTTTTTTAATATCATTTTGTACCAGACCGATAGTAGCGGCAAAAACAGCAGTGGCTGCTCCCACTGCGGCCACCACGCCCATAGCGGCAGGAGAAAGTGCATACAGTATATTGGAACGGGCTATCATATACACGCCGGCAGTTACCATCGTGGCTGCATGTATAAGCGCCGACACCGGAGTAGGGCCTGCCATAGCATCAGGAAGCCATGTATATAAAGGAATCTGGGCGCTCTTCCCTATAGCACCCACAAACAGCAGGAGGGCAATGGCTGTGATTTCAGGAGTACCTGAAGTAAATCTCCCTGCCCCTTCAAATACCTCTTTGTATGAGAGGCTGCCAAAAGTATTATATATCAGAAACATTCCGAGTAAGAAGCCGAGGTCTCCGATCCTGTTCATGATGAATGCCTTTTTCGCAGCATTGTTGTATGCTGTGTTTTTAAACCAGAAGCCTATCAGGAGGTAAGAACAAAGCCCTACCCCTTCCCAGCCGCAAAACATAACTGCATAATTGTTCCCGAGAACAAGGAGCAGCATGAACATGATGAACAGGTTCATATAGGCGAAAAACCGTGCAAAGGCTTCGTCATCATGCATATACCCTGCAGAATACACATGAATAAGAAATCCCACGCCGGTCACAACCAGCAGCATTACAGATGAGAGCGGATCTATTAAGAATGAAAACGGAACGGACAATCCCCCGGCCTGGAGCCAGTCAAAACAATCAACTGTAATGACAGTGATCTCGCCCTTAAGAAGTTGTATAAAAAGGCATAGCGAAATAACAAAAGAAGCAAGCACCGGAAGGCAGCCTGTAAGGGCAGCAATATTTTTTGAAAATTTCCTGCCTGCCAAACCGTTAAGAAGAAATCCAAGCAGCGGAAACAAAGGCAAAAGACAAACGGCAAGCTTCATCATATCTCCGTCACCATTTAAGTTTATTGAGAATATTGATATCGGTACTCTTTACATTCCGGTATATCATAATCAGTATTGCAAGACCCACAGCTACCTCTGCCGCAGCCACAGCCATAATAAAAAATACAAAAACCTGCCCGCCGGTATCCCCGTGAAGCACAGAAAACGCGGCAAGCAAAAGATTTACGGCATTCAGCATCAGCTCAATGCACATAAAAATGACAATTGCGTTCCTGCGGAAAAGCACTCCCATCACCCCGATGGAAAAGAGCAACACACTCAGCACAAGGTAATAGCTCACAGGTATTTGAAAGTTATCCATCCGGGTTATTGTGTTTCTTTTTTTCCAAGCATCACCGCTCCCACCATGGCAATCAGGAAGAGCAGGGAAGATATTTCAAACGGAAGCATAAACTCGCCGAAGAGCGTATTCCCAAGTGTTTTAATCATACCTGTCTCAGATCCCCCTGAAATAACCCCATGTATTTTTTCAGATCCCTTCACAGAAGCAGTAAGTACCAGCAGGAACAGCCCCCCGGACAATACCGCCATGAATTTAAGCCATGAACTTTTATGGGATTCCGTTTCAACGTTAAGGTTCAGGAGCATCAGCACAAAAAGAAAAAGCACCATGATAGCCCCGGCATAAACAATCACATGCACTGCAGCGAGGAACTGGGCATTGAGAAGAACATAGTGTCCGGCTATGGAAAACAGGGTAACAATTAGATAGAGGACGCTGTGAACGGGGTTCTTCACAAGCACCACCATAAGTGCAGAAAATATGGCAAGGAATGACAGGAAGTAAAACAAGTAATGTATCATATCAGAATAACCTGTTGTGCGTATATTCTTTATGTTTTTTAAATTCTTTGACCTGCGTTGTCTGCCTCTCTGAAACATCAACCCGCTTTGATGGATCAAAAGGCTCCACGAGCCTGTCCTTTCCATACACAAAATTTTCCCTCTTGTAATCTGCAGGAGTAATTCTGTTTGTAAGAAATATTGACTCTTTGGGGCATGCCTCTTCGCACAGGCCGCAGAAGATGCAGCGAAGCATATTTATCTCATACACCTTCGCATACTTTTCTTCCCGGTAGAGGCGTTCTTCTCCCTTCTTTCTCTCCGCAGCCTCCATAGTGATGGCTTCCGCAGGGCATGCCACTGCACACAACCCGCATGCCGTACAGCGCTCAGCACCGTTTTCGTCCCTCTTAAGCACATGCATACCCCTGTATACAGGGCTGAACGGGCGTGTCTGCTCAGGATAGCTGACTGTTACTTTCCTCCTGAAAAGATGCCTTATGGTAATCATCAGGCCGCCCATCACCGCAGGAAGATAAAGCTTCTCCATGAAGTTCATCTTTTTATTAACCACTATTCTGGACCGGCCCGTTAAGGATTGCATGAGTGCTGTTTAAAATGCAAAGTTATTGTTTATTGCCATGATGATCCCCGTGATAAATATATTTATCAAAGCCAGCGGTAGCAGGATTTTCCATCCGAGATTCATAAGCTGGTCATAACGGAAGCGGGGCAGTGTCCAGCGGATCCACATGAAAAAGAAAATGAAGAAGCTGATCTTCGCGAAAAAGACAAGGCAACCCACCGCTGCCAGCATATTCTGCGACAGGTTCAGTTCATGCATGTATGGGAAATTATATCCGCCGAAGAAAACTGAAGAAATAATTGCTGAAGAAATAAACATATTAACATATTCGGCAAACAGGTAAAAGCCAAGTTTCATGCTGCTGTACTCGGTATGGTAGCCGCCTACAAGTTCAGTCTCACATTCCGGCAAATCAAAGGGAGTGCGGTTGCATTCGGCAAAAGCACAAACAATAAAAACAACAAAAGCAAGGGGCTGGTAAAACACATTCCAGTGAAAGCCATGCTGCTGCGTCACGATCTCCCTCAGGCTGAGCGTGCCGGTCATCATGACAACGGAAATCACGGCAAGCCCCATGGCAATTTCATAGCTGATCATCTGGGATGATGCGCGTATGGCACCAAGAAGAGAATACTTGTTGTTGGATGCCCATCCGCCTATCATGACACCGTAAACCCCTATTGACACAACGCCGAAAACATAAAGAATACCAATGTTCACATCGGTCACCTGCAGGGCATAGTTCTTCCCGTTCACCGCTATATCTGTTGCCCATGGTATCACGGCACTGGTCATACATGCCGTAATCATTGCAAGCGAAGGCCCGAGAATAAAAAGCACTTTATTGGAAACATCAGGAATGATTTCCTCTTTCATGAACATTTTTATTCCATCAGCGAGGGGCTGCAGTATCCCGAAGATGCCCGCCCGGTTAGGCCCTATCCTGTCCTGCAGGAAAGCAGCTACTTTGCGCTCGGCATAAGTGGAATACATAGCCACTAAAAGGGATACACCTAATACCGACGCCACAAGAATTGCTTTATATATAAGGTATGAAAGTTCCATCTGTTATATGCCTGATGTTTTCTGCGTAATTTTTTCCTGTAGTTTTTTCTGCTGCTCACCGATAGCGTGCTTAAGACTGTTCAAATCTTCGTAATGATTGGCCGAGATTACAGAAGTCCTGTCTATGTGGCGCGGCCCTTCAACAACCCACTGTTTCACATCCTTTTTATCGTAACGGCACTCGTTGCATATGAACTCTTTCACTTCAGCGTTCTGATCTTTGCGGGCGGTAACCCTGTATATTTCTTCCCCGTGCATCCATAGAACCGCTTTGCCTGAACATTTCTTACAGTCTCTGTGTGCATCCATCGGATTCAGGAACCACACCCTGCTTTTAAAACGGTACGTCCTGTCGGTGAGCGCTCCTACCGGGCATACATCTATCATATTGCCTGAAAAATCATTCTCCACCGCCTTCTCTATATAGGTACTTATCTCGGCAACATCACCCCTGTTCATTACCCCGTGCACTCTTTCATCAGTAATCTGATCGGCAACTTTTACACAGCGGTAACACAGGATGCATCGGGTCATATGAAGCTTGATGTAGTTGCCGATATCCTTTTTCTCAAAGGTGCGGCGGGGAAATTCGTACCTGGTCTTCTCTGTGCCGTGGGCAAAAGAGAGGTTCTGTAAATCACACTCCCCCGCCTGGTCACAAACAGGACAATCAAGAGGGTGATTGATAAGAAGGAACTCCACAACGCCTTTCCTTGCTTCAAGCACCTCGGGAGAGGTAATGTTTTCCACGACCATTCCATCCATAACGGGAGTACGGCATGATGCCACAGGCTTAGGCATGGGGCGCGGATCTTTTGCAGAGCCCTGTGCCACCCTGACAATACAGGTACGGCAATAGCCCCCGCTGCCCTTGAGGGAAGAGTAGTAACACATGGCGGGAGGAACGATCTCCCCCCCTATCATTCTTGCCGCCTGAAGAATGGTGGTCCCTTCAGGAACTTCTATGGAATGGCCGTCAATGGTAACTTTTGGCATTATGCAGTTTTTTATATCACCGGCATATCATGCAGGCGGTAATAATGCTTTACATCTTTAATTTTCGAAGGGTTTTTTACATATTCCTCAAACTCCGCTCTGAAATGACGTATGGCGCTGGCAACAGGCCATGCTGCCGCATCCCCCAGCGGGCAAATAGTTTTCCCTTCTATCTTTCCCTGTATGTCCCACAGGAGGTCAATATCTTTTATTGTCCCATGCCCCGTAAGAATCTTATGCAGCACCTTCTCCATCCAGCCTGTGCCCTCACGGCAGGGAGAACACTGCCCGCAGCTCTCATGATGATAGAAACGGGTAAAGTTCCAAAGGTTCTTTACAATACTTGTGGTTTCGTCCATAGCAATGAATCCCCCGGAGCCAAGCATGGTACCCGACTGGAAGCCGCCATCGCTCAGCGACTCATAGCTCATGAGCCTTGGCTCCCCTTTCGGTGTTTTCAAAATGAGATCGGAAGGCAAAATGGGAACGGAAGAACCTCCTGCCACAACGGCTTTGAGCTTCCTTCCCCCGCGTATACCCCCGCAATACTGATCAGAATAAATGAACTCTTCGACCGGAAGTCCCAGCTCAATCTCGTATACCCCGGGCTTGTTTATATGCCCGCAGGCAGAAATAAGTTTTGTCCCCGTACTTTTGCCTATACCGATTTTTGCATACTCATCCCCTCCCATACTGATCACAGGAACCACAGCCGCAATGGTTTCCACATTATTTACTACGGTGGGGCAATCCCACAATCCCTTTACAGCCGGGAAGGGAGGCTTGATCCGCGGATTGCCTCTCTTGCCTTCGAGAGACTCAATCAGCCCCGTCTCTTCCCCGCAGATGTATGCGCCGGCACCCGGGTGTACGTACAGGTCAAGGTCAAACCCGCTGCCAAGAATATTTTTACCGAGATAACCGGCATCATAAGCCTCTTGTATTGCTTTTTCAAGAATATGAAGCACGTAAAGCATCTCACCTCTTATATATATGTACGAGGTGTTTGCCCCCAGTGCAAAACTTGAAATAATCATCCCCTCGATAAGAAGATGGGGCTTGCGCTGCATGAGGAACCTGTCCTTGAATGTCCCGGGTTCGCTCTCATCAGCATTACATATAAGGTAATGAGGCACCCCCGGAGGATTGGCAATAAAACTCCATTTCATCCCGGTAGGAAACCCGGCACCTCCCCTGCCGCGGAGGCCTGACTTTTTAACCTCCTCCACGATCTCCGCAGGTTTCATCCTCATCGCCTTTTCAAGGGCTGCGTAGCCGCCGTGAGCACGGTATGCTTCCATGGAATTTATTCCGGGAACATCAATATTTTCAAGGAGAAGTTTCCTGGCCATGTTATTTGCTTAAGCTTCTTTACTTTTTATTTTATCCTTTGCCCAGTGAGAAATATGATCCTCTGTGTTTTTCCTGTATTCACCGAGTATTTCATCCAGCTTTTCACAGGTAAGATTTTCATGGTACTTTTCCCCCACCTGCATCATGGGAGCTGTCCCGCATGATGCAAGACATTCAACCGTTTTAAGGGTAAACATCCCGTCTGGAGTGGTTTCTCCTGTTTTTATGCCAAGTTTTTTCTCAAGGTATGTAACAATATCCTCGGCTCCCATCAGCCAGCATGGCCCGGTACGGCATACTTCTATCACGCATTTGCCAACGGGTTTGAGATTGAACATACTGTAAAAAGAAGCAACTTCATATACCTCTATGGGTTTGATGCCGAGAAGAGAGGCAACGTAATCCATTACAGGAGAGCTCAGCCATCCGTCAAACTCAGCCTGTGCAAGGTGAAGCACCGGCAAAATAGCTGATTTCTGCCTCCCGGGAGGATAACGTGCCATGATCCTGTGCACCAGCACCAGGGCATCTTCCGGAAATTTAATATTTTTCTTTTCGCTCATAAGATCATGCATCGAGTTCGCCGGCTATCACATTAAGACTGCTTAAAGTAAGTATGGCATCGGAAAGCATGGAGCCTCTCACCATCTCCGCAAATGCCTGGTAATATATAAAGCAAGGGCGGCGGAAATGCAGGCGGTAAGGTGTTCTGCCTCCGTCGCTTACAAGATAAAAGCCAAGTTCGCCGTTTGCCCCTTCCACACAATTATATACCTCTCCGACGGGAACAGAGACTTCGCCCATCACCACTTTAAAATGATAGATGAGAGCTTCCATATTGTTATATACCTCCTGTTTGGGAGGAAGATAGAAATCCGGGACATCAGCATGGTATACATCTCCGGGAAGTTCTTTCAGCTTTTCCAGGGCCTGGCGGATAATGCGCAGGCTCTGCCACATTTCTTCGTTGCGTACCATGAAACGGTCATAGGTATCTCCGCCTGTCCCGAGCGGAATGTCAAATTCAAAATCTTCATAGGAAGAATACGGGGTCATTACCCGCACGTCATAATCCACTCCCGCAGCACGCAGGTTGGGCCCTGTAAAACTATTGTTGAGCGCCCGTTCTGCAGAGATCGCTCCGGTTCCTACAGTACGATCCATGAATATCCTGTTCCTGACAAGAAGATTTTCAAACTCTTTGAGCGCCCCCGGAAATTCTTTCATGAACTTATCAAGCTTTGCCCATGCAACAGGAGAAAAATTTCTTTCAAATCCGCCGACACGTCCCATATTGGTAGTAAGACGGGATCCGCATATCTCCTCGAAAATCTCATATACCAGCTCCCTGTGCTGGAAGAGATACACAAACCCTGTAAGCGCACCGCTGTCCACTCCGATAACGCTGTTGCAGATAATGTGATCCGAGATACGCGACAGTTCCATCACTATCACGCGGAGATATTCCACACGTTTGGGAAGAGTAACGCCAAGCAGCTTCTCAATTGTCATGAACAGTCCCATATTGTTGATGGGAGCCGAACAATAATTCATCCTGTCGGTGAGAGGCGTAAGCTGGTAATATGGCCTGTGCTCTGCAATCTTTTCAAAAGCCCTGTGGATATATCCTATGGTTGATTCGGAATCCACGATAATTTCCCCGTCCATTTTAAGAACGTTCTGAAAAATACCATGGGTAGCAGGATGGGTAGGCCCGAGATTCAGGGTGGAATATTCCTTTTCTTCTTTAATCTTAACTGCAGTTTCTTGTTTCCCTGCCATAACAATCAGTTTAAACTACCTGCCGAACATGCTGTCATCCTTATCTTCACGCGTGGGGTCTTCGAGGGGGAATTCTTTTCTCATTGGGAAGCCTTTCATATCATCCATGTTCAATATGCGCCTGAGATCAGGATGGCCTTTGAAAATGATTCCATAGAAATCATACGCCTCCCGCTCCATCCAGTTTGCAGCGGAGAAGAGCGGTGTCAGCGAGGGTACTTCGGGTTTATCTTCGGAAAAGAATATTTTAACACGCAGGCGTGTATTGGATGTCAGGCTGTGCAGGTGATACACAACTGAATATGTCCTGTCTTTCTCATGGAGCGGATAATGCACTCCGCAGAGGGTAGTCAGAAAGCGGAACGCAAGGTCTTCTTCTCTGTACAGGAAAGATATCACATCAAAAATCCTGTCTTTGCTTACCACCGCAACTGGAATCCCGCCGCCAGCATCCATTGAGACAAGGTCGCTTCCAAAACGGGCTTGCAGTTTGTCTGCAAGCGCAGAGATGTCCTTCGCCTCTTTCATTTCATTCCGTACTTTTCAAGGAGGGCTTTGTATTCCGGAGAATTTCTTCTTCTCAGACTCTCATTCTGCACAAGATCCTGTATCCTGAGGATTCCGTCTATGACCTGTTCGGGCCGGGGAGGGCAACCCGGAATGTAAACATCCACCGGGACTATCCTGTCTATGCCCTGCAGGACACTGTATGTGTCAAATATTCCACCGCTGGAAGCGCAGGCTCCCATGGCAAGCACCCATCTCGGCTCCGCCATCTGTTCGTAAACCTGCCTGACAACAGGCGCCATCTTTTTTGCAATGGTGCCCATCACCATCAGCAGGTCCGCCTGGCGGGGTGAAAAACTGAGGCGCTCGGACCCGAAACGCCCGAGATCGTAATGTGCAGCCATGGTGGCCATGAATTCTATTCCGCAGCAGGAGGTGGCAAAAGGAAGGGGCCAAAGCGAGTTTTTACGCGCAAGACCGACAACCTTATCAAGGGAAGTAGCAAAAAAACCAGGCCCCCCGTGGCCTTCAGGGGAAGGAACCGTATTGACCGAGGTCGAAGATGACGGTATGGTGTTCATCGTATCTCTTTAGTCTTCCCAGCGCAGGGCACCTTTCCTGAGTATATATATGAAGCCGACTATAAACAACGCAATGAAAAGAAACATCTCCACAAGCCCCTGCATCTTAAGTTCTTTGAAGTTCACAGCCCATGGATACATGAAGATGACCTCCACATCAAATAACACAAATAATATTGCGACTAAGAAATACTTGATCGAGAAAGGCACTCTTGCGTTCCCCTTTATTTCAATACCGCATTCAAAGGCTTCCAGCTTGACTTTCGACTTTCTTTTCGGCCCGAGTAAATGTGTAACAAACATGGTGGCCCCGACAAAGCCTGCAGCAACGATAAACTGTATTAATACCGGGATGTAATCGGATGGTAAACTTTGAGAATTCATGAGCGGAATGGTGCGGGCAAAAGTAGAGAATTATTAAGTCGTCACCAAATTTGCAGGTGCGCTTTCTCAGTGTGCCCTGACAGGAAAAGTAACCATCATATTCATCCTTACCCTGGTACCGTTCTGAACGGCAGGAATGAACTTAAGCTGCTTTACAATGCGCTTCACTTCTTCATCAATTCCATAACCTGCGGCCTTCAATACCTGCAGATCGGTAACAGTGCTGTCGGCCAGTACGTCAAAACTCAGCAGGACTTCTCCTTCTATATGCTTTGCCTTCGCCTCTTCAGAATACTTTACGTGGTGAAATACATAATCATAAAGCGCCTGGTCGCCACCGGGATATGCAGGTTCCCTGTCTGTAACTATCCTGATATTCTGAGGGTCTTTGGGAGCCTGGGAAAAAGAAGCAGGTGCAGCAAGGAAAAATACCGGGAAGATCAATGTGGTTTTCATCCGGACCTATCTTGTAGAATAGTTAGGAGCCTCCTTGGTAATGGTAATATCATGGGGATGGCTTTCCCTGCTCCCTGCCGAAGTGATTCTTATAAATTTTGCCTGCTGCAGGCTTTCAATCGCAGCAGCGCCGCAGTATCCCATGCCGGCCCTGAGTCCGCCGACAAGCTGGTAAATTATTTCAGACAAAGAGCCTTTGTAAGGCACACGGCCTACAATGCCCTCGGGGACTAACTTCTTGATATCATCTTCTGCATCCTGGAAATAGCGATCCTTGGAGCCCTTTTCCATGGCTTCAATGGATCCCATTCCACGGTATGATTTGTATTTTCTTCCTTCGAAAATGATTGTCTCACCCGGAGACTCCTCCACCCCTGCAAAGAGAGAGCCGGTCATGATGGAGTGGGCACCTGCCGCTATGGCCTTCACAATATCCCCGCTGAAGCGGATGCCGCCGTCGGCAATGACGGGAATGCCGGATCCCTTAATAGCCTTTGCAACTTCATAAACTGCTGTAAGCTGGGGTAAGCCAACACCTGCAATAATTCTCGTGGTACAGATGGAGCCGGGCCCTATGCCCACTTTTACGCCATCCACACCTGCCTTCACCAGGTCTTTGCCTGCTTCCCCGGTGCCTATGTTACCCGCCACCACCTGAAGCCTGGGATAGCTCTTTTTTACCTTCTTCACTGCCTCCATAACCCCTTTGGAATGCCCGTGTGCAGTATCTATCACCACCGCGTCAACCCCGGCAGACAGAAGCATTTCAATACGTTCAAGAATATCACCTGTTATACCTATGGCAGCAGCAACGCGCAGCCTTCCGAGGTCATCCCTGCATGAATTAGGGCGGGACTTCACTTTCATGATATCCTTGTATGTAATCAGCCCGACCAGCCTGTTGTTTTTATCAACAACCGGGAGCTTTTCGATTTTATGAGCCTGAAGAATTACTTCTGCTTTAACAAGGTCTGTGTTGGGCGGGGTGGTTACAAGATTCTCCCTGCTCATAACCTTGTTTACGGGTATCCCCATGTCTTTCTGAAACCTGATATCCCTGTTCGTTATAATGCCTTTAAGCTCTCTCTTGTCATTAACTATCGGTATCCCGCCGACAGAATACTTCTGCATCGCTTCCACCACTTCTTTCAGCGTAACATTTTCTTTCAGGGTAACGGGATCGTGAACCATCCCGCTTTCTGAACGTTTCACCATTCTCACCTCTTCTGCCTGGCGCTCTATCGTCATGTTTTTATGGAGCACCCCTATTCCGCCTTCCTGGGCAATGGCAATGGCAAGGTGGGATTCGGTAACCGTATCCATAGCTGCAGAAACCACCGGTACATTAATCTTGATGTCACGGGTAAAAAGAGTAGAAACATTCACTTCGCGCGGCAGCACCTCCGAGTAGGCGGGAACCAACAGTACATCATCGTAGGTTAACCCTTCTCCCAAAAATTTTTCAGTGTCAAGTTTCATATTTAATTGGTATTACACCCTGGCAAGCTCCGGACCCTCTTGTCCGCCGTAGCGGAATGCGAAGGTGGATTAAATCACCCTGTCTGTAAAAGTGGTGCAAAGGTAAGAAAATATCTGCTGAAGCCTACCTGATCAGGGTAACCGTTCCTTTTCTCTCAATCTTTTTACCGTTCGTTCCGGTAAATTTCACAATGTAGGCATAAACGCCCTCCGGCATTGGCTCTCCTTTAAAAGTACCGTCCCATCCGAGAGAGGAATCCTCTGTTTCAAACAAAAGCCTTCCCCACCTGTCGTAAATTATAAAAGAGTAGGTGCTTGCATCAATGAAAACACTGAGCGGGTAAAATTTCGGGTTCTTGCCGTCAGGGGTAAATGCATTCGGTGAGTATAATCTCGGCCCCTGTATGATGCAGGCAATGTTGGACAAACTGGTATCTGCAAAGCCATAAACATTACCGGTATCCTCAAATGCCTGAACCAGGTAGCAAAACTTTCCTTCCTTGTCGGCATAATCAGAGATAGTGTCATCGAGGAAAGTGTTGTTTCCAAACGGCACAATGTCAACGGGGGCCGGCTGCCACACGTCATCCACGCTCCTGTATAAATTATAGCACTTCACTTCTCCGGACCAGTCTTCATAATCATTCCATTTCAACGTATTGGTATAATCTCCATTGGGCTCACCTTCGAGGTATATAGTGCGACCGAGATTTGAAGTAAACACCTCTGTTCCGCAACTGTCTATAGCAACGGCTTTGTAGTAATAACTCCTGACGTCTGTTTCGGCAGTATAATCATAATAAGAAAAATAGGGGCTTGAAGTACCGGGAGCTACACCTATCTTTTCGTACGGCCCGCCCTGGCTGGCAGACCTGAGTATATTGTAATAAATCACATCGCCAGCGGTATCCGCATAAAAATCCACCCGTGCCTGGTGAGTGCCGCTGACAGTAGCCGTCATGGTATAAAGAAACTTCGGCGGGTTGGGAACATTGGCAAAAATGCACACCTGGTTGGAGGAAGATGTTTTTCTCCCGCTGGTATCCACAGCCTGTACGATATAACAGTAAGTGGAAAATTGGTTAAGAGGAGTATGTATATAACCTGTAGTGGTTCCGTTATTGGATGCAAGAAGGAATGGTATCCCGCCGTTTTCACTTGCATAAATGTTGTAAGCCAATACTCCGCCGGGCCAGTTAATGTATTCATTCCAGCCCAGTACGGCCTGTGACTCGCATGATTTCAGGGCCACTGTCAGACAGATGGTATTGTGCGGAGAACCGAAAATGCTGGTGTTTCCGCAGCTGTCATACGCTACAACCCTGAAGGAATCCACACAGGCAGCAGCCATACCGGTATTATATGCCGTATTGTTAATGCCGCACACATTGGCAATAGAATCCCATATCCCGTTAACAAACTGGTAAACGATATAGCACTTTGTATCAGGGCAGGTATCAGGCTCCCAGCCGATAACCACATTGCCTGTAACTGCTTCAACACTCACGCTGTCAATCACCGGCGTGGCGGGTGCAAGTATATCCTGGAATTTGTCGCCATCCACAGAGGATACGGAAACACAGCCGGAGGCATCCTGTATTTCAACCCTGTAGTTCACAGAATCGTTGCAAAGCGTAACAGGGTCGGAATATGTAATGGCCTGCGTAGAATCCACGAGAGACCATGTCCCCGGCGGGTACTCCTTGTAGATGCGGTACCACCCGGATGAAGAAGGCAGGTTGGGCGAATGAATGGCATTCCAGGAAAGATCCGCCATGCCATTGTTGGGATTGGTCACATCCAGCTTCATGGACTTCAGCGTATCCGATGATCCGGACACCTGCCATAAGCAGGTTGATCTTGTTGTCATGTAGTAATATTTCGGAGCTGTATTTGCACCCGCTCCAACATGAGTATAGGATGTCTGGTTGTAATTGGAGATACTGTCTATCTTGGTGAAAGGCCCTGCCGCACCGGATGCTTCATACACATAATAACTCCTGAACCTGGCGGAAGTATCGGGTGGCACTATCCATGACAGCGAAACATCTCCATTGGGCAGCACGGATACACATCTCAGGTCAGGAGCATCAAGCACAGGGGGAGGAAGAATGGTAATGGATATGTTTGAAAAGTTAAGTCCGGGCGCTGGGCAATAATCATCAAAAATTTTTATCACAAAGGTGTAAGTGTTGGAGAATGTAAGGCACTGGGTAGAGTATCCAAGGTGGTTACAATCAGTCTGCCAGTTGAATGTGGTAGCTATCCCGAACTGAGCAGAGTCTCCGGGCGGCGGGCTGAGTGTAGCGCAGGGAGGATTCAGACAGCCGGAAGCGGTATTGACATACCCGGTGCCGAATTCACTGCCGCTGGCGCTCAGGAAGCAATACTGTGGGTTTCCGTTCTGGAGATATTCAAAGTCGGTGGCAGAGAGGGTAAAGTTTACAAGATCTCCCGCATAAACCGTATCGGCGTATGAGGTATAAAGACCTGTCAGAGGATCTTTAAAGGGAGGTGTTACATCAGGCGGAGTATTCGTGCCACAGGACAGCAGCACCACCTGTATCTCCCTGAAAACCTCCGCCACCTTTTGCCCGCACTTGTATGCAGCCACTTTGATAACAGTCACATAAGCGCCGGAAGTGTAAGAGGTGTATGAAATTTCACCGGTACTTGGATTAAGAACGGCCGGTACGTTATTGGCATTCTGCGTAACGCCGGGAAGAGGACTTGTCATACTATAGCCGGAGGAAAAAGGTATGGGGGAAGGGTTGGATCCGCTCCAGGGCCCGGTGTATATTTCCTCGAGGGGCTGGTCCCATGTATAAACGAGGGAGTCGAGGTCTTTGTCCCATGCGTTATGACTGAAAGTAAAAGGATAGCCGGTACAGATAATTGTAGAGGGCCTTTCTGCGAACACAGGAGACGAGTCATAGCAGGGGCTTGTGTTTGAAGCATTATAGGGATACATGATGGCCCGAAGTGTAAAGCCGGCGCTGGGAATGGAAAGATTGACAATGGCAGCATTGCGGCAGCAGCTGCTCCAGCTGAATATCCACCCATTGGCAGGCGGAACCCCCGGAAGCATAATGGGATTGGATTCAAACACAAACTCCTCAACAGCCCCGTCGGTAGTTCCTGTAGCACCTGCACAGGTGATGGCCGGTCCGGCTGCATTGCATACGGGAGAAATATCGTTCTGGGCAATCTTATTCAAAGGGATGGAAGTCACCCCGGGGCAATTCCATACAGCGAGCGAAGCGAAAGAAGGGCCCGAAACGCCATTGCAGTCGCGGTAAATCTTCATAGTAAAAACAAACTCTCCTGTACCCAGGCATTCCCATGTGATCTCTCCCCCCATGAGATGAGAGGCACGGGCTGGAATAAGAATAAGAAAAGAGTAAAGGATAAGAAGGAGTCGTTTCACCTAATGAATTGATAGAGATATCCCTAATGGCAAATTTACAAAATAAATGCGGGAATATCAACTTTTTTCAAAGGATTTTCCAACTGTCACCTGGTAAAAGGTATCTCTGCCAAAATATTTTTTTGCCAGACCGAGCAATCCGTCGGGAGTAATATTCTGAACAGTGGAGATAAAGGTATCGTAGTAGCTGTAATCCAGCCCATACAGCATTATAGCTTTGAATTTATCGGCAAGGGCAAAAGGCCCGTCAATGCTCTTCAGAAAAGTGCCCATAATATAATTCCTGACAAGCTGCAATTCGTCTTTTCCAACAGGCTCCTCAGCCAGACGGGCTATTTCGGCATAAATTTCATCTACAGCACGATTACACACTTCTGCACCCACTTCAGTTGCAATATATAAGTAACCTGCATTAGTGAGGGAAACAAGAGCGGAACCTATCCCATAGGTGAATCCCTTATCTTCCCGGATATTTGACATCAGTCTTGAGCCGAAATAGCCGCCCAAAACAGTATTCAGCACCTGCAGCCCGGGGTAATCATGATGTGTTTTGTTAAAAAGAGGTTTCCCGATCCTGATAGCAAACTGAACTGCATCTTTCTTTTCAAAATGATTATTCTTTACAGGTGAAGGAGAAGGCGTATGAACGGGCATAGTCAATAGAGAAGACTCTCCCGTGTCATTCCATTTATCAGTTCCGAAAGTCCGGTTGACCAGGCTGAGCACATTATCATCTGCCTTCCCGGAGACAATAATCCTGCAGTTCCTGTAATTATAATGCTGCCGGTAAAAAGAAATCATATACTGCTGTTCAACCGCATCATACTCTTCGGGTTTCACATAATGACCATAAGGGTGGGCGGATCCGAAGAGGGCTTCGGCAAATTTTTTCCGGGCGGTATAATCCACCTGTTCGTTGCTGATTTCAAGCTGCTGCTTTTTGTTGCGGATAAATATTTCTTTCTCTTTCTCCGGGAATAAGGGCTCTGTAAGGATTTCTTTCACTACCGGAAGCAGCTTTGAAAGATGTTTGTTGAGTGAAAAGATGCATACGGTTGCAAAATCAGCAGTTGTTTCTGTTTGAAGAAAAGCCCCGTAATAGTCAATCGCAGCTGCAATTTCCGCAGCTGTTTTGTTTTTTGTCCCTTCGGTGAGCATCTTGTTGGTGACGAAAGAAATCATAGGTTTCGTGTCGAACCATTTTCCGGCGGGAAAGATAAATTCAATCTTAACCAGGTCGTGAATATCGGCCGACACATAGTATAAAAGAATCCCGTTATCCAGTTTTTTCTCACTGGCCCGGATGATATCTATTTTTTCAAGCTGCCCGAAGGCAGGTGCTGTTTTCCTGTTAATTGCCTGCATACTGTTTTTTAATTTTATTACAACCTGAAGCCAAGCACAAGCACATCATCCACCTGTTCAAGATCTCCTCTCCATGATTCAAATTTCTCTTCGATTTTCCTTCCCTGTTCTCTCATGGGGAGATGCTGGATCGACAGCAATTGTTCTTTAAATCTTTTTGACATGAATTTTTTCCCGTCTTCACCTCCGAACTGGTCGGAATAGCCATCGGTAAAAATATAAAAAGTATCCCCAGGATTAAACAGCAGGGAATGGTTGGTAAATATTCTTTCTTCTCCGGTCTGCAAGCCTGCAATGGGATATTTGTCGGGCTTAATCTCTTCTATAACGGGAGCCGCGGTTTTTCTCACGATCCACAGCGGGCGGTTGGCACCGGCGTACTCAATCGTATGATCTTTCATATTGGCCACGCATAATGCGACATCCATCCCATCGCGGGTTTCAGAACCTTCCCTGTCCTGCTTCAGTGCCTGTTTGACACCAAGATGCAGGTTATCAAGTATCTCAGAAGGCCTGGTAATATTTTTTTCAACAATAATCTGGTTTAGAAGGTCATTGCCGATCATGCTCATAAAAGCGCCGGGAACCCCGTGCCCCGTACAGTCAACAGCAGCCAATATAACCTTACTTCCCTTCTGGGAGAATACATAAAAATCACCACTGACAACATCTTTGGGTTTATACACAATAAATGAGTCGCCGAGCGTTTTATAAACCATCTCAACAGGAGGGAGAATAGCCTGCTGTATCCGGCGGGCATAGTTGATGCTGTCAGTTATATCTTTATTTTTCTGAACAATCTCATCCCTGTTAAGCTCAATAATATGATATGCCTGTTCGAGTTTCCGGTTTTTAACTTCCAATGTCCTGTTGGCATTTCTTTTCTCCCGGTAACCGCGGTAGATGAAAAAAGCAAGCGCGGCAAACAAAAGAAGACCCATGATAACGCCGTAGTTAAGAGACTTTTGCCATCTAAGCTGTGAGGATTGTATCTGCTTATCTTTATTGAGCAGCTGTATTTCTTTATTTTTTTTGTCCGTTTCATATTCGGTCTGAAGCTTTGAAACATTTTTTGTATTCTCAAGATTAAAAAGGCTGTCTTTCACCTGCGTATAAAGTATATGATAGCGGTATGCCTCCCGGAAATCTTTTTTTCTTTCGAATGTCTGGGAAAGGTTATCATATACGGCTTGCAGGAGATCCATATCCCCCTGCTCCTTTGCCATTGAAAGAGCTTTCATAAGATATGTGATTCCCTTTTCAAGATTACCCTTCTCAACATAAATGGATGCGATTGCATTAATTGTATTGGCGGCATCCGATTTAAAGCCATTGGCTTCAAAAATACTGAGCGCATTAAAAAAACTTTCCAGGGCCTTGTCGTATTTCTTCTGTGAATAATATACTACTGCAATATTTGAAACGGCTTTGGTTTTATTAATGATATCATGCATTTCATCCGATATCTTTGCCGTTTTTTCAAAGGCTTCAATTGCTTCGGCGTATCTTCCCGTTTCCTGGTATACCAGACCTTTATTATTCATGATGCCGATGTATTTGAGTTTATCACCTTTTTCATCAACTATCCTGAGGGCCTGGTCATAGTAACTGAGGCTCAGATCATAGTTTTTCTGCACTTTGTAAGCCTGGGCGATATTAATGAGAGCCACGACGACAAGACCTTTATCCTGAAGCTTATCAGCGATCTTCATACCTTCAAAAAGGAGGGGAATAGCTCGCAGGAAGTCTCCTTTTGAAGAATATGTAATACCCTGATTTATAATGGACTTGGCAAGAAACAAATCATTTTTTATTTCAGCAGCTATACGGGCAACCTTCTTATAAGATGCCAGAGCCCCTTCAAAGTCAGAGCGCTCCTTTAAAAGGTTGCCATAATTAATGAGTGTCAATGCTGCAACTCTTTTATATGCAGGTGATTTATCCTTCTCATTGTCAGCGCCAAGCCTCTCTGCCAGGTTCACGGCACGTTTCCCGTAATCCATGGCGGCGGGAGGGTCCGTAAACCGGATATCTTCACTGAGGCGCAGGAGAAGAATTGCCTTGGAAGTATCTTCGCGGGAGGTTTTGAGAAGCGTTTCAAGAGAATCTCTTTTAGAGGCAAACACACCGCATTGAAGCAGTGAAACGAAAAGTACTGAGACAAGTGTTTTCCTCATATATTATTATTGAGAATAGCCTTATTTATCTTCCTCACGAGGGCCGGCCCTTCGTATATAAAACCGGTATAAAGCTGCACAAGGGTTGCCCCTGCTTTTATCTTATCAATGGCATCCTGGGGAGAGTGGATTCCCCCCACTCCTATTATAGGGAATGTATTCCCGGACTTTTCTGACAGATACCTGATAACCTCTGTAGCCCTTGCTGACAAAGGCTTTCCGCTGATTCCTCCGTCGCCCAGTTTCAGGGCTTTTTGCCTGTCGGAAGAAAGAACTTCCCTGCTGAGGGTAGTATTTGTTGCAACCACTCCGTCAATCCCGAGTGTTTTGACAATTTCTATTACATCATCCAGCTGAAGGTCCGAAAGGTCGGGAGCAATCTTAAGCAATAAAGGCTTAGGCTTTTTTTTCTTTCTGTTCAGGTTCTGCAGTCCGGAAAGCAGTTTCAGGAGAGGCTCTTTATCCTGCAACGCCCTGAGCCCGGGAGTATTGGGAGAACTCACATTCACCGTAAAATAATCCACAAAATCAAATAATTTTTCAAAACATTTTTCATAATCACCGGCAGCAGCCTCGTATGCAGTAATTTTATTCTTACCGATATTTCCGCCTATAATGATTTTTGTTTTTCTATTCCTGAGTTTTTTTATCACCTCCTCCGCTCCGTCATTATTAAAACCCATACGGTTCATCAGGGCATCATCCCCGCTAAGCCTGAACGAGCGCGGCCTGGGGTTGCCGGGTTGGGCAAGAGGGGTAACGGTGCCAATCTCAATATGCCCGAACCCCAGGCAGGCAAGCTCATCAATAAGCGTGGCATTCTTATCAAATCCTGCTGCAAGGCCCACAGGGTTGGGAAAAGTAAGGCCAAAAAGATTACGTTCAAGACGCGGATCCTGAACCGAGTATATTTTTCTGATAATAAGAGAGAGTCCAGGCACCAAAACAATTAACCTGAGAAAAAAAGCAGCCAGCCCATGTGCCGTTTCGGGAGGGAACAGAAAGAGAAACGGGCGGATAAAATATTTATACATCAGCTTTACTTGCTGTACCCGGCATTGATTTCCTCATCCGACGGCAATACGGTGGATTTATCTCCCGCCCTGCATACCCAGTAGAGGTATTTCCCGGTTCCATTACAGGCATAGGCAATCATTGTATCACCGGGGGACATCTGTGTTTTGATAAAAGTTCTCCATCTCTTATCCGATTCCTGCACAGCGACCTTTGCATCAATTTTTTCGGCACACACGTTCCTGAGGTTCACGCGGTAACTGTTTTTATAATCCTGGCACTGTACACAGTATTCTCCCCACTTCGATTCATATTTCTTAAGGCAATCATTCCAGTCCCTGTCATCCGGCATCAAAGCCGTGAAAGAGTTTAAGGTAAGGATTGAAAACAGGGCTGCAAGAGCAAGGGAACAGCGGGGCATAGTGATTTTATTTACAATAATTATTTTTCAGAATAATCTTTGCTTCTTCATTTCCAAGCTTCTTCGACTTTTGCCAGTCCTCGCAGGCACCTTCCTTATCGCCGAGCATTTTTTTGGAAAAGCCCCTGTTGTTATAGGCTTCCTGGTCTGACGGATCAAGTTCAAGCGCCTTGTTGAAATCTTCCATTGCGCTCTTGTAATCACCCAGCCTGTTTTTTGCACTTCCTCTTGAAACATATGCCCACCGGTGTTTCGGGTCCATCTGTATCACTTTGGAATAATCCTCAATGGCGCCTTTGTAATCGTTATCAAGGCCTTTACAGAAACCGCGCCTGATGTAATAATTGATTTTACCCGGGTCAGTCTGGATAGCCCTGGTATATAATGTAATGGCATCATGAAAATTTCCTGCTTCATATTTCTTTTCGCCCTGTTTAAAATAGCTTTCAGCCGTCTGGACATACCCGGTGAGGGAAACTGCCAGTGCTGCAAGGAGTAGCATTAACTTTTTCATATTCAGATGCTGTTATTCTTAATGGCGAATCTTATGCATGCTGTAAAAATAAAAAAATTTATGTACCCGGAGGGATATAAATGGCAGGTCCGGCAATGGTACCATTGCCAACAAATGGTTTAACATTAAAGCAACAAAATTGACCATTGGGTATTTCTGAGAATGATTCCCGTCAAGCATTACATAGACGAGCATCAGAAGGCAGCCGAGACGCAGAAAGGCAATAGATCTCTTTCTACTCCCTCCCCCTCAGCCTGTTATTAATCATCAGGTTGTTGTATAGCTGAATAAAGGCTTTGGTCCGGGTTTCCAATTCTTTTTTTATTGCCGGCTCTGCCCGGGAAAGATCGTTCAGAAGGAGGGTGTCAGAAATATAGTGATATAAACGGGAGGATGCGGTATCTTCAAACTCAAGGGCATAATCTCCCGAAACAAACTGATATGAGTTATTAAGAAAGCTGATTGCATAATGTGTTGCCGAAGTATCAAAAATACTGTTGCCGAAAGCGTAAAAAGGTTTATCATAACCAAGGATCTCAAGGACTGAAGGAAGTATGTCTATGTGCTGCGCCATTTCCAGAGAGACTCCTTTTAAACTGCTGCCATGCATATAAAAAACAAGAGGTATGCTGAACATACCTGTCCTGGTCTGGTAGCGGGGGTTATCCGAGGGACCGGTATGATCTGCGGTAATGACAAAGAGAGTGCTGTCAAACCATGAGGAGGAGGAGGCTTTCCTGAAAAACTCACGGAGCGCAAAGTCAGAATACCTTATGCTTTTATGGATGGGCAGTGAACCTTCCGGGAATTTATTTTTATACTTTCCGGGTATGGAGTAAGGGTGGTGGGAAGAGAGCGAAAATATGCATGACAGGAAAGGCCTGGGGGCAGTGCTGAGCTTATCTGCAAAAAAACCAAAAAACTCCTCATCATAGATTCCCCAAGTTCCATCGAAATCTTTGTCATCCCCATAATCTTCCTTGCCCAAGTATTGTTCAAAGCCTGCTGCTTTTGTAAAGGCATCGAAACCCATGGTGCCGCGTATGCCCCCGTGATAAAAAGAGGTGCTGTATCCTTTTTCCCTCAGCAAACCTGCAATACCACTAATCCTGTTACCGGAATATGCAGATGTGATATAAGGGTTGTTCATCAGTTCCGGTATCCCGGCAAGAATTGCGGGGATGGCATCGATGGATCGCTTCCCGTTTGCAAAGGCATTGCGGAAAAGCAGACCCTGGCCTGCAAGGGAATCCAGGAAGGGTGTATACCCTTTTCTCCCGCTCATGCCAGCCATATACTCAGAAGAAAAGCTTTCCATAATAATGATCACCACGTTAACATTTCTTAAAAGAGGCTGCTTGTGATATTCATGGCGCAGGGGAAAGATCCGTTCACATTCTTCCGCAGGCATATAAGCAACTTCCTTCAGTTCATTTTTAAACAGGGTTTTAATTACGGTGAAGGCAGAATTGAGAACAAGAGACGCCTGTTTTTCATTTTGAATCTCTGCCGCATTAATAATTCCTGCCGGCCGTAACTGCATTCCGCCTCTTGCGCCGATTACGCCAAGCCCCGCAACAACAACCAGTATAACAGTGTAAGCAAAGAACTGCAGTACATTACGGCCTTCTTTTGCAACCACATTTCTTTCCATAGTTCTCCTGTAGAGATATTCCGCAATGAAAACGAGTACAATCAGCACCAGAAGAATATACCAGAAGTCGGTTATGAGTTTTGGCAGTACATTTTTAACATCGTTATCAACCTTAAAAAGGTAAAAAATGTCTGCTGTGGTCCGTTTAAGGGTAAAGCGGAAAAAAGCAAGGTCAATGCAGTTAAGGAGCAAGGCCGGAATATTGAAAAGATAAAAGACAATTTTAAGTACCCGCTGGTACCAGTTGGCGAAAAAAGCAAATGGAAGAAGAGAAAAAAAAATAAAAAAAGCATTGGTATAAGTAACAGCGGAAATATCGAAACGTATTCCATACACGAACGACAGAAGCATAGCTCCTGTTCCCGTTCCTGAAAAATAATTAATATTAAAAAGAAGGAACAGCAGCCTGCACAATGAATACAGGAGCATAATGATTCCAATTCTTTTGACAGAAATCTTTAACTGTAAAAAAGGTGCTGCCATACTATCCGAACGATTTTTTCAGCTTTTAGCCAGTATGAGTGTTCAATCATCAATAAAAAAACCCGCCCGGGTTTCGCATCCGGGCGGGTTTTTGAGGAGTTCACCACAAATTACTGCTTGGTATAGGTAGCAACGCCGCTGTCTGCTCCAATGCTGTTAGGGTAAACAGCAGTGTAAGAAACACTTGTAATTTTAAACATACCGCCATTGTATGTTCCGCTTGCGCCGGAGATTGTAGTTCCTGTGATATCAACAGGGGTAGTAGGCATGCCTGTGGGAATCTGGGAAGGGATCGTAATATTGGTTCCTTCCACATAAGCATATACAGTCACGGAGTTTCCATAGCCTCCGAAATTCTGAATATTTATCTTATTGTAAGCTGTAGAAGACTGGGTTACGGTTACATTATACTGAACGGAACCGTTGTAGGTGCCGGTTATTGCATCATCAACCGCATAAGTACCAGCAAGCTTATTGCTTCTTACTTTCACTTCCCTTGTTACATCCGCAGCGGGGTTACCAGCCTCATCGCTCACTGAATAGGTGATGGTGTATGTGCCGACCTGCGTATTGTTAACAGTGCCGGAAGCAGTAACTTTGGTAGAGAGATCCCCGTCATTGTCATCGGAAGCAGAAGTTCCGGGATCAGTAAATGTGTCGCCGAGGTCAATTTCGATGGTGCTTGCACCCTTGAGAGAAATTTCGGGGGGAGTAGTATCATCTTTTTTGCAACCAACAAAGGAAAGGCTGCCGGCAAGAAATCCTATCGCGCCGAATGTTAAAATTTTCTTGTTCATGTTAAGCATTTTTAGTTTGTTATTTTGGATATTGTAATCCTGATTTTTACAGGCAGGCGCAAAGATATATAAAAAAATTTTGTTTTTGAATATTGAAAAACTATATCTTTGCCGGCACATTCCCAAAAAATTCAAAAATTTAATTTAAAAAAATGAAAAAAGTTTTAACATTACTCGCCCTTGCTGGAATGGCTTCATTCTATGCCTGCGGCCCCAGCGCAGAAGAAAAGGCTGCTGCTGAAAAAGCAAAGCAGGATTCCATCGCTGCTGTAGAAAAAGCCAAACAGGACAGCATGAATGCTGCCAACGCTGCGATCGAAAAAGCCAAGGCCGACTCACTTGCTGTCATAGAAAAGGCAAAGCAGGACTCTATCGCAAAAGCCGAAGAAGCGGCTGCGAAAAAGGCCAAACCAAAAGCCAAAGCTGCTGCTCCCAAGAAAGAAGAGAAAACCGTAAAGGAGAAAGCTGCTATAAGGCCTGGTGCTACCATCAAAAAGTAACGCTCCATATAATTAATGTGAAAGAAGGAAGACAGTACCGTCTTCCTTCTTTTTTTTGCACTTATCATTTTGGGGATTCCGCTTTGTTTTTCTCTTACCCTGTGTGAATCTTTCAAAATAAAAAACAGGAAAAAAAATTAAAATTCTTGCTGAATTAAAAATTAGATATACATTTGCACAATTTTGTTAACAAAACCAAACCATTAAACCATTACACAAAAATGAAAAAGTTACTTGCATTATTTGCATTTGCCGGAATGATGGCATTCTATGCATGTGGTCCGGGCGCAGAAGAAAAAGCTGCTGCTGAAAAAGCGAAGATGGACTCTATCGCTGCTGATTCTGCTGCGAAAGCCGCACAGGAAGCTGCTGCCAAGCAGGCTGAAGAAGCCGCGAAAGCTGCTGCTGATTCTGCTGCCGCTGCTGCAGACACCACAAAGAAGAAAGAAGAGAAAAAATAATTCTCGTTCATTCAACAAAAAAGGGGCGCGTGCGCCCCTTTTTTGTTGCTCAGCCGGAAAGTTTTTCTTTCTGATCCGGCATACATTTTTCACACCCCTCATCTTTTCGTTTGCGGAAGTTTAAAAAACGCCGCATCAGATAAAATACCGAAATACCGGTAATTATTATCACTGTAATCTTCTGCCACATTGCTTTAAATATTTTCCTTAACACTCCCGGAATAAGAGCGGGGGATTAAAATAGTATATTAACCCCTGGCAAGCCCCGAACCCTCTTGTCCGCCGTAGCGGAACACGAAGGCGGGTTAAAGATACCGATTTTTGATATTTTTGTATGCCAATATTTTTCTTCCCCATGAAATACAACCGTAACGATTACCCCGAAGAACTTTTAAGACAGCTTTATCATTCTCTTCTCAGGCCAAGGATGATCGAAGAGAAAATGCTCATCCTGCTCAGGCAGGGAAAACTTGCCAAATGGTTTTCGGGCATAGGGCAGGAAGCCATTGCGGCGGGTGTTGCCAATGCACTTGACAAAGAAGATTTCATTCTTCCAATGCATCGCAACCTTGGTGTTTTTACTTCACGGGAAATTCCGCTCCACCGCTTATTTTCACAGTTCATGGGAAAGCCCGGTGGATTTACCCGCAGCCGGGACAGGTCATTCCACTTCGGGACAAAAGAGCATCATATCATCGGAATGATCTCCCACCTCGGCGCACAGATGGGAGTGGCTGACGGTGTGGCCCTGGCAGATCTTTTAAAAAAAAACAAGAAGGTAACGGCTGTTTTTACGGGCGACGGGGGCACAAGCGAGGGAGACTTTCACGAAGCAATTAATGTTGCGGCAGTATGGGACCTCCCTGTGATATTCGTGATAGAAAATAACGGGTACGGCCTTTCTACCCCATCCCTGGAGCAGTTCCGCTGCAAGCAGTTTATTGATAAGGCCACAGGATATGGAATTGAGGCTGTACAGGTTGACGGAAACAACATCCTTGAAGTTTATTCGGCAGTAAGTAAAATCAGGAATTCTATAAGGGAAAAAAGCAGGCCTTTCCTGCTTGAGTGCCTCACCTTCAGGATGCGTGGGCATGAAGAGGCTTCAGGAACAAAATATGTGCCCGGTGAACTTATTGAAAAATGGGCAAAAAAAGATCCCGTCGCCAATTATGAAAAGTACCTCCTCAGGGAAGGAGTTGTACAGAAGGCGGAATGCACTAAAGCGAAAGAAGGAATCAGGAGGGAAATTGAACACCATCTTGAAATCACCTTCTCAGAACCCGAGGCCGCTCCTGATATAGCCCTTGAACTGGGAGATATGTATGCCGCTCCTGCGCCTTTAATCTCTGCATCTTCGGAAACCGGAACAGAGAAGCGTTTCATTGATGCAATTACTGACGGCATGAGGCAGGCTATGAAACGCCACGGAAACCTGATCATAATGGGACAGGACATTGCAGAATACGGGGGAGTGTTCAAGGCCACACAAGGCTTCGTAGAGGAATTTGGAAAAGAAAGAGTACGGAACACCCCGATATGTGAGTCGGCCATACTCGGCATGGGGCTTGGGCTCTCGGTTAACGGGTATAAGTCAATCATCGAGATGCAATTTGCCGATTTTATCAGCTGCGGGTTTAACCAGGTCGTAAACAATTTAGCGAAAACCCACTACCGATGGGGACAGTATGCCGACACGGTGATAAGGATGCCGACGGGCGCCGGCGTCGGTGCAGGCCCGTTCCATTCGCAGTCTACCGAGGCGTGGTTTTTCCACGTGCCCGGACTGAAAATAGTTTATCCATCTTCTCCACATGATGCAAAAGGCCTTTTATGCGCTGCAATAGAGGACCAGAATCCAGTGCTGTATTATGAGCACAAGGCATTATACAGAAGCATAACGGGGAATGTCCCGGACGATTATTTTACCATTGAAATAGGCAAGGCTGCTCTCCTGAGCGAAGGGTCTGATCTCACGATAGTAACTTACGGGATGGGCGTTCACTGGGCGGTTAATGCGCTGCAGCAACTGGCTGGTTTATCTGCCGATCTGATTGACCTGCGTTCCCTGCTGCCATGGGATAAGGAAACCGTACTGGAGTCCGTCCGGAGGACCGGCAAACTGATTGTCCTCCACGAGGACACCCTCACCGGCGGGATAGGCGCAGAGATTACGGCCTGTGTTACTACGGAATGTTTCCAATATCTTGATGCTCCTGTTATCCGCTGCGGTGCACTGGACACCCCCGTTCCAATGTCTCCCGCTCTTGAAAAGCAGTTTTTACCCGAAGAACGGTTTATCAGGCAGCTTGAAAAGCTATGGAAATACTAACTCGTCCGGGTGGACTTTAAGGCTCACCCATTATTTTTTCATAATTTTGTCGGACAATGATGATTAATTTTCTCTTTTGCATTAACAATTCCCACACATACATTTCCACTTTTTAAAAGTGTTCCATGAAAAAACCAAAACTACTTTTCACAATTGTTGTTTTTCTTTTCATCAGTTTGGGTTCATTAGCACAAGATTCACTTTTGGCATTAGACAGCACGAAGATTCCGGCTGCTCCCCTTACTCATACTCCCCTTATCTACAGGCTATTCAAAGGTTTTATATTCTTCTCCACTTAGGCGGATTTAGGGGTTTATTGCTGTTTTTGTTAGTGTAACTTTTTATATAATTTTGCAGTTCATAAAATATTTCATCACCTTTTCCGTTTAAGACGGGTTTAAAAACAACAACACATCTGCCATGGACATATCCATCAGTAAACTGAGCAAAAAATACGGTGCGCAGCGTGCCGTGGATGATATTTCATTTGAGGTAAAGACCGGTGAAATACTTGGCTTCCTGGGACCAAACGGTGCAGGGAAAAGCACCACAATGAAAATCCTCACCGGGTATCTTTCTTCATCAGGAGGTGATATCACCATCGGGGGGAAATCCATAAAGGATTCCGGCGATGAGCTGAAACGCCACATCGGATACCTTCCCGAGAGCAACCCGCTTTATGCCGATATGCCTGTGATGGACTACCTGGAATTTTGTGCAGCGCTCCAGGGTGTCTCCTCAGGAGAAATCAACCAGCGTGTGGCGGACATGGTGAAACGCTGCGGACTCAATGCAGAGAAACATAAGAAAATAGGAGAACTCTCGAAGGGCTACAAGCAAAGAGTGGGCCTTGCACAGGCGATGATACACAATCCTGACATCCTGGTGCTCGACGAGCCCACATCAGGGCTCGATCCCAACCAGATCATTGAAATAAGAAAACTCATCCGGGAACTCGGCAGGGAAAAAACAGTCATACTGTCTACCCATATACTTCCTGAGGTAGAGGCCACCTGCGACCGTATCCTCATTATAAACAAAGGTAAAATTGTGGCAGACGGAACTGCCAGTTCACTGAGGCAGCAGGCAGAAGGACGTGAAATGCTGAAAATAAAAATCGAAGACGGGGATGTGAACGAAATTTTCAATGCCATAAAACAAGTTCCCACCGTAGCAGTTGTTGATTTTCTTGACCGGCAGATGAACCGCTTTGAAATCCAGAGCCGGCCGATGACTTCATCAAGAAAAGAGATTTTCAGACTCTGTGTTAACAAAGGCTGGACGCTGACAGAAATGTCGGTGCTCGAAACCAAGCTCGAAGATATTTTCAGGAACCTGACAATGAACTAATAAAATACTGTTATGAAAGCAACATGGATTATAGCTAAACGTGAGCTGCAGTCGTTCTTTGATTCGCTGATTGCATATATCCTGCTCGTTTTATTCCTTGGATTCAGCGGGTTTTTTACATGGCTTTACGGGTCAGATATATTTCTGATAGGGCAGGCCTCTCTCCAGGGATTTTTCGGGATTGCTTACTGGACGCTCTTCTTCTTCATCCCTGCCCTGACTATGCGCCTGCTGGCTGAAGAGAAAAAGACAGGCACCATTGAGCTGCTGCTCACAAAAGCAGTGACCGACAGGCAGGTAGTTGCGGGAAAATTTCTTTCCTCGTTTATTCTCATCTGCATTGCCCTGCTCTTCACCCTCCCCTACTATGTTACCATCGCCAACATAGGAAAGGTTGACCACGGGAGTATCCTCTGCGGGTATTTTGCCCTGATGATGATGAGTGCAGCGTATATCAGCATAGGGTTATTCACCAGCAGCGTTACCAACAACCAGATTGTAGCATTCCTGTCCGCACTGTTTATCGGGCTCTTCTTCCATATTATTTTCGGTGTGCTCGCGGGCAATTTCACAGGTTTCACGGGAGAACTGTTCAACACCCTGAGTCTTGGCACACATTTCGAATCTCTTTCGAGGGGAGTGATAGATACCAAAGACATCATCTATTTCATCTCGATTATTTTTATCGGGCTGTTCCTTGCCGAGTTGTCGCTTACAAAAAGAAAAATTTCAGAATAAAAAGATCTTCACTTCCATGAAAAACAAAAATGCATTCTACACCTCCATTGCCCTGATGGCCGGGGTTCTGCTGTTCTTAAACCTCTTGTCGGACCACTTCTTCCTTCGTTTCGACATGACAAAAGAAAAGCAATATACCATGAGTAAGGCAACCAAAGACATCCTCAGCGGGCTTGAAGAACCCGTTACGGTGAAGGCTTATTTTTCAGAAAATCTTCCTCCTGATATTGCAAGGACAAGAAAAGATTTCAAAGAAATGCTGATTGAATATGCAAATCTTTCCAGGGGTAACGTGGTATATGAGTTCATCAACCCTTCGGAGAACGAGGAGAAAGAAAGAGATGCCATGCAGAACGGCATCCAGCCGGTCATGATAAATGTAAGGGAGAAAGACCAGATGAAACAACAGAAAGCTTTCCTCGGGGCGGTCGTGCAAAAAGGCGAGCAGAAGGAAGCTATACCTTTTATGCAGCCTGGAACAGCCATGGAATATGCACTGTCCACCAGCATCAAAAAAATATCCGTGAAAGAGAAACCTTCCGTTGCCTTTATACAGGGGCATGGCGAACCACCCATGGAGCAACTTTCTCAGGTAGGCAGCGCACTGAACATCTTATACCAGGTCGACCCGCTTACGCTGAGCGACACCAGCAGCATACCTGAAAAATACAAAACCCTTGCAATCGTTGCCCCGAAGGATACCTTCCCTCCCTCCCATCTCGCACAACTGGATGCTTTTCTTGCAAGAGGCGGAAGAATGCTTGTGGCAATGAACAGGGTTAAGGGTGATTTCAGCACTGCCAGCGGGTCTGTGATTTCCACAGGGCTGGAATCCTGGCTGAAAGCCAAAGGCCTGGAAATTGACGACAGCTTTGTAATTGATGCCCGTTGCGGGAGCGTAACGGTACAGCAGCAGCAGGGAGCGTTCAGGTTCAACACCCCTGTGGCTTTCCCTTATCTTCCCATCATACAGAAATTCAGCGCCCACCCGATCACCAAGGGGCTCGAGGCTGTAATGTTCCAGTTTGCAAGCCCCATACGCTTTACCGGAAAGGGAGATTCTTCTCTTGTCTTTACAACAATCGCCACCACTTCCGATAAGTCAGGACTTGCCAAGGCACCCCTGTTTTTTGACATCAGCAAACACTGGGCTGAAAGGGATTTTACCATTCCCCTAATCCCTGTTGCGGGTGTTCTTGAAGGAAAGATATCCGGCGGAAGTAAATCAAAAATCGTAATCATTTCTGACGGTGACTTTGCCGTAAACGGGGAAAGGGGACAGGCGCAGCAACTTCAACCCGACAATGTAAGCCTGATGGCCAACAGCATTGACTGGCTTTCGGACGACACCGGGCTTATTGAACTGAGGACAAAAGGTGTA
This sequence comes from Bacteroidota bacterium, assembly GCA_023251555.1. GTDB lineage: Bacteria > Bacteroidota > Bacteroidia > AKYH767-A > JAHEYN01 > JAHEYN01. The sequence goes on along the minus strand of JAHEYN010000012.1, from coordinate 38,283 downwards.
ACATCCCGCCCCATTGACCAGATCGAAGACGGAACAAAATCAATGCTCAAATACATCAATTTCCTTTTACCCATCCTGCTTGTCATCGGTTACGGGGTGATCAGGATGCAGGTGAAAAGAAACTTACGCGTAAGAAGAATGGAGGAAAATTATGCTTAAGCGAAACAACTTTCTGCTGATTGTCCTTGCAGCCCTTGCAGGACTCTTTCTTATATCTAAATTCTTCCTCGAGAAGAAGACAGAGCAAACATTCCGGGGGGAATTTCCGGTCATTGATTCAGCGGCTGTTTCAGAGATAGTACTCTACCCTACGAATGAGGCACACAGGGAGATAAGGATAACCAGAAATAAAAACGGGTGGACGGTAGGCAGAGACAGTTTTCATGCGGAAGCCGATACCAACGCTGTGATACACCTGCTCAATGACCTGCTTAAAATGAAGCCTGAGCATCTCGCCGCAAAATCAAAAGACAAGTGGAAGGATTTTCAGCTCACCGATTCCCTTGCCACGAGGGTTAAGCTGCTGGATGATCATAAAAACAAGCTGCGCGACATCATGATAGGGCGTTTCGGGTTCCAGCCCCAGAGCCGGTCGGGGCTGACTTATGTGCGCATGGCCGATGAAGATGAAGTGTATTCGGTTCCAGGCCTGCTGAGCATGAGCATCAACCAGGGAATCAACAACTGGAGAAACAAAACTTTTATCCAGGTTGAGAGAAGCGATGTTTCAAAGATCATTTTCGGGTACCCTTCCGACAGCGGGTTTGCAGCGGTAAAAAAAGATTCTCTTTGGTTCTCGGACACAAACGACACTTTGAACATGGACAATTATTTCGGGGCAATCAGCATGTTTAAGGGCTACCGTTACGCTGATGATTTCAGGCCTGAGGGGAAAACTCCTTTATTTACACTTAAGATAGAAACGAAAGGCGGTAAAACAACGGAAGTCAGAGGGTATCCGGGGAAAGCTCCCGGCGAATATATTTTCAATTCAACAATGAACCCGAATACCTTTTTCCAGTATGGTGCCGCCGAAATACCAAGACTGCTGCCCCGTAAAGAGGATCTGCTGAAAACACAAAAGCACGAAAGCAAAAAAAAGGTCAGTCACTGACAAGCTGCCTTAACCTATACAGCGACTGCTGGTTTTCGGGGAGGTTAATGGCATCATAGATATATTGTTTTTCGCGGGTAGTGAGATGCCAGCTCAGTGAAATTTTCTGCCTGTCGTTGGGAAGTTCGAATATCAGAAAATCAATTTTTCCATCGAACCATGAACTGGCGTACTGCAAAAGTTCGTCCTGGTTGTAGTCCTGCACTTTGGCAAAGTTGGCGTAAAAGTTCCCGACGGGGCTGGTAATATTCTGGAACATAGTGCTGTTATTTTTTTTGTCAATCGGAATTTCCTTATGCGTATCGCGTATCTGTATCATAACGATTCCGCTCGTGTTACTCGTAATCCACTTCCTGAAAGTGTAGATGAAGCGCAGGGAGGCCTGGAGGCCGAAGTTATCCCTCATGCCTGCATCCATCACCTCCACGGGAGGTTCGCTGGGAAGCGTGACGGTGGGCATCACATAAGGGAAAGTAGCGTTCATCCGCAGCACACTGGTGAATCTGGTATTCCATGCATTCTGCTTCTCAAAAAAGCGGGTGAATTCAACTCCCTCAATAATGGGTGAAAGAACGAAATTATCCGAAGGAGCGCGGTTGATGAGATAAGAAACAGGTTGTGCGGAAATAAACAGCCGCCGGCCATCGTTAATGATAGTCGGGTTAAAAATGGTCATCGGAATTACAGCATCCAGTTCAGGCTGGCGGTAATCAATAAGCCGCTTATCGAGGACATAGCCGGTATTCTCGTTCAGCTGCCTCTCAAACTCATACGCCCTGTCTTTTTTATAGCGGTAGTTCCCGATTTTAACATTCTGGAAACCTGCAAAGAGGTCATTCACGGCAATGCTGACTGCAATAGGGTTAAGAACATCCTTGGAGATATTTGCAAGATAGCTGTCGTTCCTGTAGTTTATTTTTTTTCCTGACTTATTCTCCAGATAAAGTTCCCGGAAATAGCTCGCGCCTATGGCGCCGCCCGACGAACCTGTGACAAGAGAAGTATAGTCAAACAACTTGCCTTTGAGGATACTGTCGGTAACCTGCAGGGTACGCATGCTCCACAACGCCGCACGTATACCGCCTCCGCTGGTGCAGATAAAAATCATCTTTGGTTTCTTATTTGCATTCTCCCAAACCATATTGCCCTGATAAAGCGAGATGGAAGAAGCCTTCTTTTTCCATTTATCAAGAATAGAGATTGTATGCAGCACATCATTCTCATAATTAACATAGCCTCCCAAAGCTTTCAGGGTATCAAGGAAATAAGGGGCCGGAACCGTTTTGTAATCCATGCCATAAGCGTGATTCCTCTGGGTAAAAACCTCAAACTGTGAAAAATAATTAATAACAACAATACCCGCTATCAGGAGAAAGGATGCCCATCCTCTCAGCCAGAAGCGCAGTGCGCTGGTAATCATCAGGAGCATGGAAAAAATAAGGAGTATACAGGCTCCGGCAGGGATACGGAAAAGGGGAACGTCGCGAAAAAAGCCAAGCAGAATTATAGTTGCAAAAACTATCACCTCTATGATAGCGGCATTCAGATGATTCTGCTTGAATACAGACATAAGCAATTCCTTATCGTAATGATCAGTGCTTCTGACCAGGCGTATCCTGAAAGGAATGCTGAGATAATTATCAACCGGCCACTCTTTCCCCTTTCTTGCTGCCCGCCTGATGGCGGCCCATTTCTTTTCTCTGGCTGCTATGGAGATTTCTTCCGCAATACTTTTAACCTCCCCGGTTTCGTAACCCAGGCCGTACATCCTCCCGATATCCTTATTGGTTGTAAAGAAATAAGTCAGCGTGACGAAAGAAATTGAAGCAATGCCAAGCAGGAATGCAAGCACTTCGGCAATCACATCCTCCCTTGCCTGGAACTCATGAAAAAGCTGGAAAGAAATAACCTGCCAGAGATAAATTACAATAAAGGCTATTGGCAGGAAAGAGTTGTTCACAAAATACTTGAGGAACGGCCTTGAAAGTGTTGCGAGGAAAGGGAACCTGAATCCGTTCAGCACATAACTTGAGATATTGAATGCCATGATAAACCCCCCTGCAGAGAAACCCATGATATAAAACGACCAGAAGCCCACATGCCCTGTATATTCAGGATCAAGAAAGAGGTATGGCACCCCGTATTTCGTTGCGAAATTATTGGTGATACAGCTCCATATAAAAAGCCAGTATATCAGCAGCAGATGATTCTTCTTCAGCAGAAGAACAAACAACTGCATGGGAAAAGAATAATAAATCCTGAACAGCAGGCTTTTTCTGGCGGCCATACGTTATTTTATTTTTTCCGCGGTTATCGCAAGAATTTCATCTTCCTTCTTTTGTGCTCTTTCCTGTATTTTATTACCCTTTGAGATGACATCTTCGACAAACTTCTTATCTGCCAGTCCTTTGGCATTGATCTTCACATTCAGGAAGGCTCCCATAACGGCGCTGCGTGCGCAAAGTGCACCAACGGCAGCATCAGTCACCGAATTGGGGTTCCCGGTTTCCGCCATGGCTTTTATCACTTCCATAGAATCACAGGATATCTCCATAACCCTCAAAGGCACTTCGATTGCATATTTTGTGGCGGCCTGAATTGCCTGTGTTCTCTGTTTTTTTTCCTCATCGTTTCCTTTGGGAAGCCCCATAGCAGACATAATTTTGTTGAAAGCACCGGTATCTTCATCAACCATTTTCATCAATGCATCCCTATACTGCCGGCCTTTCTCCGCCCATACTGAAAACTCTTCCCAGCGGTCATCCCAGCCGGGCTTATGCGAAGACAGGTTTGCCACCATGGTTCCCAGCGACACCCCAAGCGCCCCGATATAAGCGGAAATTGATCCGCCGCCGGGAGCAGGGCTTTCACTGGCAGTTTCATCGCTGAATTCTTCCAGCGTCATTGACACAAGCTTCTTCTTTGTTTTATCCTCAAGGAGGTATTCAATAATTCTTTCGCCCGGCTTAAAGGGAGCCAGCTCATCCAGCCCAAGGGACTTCACCGCAATTTTTATAAGTTCCTTTTCCGAAACTCCCGCTGAGCGCTTTTGCCTGGCAAGAAAATATTTTCCCGCATCGAGCATGGATTTGAGAGGAACGAGTCCCACCAGCTCCGATCCTGTCACACGGATACCGCGTGCTTCGGCTTTACGGCATACCTCGTCAAAAGCGATATGCACAGGCGTAATGTTGATATTGGTCAGGTTCATGGAAATCTGTGCAATCCCATATTCCTCTATATACCATCCGATAGCTTTCACGGACTTCAGGCTGCCGGGAATATTCACAGGGTTCCCTTTTTCGTCAGTCACTATTTTTCCTGTTACGGGATTGCCTTCTCTTTTCACCCTTCCTGCTTCTCTCACATCAAAAGCAATTGAGTTAGCCCTGCGTACGGATGTAGTATTCAGGTTTACGTTATATGCCACAAGGAAATCCCTTGCACCAATCACGGTAGCTCCTGTTCCTGCAGGGAATTCGGAAGGACCGAAATCCGGTTTCCACCCCGGCTGTTTAATCTTTTTAAAGAAGCCTTCATATTCCCCTGCACGGATAACAGAAAGATTCTTCCTGGAAACATCAGGCTGCGCATATTCATACAGGTAAACGGGGATCCCGAGTTCCCTGCCAACACGCTCTCCCAGGGACTTTGCATACGCAACGGTCTCCTCCATGCTAATGCCTGCAACGGGAATAAGCGGGCACACATCCGTAGCTCCCATGCGGGGATGCTCTCCCTTATGCCTTCTCATATCAATGAGCTGCCCTGCTTTCCTGATGGCGCAGAACGCCGCTTCACAAACAGCCTCAGGTGTGCCAACAAACGTCACCACCGTACGGTTAGTAGCTTTCCCGGGATCAACATTAAGCAGCTTCACCCCGGCAACTTTCTCTATCTCCGAGGTAATCTCCCTGATGACATTCATATCACATCCCTCGCTGAAATTGGGAACACATTCTATAAGTCTCTCCATATACCTATTTTTTTTTGTTAATAATTTTCCCGTTAATAATTACAGTATCAATGAGGTTACTCCCGAACGAATAAGGAAGGTATTCATATCCCGGCATTTTTTCTGTGATGAATATGTTTGCCGTTTTCCCAAGGGTAATACTTCCGTGAGAGGACTCTACGCCCATGGCGAAGGCTGAGTTCATGGTAGAGGCGTTAACAGCTTCGGCAGGTGTCATTTTATACTGTATGCAGCACAGGGCTGTCATGAGATTCATATTTCCCGAAGGACTGCTGCCGGGGTTATAGTCAGAAGCCACAGCCACCGCGAGGCCGCTGTCAATCATTTTCCGGGCGGGAGGGTGAGGCAAGCCAAGAAAAAACTGCGCACCGGGAAGAAGAGTAGGCACCACACCCGACTGTGCCAACAACGCAATGTCCCTGTCATTCACGTATTCAAGATGGTCCACGCTTGCGGCATTACAGTCAACTCCTGCTTCCACACCTCCTGTATGGCTGAGTTGTTCGGCATGGACCTTTCCTTTTATTCCATAGCCGGCGGCCGCAGTAAGAATGCGGATGGTTTCATCTTTTGTAAAATAACCTTCCTCGCAGAAAACATCGCAAAAATCTGCGAGGCCTTCTTCTGCGACAGCAGGAAGCATTTCATTCACCACGAGGTCAACATACTTTATTTTATTTCCCTTGTATTCAGAGGGAACAGCATGAGCACCAAGAAATGTAGCCTTAATGGAAAGAGGGGTAAGCTCCTTAAGTTTTTTTATCACCCTGAGCATCCTGAGTTCATCCTTAAGCGTAAGACCGTAGCCGCTTTTAATCTCCACTGCACCGGTTCCGAGAAAAGTAATCTCCTCCAGCCTGTTCAATGCAGCGGAAAAAAGTACTTCATCCGGTGTTTCCTGCAGCTTCCGGGCAGAATTGAGGATACCTCCTCCCCTCTTTGCAATTTCTTCATACGTAAGGCCGTTTATACGGTCAGTAAATTCCTTCTCACGGCTTCCGGCATAGACGAGGTGTGTATGAGAGTCGCACCAACATGGAAAACAAGCCTCCCGGAAGCGTCAATACTAATATCGACACCCGGGTGTTCCTGCCCGGGAAGTGTTTCCATTTTTCCGTAACCGGCAATCAACCCATCTTTAATCAGCAGCCAGGCATTGTCAAGACAGGGCAGGTCCCTCATCAGGGCCCCGCGAACTTTCCCTGCGGATTTCTCCCGGACCTGGACAAGCGTCTTAATATTCCTGATCAGGATTTTCACAATACTGTTTAAAACCGAAAGATAATGATTTTGAACGGGTTAATAAATGAGCCGGAGCTACCGGCTGTATGATGTTCGCACTTTTTTCCTGTATTCTGCGGCAAGTTCAGGGTACAGATTCCGTTCGTTGAGCTTGCCGGGGCGAACAAACTGTGCATTTTGCACACACAGGGCTTCCTTTTTTACCGGGAGAAAACATAATATTTGTATTTTTACTTTCTGTAGCAATCTTTATGGCAGGTAACACATTCGGACAGGCATTCAGGGTAACTACTTTCGGGGAGTCGCACGGCCCGGTGGTGGGCGTTATCATTGACGGCTGTCCTTCGGGAATGGAGATTAACACAGAACTCATAAAGCATGACCTCAGCCGCCGCAGGCCCGGTCAGTCCCGTCTCGTATCGCAGAGAAAAGAGCTTGACACCTTTGAAATTATTGCCGGTGTTTACAATGGTAAAACCACCGGCGCCCCGCTGGCTGTCATCATTCCAAACAGTGATGTGCGCCCCGGCGATTATGCACATCTCGCGGATGCTTTCCGCCCTTCCCACGCAGATTATACCTACTTCAGCAAGTACGGTCACAGGGATCACCGCGGAGGGGGACGGGCCTCGGCACGTGAAACGGCTGCGCGCGTGGCGGCAGGTGCCATTGCAAAATCCATCTTAAAAAAAACAGGGACGGAAATAAAAGCCTGTGTTTCCCGGGTCGGCGGCATCATAACCCCGGGAGATTACCGGGAGTGGGATTTTTCCCTGACCGAAAAAAATGAAGTCCGGTGCCCGGACAACCGGACAGCGGAAAAAATGAAAGCATGCATTGAAGCAGCCAGGAAAAAAGGTGACACTGTAGGGGGAGTCGTGTTTTGTTTAGTGTCGGGCGTTCCTGCAGGATGGGGAGAACCTGTTTTCGACAAACTGCATGCCGAGCTTGCCAAGGCAATGATGAGCATACATGCAGCCAAAGGGTTTGAATACGGCTCCGGGTTTGCAGGATCAGAGATGACCGGTTCGGAGCATAATGACATCTTTTATAACGACGGCAAAAAAATCCGCACCCGCACCAATTTTTCGGGAGGCATACAGGGAGGCATCTCCAACGGGGAAGATATTTATTTCAGGGTTGCCTTCAAGCCCGTAGCCACCCTTATGCAAAAGCAAAAAACGGTAAATGCAGAGGGTAAGGAAATCAACCTTGAAGGCAAAGGACGCCATGACCCCTGTGTATTACCCCGTGCCGTTCCGGTGGTAGAAGCCATGGCAGCTATCGTCCTTGCCGATCATTATCTCCGGAATAAAACCACACGCTGGTAAACCCTCCTTAAGATGAGAAGGCTGTTTGTTCTGCCGGTGCTCCTGCTGCTATCCCACATTGCTTTTCCGCAGGAAGATGAAAAAAACTGCCAGAAGGTCACTAACCCAAAAGCAAGGAAGCTGCTCGAAAAAGCAAAGTCTGAAAAAAATTTCGACAAATGCAGGGAACTGGTTGACCTTGCCGCGGAAGAAGAACCTCAATTCCCTGAAGCATATCTTTTCCTGGCGAAGCGTGCCAAGCGCCTCGAGGATTATAAGACAGCCATAGAAGCCTATAAGAAAGTCATAGAACTTTGTCCTTCTTTTTCAGAGCTCCCCTACTTTGACCTGGGCACCTATTTTTTCTATAAAGAACAGTATGATGAATCGTTAAAGTATCTCAAAGAGTTCACAAAATCTGAAAAAGCCAAGGAGGAACAACTCCTGTTTGCCGACAGCCTTATCAGGGTGGCCAAAATCTTAAAAAACAAAGTACCCTTTAACCCTGCGCCCCTTGAGGGTGTATGCAGCGAGAAAGATGAATATCTCCCTATCATCTCTCCCGACAATGAACTTGCCTTTTACACCAGGCGTTATGATAAAATCAAAAGGGGAGACATTATGCCTGTGAGCATCGAAGAGTTCACCTTCAGCAAAAGGGTTGTGAATGTGTTTGACAAGGGAGATCTCATGCCCTATCCTTTCAACCAGAATAATAACGAGGGGGGTGCTTCCGTCACGGTGGATAATAACCACCTTTTCTTCACCATCTGCAAGCCGGAAGAAAAAATCATCAACTGCGACATCTACACCTCAGACTTTGAAAATGGCTCCTGGAGCGAGATACGAAACCTCGGTCCCGAAGTTAACGATCCGAAAGCATGGGATTCACAGCCCTGTATTGACCGCGATGGCAGGATTCTCTATTTCGCAAGCAACCGTGATTCTTCGTCCGGAAGCGACATTTATAAAACCGAAAAAAGCCGGGAAGGGAAGTGGTCTTCTCCCCTGAAACTCAACAACAAAATCAACACGCGCGGAAACGAAAAATCTCCTTTCGTACATCCTGACAACCGCACGCTTTATTTTTCTTCCGACGGCCTTCCCGGCCTTGGGGGATATGATATCTTCTTTTCAAAAACAGACAGCACGGGAAACTGGGGGATTCCGAAAAATATAGGATACCCTATCAATTCCGAAGCCGATGACCTTGGATTTTTTGTAAGCACCGACGGGAAGACGGGTTATTTCGCTTCCAATAAACTCAAGGGAAAAGGCGGATGGGATGTATATTCTTTTCCGCTCTACGAAGGAGCCCGGCCGGAAAAGGTTCTCTTTGTAAAAGGAGACCTTAAGAAGGAGAACAACGATACCACGCCCATCAATGCAAATGTCGAACTGAAAAACATAAAAACCAATGAAGTATCAAGGGTGTCGGTTGACTCCGCCACCGGGCACTATGTAGGAGTGGTGAATTTTGACAGCGACGTGATCATGACCATCAAAAGAAAAGACTATGCTTTTGAATCGGCCTATTTTTCACAGGATGATCCTGTCACACTTGAACCTATACAGGTGGATGTCCCGCTTACGAGCATGGAAGTCGGAAAAAGTTACCGGCTCAATAACATCTATTATGAAACAAACTCTGCAGAGCTCAAAGGGGAATCAGTAGCGGTAGTGAGGGAATTCCTTGAGTTTCTCGAAGAGAATCCCGCTGTAAAAATAGAAATACAGGGGCATACTGACAATGTGGGCGATGACAACAGTAACCTTGCGCTCTCTACCGACAGGGCTTTCACGGTATATGACATTCTCCTGCAAAACGGCATAAGCAAGGCAAGACTTTCTTTTAAAGGCTACGGTGAAAAAAAGCCCGTAGCTCCCAATGACACGGAAGAAAACAGGGCTAAAAACCGGCGGACAGAGTTTTTGATTATTGCCAGATAATCAGTATATTTAAGTTCTGTTATATTTTATAAGCCACGTAATTTTATGCCTCTCTGGAACATACTCCTGAAAAGATTCGGCAAGCGCAGGGTGCTTACTTTTATATCAGGGTGTGCATTTATTACATTAAGCCTTTTCTTTTTTCTCGGTCAGAAAATAAAATCGGTGGAGATCCCTTCCGTGGAACTGATGGATGGGGACATCATTTTCCAGGCTTCGGATTCGGAACAGGCCGGTACCATGAAAATCCTGGCAGGAGGAACATACAACCACGCAGGCATCCTTTTCAGGAAAGGAAGTGCATACTATGTTTACGAAGCTTCGCAGCCCGTGAAAATGACCCTCATGGCCAACTGGATAAAAAACGGGGAGAACGGGCGGTACGTGGTGAAGCGCCTTAAAGATGCCGGGAAAATCCTGTCAGCGGGCGTCATCGACAAAATGAAAGACCTGTCCGAACAGCATAAGGGTAAAGATTACGACAACTTCTACGAGTGGTCAGATGAACGCATGTACAATGCTGAGCTGATATGGAAAATATATAAGGAATCCGCAGGCATTGAACTGAGCAGGCCGGAACACCTGAAAGATTTCAACCTCTCTGACACGGTGATAGTGAAAAACCTGAAGGAGCACTTCGGAAGGCACCTTCCCCTTAATGAGCCGGTAGTTTCCACTCCCGCTATTTTTGAGTCGGGATACTTAATTACTGTCATTCAAAACTGAGAATCCCTTAGCGGTAAATATGAACCTCCCGGAAAACAGACTTTATATTTTACGGGCAGCGCTGTTCTTCCTTTTTCTTTTCCCTTTTCCGTTTGTGTATTCCCAGACGCCCAGGCTTGACTCCATGGCTTTTGCAATCACAAAGCAGAAAGATGACACCAATAAAGTCAACGCCCTCAATGCCCTGGCCTTTGAGCTGCGAACGGATGACCCTGCCCGGACACTCACTCTTGCCAGGGAGGCCGGGGAGCTGGCTGCGAAGATTCATTTTAAAACCGGGCTCGCCAAGGCAGCCCGTAACCAGGGTCTCGCTTATTATTTTCTCGGCGACTATGCACGGTCGCTTACTAACTTTTTTGCTGGTCTTAAACTGTTTGAAGAGCTCGGTGATAAGCTTGCCACCGGGTCATCGCTCAATAATATAGGACTGGTATACTCCCGTCAGGGCAACCAGGACATGGCTCTCCGTTACAACCTCCGCGCACTGGCACTCGGAAAAGAAATAAACGACAAAAAAACAATAGCCACCTCCTATAACAACATTGCCAATGTTTACTATAAAAAAGACATTCCTGACAGTGCCCTCTTTTACTACAGGGAGAGTCTGGCTCTTAACACTCAGACAAAAGACAAAAAAAGCATGGCTTACGCACTCAACAATATCGGGATGATCTATGACGTCAAAAAAAACTATGAGGAAGCAATCCGCTATTACATGCAGTCGCTCATCCTGAAAAAAGAAACCGGGGATAAAAGAGGAATCGTCAGTTCCACCGCCAACATCGGGATTGTTTATGTCAACATGAAACAATACGACAAGGCACTCGGCTACCTCAATCAGGCACTCCGCCTCACGGAGGAGCTGCAGTCAAAAGAGATATTCCAGGAGTTGTACCAAAATCTTTCCAAGCTCTATTCGCAGAAAGGAGATTACAAAAAAGCTTTCGAGTATCTAAGTATGTATGCAGAGCTGAAGGACACGCTGCTGAATGCAGAAACATCAAAACAAACAGCACAGATGCAGGCTCTTTACGAAACCGACAAAAAAGAAAAAGAGATCCAGCTTCTGAACAAGGATAAAGAACTGAAAGAAAAAGATCTGGGGCGCCAGAAAACGATGAAAAACATTTTCATCTCCGGCTTTATCCTTATTGTCATGTTCACCGTCCTGCTGGGCAACCGCTTCAGACTCATCAAGAAACTGAATGCGAAACTCGACGTGCAAAACATAGAGATCAAAAAGAAAAACCTGCAGATCACCGACAGCATTGAATATGCCCAGAAGATCCAGGAAATCATTCTTCCGCTGCCCACGGAAATAGCACAGTTGCTTCCCGGATGTTTTATATTTTTCAGGCCGAAGGATGTGGTGAGCGGTGATTTTTATTTTATAAGCCGGCATGATTCCGGCAAAATAATATCCGCGGTAACAGACTGTACCGGACATGGCGTACCGGGCGCTTTCATGTCTATTATTGGGCATAACATGCTTCAGAAGTCAACTACCGCCGCATCCTGCCCTTCACACATATTAGACCAGATGCAAAAAGAAATAGAATATACCCTGAAGCACCACGTTTCGGCAAATTCCGTAAAAGACGGGATGGACATAGCAGTTTGCGCTATTGATTACCAAAAGATGGAAGTGGAATATGCCGGGGCAAAAATTCCGCTGTATTTTATCCGCGACGGAAAACTCACCGAATATAAAGCAGACAGGGTATCCATCAGCAGGCAGATTCTCGGATCTGAAAAACCTCCCCCGTTCACCAATAATCTCATCAAAGTGAAAAAGGGGGATATGCTGTATATGTTTTCCGACGGTTTTGCAGATCAGAAAGGCGGGCCGGCCAATAAGAAATTTTATTATCCCCCCTTCCAGGAGTTGCTGCAGAAGATAAGCGGCCTTGATACGAACTCACAGAAAGAAGAACTTGAAAAGACCATGGATCAATGGAAAGCCGGAAGGGAACAGATTGATGATATCCTGGTGATGGGCATCAGGATTTAACCGCCTTCGCGTTTCGCTGCGGCGGAAAAGAGGGTCCGGGACTTGCCCCGGGGTTAATACCAATTTAATACTGGAAGATTTTATACCTGAAGAGTTGATGAAAAACACCATGCCTCTGGCAGAAAGGATGCGGCCGCACTCGGTAGAAGACTACACAGGGCAGGAACATCTTATAGGGAGAAACGCAGTACTGCGCAGTTCCATAGAAGCAGGCCGCATACCCTCTATTATCTTCTGGGGGCCGCCGGGTGTCGGAAAAACAACTCTTGCTTACCTGATCGCCGAATCCCTTAACACCCCCTTCTATACGCTGAGCGCAATCAGTTCGGGTGTGAAAGAAGTGAGGGAGGTAATTGATAAAGCCGGCAGGTACAGGCAGGAAAACGAGGGCGCAAAAAGCCCCATCCTCTTCATTGATGAGATACACCGCTTCAGCAAATCACAGCAGGATTCCCTGCTGGGCGCAGTGGAAAAGGGAACTGTCACCCTGATTGGCGCCACTACAGAAAATCCTTCTTTTGAAGTGATCTCACCTCTCCTTTCCCGCTGCCAGGTGTATATCCTGAAGCCGCTCGCAAAAGAAGAACTGCTGAAAATAGTTAACCAGGCTCTTTCAAAAGATGAAATCCTTTCCCGGAAAAAAATAGATCTGAGGGAACACGAAGCCCTTATCAGCCTTTCCGGAGGAGATGCCAGGAAACTGCTCAACATGCTCGAACTTCTCTCGGAAACAAATGAAACTCCTCTCATCATTACTGATGAAAAAGTCATGCACACGGCCCAGCAGAGAATTGCCCTTTATGACAAACAGGGAGAGATGCATTATGATATTATCTCTGCTTTTATCAAGTCTGTGCGCGGCAGCGACCCCAATGCCGCCATATACTGGCTGGCCCGCATGCTGAAAGGGGGAGAAGACCCGAAATTTATTGCACGCAGGATGATCATCCTCGCCTCCGAGGACATAGGGAATGCCAATCCCACAGCCCTCATCATGGCAAACAATTGTTTCCAGGCCATTGATGTAATAGGGATGCCGGAAGCACAAATCATACTTTCACAGGTAACCGCATACCTTGCATCCTCACCAAAAAGCAATGCCTCGGTAGCAGCAATTTCCACTGCAAATAAAATTTCAGCAGAAACAGGCAACCTCCCGGTGCCCCTGCATCTCAGGAATGCCCCGACAAAGCTGATGAAGGAATCCGGTTATGGAAAAAATTACGAGTATTCACATAATTATAAAAACAATTTCTCTGCCCAGGAATATCTCCCGGAACAGCTAAGAGGAAAAAAGATTTATGATCCCGGACAAAATGCGAGAGAAAACGAACTGCGCGATTTCCTGAAAAAACTATGGGGAGAAAAATATAATTATTAGAGTCTATATTATTATATATTTACACTCCTAACTTCTAAATTAATTCCCATGAAAAAGATTCTTATGATTAATGCTGCTAAAGTTTTTCTTGTATTTATAATTATTGGTAATCACCTAAGCGCTCAAACAACTCTTGTATTAAAACCTGACGCGGTAACCGGAAAATGTGTTTATTTAGATGGTGCGCAACCGTCTGCCAATATCGGACATAGTGTTCAATTTTCTTCAGTGGGATGGACTTGCAGTGGTAATCCATGTTATGCAAGAAGTATTATACAATTTGATTTAACTTCTATACCAACTAATGCTGTTGTTACGGACGCGAGGTTATCATTATATGCCTATCCAAACCCAAATAATGGTGCTGGTGTGGCTATGTATGGCACAGCAAATACAAGTTTGCTTCAAAGAATTACTTCAAGCTGGAATGAAAATACAGCAACATGGAACAATCAACCCAATACCACTACCCAGAACGAAGTTGTACTTCTTCAGAGCACTTCTTCAACACAAAATTATTTGAATATAGATGTGAAATATCTTGTTCAGGATATGGTAGATAATCCATCTGCCAGTTTTGGTTTTATGTTACAACTTCAGACACAAAATTATTATAACTCCATGATATTTGCTTCGAATAATTATTCTGATTCTACTTTGCGCCCATCATTAACGATTACTTATGATACCGCTACTACGAGTAGCAATGACACATGCACAACTATAATACCTGATGCTGTAACTGGAAAATGTGTTTATGTAGATGGCGCCCAGCCCTCTACTAACATTGGACATAGCACACAATTTTCTTCAGTAGGATGGACTTGTAGCGGTAATCCATGCTATGCAAGAAGTATTATACAATTTGATTTAACTTCTATACCTGCGAATGCAGTGATTACGGATTCTAAAATGTCTTTGTATGCTTACCCGAATCCAAACAATGGAGGGGGTGTTGCTATGTATGGCACAGCAAATACAAGCTTGCTTCAAAGAATCACTTCTAGCTGGAATGAAAATACAGTATCTTGGAATACTCAACCTAATACTACAATACAGAATCAAGTCATACTTTCCCAAAGCTCTTCCTCCGCACAAAATTATTTGAATATAGATGTAAAAAATCTTGTTCAGGATATGATCAATAGTCCGTCAACCAGCTTTGGTTTTATGTTGCGGCTTCAGGTAGAAGGTTATTACAACTCCATGATATTTGCTTCGAATAATTATTCTGATATTAATCTTCGCCCAAGCCTTAAAATATGTTATGAAATCAATAGCGGGTTAAATAATATAAAACCAGATCCTGAGGTGGTTCTTGAAGTGTTTCCTAATCCTTTTTCAGGTCAGGCTAATGTTAGCTATGTTTTGAATAAAAGATCAAATGTGTCTGTTGAAATATATGATATACTTAATCGCAGGGTTTATTATCAGCAGGAAGACACCAGAATGCCGGGTAAGCATGAATTTGTTTTTAATATTGAAAAATATTTTTCTCCTGCAAACATCTATTTTTTGAAAATGGTAGTTGATGGAAGAATCATAACTAAAAAACTTATTAGTATAAATTAATTTTTTTTATTCTGTTATTGTAAAAGTATATCCCAAACAACGGAACGATGCAGTTTGATTATTCACTTGCTGATAATCAGAAAGGAGTGTTTGAAATATATGATATTACCAGCAGGAAATTATTGAGTTATCCGATAAAGAAAGGAAAGAATACATTAACGATTTCTGAATCAAACCTTGAAAATGGGATTTACTTTTACCAGGCGGTTTCATACCTGCCTGCCAAAGTTTTAAGGTAAACTGGTGATTATAAAGCGCCTGTCTCAAAATTTATTTTTGAGAGGAGCACCGACCGGTGTTTCCTACCCGGCAAGAGATTTTGCAAGTTCCTCTATGCCTTTTGCCATTGATTCCCAGCTGAAGCGTTTTTTTTCCTCCCTGACGGCAGCAGCGAAAGGCTTCTCCCTCTCATTTAAAAAATAATCTTCGATGGCAGATGCAATTTCCTCCGGATTCTTTTCTACCACATAACCCGCTTTACCGGCAGGGATCATTTCTGCAAGGCCTCCCACCCTGGTAACAAGCACGGGACGATCGAAATGATATGCAACCTGCGTCACACCGCTCTGGGTGGCTGAGTGATAGGTCTGGGTAACAAGATCCGCTGCGCAGAAGTAATATTTCACATCCTCATCGGGGATGAAATCCGTTCTCAGTATCACCCTGTCAGCGAGATCGTGCCTTCTGATTATTTCCCGGTATCGCTCTTCATCCTCATAGAACTCCCCTGCTACGATCAGCTTCACATCAAGAGCCCGGAGGCGCGGGTCTGCCATTGCTTCGAACAGGAGATCAAGCCCTTTATATTTCCTGATAAATCCGAAAAAAAGCAGGTATCTTCCTGCAGCGCTTAAGCCAAGATGCTTCCTGGCCTCGTTCTTATCCACCTTTTCGCCGAACACATCATAAACAGGATGAGGAATCAAAGATACCCGGGAGGAAGACGTAAATGCGGCAAGGTCATCCTTCACGGGGGCAGCCATGACCACAAAGGCGTCGCAGGAACTGACAAAATACTGAGTGAGGATTTTATCGCCTGCTCTTTTTTCATGGGGCAGCACATTATCCATAACTGCAATCACTTTAATTCCCGAGCGCCTCAGCATGCGGGCAATGGTTCCAAGGCAGGGAGCCATAAAAGGAATCCAGTAGCGCAATACAACGTAATCCGGGTTCTGCTTCCTTATTGCTGATGCAGTGGAAAACCAGGTGAGAGGATTAATGGAATTTATCCTGGAGGATATGGAGATGTCCGGAGGAGGATTCCCGCCTGCATATTGAGTTTTACCCGGGAACAGGAAGGCGGGGTATTGCAGGGAGAAAGAGATAATTTCTGATTTCGTTCCGAGCCGGTTAAATGTTCTGCATAAAGCTTCATTGAAACCGGCAATGCCTCCACGCAGGGGAAACGCCGGACCTATGATAAAATTTTTCAAGCCGTTATATTCAGTTTCCTGTCAACGATATACCGGTTCCTGTCAGGTGCATTGCGGGAAATCATCTCTCCAAGAAAACCTGCTACAAACAATTGCGTACCGAGGATCATCGCAAGCATACCGAAAAAAAACAGAGGGCGCTCGGTCATCCTGTAAACATGATTCACAAACTTTTCATAAGCAAGGTAGATTGCAATGCCAAACCCTGCGAGAAAGCTGAAGGTTCCGAGGAAGCCAAAGAGGTACATGGGTTTTTTCCCGAACCTCGCTATGAAGGAAATAGACAAAAGGTCAAGATACCCATTCATGAAACGCTCTATCCCGAACTTGGAGCGCCCGTATTTCCTGGGCTTATGCTCTACTGCCTTCTCCCCTATCTTTGAATATCCTGCCCATTTGGCAAGCATGGGGATGTAGCGGTGCATCTCGCCGTATACTTCAATATTTTTGACCACATCCTTCCTGTACGCTTTTAACCCGCAGTTGAAGTCGTGAAGATTTTTTATCCCGGACATTTTTCGCGTGGTCCAGTTAAAAAGCTTGCTGGGTATGGTTTTAGAAAAGGGATCGTGCCGGATTTTTTTCCATCCCGAAACGAGGTCATAACCTTCTTCTTTAATCATCCTGTAGAGCGCCGGGATTTCATCGGGGCTGTCCTGCAGATCTGCATCCATCGTGATCACCACCTCCCCCGAGCATTGGGCGAATGCCACGTTAAGGGCCGCTGACTTGCCGTAATTTCTCCTGAACCTCACAGCCTTCACAGCATGATTTTTCTCTGCAAGAGATTCAATAATTTTCCATGAGCCGTCGGAGCTTCCGTCGTCCACAAAAAAAATTTCGTAACTGTACCGGCCGGCCTCCATCACGCGCACAATCCATGAAGCCAGCTCCTGCACGGAATCCTCCTCATCAAGCAGCGGAATGATAACGGATATGTCGGTCCGGATGTTCATCCCTGCTGATCAAAAAGAGGTTTTGATTTACGCAGAATTGCAGACAGGATGAGAGAAAAAATAAAACCGCCTGTAACCTTATTGAGGAAGTCAGAAAAAGCCAGGGTACCGGCAGTGAGTTTATCAATTTCTCCGGCGGCTTTGTCAATATATTTCCCGATACTGTTCCCGCTGACTTTTCCTTCGATCATATCCCTGCTCTGTTCAAGGGCGTCAAGAGCTTCCGTTTTATATCTCTCAAGGAGGGAGGGATCCACCGCAACAATAAAGACATAAACCAGGACAGAGAATGCTGCATAGCCGGCTATGGAAATAAGTGTGCCCGCAAGCACGCCTCTCCAGTAGGTCATGCTGCCGCCGGAAATATCATCCCTGTAAAAACGCATCCCATACGACATAAAAGCAATAAAGACAGCTGTTCCAAGCCACATCAGCCCGCTGGTAAAAGGATTTTTTCCGGCAAAATAAACAAGCAGGAATATAATAAAGATGGAAAGCCCGCTGTATGCGCCAAAGCGCATCGCTGTTTTAAAAAGAGGGTCGCGGGACATACATTTTTTGTTTGAAGGCAAAGTTAGAAAAAGTATTATTATTGAATGGTTTTAAGGGATCCGGGATCTTTTCACACATGAGATGAAGGAGGATACACTTCATCATAAACGGAATGACCATTGGAAATGCCTGAACCATCCGTCCGCTTTACAATATCTCACATGCAGAAACTATCTCAAAAACAGGTTAATAACCCTGTTAAAAACTTTGCCATCCCCTATTTTCCTCCTGCCTATTTATTTGTAAATTTGCTTGGTTTCAACCCCTGAACTAATGCAGTTTTCAGCCGAATATATTGCAAAAATGCTTGGAGGAACGACAGAAGGCAATCCCCTTGCAATGGTCAGCCGACTGTCAAAAATCGAAGAAGGCACACCCGGCTCCCTGACGTTTCTATCCAATCCAAAATACACCCATTTCATATACAAGACAACCGCGTCCATCGTGATTGTAAGCAATGACTTCAAACCGGAAGCACCTGTTTCCTCCACACTCATCCGGGTGGAAAATCCGCATGAAAGTTTTGTCAGGCTGCTTGAGATATACAATCAGGCAAGAATGGACAAGCACGGGATTGACTCACAGGCCTTTGTATCAAAAACTGCCGTAGTCGGGAAAGACGCATACATAGGCGCCTTTGCCATCATCGGGGATGGTGCGAAAATCGGGAGCAATGTAAAAATACACCCCCAGGTTTATGTGGGTGATAATGCAGAAATAAAAGACAACACCACGCTTTTTCCCGGCGTCAAGGTTTATGCCGACTGCATAATCGGCAGCAACTGCACCCTGCATGCCGGAGTTATAATAGGAGGAGACGGATTCGGCTTTACCCCCCAGGATGATAATGCTTACCGCAAAGTGCCGCAAATCGGGAACGTGATTATTGAAGACTATGTGGAGATAGGATCCAACACTACCATTGACAGGGCTACCATAGGATCCACCATTATCAGGAAAGGCGTTAAACTGGACAACCTCATACAGATAGCCCACAATGTGGAGGTGGGGGAAAATACTGTAATCGCAGCGCAGACAGGCATTGCCGGCTCTGCCAAAATCGGCCGCGACTGTATGATCGGCGGGCAGGTGGGTATTGTCGGGCATATCAGCATTGCAGATAAGGTCAAGATTGCCGCAAAGTCCGGTATTGCCTCCAGCATAATTAACGAGGGCGAAGTAGTCCAGGGTGCTCCTGCCTTCGGAATCGGAGATTACAAAAGAGCATACGTATTATTTAAAAAACTTCCCGAGCTCGAAAAAAGAATCAAGGAACTTGAGCAGGCACTCGCAGAAGCGAAGTCAGGCTAATCATTATTTCCCCGGGAAAATTTCTTTATGGCCAAGCAAACCACCATTAACCATCCTGTATCTGTTTCCGGGGTGGGCCTGCATACCGGAAAATCCGCAACCATTACCTTTAAACCCGCTCCCCCGGACCACGGCTATGTTTTCTGCCGTGTTGATCTGGAAGGGAAACCGCTCATCCAGGCAGACATTGACAATGTAGTTGACACTGAGCGGGGCACTACCATCGGGAAAAACGGTGTAAAAGTGAGTACGATAGAACATGCACTTGCCGCCCTTTCGGGCCTTGAAATTGACAATGCGCAGATAGACATCAACGGAGATGAAGTGCCTATCCTTGACGGCAGCGCCCTCCCTTTCGTGGAAGTGCTTTTAAAGGCGGGAATACAGGAGCAGGAAGCCGAAAGAGAATACTTTGAACTGAAAACCACGCTGCCTTTTGAAGATACTGTAAAGAAAGTGGAAATGCTTGCCGTTCCCAGCGAAGATTTCAGGGTCACAGTAATGGTGGATTACAACTCCCCCGTACTCGGAACCCAGCATGCTATGATGTACAAGCCTGCGGAGTTCAGGAATGAAATAGCTTCTTCCCGCACCTTCTGCTTCCTTCATGAACTCGAATATCTTGTCACTCATAACCTTGTGAAGGGCGGAGACCTGAACAATGCCATCGTGGTCGTGGATAAGGTGATAAGCCAGGAAAAACTTGATGAGCTTGCCAAACTGTTTAACAAACCCAAAGTGCAGGTAAAGGAAAAAGGTATCCTGAACAATGTACAGCTCAGGTTCCAGAATGAACCCGCACGCCACAAGCTGCTTGATATCGTAGGCGACTTTGCGCTGATAGGCATCCCGCTCAAAGCCCACATACTCGCAGCCCGGCCGGGACATGCAGGAAATGTAGCGTTTGCCCGCCAGATAAAACAGTTCATCAAAGAAGAACGAAAAAATAAAAGTAAAATGAAATATGACCTTACCTCTCCTCCCGTATATGATGTTACACAGATTGCAAAACTTCTCCCCCATGCACACCCGTTTCTGCTGGTGGATAAAATTATTGAAATCAGCGACCGTCACGTGGTAGGAGTAAAAAATGTTACCGTGGACGAATGGTTTTTCCAGGGGCACTTCCCCGGGAATCCCATAATGCCCGGTGTTCTGCAGATCGAAGCCATGGCCCAGGCCGGGGGTATCCTTGTCCTGAACACCGTCCCCGATCCTGAAAATTACTGGACCTATTTCATGAAGATTGAGAACGCCCGCTTTAAACAGAAAGTTGTTCCCGGGGATACCCTCGTGTTCAGGCTGGATCTTGCCTCTCCCATCAGGCGCGGTATCTGTCACATGAAAGGCGTGGCATACGTGGGAGAAAAAGTAGTGATGGAGGCGGAAATGATGGCACAGATTGTTAAGAAAGAGAAACAATGACTCACTCCCTTTCTTCCGTACACCCGGGGGCAAGGCTGGGAAATAACGTGGAAGTAAGTCCTTTCTCCACCATCGAAAAAGATGTGGAAATCGGTGATGGAACGTGGATAGGCCCCAATGTGACAATTTTTAACGGCGCGCGCATCGGCAAAAACTGCAGGATATTTCCGGGAGCTGTAATCTCAGCCATCCCCCAGGATCTGAAATTCAAAGGCGAGGTCACCACCGCAGAGATAGGCGATAATACTACTATCCGGGAGTGCGTAACAATCAACAGGGGCACATCGGATAAACTTAAAACCGTGGTTGGAAGCGGCTGCCTGCTGATGGCGTATGTGCATGTGGCACATGATTGCCAGCTCGGCAGCCAGGTTATCCTCGCCAATTGTGTAAACCTTGCGGGGCATGTAGAGATTGAAGACTATGCCATCCTCGAAGGGCTGGCCGCCGTACAGCAGTTCGTAAAAATCGGGACTCATGCCTTTATCACAGGAGGATCCCTTGTGCGAAAAAATGTTCCGCCGTATGTAAAAGCGGCCAGGGAGCCTCTTTCATACGTTGGCATAAACACCATCGGGCTACGCAGGAAAGGGTTCAGCAATGAGGCAATCATGCAGGTGGAAGACATATACCGCACTATTTATGTGAGAGGCTATAATGTGTCGAATGCCCTTGTAATCGTGGAACAGGAGGCCCCCGCTTCTCCCGAAAAAGACAGGATCATCAGTTTTATCAAGTCTTCTGTGAACGGTATCATGAGAGGCAGCAGCAACGCCTGATTATTCTGCCCGGCAAATTTTTTCGAAATGAAAATCACTCTTTCAAAAGCAGGCAAAAAATACGGATCAGAATGGATTTTCAGGAATGCATCCTTTGAAATAGGCGCCGGAGAACAGGCTGCAATCCTCGGAACAAACGGATCCGGGAAATCCACCCTGCTTCAGATTATGTCGGGAGATGTTTTTCTTACGGAAGGATCTGTTGAATACCATACAGGAGGACTGCCTGTGCGGCCGGAATATATTTTCAGGCATCTTTCCATTGCGGCTCCATATATGGAACTGCCCGAAGAACTCAGTCTCCGTGAATTGCTTTTATTTCACGCCAGGTTCAAACCTTTTCTTTACGGGATAACGCTGCATGATGTAATAAAAACTTCCGGGCTTGAACAGTCTGCGGAAAAGCAGATTAAAAATTTTTCTTCGGGAATGAAACAGCGCGTAAAGCTTGCCCTGGCGATACTTTCAGGCGGCTCTCTCGTCCTGCTTGATGAACCCGCCTCCAACCTGGATGCCGCAGGCATTGACTGGCTCAGGAGCCTGATCAAAACTTATTGCAGGACAAGGACTTTGATTATCTGTTCCAACCATCAGCCGGCCGAGTATGATCTCTGCAGCAGGGTACTGGAGATGAAAGACCTGAAATTGCCGGTTAAGCAGGGGTGAGCTTTCCAGGCTCCTCCCTATTCTTCAAGGAAAGGGTACCTGTAATCTTCTGCAGGCACAAAAGTTTCCTTGATGGTTCTCGGCGAAACCCATCTCAGGAGATTTATCATGGAACCCGCCTTATCATTCGTCCCTGATGCCCTTGAACCTCCGAAAGGCTGCTGCCCCACCACAGCTCCCGTACATTTGTCATTGATATAAAAATTACCGGCTGCATTTACCAGCTTCTCCGAAGCCTTTTCTATTGCATAGCGGTCCCGCGCAATCACTGCACCTGTCAGCGCATATGTCCCCGTAGAATTAACAAGATCAAGCGTTTCCAGATATTTTTTCTCGTCGTATACATAGAGGGTAAGTACCGGTCCGAAAATTTCCTCGCACATAGTTACATAGAGAGGATTCTTCGCGAGGATCAGCGTGGGGCGTATAAAATAACCTTTTGATTTGTCATATGCCCCCCCTGCAATAATTTCCACCTCTTTTGACTTTTTTGCAGCATCAATATACGAGGTGATTTTATTGAAGGAATTTTCATCAATCACTGCGTTGACGAAGTTGGAGAAGTCTTCCGTGGTGCCCATCTTCATGGAGTTCACCTCTTTAACCAGAAGTTTCTTTACCTCTTTCCACAGGCAGGCAGGGATGTAAGCCCTGGAGGCAGCGGAACATTTCTGTCCCTGGAACTCAAATGCACCCCTCGCCAGGGCAGCAACAAGAACATTCACATCTGCACTTTCATGTGCAATGATAAAATCTTTTCCGCCCGTTTCGCCAACAATCCGAGGGTAAGACCTGTAAAGATGGATATTGTTACCTATCGTTTTCCATACATTCCTGAACACCTCCGTGGAGCCGGTATAATGAATGCCTGCAAAATCGGGGTGAGAAAAAATAACATCTCCGGCAACAGGCCCGGAGACATAAATCATATTAATCACCCCGTCGGGCAAGCCGGCTTTCTTAAGCACTTCCATGAAAACATTGGCGGAGTATATCTGCGTATTCGAAGGTTTCCAGACAACGGTATTTCCCATCATTGCCGCAGAAGTAGGCAGATTTCCACCTATGGCTGTGAAGTTGAACGGAGTCAGGGCGAATACAAACCCTTCAAGGGGCCTCTGCTCCACGCGGTTCCATACTCCCTTCGATGAGATGGGCTGCTGGTTGTATATTTCATACATGTACTGCACGTTGAAACGCAGGAAGTCTATAAGCTCGCATGCTGCATCAATCTCGGCCTGGAAAGCATTCTTCGACTGCCCCAGCATGGTCGCGGCATTAATCTTATAGCGGTAAGGACCTGCAAGAAGGTCGGCAGCCTTCAGGAATACCGCAGCTCTCTGCTCAAAGGGCAGGGACGCCCACTGTTCCTTTGCGCGGAGTGCCGCATCAATAGCCATCTTTACGTGGGATGCATCCCCGGCATGGTAATGGCCAAGCAGATGTTTAATGTCATGAGGAGGATGTATCTGTACCTGCTTCTTGGTCCGTATCTCCTTCCCGCCAATGTGCATGGGCAGGTCGGCTTTGCGGGAACGCGCTTCCGCAAGGGCTTTTTTTAGCAAGGATCTTTCAGGGCTCCCGGGAGCATAGTTCAGTACGGGTTCGTTAACTGCTGCAGGAACTTTATAAATACCATTAGACATGAAATAATATTTTAGAAATTAATAACACAAGTGTAACAAAAATACTAAAAAGAGCTGCGCTTAACCCCGCTTTTAAAAGTTTTTTACAAAACGGACTTTACATTGACTGACAGAGGAGTTAGTGGTTGAATTTGTCACACATACACTCCCTGATCTCACTCAGCAGAACATTTACGGAAAACCATTACTTTTGAAATTCATTATTTTATGCTGAAAGGATACGAAATAGTCCCGCCTGCAATTCCTTCGGGAGGCGTTTATCTTTTCACCACTGACAGCGGTGTTTCGTACGAGGTTCGTTTCGGGCGCAGGCAGGATAACATTCTCCAGGCAAGTATCGTGTTCGGTGTCACCAACGATGAATATTCAGGGGAGGAATACGTGGAAACCAACAGGGGGGAAATCTACAGGGTGATGCAAACAATAGTGAAGATTGTGAAAATGTTCATGTCCGAGCATCCTGCCATTATCTCTTATGAGTTTACAGGCCTTGCGAGAGACAAGGAATCAAAAGATAAGGAAACAACGAGGATCAGGCTTTACACACGGTATCTTCCACAGATGTTTGATGTTTCCTGGAAGATAGAATTCAGCGGGGATAAGATTACTGCTGTAAAAAAAGAATAAGAACCCGACCGGGCTTTAGGCAACCGGCTTTACTTTTTTCTTCGCTTCTTTCCTTTCTTCCTCTTTCCGGACAGGCTTCCTGAACACAAACTCTTTATCAAAAACATCCAGTACTATGATGCTTCCTTTTTCTATTTTCCCGGAGAGTATCTGTTTGGACAGCTCATTAAGCACCCGCTTCTGGAGAACCCTTTTCATGGGCCTTGCGCCGAGCTGCGGATCATAGCCCAGTTCCGAAAGCCAGCTGAGGGCTTCCCCGGAAGCCGTGATGGAGATATCATTCTTCGCACACATTGCGGATATGGCCCCGAACTGCAGCACGGCTATTTCCCTTATCTGATCCCTCGTGAGTGGTGTGAACATGATAATGTCATCTATACGGTTCAGGAACTCAGGGCGTATGGTCTGCCTGAGAAGATCAAAAACTTTTATTTTCGTGGATGCAATTATTTCCTCCCTGTTATTGTCGTTCATTCCCTCAAATTTTTCCTGTATAAGATGGGAGCCTATATTGGAGGTCATGATGATGATGGTGTTCTTAAAGTTGGCTGTCCTCCCTTTGTTGTCGGTAAGGCGGCCGTCGTCCAGCACCTGCAGCAGTATATTGAAAACATCAGGATGTGCCTTCTCTATCTCATCCAGCAGCACCACGGAATAAGGCCTCCTCCTGACCGCTTCGGTAAGCTGCCCGCCCTCATCATAACCCACATAGCCGGGAGGGGCGCCCACGAGGCGGGAAACAGTATGCCGTTCCTGGTATTCTGACATATCAATCCTTGTCATGGAATTCTCGTCATTGAAAAGAAATTCAGCGAGTGCCTTTGCCAGCTCTGTTTTCCCGACACCGGTAGTACCGAGGAAAATGAAAGATCCGATAGGGCGCCTGGCATCCTGCATTCCTGCCCTGCTTCGCCTGATGGCATCCGAGAGTGCGCTGATAGCTTCCTCCTGCCCGACCACTCTTTTATGAAGTTCCTCCTCCAGGTGAAGCAGTTTCTCCCGCTCACTCTGCAGCATGCGGGTAACGGGAATTCCGGTCCAGCGGGAAACAACTTCTGCAATGTCCTCCGAGTCAACTTCTTCCTTAATCATGGGCGCATCTCCCTGTGACTCGGTGAGCTTTTTCTTAAACGCCTCAAGTTTCTGCTCAGCTTCTTTTACACGTCCGTAACGTATCTCCGCTACTTTTCCATAATCCCCCGAACGTTCGGCCTGCTCGGCCTCCAGCCTGAAACTTTCTATTGCTTCCTTAAGGTTCTGTATGCTGTTAACCACTTCTTTTTCACTTTGCCACTTTGACTTTAGCTTGTTCCGCTGGTCATTAAGGTTGGCGATCTCTTCGCTGAGTTCCCTGAGTTTCGCTTCATCCTTTTCCCTCTTGATAGCCTCCCGCTCTATCTCCATCTGCATGATTTTTCTTTGTATTTCATCAAGGTCTTCCGGGACAGAATCCATCTCCAGCCTGAGTTTTGAGGCAGCCTCATCCATGAGATCTATGGCCTTGTCGGGCAGGAAACGGTCCGAAATATAACGTTGGGAAAGCTCCACCGCTGCGATAATCGCTTCATCCTTGATTCGAACCTTGTGATGTGTTTCATAGCGTTCCTTTAGCCCGCGCAATATGGAAATTGCATCCTGGGTGTCAGGCTCCTCGACCATCACCTTCTGGAAGCGGCGTTCCAGTGCCTTGTCTTTCTCAATATACTTCTGATATTCTCCGAGGGTTGTGGCCCCGATGGCTCTCAGCTCGCCACGTGCCAGCGCCGGCTTAAGAATATTCGCTGCATCCATGGCTCCTTCTCCCCCGCTCCCGGCACCAACGAGCGTATGTATTTCATCAATAAAGAGAATAATATCTCCTTCGGCAGATATTACTTCCTTTATCACCGATTTGAGGCGCTCCTCAAACTCTCCCTTGTACTTGGCTCCCGCCACGAGCGCTCCCATGTCAAGAGAAAAAACCTGCTTGCTTTTCAGGTTATCCGGCACATCACCGTTGATGATACGGTGAGCAAGACCTTCTGCTATAGCTGTTTTCCCGACACCAGGCTCACCGATAAGCACAGGATTATTCTTTGTTCTCCTCGACAAAATCTGAAGCACTCTCCTTATTTCTTCATCCCTGCCTATAACAGGGTCCAGCTTGCCGTTCCTGGCAAGGGCATTGAGGTTTTTCGCATATTTTTCCAGCGCATTATATGTTTCCTCCGAACTCTGGCTCGTTACCCTGCTGCCCTTCCTGAGCGCAGCAATGGCTGCTTTCAGGTCCTTCTCACTGACACCGCTTTCTTTCAGCAGCCGTGCAGAAGTGTCTGTCCCGGCAAGCACTCCCAGCAACAGGTGCTCGACAGACACAAATTCATCCTTAAACTCTTTCAGGTATCCTGAAGCTTTTATGAATGCATTGTTTGCTTCATTTGAAAGATACTGGTTTCCACCGCTGACCCTGGGATAAGCGCTGATGATTTTATCAAGGGCCTGCTCAAAACGGGCCATATTGACATTCA
Source organism: Bacteroidota bacterium (assembly GCA_023251555.1). GTDB lineage: Bacteria > Bacteroidota > Bacteroidia > AKYH767-A > JAHEYN01 > JAHEYN01. The sequence goes on along the minus strand of JAHEYN010000012.1, from coordinate 11,096 downwards.
TCTTCTTAAGAAGAAACGGGACTACGTGCTCATCAACGAGCAGCATTCCCTTAAGGAGGTGCCCTGTATCCACTGACTGCTGACCACTCCCGGCGGCAATCTCCTGGGCCTTCTGTACGACTTCCTGCGACTTGGTGGTAAAGTTGTTCAGGTTCATGTTTGTGTGTTTTATAAAGTGAATATCAAAATAACAGCCAAGGCGCCGAATGATATTAATCAGGCAGTATTGGCAGAACGACTCATGGGTTTTAACGCCTTAATGACAGGAAAGATGACGTTTCGCAGACAGGCACAAAAATAAATCGGCTATTGCAACCGCCTGCTTATTATATTTTGCACTGCTTCGATCAGTTGTACAGGATAATAATTCCTCCAGATAAAATCATTCAGTTCTCCTCCGAAAACAAGGTAGAAATCAATATTGTTTTTACAGAACTCCTGCAGCACATGCGGCCTGAAGTTGAGTGCGGCAATCCATCCTTCGCCTGCTTCCTCCGACCATTCTTCGTAATAACAATCATCCGATGCATGGAAATTAAGCACATTGTCGCCAAGCAGTATAAACCTGTTGATTCCCTGTTCCATAAGGTTTTCGATAACATCTCTCTTAAAAAACATGATATCGTTATTGATGGCATCGTTCCACTCCCCGATCATCTCAATAACAGCGGCTTTTATTTTATAGTCGGCATAAAGAATTTTTATGTAAAGTGTGGGGGAGCCGAACTCATCCCATTGCGGGTGGATGAAGTAATTGTAAATTGTATGTGTGTATTCAAATTCACTGTATTCCCTGCCATAGAAAGGAGATAACTTGTCTTCAGCGGAAATATAGAGGTGCCTCCAGGAATAATGAGGCTCAATGAGGTGCACGTTTTTTAGTTTTTTCTTTAGCGGAAACGGCCTTGCGCACGCTTCCGTATTTTTCAAGCAGTCTGAAAGCCGTTTCCTGAGGCACTCCGAGCGAATTCATAATCATCCTTGTTCCCCTTTCAATCAGTTTATTATTGGAGAGCTGCATGTCCACCATCCTGTTGCCCTGCACCCTGCCGAGATGTATCATAAGGGATGTGGATATCATGTTAAGAATCAGCTTCTGGGCCGTGCCTGCTTTCATCCGGGTGCTCCCGGTGACAAATTCCGGTCCGGTAACCACCACAACAGGATACCTTGCTTCAAGCGCCAGGGGACTTCCGGGGTTGCAGGTGATGCACCCGGTGAGAATCCCTTTATTGTTACATAACTTCAAAGCACCTGTAACATAAGGAGTTGTACCTGATGCCGCTATCCCGATAACCGCGTCTTTCCTGCTTACGCGGTGTGCCTGCAAATCTCTCCATCCCTGCATGGGATCATCTTCGGCAAATTCCACCGCTTTGCGTATGGCCTTGTCGCCACCTGCTATAAGGCCATTGACAAGGCCATGGCTCACGCCGAAGGTGGGAGGACATTCGGAAGCATCCACGATTCCAAGTCTTCCGCTGGTCCCTGCCCCAAGATAAAAAAGCCTCCCGCCATTTTTCATCTTTGGCAATACGGCCTTAACAAGAGTTTCTATTGCCGGGATGGCATTTTTCACGGCATGAGAAACGGTTTGGTCTTCCCGGTTAATGTTGAGAAGAATCCTGCGGACAGACATCTTTTCAAGATGATCATAATTCGAAGACTGCTCCGTAACTTTAAGGTGTTTGTTTTTTGCTGTCATGGTAACGAAGATAAGAATCGTAATACTTTACCGGAGCGTATATTTTCATAACAAGATCTCCTCCGCAAAACCGTTACTCAACAGCCCTGTCCATGAAACCTGCGGAACGGATGATGTCTTCGTATAAAACCCTGTCCCCCGAAAGAGGTGTAACCACTTTCCGGTATTCCGATACCAGTTTTTCGATAAAAGCGGAAGAACGGGAAGGCCTCCGGAATTCGAGTGCCTGAGCTGCCGTCATCAATTCAATTGCAAGAATTTTCCGAAGATTCCCTGCAACCGTAAGGCACTTCACCGCGGCATTAGCGCCCATGCTCACGTGGTCTTCCTGCCCGTTGGAGGATACTATGGAATCTACGGAAGCCGGAGTGCAGAGCTGCTTGTTCATACTGACAATGGAAGCCGCAGTATACTGGGGTATCATCATGCCTGAGTGAAGGCCTGCCTCAGCCGCAAGAAAGGGAGGAAGGCCTCGCTGCCCGGAAATGAGCTGGTAGGTTCTCCGTTCAGAAATATTGCCCAGTTCCGAAAGAGCCATGGCAAGAAAGTCGAGCGCCAGCGCCAGTGGCTGGCCGTGAAAGTTTCCGCCGGAGATGATTTCATCGCTGCCGGGGAAAACAGTAGGGTTGTCGGTTACTGAATTAATCTCCGTAAGAAAAACGCCTGAAGCATAACCTATCGCATCACGCGTGGCACCGTGTACCTGTGGGACGCACCTGAATGAATAAGGATCCTGAACCTGTTTGTTTTTCCGCGAGATGAGAGAACTTCCTTCAAGATATTTTCTCACCTTTTCCGCCACATGCTGCTGCCCGGGGTGCGGACGTATTTTATGTAACGCCGCATTAAACGGTTCAATGCGCCCGTCAAAAGCATCAAGTGAAAGAGCGGCTATCGCATCAGCCCAGCCGCCGAGGCGCTTTGCTTTAATGAGTACCGACACTCCGTATGCAGACATAAACTGGGTGCCGTTAAGAAGTGCGAGCGCTTCCTTGGACCGGAACACCAGGGGTTTTAATTTCAAAGCCTTCATTACTCCGGCGGCAGGCTGCTTTTTTCCTTTATAATTCACTTCTCCCATTCCAAGCAGGGGCAGGCAGAGATGAGCGAGAGGGGCCAGGTCGCCCGAAGCGCCAAGCGAACCCTGGGCATAAACAACGGGAAGTATTCCGCGGTTAAAAAATTCCGCCAGGCGTTCTACCGTACTGAGCTCAACACCTGAATGGCCGTAGCTCAGCGCCTGTATTTTAAGCAGCAGCATCAGCTTCACAATCTCATCAGGAACCTCTTCCCCCACGCCACAGGCATGTGACATTATAAGATTCTTCTGGAGCACACTCATGTCTTTTTCGCTGACACTGCGGTTGTGCAATGCCCCGAATCCGGTATTGATGCCATAAAGAGGATCCCGGGAAGATTTGATCTTTTCGTCAAGATACTCCCTGCAGCCGGTTATTCTCTTTTTTGCCTCAGCAGACAGAGCAACCGGCAGATTGCCGGAAAGAAGTGCGGATATCGTCTCAAAAGTAAGAGGCACCGCAGGAGATACTGCATATGCTTTCATTAATGTTTTTCTCCTTTCAGTTTAACGGAAAGATCACCGGGCGGAAGTTTACACTGTTCACCGGTAGACATCTCCCGCAGGGTGATCATTCCGCTCTTCATCTCATCTTCCCCTATGACGGCTACAAAGGGGATTCCTTTCTTACCGGCATACTCCATTTGTTTTTTAATCTTGCATATGTCCGGGTACACTTCTGCACTGATTCCCGCCCCGCGGATTTCTGAAGAAAGGCGGAATGCATATTTTCTTTCTGCTTCGCCGAAATGGGCAAACATGAGCCTGGAAACCGGTACCTGCAAGCCTTTTCGTTCAAAGAGGTTCATTTCTTTCATCACATCATAAATGCGGTCAATGCCGAAAGATATGCCTACGCCCGGCAAACCGGGTACACCGAAGATGCCTGTAAGGTCATCGTAACGCCCTCCCCCGCAGATGCTGCTGCCGGATGTGTGCGCCGCCGGTTTCACCTCTATGATTGTTCCGGTATAATAATCCAGCCCGCGGGCAAGGGTATAGTCGCGAAGCACCGTAGAAGACTTCATTTTATCCCCTTCGAAAAAAGAGTATATCGTTTCTATTTCTTCCACGCCTTTTGCAGCCTCAGGAGATAATTCCCTTATTTTATCCGGGCTTCTCTGCGGCATCTCCCGGAGGAATTCCGTTAACTCATTTTCTTTAACAGGCCGTGAGAAAATATTTCTTTCAATCATTTCCTTTACAGCATTCTCATAGCCTGTTTTTTCAATTTTATCAAGTGCAGTCACAAATGCCGTGAAACTCTTTTCCTTCACACCAAGGGATGCCGCTATACCCGAAAGAATCTTCCTGTTATTGATTTTAATGACAACTTCCATTCCCAGCCTGGAAAAAACATCATCCACCATTCCTATGAGTTCCGCCTCGCTGAGCAGGGATGATGTTCCTATAATATCCGCATCACACTGCCAGAACTCACGGTATCGGCCCTTTTGCGGGCGGTCTGCCCTCCACACCGGCTGCATCTGGTAACGCCGGAACGGGAAGGTGATGTCATTCCTGTGCATCACCACGTAACGCGCAAAAGGAACCGTAAGGTCGTAACGGAGGGCTTTCCCTGATATTGAAGGAAGAAGTGCTGCGGCATCAGCTGCATTTAATTTCTCCCGGTCAGCATCTTTAAGAAAATCTCCGGAATTAAGTACCCTGAATATAAGCCTGTCGCCCTCTTCACCGTACTTTCCGGTAAGCGTTTCGGTATTCTCCATGGCAGGCGTTTCGATAGGCTGGTACCCGGAAAGCCTGAAAACATCAGCAACAGTTGAAATGATAAAATTTCTGCATGAAATTTCGGCGGGGGAAAAGTCTCGTGTGCCTCTGGGAATGGAAGGTATCATCGGGCTTATACTGCGAGTTTTTTATAACGCACACGTTTGGGCGCGACATCCCCGACACGCTTCTTTTTATTGTCCTCGTAATCGGAGTAACCTCCTTCAAACCAGTACACACTGGAGTTGCCCTCGAATGCGAGGATGTGCGTGCAGACACGGTCAAGAAACCAGCGGTCGTGGGAGATAATCACAGCGCATCCCGCAAAATTTTCAAGACCTTCCTCGAGGGAACGGAGGGTGTTTACATCCAAATCGTTGGTAGGTTCATCAAGAAGCAGCACGTTGGCTTCGGATTTAAGGGTGAGTGCCAGGTGCAGGCGGTTGCGCTCGCCTCCGGAAAGCACTCCGCATTTTTTACCCTGGTCAGGCCCGCTGAAATTAAACCGGGAGATGTATGTTCTTGAATTAATGTCTTTTCCGCCGATTCGCACAATCTCATGCCCCCCGCTGATTACATCATAGACCGTTTTTTCGGGGTCAATCTCCGTGTGAGCCTGGTCCACGTATCCAATGGTTACGGTAGAACCTATTTTTATGGTCCCGCGGTCGGGCTTCTCCTGGCCCATAATCATCCGGAAGATGGTTGTCTTTCCCGCCCCGTTCGGTCCTATAATTCCCACGATGCCGGCAGGGGGCAGTTTGAAGTTAAGGGCTTCATATAAAAGTTTATCTCCAAAAGCCTTTGAAACATCTGTAAATTCAATCACTTCATTGCCGAGTCGGGGACCGTTGGGAATAAATATTTCAAGTTTTTCTTCTTTCTGCTTTACATCTTCTCCAAGCATCTTCTCATAGTTCTGCAGCCTTGCCTTTTGCTTTGCATGCCGGCCCTTGGCACCCTGGCGTACCCAGTCCAGCTCTCTCTGCAATGTCTTTCTCCGCTTGCTTTCCTGCTTCTCCTCCTGTGCAAGACGCTCTGACTTCTGTTCCAGCCACGAGGTGTAATTCCCTTTCCACGGAATACCCTCGCCCCTGTCGAGCTCAAGGATCCAGCCCGCCACATTATCAAGAAAATACCGATCGTGGGTGACGGCAATCACCGTACCTTTGTAATTATGAAGGTGCTGCTCAAGCCAGTCAACCGATTCGGCATCAAGGTGGTTGGTGGGCTCATCAAGCAGGAGAATCTCGGGCTCACGGATAAGAAGCCGGCAAAGAGCCACCCGCCGTCTTTCACCTCCTGAAAGGTTTTTGACAGGGGTGCCGCTTTCGGGACAACGGAGTGCATCCATGGCCACCTCCAGGCGGTTGTCGAGGTTCCAGAGGTCCTGCTGTTCAATGATTTCGGTGAGGCGCGCCTGCCGTTCCACCAGCTTGTTCATTTCATCGTCGCTCATAGGCTCCGAGAATTTGTTATTCACCTCTTCATACTCCTGGAGCACCTTCACATGCTCCATGGCACCTTCCCGCACCACTTCAATAACCGTTTTATTATCATCCAGTTTAGGCTCCTGCTCAAGGATACCGATCTCGTAGCCGGGAGAAAAATGCACGTCCCCCTGGTAGGATTTCTCCATCCCTGCAATGATCTTAAGGAGGGTGGATTTTCCCGACCCGTTGGCACCTATGATGCCGATCTTGGCACCGTAATAAAATGAAAGGTAAATATCCTTTAATATGGTTTTCCCGGTGTTCAGCGTCTTGCTGACGTTCACCATGGAAAAAATCACCTGCCTGCCTTCTGACATCTTGTTTCCTGTTTTTATGTTTGGGGAAAAGCAAATATCGGAAAAACTATTTAAGAAATTGGGATGGGATTTCGCCGGCTCAAATACATTCCTTCTTCAGAAGATACCATTCCTGCCCGGGGACTGAGTATTCAGGTTTTACCGAAATACGCCGCAATTATATACTGCGTTTACAACTGTGACTCTGTTCAAAAGCGGGCCAAACAAAAACGCCACCGGTATGTACAGCAAGCACAGCGGATTCTCTTTTAAAGAAATCTTTCTTTAGCAGGTCATTAATACCGTAAAACATGCGCCCTGTGTATACCGGCTCTATCCTGATACCGTGAATTTCAGTAAAACTGTTCACAAAATTGTCAAGCTCCCCCACCTGCCTCGCATATCCTCCAAAATGGTAATCATGGTTAATGCACCAGCGGTCAGCAGGTAATGTATTCCCGGAAAGGCGTCTTACATTGTCTTCCAGGAATGAAGCGCCTTTGAGTACCGCAAACCCTATTGCCAGGGTACCTGGCTTTACGGCCTTTGCAAGACCCGCAAGGGTTGCGCCTGTCCCGCAGGGGCAGCACACATAATCAAAAGAACCCTCATCACCAAGCATCTCACTCACCCCCTTTACGGCAAGTTCATTCGAACCTCCCTCAGGGATAAGATAAAAATCTCCCATCTCCCCCAACCCCCGGCCATCAAACCCCTCCCGGGTCCATTTCCTGTATGTATCACGGCTCACATGATGAAGAAGCATTTCCTGCATTTCCGCAAAACGGAGTGCGGGGTTTACAAAGCGGGGAACCTCTCCCCTTACCACTCCGACAGTCCTGAACCCATGTTCCTTTCCTGCCACGGCAACCGCAACGAGGTGGTTGGAATAAGCTCCGCCAAAAGTCAGGAGCGTGTCCTTCCCCTTCCTCCCGGCTTCTTCAAGATTGTATTTTAGTTTCCACATCTTATTTCCCGAAATGTATGGATGAACCATGTCAGCTCTTTTCACGTAAACCCTTATTCCCCGGATCTCCGCCTCAGGTATATGTATCTGCTGTATTGGCACAGGGACAACTGACATGGTACTGAATATGCTTTCCTGATAAATAATTACTTTTGCACAGACAGCAAGATACTTATTCCTGTAAAATATTTCTCATGAAAACTGCAGAACGGAAATTGGATCTCTCCACGCTTAAAACCCCTACAGGCACAAAGTTGAATTGCAAAGGATGGCTGCAGGAGGCCGCATTGCGGATGCTGCATAATAACCTCGACCCTGATGTGGCGGAGAGACCCGAAGATCTTATCGTTTACGGAGGCACGGGAAAAGCAGCAAGGAATCCTGAGGCTTTTCACCTTATAGTTAAAGCCCTTAAAGACCTGGAAGACGATGAAACCCTGCTTATACAATCCGGCAAGGCAGTCGGAATTCTGCCCACACATAAAGATGCTCCAAGAGTAATTATTTCAAACTCAATGCTGGTGCCCCACTGGGCTACCTGGGAAAAATTCCGTGAGCTGGAAGCAAAAGGACTGACCATGTACGGGCAGATGACCGCAGGCTCCTGGATTTATATCGGCTCCCAGGGAATAGTGCAGGGTACGTATGAAACATTCGGAGAAGTCGCACGGAAGCATTTCAAAGGTTCCCTGAAAAACACCATGACCATTACCGCAGGAATGGGCGGAATGGGCGGCGCACAGCCTCTCGCCATAACCATGAACGAAGGAGTGTGCCTCGCGGCAGAAGTGGAAGAATGGAGAATTGACAAAAGGCTGGAAACAAAATACCTCGACAAAAAAACCGGGAATATTGACGAAGGCATTGACATGGCATTGCAGGCAAAAGCAGCAGGAAAAGCTCTTTCAATAGGTATTATATGCAACATCTCTGACCTTCTCGAACGCCTTATTGCACGGAACATAATCCCGGATATACTCACCGACCAGACCTCTGCACACGATGCGCTGGTGGGCTATCTCCCGCAGGGAATCTCTCCCTCCGAAGGAAAAGTGCTCCGTGAAGCAAACCCCGAAAAGTATATTGCCTTATCCCTCGACAGCATGGCGAAACACGTGCAGCTTATGCTGCTCCTGCAAAAGAAAGGCGCTGTTACTTTTGACTATGGAAACAACCTCAGGGGACAGGCGCTGGCAAGAGGCGTGAAAAATGCATTTGACTTCCCCGGTTTTGTTCCTGCATATATAAGGCCTTTATTCTGCGAAGGCAAGGGGCCGTTCCGCTGGGCGGCACTTTCCGGGGATCCTCATGATATTTATGAGACAGACAGGCTTATCCTTGAACTCTTCCCCGAAAACAAAGGCCTTGCGAGATGGATTAAGATGGCAGGAGCGAAAATTAAATTCCAGGGCCTGCCCGCAAGAATCTGCTGGCTGGGACAGGGAGAAAGGGAAAAAGCCGGGCTTGCGTTTAATCAACTCGTGGCTGACGGGAAAGTAAAAGCCCCCATCGTGATCGGGAGAGATCATCTCGATACCGGCTCCGTTGCATCCCCCAACCGGGAAACGGAAGCCATGAAGGATGGCTCCGATGCCATCGCCGACTGGCCTGTACTGAATGCGCTGATTAACACCGCAGGTGGAGCAAGCTGGGTTTCCGTGCACCATGGCGGAGGTGTGGGAATCGGGTATTCCATACATGCCGGCATGGTGATCGTTGCAGACGGTACAGGAGATGCTGCAAAACGGATCCGGAGAGTGCTTCACAATGACCCCGCCATGGGAGTTATCAGGCACATGGATGCAGGTTATGATATTGCTGCGGATACAGCACGTAAATACCGCCTCGATATCAGGGAACGTCTCGAAAAAAAATAAACCTTACATTTATTCTCATGAAAAATCATACATACAAATTATTGTTTGGTGCTGCCGCCGGCGGAATACTGCTGCTTGCCTCATGCTCAAAAAATGATTCAGACCCCGTAACTGACCCCAGAGATCAATACGTGGGGTCATGGACCACCGTTGAAACCTGCAACAGCTCCTCCTCCCAGACTTTCACCATCACCGTATCCAAATCGGTTTCGGATAATGTCAGCATCAAAATCCAGAACTTTTATAACCTCGGAAGCAGCACCTACACCTTTGCAAAAACCAGCGGAAATTCAATCACCATCGAGTCTCAAAGCGTTTCAGGATGGAACCTTCACGGCAGCGGAAACTTCAGCAGCGGGAAAATAAACTTTACTTATTACGCCGACGACGGGGTGCAGAAAGACACCTGCAGCGCTGCTTGTACCAAACAATAAAAATCACCGGGGCTTCTCAATAAGCACCACTGCATAAGCAGCAACGCCTTCTTCCCTTCCCACGTAGCCAAGCTTTTCGTTCGTGGTGGCTTTGATGGAGATATCATCTTCCCCGATATTCATGACAGAAGCAAGCGCCTTTTTCATGTCAGGAATACAGGGACTGATCTTCGGTTTTTCAAGACAAAGGGTAACGTCTACATTTCCGACCCTGCAGCGGTTTTTTCTCATCAGGTCCATGACCCTGGCAAGAAGTATTTTACTGTCTATGCCTTTAAATTCCTGTGAGGTATCAGGAAAATGCAAACCTATATCCCCGAGGTTAGCCGCGCCCAGGAGGGCATCGCAGATTGCATGAATAAGCACATCGGCGTCCGAATGCCCCACAGAACCTTTCGCATGCGGAACTTTTATCCCGCCAAGCCATAAATCAACTCCCTCGCTGAGCCTGTGAACATCAAAGCCAAAGCCCACCCGGAAACTCATTACTGGGCTTCTGTTTTGTTCTGGGATTTAAATGCATCGAAATCGAAAAGCAGGGAAAACCGAAGGGTGTTTTCAAGCGGGTTTTTCTGCTGGGTGGGAATAAGATAGGCAAAATCAATGCTGAAGACATTGTATTTCAGACCTGCACCGAGCGTAAAGAATTTCCTGTTGCCCTTGGTGGGATCTTCGTAAAAATAGCCTGCGCGGATGGCAAACTGCTTGTCATACCAGTATTCCGTACCTATGGAAACATTGACCTCTTTCAACTCCTCTTTTCCTCCCCCGGGCGCATCGTAAAAAGATTGCAGCATACCCTGGGTGATGCCAACAGCAGGATCTTTGCCTGCGAGTATTGTTTTATTGCCAAGGGAATCGGTAACATATACCGGAGGAGTAGGGACAAGAAGTTTTGTCAGATCGGCAAGAAAAGCTATCTCGTTATACTCATCCAGCGCCATTTTAAGCGATCCGCCCAGCCTCATGTTGATTGGAATAAAATCCCTGTTGCCTGTCTGGGTATAGGCGATCTTGGCACCTATGTTTGAAATATTAAGCCCGAAGCCGAGTACGGATTTATGCTTGGCAACCTCTATCTCCTCGTTACGGTAATAGGTGCTGATGTCAACTGCAACAGACTGCCCGGGGTGGGAAGCATTCCCGTCAACATAATACCCCCCGGTGAGATTTGAATTAATATATCTCATAGCCATACCGCCGGAGAACCTGTCGGATAATCTCCTTGCATAAGCAACATCCAGGGCAAACTCATGAGGCGTAAACTGTCCGATTTCATAACCTCCTATATCGGTAAATGTGATATTCCCGAGAGAGAAATAGCGAAGGGATGCAGCAAGGGTTTGATCCTTCTTCATCCTTTTATACATGGAAATATATGCCAGGCTTATATCCGGCACCAGAGCATGGAGCCAGGGGGTGTATGAAACAAGGCACCCGATATTCTTATCAGCAAAACCAAGCTTGGCGGCATTCCAGTGTATGGATGCGGCATCGGGAGATGACGCCACGCCG
>JAHEYN010000026.1 GCA_023251555.1 Bacteroidota bacterium | reverse complement strand
CCCGCTACGTCGTTGATTTTTTCCGGCATCTTGCCGAATTGCCATTGATTGATCATCGTACAGTATTCCATCCCCCGGTTTGCCATCCACCAGACTCCACGATTGGTTCTATTATTTCCACTCGCAGCAAACCTTCTTCACCGGCATAATTTTTCGCCGAAGAATACAGGTAGTCTTCCGCTTTTCCAACGATGCCTGCTCTGACAGGATTTTGATGAATGTATGCCAGCTTCTGATGAATAAAATTGTTCGAAAATATCTGCTCCGCATGATTCTCATGTGTCCAAAGCTGATATTCCGCATTGCGAACATGTTTTGCCGCAGCATCTTTAAAAACATGAAGCATCCATTCCCGGCGGCTCTCCCCTTCCATCATCTGGCCGAGTATTTGCTTAGCGGTATAACTTTTAAAATCCCTTAACACATTACTTAGGCCACCATTATTACATTTCGCCAGTAAGTGAAGGTGGTTACTCATCAGCACGTACGCGTATATTTCAAGATTTTTATTTTCGCAGCAGTATCTTAAGTTCTCAACGATCAAATCGCGGTATTTTTTTCGCGTAAATAGATCAACCCATTCCACCACCTGCAGCGTAAGGAAATATAGCTGATCCTGTTCAATGATTTTATAACCTGTTGGCATTGCAAAGTAAAATTTTGCTCGTTGCTAAAAACACTGCCGTATAAAAGTAAACATTTATCAGGTAACTAAAGCCTTTGTATTCCTTTTGACTTTTCGGCCGGAGGCCGGGTTGCTTCAGCCAGGCCTTCAGCGACGTAGCGGGACGCTACGCCGAACGGGGAGATACAATTTACCTAATATCTGCAAAGCATAAGCATTCATGTGCATTAGAATTTATAAATTGAAAAATATTAAAAACTACAACTCAACAATACTTCAAATAATTTATATGGCGAAGCAAACATCCACCAATTGTTTCTTATGGCACTATAACCAGTTCCTAATTGGTGGATATGCTCCTTTTTATTTATGTAATATAAAAATAATGAAGTTTCACCTTCAATAGATATGCTATATGTAACATTATATCCTATCGCACTGTAAGGGACTACTCCTACTTTCAAAATTCTTTGAAAACAAAGATCTTCTGGTTCTCCTTCTCTTTCATAACCTGATATAAAATCAAACCCATTATTTAAAAAGAATTTTTTACTAATATTTTTTTTCTTTTGTATTCCGATTCCTACATCAAAATAATTAATATCATAAGCACTAGAAGTACATCCATGTTGATATAGTGATGATGTAAAATCAAAACCTATTCTATAATTGTATTTACCAATATGTTTGGTATAAGATATGTAATAGTAAGGAATAGGATCACCATAGTCATCATAGTTAATCACCCGCTCCCAGTTATCATATATAAAATAGGGTATCCCTATTGATATGGTATTTGTTTTTTCTTTTATAGTATCACTTTGTCCTAATACAGAAAAAGAAATAAAAACAAAAAATAAAGTGAAGCCATAAAATGATTTCATCGTTTCTTTTTCATTTTATTTCGCTTTTAATTGAAGCATTTCTTGTTTCAACTGTTCAATTTCCTTTTTTTGCTCTTTGATGATTTTATATAAATCAATAATATCTATAGTATTTTCTTCCGTGTTCAATGTTAAGCCGTTCATATTATCTCCAATTTACCTTGAAGACGTACATAATGCTAAAAGGGAATCTTGTGCGAATGAACCCAAACTGATGAAAAGAAAAACAACAATTGTGAAAAGTGGTTTTAGTTTTTTCATGGAAAAATTTTAAAGTGTGAATATACAATTAAACTTACTTTTGAAGCGGCTTCTGTTATCTTTGTGACAATTTTATACATATGCAGGAAATAAGGCAAATAGGGAATGTCCCATGGGATACAGCCAGGATCAAAGAATCTATCCCTGAATTTTTGGATTTATACTCGAGAAGGCCGCTTAAGGATAATGAGGGCGGAATGCTTTCCCCTCATATGTTTGCAGCCTGGTTCATGCTTAAAAACCTCAACCCTGAGAACGTAATTGAAAGCGGAGTATGGAAGGGGCAGGGGACATGGCTGATTGAAAATACCCTGCCCGGCTCGCGTATATTCAGCATTGATATTAATCTTGGCATGAGAAAATACATTTCTCCCCAGGCCAGGTATTTCAGCAGGGATTTCAGCAGTATTGACTGGGACTTTATTAAAGACAAGAACAATACCGTCCTGTTTTTCGACGATCACCAGAATGCCTTTGAAAGGCTCAGGCAGGCGGGGGAGATGGGGTTTAAGAAATTTATTTTTGAAGACAATTACCCTGAAGGCCAGGGAGATTGTTATTCCCTGAAGAAAGCGTTTCAGCACTCCGGCTTTGATCCGGGGCAGCAGGGTTCTCACAGCATTAAAAGCATATTTAAGAACCTCCTGACCCCTCGCCGGAAACATATTATTGCACCGAATTCATCTGATGCTGCTCATCTGGAAAATGTACTCGAAGTATATTATGAGTTTCCTCCTGTGTTCAGGAGTAAAAACACCAGGTGGGGAGATGAGTGGAACGAAGGTAATTACCCCACTCCCGAAGCTCTTTACAGGGAGGCTGAAAATGCTTCCCTGCAATTGTTTCAGCAGGAAGCGGCTTATTATACATGGATCTGTTTTGCAAAGCTCAAGTAATACCCCTCTCCGGAAAACATGCTGAAAGATAAAAAGATCGTGGTTGTGCTTCCCGCATACAACGCAGAGCGGACACTGGAGCAGACCTACAGGGAGATCCCTTTTGATATCGTGGACGAGGTGGTTCTTGTTGATGATGCCAGTGCGGATAATACCGTGGAGGTGGCCAGGAGGATAGGCATACGCCATGTCCTGAGGCATGAGCATAACAAAGGGTACGGGGGTAACCAGAAGACCTGTTACAGGAAGGCGCTCGACCTTGGCGCAGATATCGTAATTATGCTTCACCCGGATTATCAGTACACTCCCCGCCTGATTACCGCCATGTCGAGCATTATTGCTTACGGCGTTTATCCCGTTGTGATTGGTTCCCGCATCCTCGGGAGAGGCGCTCTCAAAGGCGGCATGCCTGTTTACAAATATTTCTTTAACAGGATACTCACTTTTATACAGAATCTCCTTGCAGGGCAAAAGCTCTCAGAGTACCATACAGGCTACAGGGCATTCTCCGCGGAGGTGCTGAGAAATATTAACTTTGACGCCAACTCCGATAATTTTGTTTTTGACAATCAGATGCTTTCACAGATATTCTTTGCGGGGTATGAAATTGCCGAAGTTACCTGTCCGACAAAATATTTCAAAGAGGCTTCATCCATCAATCTCCGGAACAGCATTACCTACGGAATGGGAGTGCTTGGCGTTTCGCTTATGCATTTCCTCAGGAGGAAAAACCTGGTGAATTTTAAAATCTATGACAAAGGTGCCGGTAAATAACACGGGGTGGTTTACCCGCCTCTTCCTGCAGAGGATTTGGCAGCCGTATATATGGATCATTCTTGCAGGCTTTGCAGTTTACGGGCAGGCATTATCTTTTGATTACGTAACTTTTGATGATGATGTGCTTATCCTCGATAATTACTCCTTCATCGGGAAGATTTCCAACCTGCCTTCGGTATTCGGCCAGAAGGTCCTCAACCATTATTACCGCCCGGTGCAGATTGCATCATACATGATTGACGCATGGCTGGGAGGCAAAGACCCTTATGTTTACCACTTCACAAATATTATTCTTCACCTTGCGGCAAGCTGCCTGTTGTTTGCATTTCTTGCCGGGATGGGTTATTCAAGGGATAAAGTATTCCTCCTTGCCATGCTCTTCTCGGTACATCCCCTTTTTACGCAGGTTGTTTCCTGGATCCCCGGAAGGGGAGACCTCCTGCTGAGCGTTTTTGCCCTGGGTTTCTTTGTCATTCTCCGGAAGATGCTGCATAAAGATTATAAACCCCGGCCCGCTGCAGCATTGAGGCATACCGCCATGCTGATGTTGCTTTTCTTACTGTCTCTCTTTACAAAAGAATCGGGGATCGCATTGCTGGCAATGGCCGGGCTTTGCATGGTGATATTCGGGAGTGGAAAAATATTTAACACACAGCGTATATTCTTTTTCATTGCCTACGGGGTGGTCATACTGTTGTGGATGTCCATGAGAAAACATGCCGTTGGTACTTCTGCCGGGCAGGATGTGCTGGGAACTTTAAGTATCACGCTCAGCGGGCTGCCTGCGATCGTTCCGTTTACGGGGAAGTTTTTTATTCCGGCATACCTTACTGTAATGCCCGTAATGCCCGACCTTTCCTTTATCTATGGATTCATGACCCTGCTGCTGCTGGCAGCACTTCCGTTTTTTACAAATGACCGCAGGTGGAAATATATTTTCTTCGGACTGGCATGGTTCCTTGTGTTTCTGCTTCCTACGTTTATCCGTGCGGACCCCAAAGGAGAGGTACACTTCTATGAACACCGCATGTACCTTCCTTCTGTCGGGCTCATGGTAATATTGCTGGAGCTCTTCCCGTTCAGGAATCTTCCCGCTAACAGCAGGGCGCTACTGTTTTCATGTGGTGCAGTGTTCCTTGTTTTTGCACTAATCAATATAAACTATAGCCGGAATTTCAGTGATAAATTTCATTTCTGGGAGAAGGCCGCAAAAGGATCCCCGCATTCTTCTGTAGCCCATATCGGGGCGGGGAATGTTTATTACCTGGAAGGAGACCTGGACAGGACGGTTGAGGAGTACAGGAAATACATTTCCCTGAAAGAGGGCGATGCCATTACGCATTACAATCTCGCAGAACCGGAGATACACTATAATCTTGGCGCTATTTATCTCAGGCAGGGGAAAGCCGCAGAAGCAAAGAAAGAGTTTCTGTCTGTAACCCGTATCAATCCGGAGATTGCAGAGGCCTATTTTAAACTCGGGATGATTTACAATAATGAGTCAAAAGCAGACAGTGCCGCTATGATGTGGCAGAAATGTACCGAACTGGACCCCCGCAGTACCGATGCATATAACAATCTTGCCCTGCTGTCCTATAATGCCGGGCAGACGGGAAAAGCTGCAGTCCTCTGGCAGAAAGTTCTTTCACTGAGGCCGGCATCTGTTGATGTGATTTATAATCTTGCTCTTTTATACAGCCGGCAGAACAGCAGAGACAGTGCGCGGGCTTATGTCAGGCTTATGAAGCAGGGGGGCATTGACACCAGGAGGCTGCAGCAGATGGGTATTCAGCCCGACTCTGTGCTGGTAAAGTATTTTGAAGAAAAATAAACCGGTTTATTTTTACTCTACAACCATCATCCTGCTGATGCTGCCTGTGCGGGTGGTGAGTGTGTAAAAGTAAATGCCGCTTTCAGGCTGTCCGGCCTGTATGGTGAAATTGTGCATGCCTTTCTCCTGTTTCCCGAGGTGATAATTTCCGGCAACCCGCCCTGTGAGGTCACTGATTGCTATGCTGACTTCAGAAGGGGCCGGCAACTCATAACTGATAACTGATGAAAGCCTGAAAGGGTTGGGATAATTCTGTGAAAGAAATAATCCGGAGGAAGATCTTACGTTCCGAATCCCGGCGAGGGAATTCTGAACAAGGATATTGTCAATATACAGTGCATCCATGTCATAAGCATTATGATGGAAAGCAAAAAAGATCTGTTTCCCGGAATAGCTGCCGGGAATATTCACTGAGACATCCCGGAAAACTGTATCTGCCGCATCCGTTGAATCACAGGCCCCGCAGTCGGCGCGGCTGTATACGGCAGGAGACTTGAAGTCCGCAGTGTCATTAAGCCCGGTTTCGGAAAGCAGCACTTCATACCCGTCCCTGTACCGGGGGTTTGTTTTTACATACCAGCTGAGGATAGCACCTTCGGGAGGAATGGTCACAGGTCCGAACGAAAACCAGTTGTCGGCTTTGCCGGTTGTGTCAAACCATGAAGTGGCTGAAATATAATAAGCGCTGTCGCTGTCGCCCGGCATATAATCCCAGGACTTAACGGATGAGTGCAGCCCCCATGCGGTATCCTGCCATGAATAAAATGGTGTGAGATGGTCAAGGTCGGTATTTCTTACGGAAAAGTTAACGGAGTCAAGAGAGTCCACATAAAAGGCAGGGAAGGGCATGTAAAGAAGGGTAAGGGAGTCGGGGGTGGACAGTATTTTATATTCGGCAAAATCTATTGAGGGTATTGCCTGCTGCGAAGGCGTCACCCTGCTTTGTCCGTGCAGGAAAAGACTTTCCGCTACAAGGGCAGTAAGAAGAAATATTCTTGTCACGGCTATACGGTTATTAACAGGTACTAAGATAATATATTTTTTAAAGTACCCGGGTTTGTACTCAATACGTTACTATTATTTGTGTCACAGGAGAACTTCGGGGAGTTAATCCTTCGCATTCTCACGGCGGTACGCGAAGGCAGATTAAACAACATCAGATGAAATCTTCATGCGTTTGTGATTTCCGCATAATCTTCAACAGATGGGCATACACAAACGAGATTCCGGTCGCCGTATGCATTGTCCACGCGTCCGGCCGCAGGCCAGAATTTGTTTTCTTTGATCCACGGTGCGGGATAAACCGCTTTTGTTCTTAAGTAAGGATGTTTCCATTCATCTGCCGAGGCTTCGGCAGCGGTATGGGGAGCATTTTTCAGCACATTATCATGACGGTCTGCTTTACCTCCGGCAATTTCGCTGATTTCATTTCTTATGGAGATGAGTGCTTCGCAGAACCTGTCGAGTTCTTCCTTAGACTCACTTTCGGTAGGTTCAATCATAAGTGTTCCTGCCACCGGGAAAGAAACGGTCGGGGCATGGAAGCCATAGTCCATGAGGCGTTTGGCAACATCTTCCACTTCAATGCCTGCTGTCTTGAACTGCCTGCAGTCGGCGATCATTTCATGAGCCACCCTGTTCTTGTTTCCCTGGTAAAGGATCGGGAAATGACCTTCTAACTTAGCCTTGATGTAATTGGCGTTAAGGATTGCGATCCTGGATGCTTCAGCAAGGCCATTACCGCCCAGCATCCTGATGTACCCGTAGGATATGAGCAGGATGCTTGCACTGCCCCATGGTGCCGCGGATACCGCAGTGATACGTTTGTTTCCGCCGGTTTTTACCACTGTGTGGGAGGGGAGGTAGGGTGCGAGGTGTGCTGCTGCAGCAATGGGTCCCATGCCGGGACCTCCGCCTCCGTGGGGAATGGCAAATGTCTTATGAAGGTTGATGTGGCACACATCAGCACCGATGGAAGCAGGATTGGTGAGGCCTACCTGTGCGTTCATGTTGGCTCCGTCCATATACACCTGGCCCCCGTTATCATGAATAATTTTTGTTATTTCCGTGACGGCTTCTTCAAAAACGCCGTGTGTGGAAGGGTAGGTGATCATCAGGGCGCAGAGGTTATTTTTATGGAGGGATGTTTTTTCGCGGAGGTCGGCAAGGTCTACGTTTCCTTTCTGGTCGCATTTTATCACCACGACTTTCATGCCGGCCATCACTGCTGTGGCGGGATTTGTACCATGTGCCGAGGATGGAATCAGCACCACATCACGGTGGCTTTCGCCTCTTTGTATATGGTATTCGCGGATCACCATAAGCCCTGCATATTCGCCCTGGGCGCCGGAGTTTGGTTGGAGGGATACGGCAGAGAAGCCTGTGATTTCACACAGATATTTTTCAAGTTCCTCGGTAATCTGCTGGTAGCCTTTTGCCTGGTCTGCCGGTACGAAGGGATGAATGTTTGCGAACTCAGGCCAGCTCAGGGGAGCCATCTCTGATGTGGCATTCAGCTTCATGGTGCAGGAGCCGAGGGCAATCATGGAATGGTTCAGGGACAGGTCTTTGTTTTCAAGACTCCTGATATAGCGGAGCATGGCGGTTTCCGAAAGGTGGCTGTTAAAGACCTGGTGGGAGAGGAAAGCAGATTTTCTCCGGAGTGTTTCCGGGATGGATGATGACCCGGAGGAGTTTTGTTTTCTGGTTGCGCTTGCCGATGCAAATACCTGGAGAATGGACTGCAGGTCATCTTTTCCCGTGCACTCGTCAAGACTTATAAAAATACCGTCATCAGCATACCTGAAATTAATTCTTGCTGCCAGCGCCCTGTCTTTTATTTCCCCGGATTTGCTTGCGGGGATCTGTACTTTAATGGTATCAAACCAGGATTTATTTGCAAGTGTATAGCCGAGCTTTTCCAGTCCTTCGGCCAACTGTTCTGCCATTGAATGAATACGTCCTGCTATCTTCTTAAGCCCTTCCGGTCCGTGGTAAACGGCATACATTCCTGCCATCACTGCAAGCAGCACCTGTGCGGTGCATATATTGGAGGTGGCTTTATCCCTGCGGATATGCTGTTCCCTTGTCTGGAGTGCCATGCGCAAAGCCCTTTTTCCTTGTGCATCTACGGATACGCCTATGATCCTGCCGGGAATATTGCGCTTGAATTTTTCTTTTACGGCAAAGTAAGCCGCATGGGGGCCTCCGTATCCCATGGGGATGCCGAAGCGTTGTGTGGACCCCACCACCGCATCAGCGCCCCATTCGCCGGGAGGCGTGAGCAGCACGAGGCTCATAATGTCTGCCGCTACGGCGACCTGTATGTCTTTTGCGTGCATCTGTTCGGCGAAATTCCTGTAATCATGGATTTCACCGCTGCAGGAAGGGTATTGAAGGAGCGCCCCGAAGAAAGATTCACCGGGAACAAAATCTTCATGACTGCCGGTCACTAACTCTATCTTGAGCGGGGCTGAACGGGTTTTCAGCACATCTATAGTTTGGGGGAAACATTCTTTCGACACAAAAAACTTTTTTGCTCCTTCTTTCTCTTTGCTGCGGGTATTGAAAAACATGATCATTGCTTCTGCTGCCGCTGTGGCTTCGTCCAGCAGGGAGGCGTTGGCAATCTCCATGCCCGAGAGATCCGCAACCATCGTCTGGAAATTGAGCAGGGCCTCAAGGCGCCCCTGTGCGATTTCTGCCTGGTAAGGAGTGTAGGCTGTGTACCATCCGGGATTCTCAAAAATATTCCGTTGTATGACACCCGGCACATAGCAGTTGTAATACCCCATTCCTATATATGACTTGAAGAGTTGATTTTTGCCTGCAATTTCTTTCATCTGTTTCAGGAAGCCGTGTTCCGAGATACCTTCAGGAATATTCAGCGGTTTTTTCAGCCGTATGGAGGCAGGGATAGTTTCTTCGATCAGGTTGTCAAGGCTTGCAGCCCCGGCGGCAGCCAGCATTTCGGGGATATCTTTAGCGCCCGGCCCGATATGACGGGATAAGAAATTCGTGGAACTCATTTTAATGAATTATTTTTGCAGCGCAAATGTAGTGATATTTGCATTTGTAAGTCCATGTTTTTAAATAGGATATATGAATTTTTTTTCCGGGTGCTGCAGGCAAAACACTCCGCTGCCCTGATTGTGTTTATAATGCTGTTTTGCAGATTGGCAGCCGCTCCTGTTACGGTAGTATCCCCGCATTATGTTCCTGCCCGGGAAGATTCCACTGTTATAAAAAAAGAAAAAGGTGTAGCCGTTTTCCTCGCCGTTACTGTGGGCGTTCTTGGTGTTCACCGCTGGTATCTCGGGACATCTACCGCTACGCTTGTCGCCTATGCGCTTACCTTCGGAGGTTTTGGCATTGTGACAGTCATTGATATAGTGCAGCTCATCCGTATAAAAGATATCTCCAGATATTCCGATAATCCGGATTTTTTTATGTGGAGGAAAGATGCAGTAACAACTCCGGGCAATTAAATTAACACTTCCGTTTGTGTTGCATATTTATAAAAATGCACGGGCGGAAGTGTAAAATGTTGCCCATCTGCCTCCCCCTCCGGTACCATATTAATAAAAAATATTATTTTTGAAAAAAATACGCTCATGAAAAACATACTCTCTTACTTTCTTCTTGCCGCATCCCTGCTGCTGCTTATTTCCTGTGTTTACGCGCAGGATAAAATAATTTTCACCAACAGCAAGGAAATCAAAGACATTAAAGTCATTGATGTGAACGGGGAAGTGATTACCTATGAAAAAACAAAGAGCCCAGGGAACCAGAAAAGGTTATTTACGGACAAGGTTTTTTCTGTGAAATATGCCGATGGTAAAGAGAAAATTATATATAACCCTGATACATCCATGGGCGAACTTGCCGTAGAGCGCCAGCGGATGTTTATCAATGGCACAAGGGAGGCAAGGGAGAAGTATAGTGAATTTACTGCATATATCATAGGCTTTGGATTTGGTGTGGTGGGCCCCTGGCTCGGAGGTATCAGTTTCCCTGTACTGACGCCCTTTCCTCCGGCTACAGGCGTATTTATAAGCAGCCTGATGTCTCCCAAAATGACCAACCAGCCCGTGGATAAAAAATATTTTAACAATGAAGAGTTCCTGATGGGGTACCAGAAAAAAGCAAGGGGAATTAAAACCAGGCATGCCTTGTTTGGCGCCCTTACAGGTATAGCCGCCGGGCTCTATATGTTTAATATCGTCAGGTGATTTCCCGTGGCAGGCCGGCAGTAACCCGCCTGGTGCGGCGTATAAAAAAACATTTTGCTGCTGCGCATCTGCTGCTTCCCTTTGCTGCCGTTTGTCTTGCTTCTGAAACAACGTTCCTGCTCAACAGGACATTTCCTTCTTTTCCACTGCTTACACTGATTTTCTTTTCCACACTTTTTGTTTATAACCACCACCGTCTTTTTTCTCTTCTTCCCCCTGCACGGAAGGCTCTTTTGCTTTTCACACTTGAAAACACCCGGGAAATAATGACTGCAGCATACATTACCCTTTTCTCAGGAATTTCAGCCCTGACAGCTTTGTTTTTTTTACAAGCCGGAATTCTTCCTGCGTTGTTGCCTGCCGGGATAATTTGTGTTGCTTATTCAATACCTTTTTTTCCCGCAGGAACACATGCCGCTGCTCTCCGTGAGCTTCCCCTTATCAAAATATTTATTGTTTCTTCCGTATGGGGATACGCTACCGTGATCCTGCCTGTTATTAATTCCGGGATCGCTGTTCCATACGGGGATGTAGTGATGGTGCTTTGCCGGCGGATGCTTTTTGTTTTTGCAATATGTATTCCTTTTGATATCAGGGATTGCGCTGCAGACAGCAAAAAAGGAATGAAAACAATCCCCCTGCTGGTTGGCGAAAAAAGAGCAAGAATACTTGCTGTTTCCGCCCTTGCTTTATTTTTCCTCCTTGGGATGCTTCAGTACGGATGGTATGAAAAAAACCTGTACAGGCTTATGTTTGCAACGTCCATCTCTGCAGCATTAACGGTTTTTCTTATCATGAATGTGCCTGTCCGCCGGAGCAGGTATTACCTCTTTCTCGTGGATGGGACAATGATCCTGCAGTTTATGCTGGTGTTATTATTTTCTTTTCTTTGAAGCAAAACAGGCATCAAGGCTGTCGCATATTTTTTCAGCGGATTTTTCCAGTACTGCCGCAGTATGTGCCTGAGAAATAAAGCCAACTTCGTAACCCGAAGGACCAAAGTAAATCCCCCTTGAAAGCATCTCGTGGTAGAGTATGTTGAAAAGACGCATGCCTGAAGGATCAATGTCGGACGCTGATTGTACTTTCTCCCTGCGGGTGAAGGCAAACCAGAAAATGGAACTTAAGTGAAATACCCGGAAGGGATAATTTTTTGATGCGGCATAACTGTTCAGGCGTTCTGCAAACACCCTGGTCATGTTTTCAAGGCGGTTGTAGAAATCTTTCTTCAGACACTCTTTCAGCTGGGCAATGCCTGCACTCATGGCAACGGGGTTACCGGAAAGTGTGCCGGCCTGGTAAACATTTCCGTCCGGCGATATTTTGGACATGATTTTTCCGGAAGAGGCATAAGCCCCGACAGGCAGTCCTCCTCCGATGATTTTCCCATAAGTGATAATGTCAGGCTGAATATTATAATATCCTGCAGCGCCTGTAAATCCTGTGCGGAATCCCGAAATTACTTCGTCGAATATCAGCAGCGTTTTGTTTTTTGTGCAGGCTGCCCTCAGGAACTGCAGGAATTCCCTGTCCTGGATGAGCAGGCCGTTATTGGCGGGAACAGGCTCAATGATCACACAGGCAATCCTGTTCCTGAAGTTTGCAAATGCCTGCTGCACGGCCTTTTCGCTGTTAAGGGATACCACGATGGTTTCGTTCACAAAACTTTCCGGCACTCCTGCGGAAGAGGTATTCCCGAAAGTTACCAGCCCTGAGCCTGCCTTCACAAGAAGCGAGTCACTGTGCCCGTGGTAGCAGCCTTCAAACTTCAGAATTTTATCTCTTCCGGTGTATCCTCTTGCAAGCCGTATGGCCGACATGACAGCTTCCGTGCCGGAGCTTACAAAGCGGATTTTCTCAACGAATTTATTGTTGGAGAGAATGAGATCTGCAAGTTCGTTCTCAAGTCTTGTGGGAGCGCCGAACGAGGTGCCTCTCACTGCCGACCGTATTATTGCCTCTCTCACTTTCCGGTGATTATGCCCCAGGATGAGAGGCCCCCAGGATCCGCAGAAATCCGTAAATCTGTTCCCGTCAGCATCCCATATAGTGCATCCGTCGCCTCTTTCAATGAACAGCGGTATGCCGCCCACGGAGCGGAATGCCCGTACGGGAGAGTTCACCCCGCCGGGAAAAAAAGCCTGTGCTTCTTTGAAAAGCTTTGCTGATACGGTTCGTCTCATCCTTATTGTTTTTTGTGCAGACAAATATAAGTGAATTTGTATCTTTGAAATGAATAGATTCATGACCTTATGAACTTTGCCAGCTCCGAAGATTTTGCGATCAGCCGGGATAAAAATGACCCGCTTGCTTCTTACAGGAAAAAATTTCTGCTGCCGGTGGCTGGCGGAACCGAAGCCGCTTACTTTTGCGGAAACTCTCTCGGGCTGCAGCCGGTTTCAACCCGGACTTTTATTGAACAGGAGCTTGCCGACTGGTCAGCGTTCGCGGTGGAAGGGCATTTTAACGCTCAATCCCCCTGGTATTCGTACCACGAATTGCTTACCCCTTCACTCGCAAAGATAACCGGGGCCCTTACATCCGAAGTTGTGGCCATGAACCAGCTGACTTCCAACCTGCACATGCTTATGGTTTCTTTTTACCGCCCCTCAGGCAAACGCCGCAAGATATTGTGCGAACACAAAGCATTTCCTTCTGACCAGTACGTGATCGAAAGCCAGGTGAGGTTCCACGGGCTGGATCCGGGGAAAGATATACTGGAAGTGCTTCCCCGTGAAGGAGAGCATATCATCCGCAATGAAGATATCATTGAATGTATTGAACGGAACAGGGAAGACCTGGCGCTGGTATTGATTGGCGGGGTGAACTATTTCACCGGGCAGGTTTTTGATATTAAAGCTATCACTTCAGCGGCACACCGGGCAGGAGCGGTTGCAGGTTTTGACCTTGCGCATGCTGCAGGGAACATCCGCCTGTCGCTTCATGACTGGGGGGTGGATTTTGCTGCATGGTGTTCCTACAAATATCTTAACTCCGGCCCCGGCAGTGTGGGGGGCGCCTTTATACACGAACGCCATGGAGAAGATTTTTCCCTGCCCCGTTTTGCAGGCTGGTGGGGGCACGATAAAAATACAAGATTTAAAATGGGGAAAAATTTTAAGCCAATGAAAGGTGCGGAAGGATGGCAGCTCAGCAATGCTCCTGTGCTCAGCATGGCAGCTCACAGGGCAGCACTTGAAGTTTTTGATGAAACAGGGATGGATAGTCTTCTTGAGAAACAAACCATGCTTACGGCGTATCTTGATTTTATTATCAGGGAGAGCAGCCCTTCGCTCGAAATAATTACTCCCCCGGCACGCGGCAGCCAGCTCTCTGTGATTGCACACGGTCACGGGAAAGCCCTCCATGAAGCCCTGCTTGCAGAAGGCGTCATCACCGACTGGCGTGAGCCGGATGTGATTAGGATGGCTCCTGCTCCCCTTTACAATTCGTTTTATGACGTGTACCGTTTCGGCCTCGCGCTCCGCAAGGCTCTCGGACAGAAAAACTAACTGAAAATACAACCTCCATGAAGAAAATAACTGTGATAGGCGCCGGGCTTGTGGGTTCACTGCTCTCCATCTATCTTTCAAGGCGCGGCTATAAGGTAACCGTATTTGAGCGCCGGCCCGATATGAGAAAAAATCTAATCTCTGCAGGTAAGTCTATTAACCTTGCTCTCAGCGACCGCGGATGGAAAGGACTTGAAGGCGTCGGAATAGCCGGGGAGATAAGGAAGATAGCCATCCCGATGAAAGGCCGCATGATACATAACCTCTCCGGGAGCATCACGTTCCAGCCATACGGCAAGGAGTCACAGGCGATTTATTCCGTTTCCCGCGGCGGCCTTAACTGCCGCCTCATGGATCTCGCAGAACAAAACGGTGCGGAGATTTTGTTTGATGAACGCTGCTCCCGCATTGATATGCAGTCTGCCACCGCTTACTTTGAAAATACCGTTACAAAAAAGGAAATTGCCTTCCCCGGCAGCCGCATCTTTGGTGCCGACGGGGCATTCTCTGCCGCAAGGCTCCAGATGCAGCTTTCCACCGACCGTTTCAGTTATTCCCAGTCATACCTGGAGCACGGGTATAAAGAACTCTCCATACCGCCCGTGAACGGGAAGTTTGCCATGGAGGAGCACGCCCTGCATATATGGCCCCGCGGTCATTTCATGCTTATTGCACTGCCCAACCTTGATAAAAGTTTTACATGTACATTATTTTTTCCTTTCGAAGGAGCAAAATCTTTTGCCACCCTTGATACACCCGGAAAAATGCTGGAGTTTTTCCGTGCGACTTTTCCTGATGCCGTCCCCCTGATGCCCACCCTTGAACAGGATTACTTCCGCAACCCTGCGTCTTCGCTCGTTACGGTGAAATGTTTTCCCTGGACATACGGAGAAAAGATGGCGCTTATCGGGGATGCAGCGCACGCCATTGTCCCGTTTTTCGGACAGGGCATGAACTGCGGCTTCGAGGATTGCGTGGTACTGGACTCCCTGATGGACGAGCATGGCGAAGACTGGAACCGGGTTTTCAGGGATTATGAAAATCTGCGTAAACCCGATGGAGATGCTATTGCAGAACTTGCCGTGGGCAACTTTACCGAGATGCGCGACAAGGTTGCAGACCCATTTTTCCTTCTCCGTAAAAAAATTGAAGCCCGTTTCAGCGAGAAGCACCCCGGAAAATGGATTCCGCTTTACACCATGGTGACCTACAGCCCGGATATACGCTATTCCGTTGCCCTGAAGGAAGGCCAGCGCCAGGATGCCGTGATGCACAGGATTATGGCAATGCCCGGTATTGAGAAAAGATGGGACAGTGAAGAAGTGGAGAAGGTTATGCTCGGGATGCTTGGATAAACAGATTCTCTCTTTTCTTTTTATGAAAGAAAAGGATTATGTTTTCTTTCCCTGCCGATTGTCGTCGGTTGCCCGTGCCCCGGGTAAACCGTGAATCCATTGCCAAGAGCGAATAGTTTCTCCCTGATACTTTCCAGGAGGGTTTGCTCATCGCCCCCGGGGAAATCATACCTCCCAATGCTGTCATAAAAAAGCACATCTCCTGCAATGACAAACTCCTGCTGTCTGCTGACGAAGCTGATGCTGCCGGGGGAATGGCCGGGGGTAAAAAGAATTTCAAGCACGGAACTCCCAAACTTTATTTTGTCGCCTTCATTAAGAAACTCACCGGGATCAGGAGATGGTACAGCGGGAATGCCATACATCCCCGCTACATCCCGGAGCGAATGCATAACCGGAAGATCCGCCTTATGGATTGATATGGGAATGCCATAGTTCATTGATACAAAGTTGTTTCCGAGGATATGATCAATGTGGCAATGGGTGTTTAAAACTTTTACAGGCGTTAGGCCATTATCCGCAATATAAGCCGTAAGAGTATTTTGTTCTTCTTTGTCAGCACAGCCGGGGTCAATGATTACACAGTTTCTGCTTTCGTCTGAAAGTACATAGGTGTTCTCCTGGAAAGGATTAAAAGTGAAGGATTGGATAGAAATCATATGCCTGACTGCCGGGAAGTGCAAAGTTAGAAATATGTGCGGGGTGTATTGTACATTTTTTTAATCCACCTTCGCATTCCGCTATGGCGGACGGGAAGGTCTTGGTTTAATTCCCCGCAGCTTGCTGCGCAAGGATGATCAATTTCCCTTAAGATACCTCGCTGCTTGCGATGAGGTGGTTCATTTATAAAAAGGAAGGAAAGAATCTTCCTCCATTCCACTGAACTTTGTATATTAGCTCTGCAATGATACCCTTGCCAATGCGTGGTTTTATCAACATCAGGAAGTCTTTCTTTTTTTTACTGCTGCTCTTACTGCTGTTTTCCTCTACCCTTCATGCCCAGTTTTACCAGGGCTACCAGATGCCCTTCGGGAAAAACAGGGTGGAGTATAATGAGTTTTACTGGACATTCTACCGCTTTCCCCGTTTTGATACTTATTTTTATCCGGGGGGGCAGGAACTGGCACTCTTTACCTCACGTGTTGCAGGAACCCATCTTGAAGAGATAGAAAAATTGTTTGACTACCGGCTTGACGGCAGGATACAGTTTCTGGTATTTAATAAACTTTCGGACCTGAAGCAGAGCAATCTGGGCCTTGCCAACGAGGAACCATACAATATCGGGGGTGTGACCAAGATAATCGGATCGAAAATATTTCTCTATTTCGACGGGAACCACAAACACTTTGAGCAGCAGATACGTGCCGGGATTGCCCGGGTGCTTATCAACCAGCTCCTGTTTGGCGGGAGTATAAAAGATGTGCTGCAGAGTGCCGCTCTTCTTACTTTGCCCGACTGGTACGTGGTGGGGCTCGTGTCTTTTGTTTCCCGGCAGTGGAATGTTGATATTGATAACAGGGTGAGAGATGGCATTCTCAGCGGCAAGTTCAAACATTTTAACCGCCTGAGCGGTGAGGATGCGGAGTATGCAGGCCACTCAATATGGCGTTACATTACGGATGTTTATGGGATGCAGTCTGTTTCCAATCTTCTCTACATGACACGCCTTAACCGGAATATTGAAAGCGGCTTCCTGTTTGTTCTCGGGAACTCTTCCCGCACGCTCTCGGACTCATGGCTTTCCTATTACCATAAGAAATATGCCTTGTCGGAAAAAGAACGGGGATTTCCCGGTCAGGCCCCCCTGCCGGTCAGGCATGCTAAATCATACTCGTTATATAGCAACCTGAAAATAAGTCCTGACGGGCATTATGCCGCCTATGTAAGAAACGATATGGGCAAGTACAAGGTGTTTGTCCGCAACCTCTCAACAGGAAAGGTGCGGAGGGTATGCCATGACGGCTATAAATCCGTGGAACAGAAATTAGATGAAACGTTTCCCATCCTTGCATGGCACCCCGGTAGCAGGATGCTCTCGGTGATCAGGGAACGCAAGGGAAAGAAAATGCTGCTTTATTATTACCCCGAAATGCGGAAGAGAGAACAGAATCCGGTATTCAACATCGAAAAAATACTTGACTTTTCTTACTCCGATGACGGGCAGTACCTGGTGATGTCTGCCGTGCAGCAGGGGCAGTCGGATATTTTTCTTTACAATCTCAGGGCGCATGCATTTGAGCAGCTTACAAAAGATATATATGATGATTTCAATCCCCGCTTTGCTGCGCACTCCTCCGCCATCCTGTTTAGCTCCGACAGGGTGAGTGATACACTGAGAACAGCTTCCCCTGATTCGCTTCCTCCTGCAGGGAACTTCGATATTTTTGAGTACGATCTCAGGCACAAATCCCCTGTTCTTAAAAGGATTACGTCAACGCCTTCTTACGATGAAACCCAGCCCCTTGAGCTTGACAGTGCCCATCTCATGTATCTCAGCGATGAGAATGGAATTGTGAACCGCTGCATCGCCCATCTTGACAGCGCCATCAGCTACATTGATACATCTGAGCATTACCGTGATGTGATCACGGTTTCTCACGTTACTGATTATTCAAGAAACATTCTCTCCCAGGACTTTACAAAAAAATCACGTAAGTATGCCGAGATCCTTTACCAGGAAGGACATTA
Organism: Bacteroidota bacterium; assembly: GCA_023251555.1. Lineage (GTDB taxonomy): Bacteria > Bacteroidota > Bacteroidia > AKYH767-A > JAHEYN01 > JAHEYN01. Next base: position 11,592 of record JAHEYN010000026.1, on the reverse strand, counting down.
CAGGATGTACCTTGCGGATTTCCCTAAGCTTGAATCCATGCTTCCGGTTCACCCCGAACCTACAGGATACCGCAGGCAGTCTTACGATGTTTCTTCCCCGGTCATTGCTCCTGAGAAAATAAAGACTCCGGGAGTCATGAAGGAGGAAAAGCCGGCTGCACCGGAAGATTCCACGAAGATTGATATTGATAATTATGTTTTCGGCGGAGAATCCCGTATGCGGAAACCAAAGCCCGCTGCAGAAACTCATGCCGGGGCGGAGATGGAAACCCGTGCCGCCGACTCTTCCTCACGGAGTTCTGCCGTTCCCAAGCAGGCAATGCTCCCGAAGCTCAGGAGATATAATGTGGCATTCGCCACCAATTATATTCTTACACAACTCGACAACAGTCTTATTGGTTCTGCTTACCAGCTTTATACAGGGGGCGGGGCGGTGTATTTTAACCCGGGTATGAACGGGCTGGTAAAAATAGCCATCAGCGATTTGTTCGAGGATTACAGGGTGACCGGCGGGTTCAGGTATTCCGGCGACCCGGGAAACAATGAGTATTTTATGAGCTATGAAAACCTGAAGAGAAGGCTTGACAAGCAGATTTTGTTTTACCGCCAGGGGAGGCTCTACGGATTGCCTAACGATGTGATTGTGCGCGTTCATACCCATGAGTTTAAGTATGCCGCCAGGTGGCCTTTCAATGATATATCGGCAGTGAAAGGAACAATCGCATACCGCAGCGACAGGGCTGTTTATCTCTCTACCGATCTCCAGACTTTGCAGGAGCCCAACCTGTATGCCAGCTGGGTGAGCCTGAAGGGGGAATATATTTACGACAATACCATCAGCAGGGGGTTGAACCTGTACAACGGCCTTCGTTTCAAATTATTTGCGGAGTTTTTCCAGCAGGATAAAAAGGAAACTTCATTATCCATACTGGGAGCGGATTTCCGTTATTACCAGAAAATACACAGGGAGATTGTATGGGCCAACCGCTTTGCCGCAAGCACCTCGTTTGGCAAGGAAAAACTTATTTATTACCTCGGGGCCACCGATAACTGGTTTAACCCCAGGTTTGATACTTCCATCCCTATTGATAATAACCAGAACTATGCCTACCAGGCGATTGCCACGAACATGAGAGGCTTTCAGCAGAATATCCGGAACGGCAACAGTTTTGCGGTGGTGAATTCAGAACTCCGCATGCCGGTGTTCAGGTATTTTATCAGTCGCCCGATTAAATCCGATTTTGTAAAAAATTTCCAGGTGATTGGCTTCGCGGATGTGGGTACGGCATGGACAGGGCCATCGCCTTATGACTCTACCAATTCTCTTTATACCCAGACAGTTACAAGGGGGCCTGTAACGGTGACTCTCTTCTCCCGGAGGGAGCCTCTCGTTGCCGGATACGGCTGGGGGCTCAGGAGCCGCATCCTCGGCTATTTTGCACGTGCCGACTGGGCATGGGGTTATGAAGACGGCATCATCCGGCCGCGCATGTTCTATTTTTCACTAAGTTTGGACTTCTGAGGAGATGATAAATTATCAGCCGTGAATACCGTGAAAAAAAATCCTGTAAATATGACTATATTCCTGTTACTGCTTCTTGTCGGCCTGGTAGCCGGTATCCTCAGCGGCCTGGTCGGTATCGGCGGGGGCATAGTGATTGTCCCTGCTCTTGTTTACCTCCTCGGTGTTTCCCAGCATACCGCCCAGGGAACTACCCTTGCCATGTTCCTCATACCCGTCGGGATACTCGGGGTGTATAATTATTACAAGGCAGGCTTCGTGGATATAAAAACTGCACTTATTATTGGATCTACCTTTGTAATAGGAAGTTATTTCGGGTCGAAACTTGCCGTTAGCCTTGATAAAGACACGGTACGTAAGGTGTTCGGAGGGATTATTCTTCTCATCTCCCTTAAAATGATTTTTGGCAAATGACAAATACCCTGCTTGCGCAGATAAGGCTTCTAGCAAAAGATTTTTTTTCCGAAACTATAGCGTGCAGGAGGCATCTTCACAGCAACCCCGAACTTTCTTTCGCAGAATACAACACTTCGGAATTTATTGCCGGGAAGCTGAAAGAATATAAGATAGCGTTTACAGGAGGTATTGCCGGAACAGGAATTTCAGGAATAATCGAAGGAAAGAATCCCCTCAAAAAAACCATTGCCCTCCGTGCCGACATGGACGCGCTTCCCATACAGGAAGCCGGGACGGCAGTTTATAAATCAAAAATCCCCGGAGTGATGCACGCCTGCGGCCATGATGTACATTCTGCTTCTTTGCTGGGTGCTGCAAGAATACTGCAGCGGCTCAGGGGCCATTTTGAAGGCAGCGTGAAACTCATCTTCCAGCCCGGTGAAGAAAAACTTCCCGGGGGTGCTTCCCTGATGATCAAAGAAGGTGTTCTCGAAAATCCCCGCCCATCCGCAATCCTTGCACAGCATGTGATGCCCCAGCTTGAAGCGGGAAAAATAGGTATCAGGAAAGGCCTGTATATGGCTTCTACCGATGAACTGTATCTTTCCGTGAAAGGAAAAGGAGGCCATGCCGCTCTGCCTGACACCTATGTTAATCCCCTGCTCATTGCCTCGGCAATACTGCTGAAACTGCAGGAAGATTTTATGAATCCGGGTACGAAGAAAATACCGGATATCCCCACGGTTCTTGCCTTCGGTAAAATTGAGGGCCGGGGAGCCACCAACGTGATTCCTCAGGAGGTAACGCTTGAAGGAACTTTCAGGACGATGGATGAAAAATGGAGATCCGAAGCACATGGCATGATGAAAGCTGCGGCAGAAAAAATTGCGGCGCAAATGCATGGCAGCTGCGACTTTACAATTATCAGGGGCTATCCTTTTCTTATCAACGATGAAAATCTTACGGAGCGTGTGCGGGAATATGCTTCTGAATATCTCGGGGCTGAAAATGTTGTTGAAATTGACCGCTGGATGACGGCCGAGGATTTTGCTTATTATACCCACCACACCGCTGCCTGCTTTTACCGGCTCGGTACCCGGAACGAAAGCAGGGGTATTGTATCTCCCGTTCACACTCCCTCATTTGATATAGACGAGAATGCTCTTGAAACCGGCACCGGGCTTATGGCTTGGCTGGCAATATGCGAATTGAATTTATGATATGGTGAGAAACATTGTATTGGCATTCTGCAGCCTTCTCTTATTGCAGCTGCATCCTTCCTGCCGCAGTTCGTCCGGGGAAGAACAATATGAAGAAATGATCCCTTCTGCTGTTTTACATTCCGGGCCCGACAGCGGATTTATAGCCTGTGATTCCACACTCTGGGATCATGTGTATAATGCCGAACGCCTGTTTGTGGTCGAGAAGTGTAAAAAGGTGAATGGCTATATCAGGTATATCCGCAGCGAGAAAGACGGCGACTTCCATATTCTCCTTGAACTTGACAAAGGCCAGGAAAAACTCATCAACGGCAAAAATATTGCAAGGCAGAAAGGATGTCTTGTGGTCGAGCCGGTGTGTGCTGCGCGGGTTACCCAGCCGGGTGCCGAAGCGTCATGCGGCACCTTTGTAAACCGCGTGAAGATCCCTCCTGCCGGAACACATGTAACGGTTACAGGGACATATGTTCTTGATAAGCATCACGGCTGGATGGAGATACACCCTGTAACAGGCATTGAAATAATTCCCTGAAAACAGGAAAGGGAATTAGGCGCGGTTAATTGCCCATTTCCGAAATAAATTTTATCCGCATAAGCCGGATGTCATTCCGCGTATAATCCGACTCGCCCAGTTCTTTCAGGGCATCATCAAGGGAATCCGTCCGGGACTTCCTGAAATAATCAAAAACTTCCTGCTGCCGGTCTTCATCAATCACCTCGTTGATGTAATAGTTGATGTCAATCCTGGTGCCCGAAGCCACGATGCTTTCTATCTCCGTAATAATATCTTCGGTCTTCAGGCTTCTTGCCTTCGCGAGGTCATCAAGCGAAATCTTGCGGTCAATGTTCTGGATGATGGAAACCTTATGCCCCGATTTGTTGATGACGGATTTTATTACCATGTCCTGGGGCCGTTCAATATCGTTCTCTTCAACGTACTTCGCAATAAGTTCTGCAAAGGGTTTCCCGAATTTCATTGCTTTGCCCGGCCCGACTCCCGTGATGTTTTTCAGTTCGTCCACCGTAACCGGGTATTGTATGGACATCTCCTCCAGGGAAGCTTCCTGAAAAATAACATAAGGAGGAAGGTTCCGCTGGCGGGCTGTTTTTTTTCTCAGGTCATCGAGCATGGCATACAGTACCGGGTCCGTAGCGCTTGTTCCTCCTTCGGGAATAACCATGTCATCATCGTCGGCATCCGTGCCGGTATAGTCATGATCTTTGGTAATCATGAAGGAGTGTGGTTTTTTCAGATATTCTTTCCCTTTGGCGCTCAGTTTCAGCAGCCCGTAGTGATCGATGTCTTTCACGAGGAAGCCCGCGAGGATAGCCTGCCGGATTACGGCCATCCACAGCTTTTCATCATGTTCTCCGCCGGCGCCGAAGATTTCCAGCTTATGATGCCCGTATGATTTTACATCCTGTTCGGTTTTTCCGGTAAGCACCTGAACAACATGGTCAGCCCGGAATTTTTCTTTGATGGTAAGAATCGTTTTCAGCGCAAGCACCATCTCTTCCGACCCTTCAAATTTTGGTTTCGGGTGGAGGCAGTTGTCACAGTTATGGCAATTCCCTTCCTTATATTCTTCTCCGAAATAGTGGAGAAGCTGTTTGCGCCTGCAGGATGAGGATTCAGCATAGGCAATGGTTTCCAGCAATAATTGTTTTCCTATTTCCTGCTCGGCTACAGGTTTTCCTTTCATAAATTTCTCCAGTTTCTCTATGTCTTTGTAGCTGTAGAAGGCAATACACCGGCCTTCCCGCCCGTCCCTTCCCGCCCGTCCGGTTTCCTGGTAATAGCCTTCGAGGCTCTTGGGAATATCGTGGTGTATGACAAAACGCACATCGGGTTTGTCAATGCCCATTCCGAAAGCTATGGTTGCCACCATCACGTCTATTTCCTGCATAAGGAATTTGTCCTGGGTGGAGGCTCTTATGGCTGCCTCAAGCCCTGCGTGGTAGGGGAGCGCCTTGATGCCGTTGGCAATGAGCATCTTTGCCACCTCTTCCACTTTTTTCCTGCTCAGGCAATATACGATGCCGGATTTGCCGCTGTTGTTCCGGATATACTTGATAATTTCCTTGATGGCATTAACCTTGGGGCGTACCTCGTAATAGAGGTTGGGCCTGTTAAAAGAAGATTTGAAGAGTTCCGCCGAAAGCATGCCGAGATTTTTCTGGATGTCCTGCTGAACCTTTGGGGTGGCAGTGGCTGTAAGCGCCATAATGTTGACTTTCCCGATCATCTCGATGATGGCTCTCAGCCGCCGGTACTCAGGCCGGAAATCATGCCCCCATTCCGAAATACAGTGTGCCTCGTCAATAGCGACAAATGATATTTTTATTCCATTGAAGAAATTGATATTGTCCTGTTTGGTGAGAGATTCAGGTGCTACATAAAGCAATTTTGTTTTCCCGGAGCGTATGTCTTTCTTAACCTGTTCGCTCTCTGCCTTGGAAAGTGATGAGTTCAGGAAGTGGGCGATCCCGTCGTCTGTTCCGAAGCCCCTGAGGGCATCCACCTGGTTTTTCATCAGTGCGATAAGCGGCGAAACGATTATGGCAGTTCCCCCGCTGAGCAGGGCAGGAAGCTGGTAGCACATGGACTTTCCGCCCCCTGTCGGCATGATGACAAAAGTATCCTTTCCGGCCATCACATTTTTGATGATAGCTTCCTGGTCGCCCTTAAAGGAGTCGTAACCGAAATATTTTTGGAGTGCCCCGGTTAAATTGTTATCTACCGCGATCATGCTGGGAAGAAAGTAGAGTCATAAATCAGATTTCTAATATACATAAAATATTGAAATCCTCTAAATATATTTTTTCCGGGCCGTCTGTTGAAATGCGGAGAGCCGGTGTTCTGGTTGCTGCCTCAGTATCTTTTGGCCTTTGCATTCTAATAATTACATTTGTTGGAGGTAATCAAATTGTAAAGCCCATGAAAAAGTTAATACTATCAGTCTTTTTTATTTTCATGATGGGGATCCCTTTTGCGAATGCCCAGTACCAATACGGCATGGGGGTTCGCTACGGATACGATGCAGGCCTTCAGTACAAGCAGTTTCTCTCGGATCTTCACCCGGTAGAAGTGCTGCTTACCCGCCGTTTTATGGACTACCAGGGGGTGAAGCTGATTGCCATGTATGAATACCAGAAAAGAAATGAGTCAAGGATAGTTTTTGTACCCAACCTGAGCTGGGTAGTCGGCGGAGGCTTTCATGCCGCATATTATGCTGCCCACATATATGATGCCCCGAACAATACCCAATATCCGACCTCAGTGATCCCGATCGGGGTTGACTTCATAGTGGGGGCTGAGTATGTATTCAAAGGCATACCGCTGGCAATAGGTCTTGATGGACGCCCTTTTTACGAGTTTGTAAACCCGGGTATCTATTATTTTGATGCCGGTGTGACGGTTAAATATATTGTGGATAAATAGAAAGCTACCTGCTTCGGGTAGTACAGCCTGTTATTTTATATTCTATCCAGGGCTTGTTTTAAATCTTCCAGCAGGTCATCAATATCTTCTATTCCCACGCTGAGCCTGAGCAGGGAATCCGTAACTCCCGATTTTTCCCTTTCTTCTTTCGGGATGGAAGCGTGTGTCATGGAGGCAGGGTGTCCGATGAGCGATTCAACACCTCCGAGGGACTCGGCAAGCGAGAAAACTTTTGTTGCAGAAGCAAGCCTGAAAGCTTCCTCCATGGAATTACCTTTAAGAGAAAAGGATATCATTCCGCCGAAATCAGTCATCTGTTTTTTTGCAACTGCATGGTTAGGGTGTGTGGGAAACCCAGGCCAGTATACTTTGTCAACCTTCGGGTGGGCTGCCAGAAATTCCGCAATTATTTTTCCGTTGTAACAGTGCCGCTCCATCCGCACATGGAGCGTTTTGATGCCGCGGAGAACGAGGAAGGAATCCATGGGCCCGGGGGTTGCGCCGCAGGAGTTATGAATAAATGACAGTTGTTCGTAAAGCTTATCATTGTTTATGCATAGGGCTCCCATTACCACGTCCGAATGGCCTCCCAGGTATTTCGTGACGGAATGCATGACAATGTCGGCGCCCCATTGGGAAGGATTCTGGAGGCAGGGTGAGGCAAAAGTATTATCCACCGCAAGAAGAAGTCCGTGTTTTTTTGCAATTGCCGAACAGGCTTCAATATCCACGACATTCATCATAGGATTAGTAGGGGTTTCAATCCAGATTATTCTGGTGGAAGGGGTAACATAGTTCTCTATATTTCCCGTTTTGCCAAGATCAATAAAATGAAAACGGATACCCAGGGGTGCAAAAATTTTCGTGAACATGCGGTAGGTTCCTCCGTACAGGTCGTTCCCGGTAATGACTTCATCCCCGGGTTTGAGCAGCTTGATAACGGCGTCTGCCGCACCCATCCCGCTTGAGAAGCAAAGCCCGTATTTCATGTTCTCAAGGGACGCAAGGTTTTTTTCCAGTGCGCTGCGGGTCGGGTTTTTTCCTCTCGCATAAGCATAACCCTTATGCTTCCCCGGAGATTCCTGCACATAGGTGGAGGTCTGGTAAACAGGTGTCATGATGGCTCCCGTTGCAGGGTCAGGCTCCTGTCCTGCGTGGATGGCTCTGGTTGCAAATTTCATCTGAAGTATAATTTAGGTGAGTTCATTTTTGTCGGAGAAAACCTTCTTCAGCCATCTCGGGAGGAGTACGGCGCCTATAAAAAGGTAGGGATAATAACTAAGGCCTCTCCATATGATTGTGAGAGGCTCTGCCAGTCCCTGCGTGATAAATTCTCCCAGGAAATTAGGGAAGAGCAGCTCGGCTACCCCGCTGCTGCCGGGCGTGGGGCTCCCCAGCATTAGTATCAGCATGACGGTCATCCTTGAATAAATGACGAAATGATTCACCAAGACATGGCTGAATGCCATGATGATACAGTTGGCTACCAGCAGTCGTCCCGACCATGATGCGAAAGTTGCGGCACCGGCTCTCAGCCAGTATCCCCTTGTTTTATTTTTTAACCCCTGTGAAGCAATGACAAGTTGGGTACCTGTTTCCTCCGCCCTTGCACTCCACCTGTGAAGCAGGCGTGTTGAAAAAAGTTTTTCCAGCAGCCATTTGACACTGCGTGGCTTGAAAAACAAGGCATAAATGATGATTGCTTTGTAAAGGATGATGACAGCGTACGCAATCCAGAAGGTATACAGCAATCCCTGTCCGTATGTGATCTTGGAAATACTTCCGGGGTCAATTGCAGAGAAGAGTTTTTCCTTTCCTGCGACAAGATACACGATGGGTGCTGAGAGTGCGAGAAAGAGGCCGTCAAGAAAAGAGGTTACCAATACTACGGTAATGCTTTTCCCGAGATTGATTTTTTCCCTGTTGATGATGAATATGGCAAAGGCAAACCCGCCCCCGAGGATGGCGGGAGCCAGGGCAGAGGCAAATTCCCAGAGAAAAATAACATTGAAGCTTCTTCTCCAGCTGAGATCTCCGTCGGTAAGCACCCGTACCCTGTACATATATGCGAAATCCCGTACTCCGAGCATTACCAGAGCCATCGCTATCCAGAAAGTGGAATGCCAGGTCCACCGGATGCCTGCAATTGCCTGTGCATCAAAGTTCCTGTACATGATGTAACTTGCCGCCAGCAGTCCGATCAGCACCGGCCACAGGATTCTCATAGGGCTGAATGTTTTTAAAATATCAGGTGCCTGGTTCTGCATAAGTGCCTTTCCGGAAGGGAACAAACTGTATTAAGGGGCTGCTAAAATTTATAAAGCCTCTAAAGGAACAAAAAAAAAAACTTTTATTCAGCCTTGGTTATAAATTTCTACTTTTGAAATTCACAGGACATAAAACACCCATGCGTCCGCCCCTGAAAAAAATATATTATCTCTCATCCTGTTCCACCTGCAGCCGTATCCTCAGGGGACTGGGCGCAGGCAGTGAATTTAAATACCAGGATATTAAAACCGACAAAATCACTCCCGCCCAGCTGGATGAGATGTGCAGGCTCAGCGGAAATTACGAGTCTTTGTTCAGCCGGGTAGCGCTGAAATACAGGATACTGGGTCTGCATGAAAAAAAACTGGGAGAAAGAGATTACCGGCGCCTTATCCTTGATGAGTATACTTTCCTGAAGCGCCCCGTTATAATTATAGGGGAGCGTATTTTTATCGGCAATTCCCCGAAAAATGTTGCAGCAGCAAAAGCTGCCATGGTATGAGCAAAGAGGCGAGGGCGCATCTTGCGGTACTGGTAGTTAATCTCATCTACGGTGCAAACTTCAATATTGCCAAGGCTATTATGCCTGCATATATAGGGCCGCTGGGATTTATTGTGCTGCGGGTGTTTGTGTCCCTTTTTCTTTTTTTTCTTTTTTTTCTTTTCACGCCTTTTTTTAAGCGGGAGAAAATAAAGAGGGAAGATATTTTAATGCTTGCTCTCTGCGGTTTGACGGGCGTGGCTGTCAACCAGATGCTGTTTTTCAAAGGGCTTGCACTTACGAGTCCCATTAACGGAGCCATTATTATGACAACCAACCCCATCCTTGTTTTAATCATTGCCGCCATCCTGATAAAGGAGAGGGTGACCATCACAAAAATGCTTGGGATTGCGGCCGGTGCTGCAGGTGCGCTTACCCTGCTGTTATGGGGAAGAGATGTTTCTTTTCATTCAGAGACATTTACCGGTGACCTGTTCATTTTCATTAATGCCATGTCGTATGGAGTGTTTCTTGTCATTTCGAAGCCCCTGCTCAGGAAGTACAACCCGGTGACGGTTATTAAATGGACTTTCTTTTTCGGGTCATTTATGGTGCTTCCGTTCGGGTATGGCGAAGTCATGCAGGTACCATGGTCGTCCCTTACTCCCATGCTGTGGGCGGGTATCGCCTACGTAGTTATTGCGACCACCTTTATCGCATATCTTCTGAACACTATTGCACTTGACACTCTCAGCCCTTCTTCAGTCAGTATTTATATATACCTGCAACCCCTGTTTACTACCGTAGTAGCCCTGTTTTCGGGTAACCAGCCGGTGACGCCGGTGCATATTGTTTCTGCTTTGCTGATTTTTGCCGGGGTTTATCTGGTGAGCCGTTCGGCTCCGGGAGCTAAGGCCTGACAGGTTTCTGCCTGTTTCGTTTTTGAAATTTGAGTCTCGTGAATAAACGGTAACTTTGCCGATCTCAAAAACATAAGAAGCCATGCTATATTCGATGACCGGTTTCGGGAAAGCCTCAGGTGAATACCAGGGCCGGAAAATTTCCGTTGAAATACGTTCCCTGAACAGCAGGCAACTTGATCTTTCGTTCCGTATCCCTGCCCGCTATAAACAGGGAGAGATGGAACTGCGTGCCGATCTGGCAAAAGCGCTGGAGCGGGGAAAGGCGGATGTAAGCATTTTATTTTCCGATCCTGCGGCGACAAGTATGCCGGTTATTAATAAGGAACTTGCAAAACAATATTACAGGGAGTTGAAATCCCTTGCCGGAAAATTGGGGATCGACCCTCCGGATTACCTGCCTGTTATTATGAGGATGCCTGAGGTTGTTCAATCAGGAGGCGACAGGGAGGATCTGTCAGCCGAAGAATGGAAAACGGTGAAGTCGCTGGTATTATCGGCTGCAGGCGAGCTCAGGAAATTCCGTGCTGCAGAGGGGGCATCCCTTGCTTCCGTGCTTACGGAAAGCGTGGAGGTGATAAAGAAAAAACTGGAAGAGACAGCTGTTCTTGACATACAGAGAATTCCTGCCCTGAAAGAGAAGCTGAGAAAAAATCTTTCCGATATTTCAGTTAAAGGAAGTTTTGATGAGAACCGTATGGAGCAGGAGATGATCTACTATATTGAAAAGATTGATATCACGGAAGAGAAAGTCAGGCTCAGGACTCATTGCGATTATTTCATTGCGACAATGCCGGAACCTTCCGGGGGCCGCAAGCTTGGATTTATCTGCCAGGAGATTGGCAGGGAAATAAACACTATAGGATCCAAAGCCAATGATGCCGGCATTCAGAAGCTGGTGGTGCTGATGAAGGACGAACTTGAAAAAATAAAGGAACAACTGCTGAATATATTATAACAACACGGGTTATCTTTTTGATGGAGAACAGGTTGCTTATATTTTCGGGCCCTTCGGGAAGCGGTAAGACCACTATTGTACATCACCTGCTCAAGGTTTTTCCGGACCTGGTGTTTTCTGTTTCAGCAACTACCCGCTCCCGCCGCCCGAATGAGAAGGAAGGGCGGGATTATCATTTTCTTGCGGAAGAAGATTTTCTCAGCAGGATAAAAAATCATGCCTTTGTTGAATGGGAGGAGGTTTATGAAGGCGTATATTACGGCACACTTAAATCTGAAATCGAAAAAATCTTCAGCATGGGGAAGATACCTGTTTTTGATATAGATGTAAAAGGCGGGCTGAACATCAGGAAAAAGTACTCTTCTTCGGCCCTCGCGGTGATTGT
>JAHEYN010000047.1 GCA_023251555.1 Bacteroidota bacterium | reverse complement strand
ACCAATCGTGGAGTCTGGTGGATGGCAAACCGGGGGATGGAATACTGTACGATGATCAATCAATGGCAATTCGGCAAGATGCCGGAAAAAATCAACGACGTAGCGGGACGCTACGCCGAACGGGGGGGGTCAGCAAAGAGGATGGGGTTATTACTGAAAGTAGCATAAGGGCTTTCCCAAGGCTTAACTACAGGGTCAGTATTCCATCTTCTTCCCAAGAGTGCGTCATACTCCCAAAACTCTGCTGTATAATGACTTCCAACCTTTCCATTAATCTCGTCTACTTTCTCCTGCCCATTGAATCCGTAAGAGTAGTCAGGCGTGTTATACGACCTCCCAGGCATGAGCATGCCGCCGGGACAGTAATCAGTGAAAAAATTTGGAGTGTATTTCAAAGAATATTTTTCAGATAAGTTAATAGTATCAACGAATATACCATGTATAAGGTCTCCAAAATCTTTTATGGACATCTCTATTCAAACTAATTTTTTTACTTTTTCTAAATTCTGAAAGTAATAGATTATCTAAATTTTTAATGGCTTCCGTTATTTCCGGTTCCTCTTTAACTTTGTGAGTGTCTTTTATCTTAGCACCACCGTTAACAACTCCACTAGTTTCAACAAACAAACTTTGGTGGTAATCATGGTGTCTATTTATGGATTTTGATTTTCGTTGACTTATCTTTACAAAATCAATTTTCAATATGTCCGTAAATACCTTTCGTCCATCAATCTGTATATCTTCTTGTTGAGGTTTCAACATTACATCTATGTAGTATTGCTTAAGATATAACTCTCCATTTTTAAAATAAAATATATAAGAACGGCTATCAAAATTGGGATCCAGTACATCATAAGTAATATTATATCTGATAAATGTGTCTACTTTTTCCGTTTTTAATGAGACTCTAAAATCGTCTTCCCATTGAGATGTAATACCATAATAATTTTTATGTTTGGTTTCCAACTGTTTAGCTTTTTCAATATTAAAAGACATTTTGCACCCATTTAATAATATTAAAACAGCTGAACTATAAAAGAGATTTTTTAGGGGCAAAGTTGACATGATTTTACTTAAAGAGCTATAATCTTTGAATTTTTATAAAAACCTTACATTAGCATTTTTCTTTGGCAAGTTTTTTTCTTTCTTTTTTGTAGCAGGTAATTTATAGTATTTTAAGAATGGTTTTGTATTAACAAAACTTTTAAAAGATTGATGGGCAGTATTTATTTGTATTGCAATAATATCAAAAGGCTTAGCAAAACCTGTTATAGGATCTTCGTGAGGTACGCTTCCAAATGCACCAACTTGAAACCCAATTCCAGCTTCAATATAAAATCCTGAATAATCTTTCTGATATCCCCTTTCTCTTGTTTCTTTAACAGCTAATTTTTCTCCGGATGGTCCTAACTTTTTGACTAATTCATCACTTGATAATACATTATCATACTCTTGCTCACCAACAGTACCCTTAAATATCCGCCCAAAGTGAACTGATTCATGCAATAAAATCATTGCGACTGCAAATGGATCATCCTCAAAGTGTCTTCTTCCAATTGTAATATTACCTAGTTCGGTATTGGCTCCAAATCTTCCTCCCATTTTCAAAACAGGACCATTTTCGTCTTGAAATAGCGTTTCAATTTCTTCAACTGAAAGACCAGACCAATCCATAAAAGCTTCCATTGCTTTTGGATTTGTTTCCAAAATATTATGTGCTTTATCTATGGTTTTTTGTATGAGAGCTCGCTGTCTTTTTGTCCCTCTTACTTTAAAAGCTCCGTCTATATCAAAGTATAAAATGGGATTATCACTAACAAAACTATATGATGATTCAAATGCTCGTGTAATTGGATCTCTGCTTAATGAACTTCCCGTTCTTGGGTCATACATCCTCTCTCCGTAATCATAACTATTTGCATCGCCTTTTAACTCGTTGTCCTTCAATTTACCATTGAAACCGAAGTTATACTCATCAGGAAAAACAGACCTTCCTGGCATCAACATCCCGCCGGGGTAGTAATGTAAATCCGTCTTTCTCCCGTCCTGCATGGGTTTCAAAGGATTTTGATTTTCCAAAAGTATGTCATTTTTTGCAATATCCGACATGGTTTCAGGTTAAATTTTCAACAATGCGGAGCAGATATTTTCGAACAATTTTATTCATCAGAAGCTGGCATACATTCATCAAAATCCTGTCAGAGCAGGCATCGTGGGAAAAGCGGAAGACTACCTGTATTCTTCGGCGAAAAATTATGCCGGTGAAGAAGGTTTGCTGCGGGTGGAAATAATAGAACCAATCGTGGAGTCTGGTGGATGGCAAACCGGGGGATGGAATACTGTACGATGATCAATCAATGGCAATTCGGCAAGATGCCGGAAAAAATCAACGACGTAGCGGGACGCTACGCCGAACGGGGACGCTACGCCGAACGGGGAGTGCGCTGAGCTGTAAGCCCGATTTGCCGAGTTTTCTGTATTCCATAATGGGGAGAGATTATTGGTGCCCCAAAGTAAATGATTTTTAACGATGAGATAAGCAATAAAATAAAAATAGAAAAGCAGGCAGTTGGGTATACATTAAAATAGAAGCCATCTCAAAAACATCTTTTGTCTGCTTTACTGAGCTGTTTGTTAAACTGTAAAACTACAGGTTCTTTTTCCTGAAAATCCCAAGGGCTGCAAGAAGGGGAAGTATAATCCATGCCGACATCATCCCGATGGAGTATGCGGTACCAAGCCCTGTTCCGAAGAATTTTTTGTACACAGCCCCGGTAAGCCCCATCAGGGCCGAAATGTCCATCTTCAGAAGAATGAGTATTCTCCCCAGGTCAATGGGGTTAAGGGATGCCAGCAGGATTACGGTTTTTTCCAGGGGATACTCGCTGAAAGAGAAAAGGATACCGAGCAGGAGCCCGTCGTAAATCACGGCGAAATAGAACCACAGCAGGAGAGCAATGCCGATGCCTTTTGCCTTGTCGGATGTGGATACGGCTGACAGGAAAGCCATGGAAATAAAAACCAGCGAGAGGGAGATGCCGGAAATAAAAATCACCATCCCTGTGGCTGTGGGAGCATAAACCATCACGGGTATACCTACTCCTGCCGCAAAGGAGAGAAGCATGGAAACAGCCACTCCTGCATATTCGCCGAGCAGGATGCTGCGCCTGGATATCGGCTGGGCAAGGAGCATTTCTATAAACTCTCCCGCGTTGTACAAATAGGTGGTCGGAAAAACGATGCTGACAAGGGGTACAATGATCATCTCCACGCTCATGAGGCTGATAAGGCTTTTCTGGCTGTCGTTCTCAAGGGAGAAGAGCGAGAGCGAGACCAGCAAAAGGAATGCGGTGTAGGCAATCATCACCCTGCTTCTCAGGATATCATAGATGACATATTTGGTTATTTTAAGCATGCCTGTTGTTTCTCATGATTTGCGCTATGGCTTTGCCAAGTTTTTCTTCCCCGGCCCTGGTTTTAATTGAATGAACAGACTGGTAAAAACGGATTCTGCCTTCTTCCAGGTACATTATTTTCCCTGCAATTTCTTCTACCTCGCTCATGATATGAGAAGTGACAATAATTAATTTCCCCGCATTTTTTTCCTTTTGAATTTTCTCTTTCAGGATTTCTGCAGCAAGGGGGTCCAGGCCTGCGGTGGGTTCATCGAGTATAAGTACCGGTGGGTTAAAAAGGAATGCGAGGGCAGCGCTTACCTTCTGGGTTGTCCCTCCCGAAAGGGTGCGCATCATTTTACCCGACATTTCGCCGAGGCCGTATTCATTAATAAGATCTTCATCTGTGAACCCTGATTTAATTCCGCGTATATCTTTCATCATTAAGAAAACTTGTCCCATCTTCATGTTTTCAGGGTAGCGTCCTGCCTGCGGCATGTAGCCGATCTTTGCCCTGTAAGAGAAATCACCTGCAATATTTTTCCCGTCAAAGAGCACGGAGCCTTTATCGGCAACCACCATGCCGAGGATGGTTTTAATGAGGGTTGTTTTTCCCGATCCGTTCGGGCCTATGACAGCGACAACCTCTCCCGGTTCAAATGCGGCGCTCACGCCCTGCAGTACCCTGAGCCTGCCGAAAGATTTTTCTATATTCTCAATGCGTATCATTGCAGGATCATTTTCATCAGGGGGGATTTATCCTGTATGGTTTCAGGGACAAGGGAAGGGATGCTTTTCTCTGCCCTGTCCATCAGTTCTACGGTAAGGCTCCGGAGAAGTATCACAGCGAAAGGCATCTGTTCTATAATCACGGAGTAAAGACTAACAGGCTGGTAAGGGATATCCCCTATGTTATCCCGGTTAAGGTCGTAGCCGGTATATTTATCCCAGTAGTTGCGGTTTAGATAATTGTCATTCAAAGTCCCGTTGGTGCCCACATCAAAGGTATTACCCGAAAAATTGTTCATAACGATGGTATCCTGCTGGCAGCTGGCGGTGATTTTCAGGGCGTAGCCGTTGCTTATAAGATTGTTTTTTTCAAAGTGCATGCGGTTGGAGCCTTCCATGGTAACGGCAATGGTGTTTCTGCTGAATGTATTCCTGCTGATGACGCCATTGCTCATATCTTTCAGGAGCAGCCCGTAGGAGGCATCTCCGCGGTTATCTGTAAAATAATTCCCGATCATCTGCACCCCTTTGGAGTACATTACAGCCACGCCGGTTCCGTTGTCTGAAAAAGTATTTCCGGTATAGGTGTCATTGTCGCTGAACATAAAATGCAGGCCGTAACGAAAATTCTTTTCGCAGAGATTATTGTTTATCAGGCACCGGCCGGCAAATTCAAAGTAGATACCGTCCCGGTGACCCTCTATATGATTGTTTTCTATTTTCACTCCCTGGCATTTCCAGAGATGGATACCGTTCCCGGTATCACTTTTCCCGTAGTTGGCTCCCCTTGAATGGTTTCCCCTTACCGTAATATTTTTCGAATCGCTGAGATAGATTCCGAAAAAAGTATTTTCCATCATGCAGTTGATGATTGTTACCTGCTGTGATTTGAAGACCCTTATCCCTGCATAATCTTTCATTGCCCCCCGTGCGGAATTTCTTATCCCGAGTCCTGAAATAAGCACATTGTCCGAAAGAACGGAAACCACTTCGTCTTTTTCCTGTCCGTCAAGTACAGGGTAGCCTTCTCCTATGACAGAGAGAGGTTTGTTGATTTGAAGGTTGACACAGGGATATGTCCCCGGTTTAATAAGAATTGTATCTCCCGGCATGGCTGTATTTACAGCCTGCTGTATATCTTTCTGCATACAATTCATGCATACAACGGACACTTTCGCGCTGCATGACAGGGTTGAAAGAATAAGGAGAATGGCAAGCCGGCAATACATTGTACAAAGAAAACGCTGTTGAGGGAGAATTAAAAATTTATTTCTTTCAGATCATTCCACCTGAGCAGGGTGCTTCCTGTTTTTACCCGGAATGGTTCAGCGCTTTCTTTTGAAGCGAATGCGGCAAGATGGCCGCCCATAGGGCTGTTGATGGAGTCTCCATGCAGGAAAACCGCAGTAAGTGCATCGGTAAGATAACCCGGGTTTTCAAAGCTCACAACAAGAATTTTTTCGGCAGAAAAATTTTTATTGCCGGCGAGATACCTTATTATGCATTCTCCCGAGTCAAACTTCAGGGCTTTTCCGTACCTGTTAACAAGCATTCCCCCGAATTTGTTATCTATCACTGTCATCCTGCAATAGGAACACTGGTCTTTCCCGAATTCTATTGCAGGGGGCGCTTGTGAGCATGAAAAGAATAAAGCGGCAAGCGTTACCAGGAAGAATGAAGATGGAGGGACCCGTGTCTTCATATTTTCCGGGTTTGTTCATAGGCAAGAAGAGCCACAACAATTACCGAGGAGCCTATGATCAGCCATCCACCCGTGTCAGGAAATGATCCGGCAAGAAAGTTAAGCAATTGTTTCCACCCGAAGAGGGGAGGCTGGTAGGATGTGCCCGGTATTTTAATGGCGGCATGGGGGTCGAGGTTGTGTCCGTACTGGTATTCCCAGCTCCAGAAATCATAAATGCCCCATATCCCGCATAACACAAGGTATCCCGAATAGATCCAGAGAGCGATGCGCTGCCCGGAAACGGCTGTGAGCAGGCCGAGGGCAATCATGGCCCAGATCATCCAGGGCATAATTTTAAACTCCCTGAAGTTTTCATCCTTGATAAGGGCCATTCCTATATAATGATTGAGGCTGTTTATTTTGTTGACATCTCCTGCAGTTTTATGGCTCCATATTTCCATTTTGAGTCCTTCGGGGTACTGGGGTGCTTCGAGCTGTATCTGCCACACGGACATGTAATTTGACGGGGCTATGGCAAGGGAACATATCAGTACCAGTATGCGTGTAAAATTTTTCAGCTTATTCATAAATCATTTTATTTTTTCTGAAATTAAAAAAAGGGGAGAGTGACTTACCCTCCCCATTCTGCCACCAAAACCAAACCATTAGTTTTCCCCGGTGGAGAATTTAAGTTTAGGAGCGCCTCCTGCAGGAGAGACCCTCACATATCCCTGCATCTCCTGATGAAGGGCGGAGCAGAAGTCAGTGCAATACATCGGAAACACACCGGCCCTGTCAGGAGTCCATTTAAGTGTTTGGGTTTCGCCGGGCATGATGAGCAGTTCGGAGTTGTTTGCGCCTTTCACTGCAAAACCATGCGGAACATCCCAGTCCTGTTCGAGGTTAGTGATGTGGAAATACACGTTGTCGCCCACTTTCACGCCTTCAATGTTGTCGGGGGTGAAGTGTGAGCGGATAGCCGTAGCATATACATGTATGTCATTTCCGCTGCGGACAACCTTTGCTTCCTTTTCATTCTTGGCTGCATATTTATGGTTGTTGTCGTCAAGTTTATAAAATTTTATCTCACGTTTGGTGATGATATCAGCCGGGCAGGCCTGTGCGTAATGGGGTTCGCCTACAGTCGGAAAATCAAGCAGGAGCTGCATCTTTTCTCCGCTGATATCATACAGTTGCGCTGACTGGCAAAGTTCCGGTCCGGTGGGGAGGTAGCGATCCTTCGTAATTTTGTTCATCGCAATCACGTATTTTCCGTAAGGTTTCACACAGTCGCCCATGGGCACACATAGGTGGCCTATGGAGTAGTAAGTTGGAACGCGGTCCAGCACCTGCCTGGTTTTCACATCCCATTTTACGATTTCGGAAGAAACGAAGAAAGAAGTGTAGGCGTGACCATTAGCGTCGAACTCCGTATGAAGAGGCCCCAGTCCGGGCTTTTCCACTTCTCCGTCAAGGGCTGCTTCGTATTTTATAACCGGGACACCATCAAAGTCGCCGTCAAAGGATTTGCTTTCTATTGCCTTCTGTATTTTCCCGAAGGAATACACGGGAATAACGGCAGCGAGTTTTCCGGAGGCGCAGATATATTCACCTGTGGGATCCACATCGCAGCCATGGGGAGATTTCGGGCATGGAATATAATAACAGATGCCGGGCAAATCTTTTACGTCGAGTACGTTCACTGCGTTTACGGATTCAGCAACGGTTGTCTGCTCCTTTTCATTCCAATAGTTATGAGAGAATTTTGCCGGCCATTTCTGAGCTTTTCCCTGTGCGAGATACTCCTCGGCTTTTTTCCAGTTCACTGCGAGGATAAAATCCTTGTCGCGCTGGCTCGCATTAACCTCAAGAAGCGTGTGCGCTTTTTCGGTGTTGTAGCAGCTGAAGAAGCACCATCCGTGTGAAACAGCTTTGCCTGCACGTGCAAGGTCATAATCCACTCCGGGGACCAGGAGCTGGAAGTTCAGGTTCATCCTCCCGCTCCGGGGATCTACTTTCACAAAAGAAATGGTACCCCTGAACTTGTCTTTATAATCAGCGATTGAGGCATCACCTTCTTTATCATAAGGAATAGAGAAACGGGAAGCACCCACAACATATTCTGTGTTCTGAGTAAGGAAAGGAGATGCGTGGTTACCGCCGCAGTTAGGAAGCTCAATGATTTCCTCGGTCCTGAAAGTGCTGAGGCTGGTGCGTGCAATGCGGGGTGTGTTATTGGCATTGATGAATATCCAGCGCCCGTCGGCATTGCCGTCTGTTTTGGAAAGCTGGGGATGGTGGCTGTCATCCCATGGTACATAACCGTGAGAGGTCATCAGCATAGGTTTGGTTTCTTCAGTATAACCGTAACCTGTCTGGGGGTCCTCTGAAAAGACGGATATTTCCTTAAACAGCCTTCCCGAAGGCAAGCCGTAAACGCCGATCTGCCCGCTGAACCCGCCGGAAGTGAAGAGGTAAACCTCGTCCTTTTTACCGGGAGCAATGTATACTTTTTCGGCTGCTTTCCCTGCCAGGGCGCTGTCCACTTTTTTGGGCTTGCAGCCGCTGATAGGACTTAACATACAGAGTGCAGCCAGTACTCCGCCTGATGAGATAATGCTTAACTTTTTCATAAATTGATTTTTATATAATGAATTTGATTAGTTCCCGTCATTTTGCCTGAAGTATTCAAGAATTTGCTTTGCCTGATCATCACTCACATCCTGAAAGGTCATTTGAGTGAGGTGTTCCGCAAGCAGGTTTTTCGCCGTGGGGTCTTTCTGGGTCATCTCCTGGGGATTGGTAATCATATTCAGAATCCAGGCCGGCTTTCTTCTCCCCGTAATGCCTTTCAGCCCGGGTCCTACCTTCTTTACATCCGTTGT
>JAHEYN010000011.1 GCA_023251555.1 Bacteroidota bacterium | reverse complement strand
TTGATAACCTGCAGCTGCTTGTTCCTTATCAGGTAAAGCGGCCGGTGTGCACCGGCATATTCAAGCCTGTTGCTTGATTTGTCAAACAGGCATAACGCAATATCCATCCCATCAGACGTTTCCGATTCTTTCTTATCCTGTTTCAGGGCATGGCGTATACTTTCGTTGAGGCTGTTCAGAACAGCGGCAGGCTCAATAATTCCCTTCACCTTCACGATCTGATTAAGCATGTCATTTCCTATCATGGACATGAAAGCACCGGGAACCCCGTGCCCTGTGCAATCCACCGAAGCAATAAGCACCTTCCCGAACTGTTTCGCAAACCAGTAAAAATCACCGCTCACAATATCTCTTGGCCTGTAGTATATAAAAAAGTCGGAGAATCCTTTGGCAATATCGCCTCTCCCCGGAAGAATGGCTTCCTGTATGCGCTTGGCATAAACAATACTGTCGGTGATATCTTTGTTCTTCTGCTTGATCTGGTACTCCGCCTCCTTAAGCTCCGTGATATCGGCATCAATAACTACCAGCTTTGTGAGTTTTCCAGACTCCGAAAAGATGGGGGTCAGGGTTGACTGCGCCCAGAACTTCCTGCCGTCGCGGTGAGTGTTTATGGTTTCATAGGTTATTGATTTTCTTTCCTTCACACTTCTGTGGATTGCTTCCGCAAGGTCCGGATTGTTGCTGGCCTCGGTGAGCGTTGCGCCTTTTATCTTTTTAAAATCCTCGAAGGAATAGCCGCTCAGCTTTGTAAATCCTGCATTCACCCACTCTATCACCCCGTCAGGGCTGGCGATAAACACAGCGTTATCCGTTTCGCTGGCCACTATGGAAAGTTTTTCGAGTTCCATATTTTTCTGAGCAATCTCTTCCGTACGTTCTTTCACCCTCGCTTCCAGGATCCTTTTTTCTTTCTTGATGGAACGGGTGCGAAGCTGTATCAGCCCGTACACCGAAGAAATAAGTATAAGTGCGGCGACAAAGTAAAACCATGATCTTTTCCAAATGGGCGGGATAATGACAAACGAATAGCTCACGGGCCGGCTGTTCCAGATGCCGTCGTTATTGCAGGCCCTCACAAGAAAGGAATATTTCCCGGGCGGGATATTGGGGTAAGTTACCGAATGAACCTGGGTTCCCGGCGACCATGTTTTATCAAGACCTTCGAGCATGTACTGATAACGTACATTTTTGGGATTGGTAAGGCTTATTCCGATATAATCAAAGGTGAGATGGTTCTGGTCATAATTGAAAGAAGTTCCGGGATTCATCCTGGTATCTTTATACAGTATCTTAAGACTGGTAAAGCGTGTAAGGGGTTCGATGGTATTTATCCTGTCCTTCCGCGGGTCGTATTTCACCAGGCCGGCAATTGTCCCGAACCAGAGATTTCCAGAAACATCTTTACAGATGGCATTGGGGTTAACCTCAATACCGAGGAAGCCTTCCTCTTTTCCATAATGGGTAAATGACCCCTTGTCAGGGTTGAATTTATCTATACCAATGCTGGTGCCTATCCATATATTGTTGTCATTGTCGCATACGAGGAGGTAAGGAGTGTCGGAGTTCATCCCGTCAGTGATGTCGTAGTTCTTAAACATACGGCCGTCGTATTTATACAAGCCGCCCCCGTAGGTGCCCATCCAGATATTGCCCTTTTTATCTTCCGTGATGCAGAGCACAAAAGAATGCATGAGGCCTTCCTTTTCATTGAAAGTATGAAAACCCTTCCCGTCAAATACTGATATGTAGCCGCCGAGCGTGCCAAACCAGAGATTGTTCCTGCTGTCTTTAAAAATAGTGTATACCCTGTTGCTGCCAAGTCCTTCGGCAGAAGTGTAATATTGATATGTTGATGATCTCAGGTTGTATTTGCATACACCGTTTTTATCAGTGGCGAACCAGATATCTTCGCTCATATCCGAGTTAATGGAATATATATTGTTACTCGGGAGACCGTTCTGTGTGTTAAATGTTTCCGTTTTACCGCTGAGGGGGTTCATCCTTCTCACCCCGCTGCCCCATACACTGTACCAGATGAAGCCGTCTATGTCCTCATAGACAGCAGTCACATTGTCCTCGTTCTTAGTATTGTTGAAGACGGTAAACGCTTTTCCTTTTTTCTCTCCATCCTGTGAGTATTTTACCAACCCGGCCTCTGTCCCTATCCATAAATTTTTATTTCTGTCCTGGGTAAGCGACCAGATAAGGCTGCTTTTCAACCCTTCCTGCATGCTGTAGGTTTCGAATATTTCGGCACGGTACTGGTTGAGCCCGATATAGGTTCCTATCCAGATATTATCTTCCCTGTCCTCAAGGATGGAAAGAACCTTATTGTTGCTGAGGCCCTCGTTCACTCCAAAGACTCTGACCGGGTTCCTGAGGATAGAGTTTCCTTCATAGGAAGGAGTGTACTTGGCCACTCCTCCTCCGTATGTCCCGAACCAGAGATTATCGTCCCTGTCTTCATAAATAACTTTGATATGGTTGGAATACAGCCCGTTTCTCTGGGAAAGCCTTTTAATCGTTTTTTGTGTTTCGGGATCATATTTGAACGCGCCGGAATCTCTTGTTCCTATCCAAAGCATATTGCTTTTATCAGAAAAGAGAGCCGTAACTTCCCCGCCCGGAACACCATCCTTTATCCCAAAATGCTGAAAGGAATGTTGAAAATATTTTGTAATTCCGTTTTCGGTTGCGAACCAAACCTCGCCGGATCTTCCCTGGACGATATCATATATGTTATTCCCGCTCAGCCCGTCCTTCTGGCTAATAAGCGAGAAGCTGCCAGGAGAAGCCGCAGAGCGTCCCGTTGAATCGGGGATATACCTTGCAACACCGCTTCCTTCTGTGCCAAACCAGATGGTGCCTGAAGAATCTTCCATGATGGAAGATATCGTCTTGTATATCGTAACGCCGGGTACGGTAAAAACCCTGAATTTTTCGGAAGAGGCGTCATACACCGAAATCCCTCCGGCCCAATGCCCGAGCCATATATTACCTTTCCTGTCCATGCACATGGAAGTAACCCAGTTTTCTGCCAGCCCGTCTTTTTTCGTGAAATTCCTGAACTGGGATCCGTTGTAGCGTGCAGCACCCGCCATTGTACCCATCCAGAGGTTCCCCTCCTTGTCCTGGAGGATTTTCTGTATGCCCGACTGGGGGAGACCCTGTTCTGTACCGAAATAAATAAAATTAGCGCTCTGGGCGGAGGAGAATACCGGCAGCAGGAGAGCTGCAAGGAACGGAAAGGAAATAGTAAGGATTTTTTTCATGGTACTAATTTATTTTTTTAGCTGAGGCTTCATCTGATCGTCATATTCCCTGGCGATGCGGAGCATCTCCGTTACAGGGTTGTTCTTCTCATACTTCACACGGCGGTTGGTCCTAATCTCTTCCTCCTTTGCAGCTTCTCTTTTTACACGGACCATATTTTCGGCATTCACTTCTGTTTTTATTTTTATCTGTTCGCTCACAGATCTTTCCTCAGCCTCTTTTTTAAGGGCCTCCGCTTTTTCATCGGCAACAATCTCTTCTTTTTTTTGCAGCTCGGATTCTGCGACGGACCTTTCTATCTTTTCCATCACTTCGCTTTTCTTTGCAGCATTCTCCCTGACAATTTTTTCCAGAGCTTCTTTTTTCAGCCGTTCCGCTTCCTGGAAGGCCTTGAGTTCCACTTCCACCCTGGCTTTAGCTTCTGCTTCCTGTTTTTCTTTCTCAGCCCTCATCCTTAAATTTTCTTTCTCTTCAGCCTCTTTCTTTTTTTTCTCATTCTCTGCTGCCGACCGTGAGAGAGAATCAGCAATAGCTTTCTGCTTTTTTTCAATATCTCCTCTTGCTTTTGCCTCCGCTTCTGCAAGCATTTTAGCCCTGTCAGCAGCAGAAAGGCTGGCAACCTGTTTTTTGATTTCTTCGGAGTAAGCCTTATCGTAGGTAAACTCCCCTACCTTTTCGTCAAAGGAAATTTTCAATACGGGCTTGTTCAGTATTTCGGCACCGGCAGCGCCTCCCGGAACTTTTTCAAACAAGACAATAGGAATAACCGGAAATTCATAATCGGAGTTATTCTTCCTTGGAGGAAGTTTAGTGGAAACAGAGATTTTCTTTGTGATACAATGTGGACTGGATACAGAAAGCTCATATTCTCCGTTCAGATTCAGATCTATATATACCAGTCCTGTATTGTAAGAAGGCTGCTCAAAAAACACCCTTGATCCGCTTGCCCCTGTAAGTATTGCTCCTTCGAGGGGATGGTCATCTTTTTCAACTTTTATCGTAAGCATAAGCTTGAACTTTTTCTGTGCAGGGGAAATCCCCGGGTGCAAAAGCATAAAAAGCAGCAGGAGCGAAAGCAGGTATTTATTAAAGGCAGGAGTCATCAGAAACGTACGCCTATTACAAGAATATCATCCACCTGTTCCAGGCCGCCCTTCCATTCCACGATAGAATTTTCCAGGAAGGATGCCTGTTCCTTCATGCTCATTTGCTGTGCATCTGCAAGCGTTTGCTGGAACCGTTTGGCCATAAACTTTTTTCCCTTCTCTCCTCCGAACTGGTCGGCAAATCCATCTGTGAAAAGATAAATGCTGTCGCCCGGTGAAATGCTGATACTGTTGGACCGGAAAAATCTCCGTTCTTCCGTCTGTATCCCGCCGATTGGAAATTTATCGCCTTTTACTTCTGTCAGCTGATAATGGGTTTGCCCGTTGCTTCGATCAGGCCTGAGGATCCAGAGCGGACGGTTGGCACCGGCATAGCTCACGGTATTCCTTTCCTTATCAATGGCACAAAGAGAAATGTCCATTCCATCTCTTGCCTCGGCGGAACCGGCACCCTGGCGGAGAGCTACTCTTACTCCTTCGTGGAGGTTGTTGAGAATTTCCGCAGGGTCAGTGATTCTCTTTTCAATAACAATATGGTTGAGTATTTCATTCCCGATCATTGACATGAAAGCTCCGGGAACACCATGACCGGTGCAATCCACAGCGGCTATCAGGATTTTATTTTCCTGGTGAAAATACCAGTAAAAATCGCCGCTCACAATATCACGGGGCTTATAAAGGATAAAAGAATCAGGGAGTACCTTCACAATTTCCTCCCTGAGGGGAAGTATGGCATCCTGTATTCGTTTAGCATAATTGATACTGTCGGTGATATCCTTGTTTTTCTCTTCGAGCTGCATATTCTTGATAGCAATCTCTTCCGTGCGCTCCTTCACCTTCTGCTCAAGAACCATCTTCTCTTTCCTGATCTTCCTTAGTCTCAGCTGAACAACCCCGTATCCGGATGCAAGCAGGACAAGGGCCAAAAGCACATAAAATGTCCTGGTCTTCCAAAATGGAGGGGTAATGATAAAGGAGAATGTAACGGGTTCTTTGTTCCATACCCCGTCATTGTTGGCAGAGCGCAGGAGGAAGGTGTATGTTCCCGGGGAAAGGTCGGGATAGGATGCATAACTTTCGGTGTGCAGGGGGGACCAATCCTTATCAACTCCTTTCATCATATACTGGTAGCGGACTTTCTTCGGGTTGGTCAGGCTTATGCCGACAAACCTGAAGGTAAGGTGGTTCTGGCTGTAGCTGAGAGCAGAGCCCTGGGGAATCATGCTGTCTTTATAGAAGAGCTGCACCGAAGTGATCTGCGTGACAGCTTCCGCATTGTTGAGGCGATCATTTTTTCCCTTATACCTGACAGCCCCGAGGATGGTACCGAACCAGATATCCCCTTTATTATCCATGCATACAGCATTGGGATTCGCCTCAATGCCTCCAAAACCCTCGTCTTTACTGAAATGAATGAACCTGTATTCCCCGTTATGAATAAATTTATCCACACCCATATTGGCACCTATCCAGAGGTTATCCTCATCATCGGAAGCGAGAGAATAGGCGGAATTTGAACTGGTTCCGTCGGCAATGTCATATTGCTGGAAAACTTTTCCGTCGTATTCATAAAGGCCTCCGCCATAAGTTCCAATCCAGAGATTTCCCTTCTTATCACCGGTAAGGGATATTATGAACTGGTTTTTCAGGCCGGCCTTATCGTCGAGTGTTTTAAAGGAAGTGCCGTCATAAACAGTGAGGTAGCCACCAAGTGTTCCGAACCAGAGGCGGCCTCCTGCATCGGAGAAAATGGTGAACACACGGTTGCTCCTGAAACCATCTTTGATATCAAAAATTCTAAATTTCGATTTAGAAGCATGCGGGTCGTATTTTGCCACCCCGCCTTTATCCGTGCCAAACCAGATATTCCCATCCTTATCCTCCGCAATGGCATATACATCATTAGTGGGCAGGCCTTCTTTCTTTGTAAACCTTTTAATTTTTGAAGTGCCGGGGTCAAGGAGGCTAACTCCTTCGCCCCAGTTGCTCACCCATATCATCCCTTTGCTGTCAATGAATACCGCATTGGTATAGGACTTTGCCGTAATAAATTTTTTAAAGGAAGATTCTTCGTTTCCCTTTCCGGGGATAAAACGTATCAGCCCGCCCTCTGTTCCCAGCCAGAAATTATTTTCTTTATCCTGGGCCACAGACCATACCAGGTCATTTGAGAGGCCTTCAGGAAGACCGTACACATCGAAGTGAGAAGGAGAAAACTGGTTAAGCCCCACGTTGGTTCCTATCCAGATATTTTTTTCCCTGTCCTGTAACAGTGAAAGTATTTTATTATTGCTGAGGCCTATTCTTGTAGAATAAACCCTGAAATGCCGGCTGTCTTTTTTACCCTTCTTCTTTGCATCTTTGACAACATCATCGCCGGGAAGGAAAAGCGCGAGGCCTCCGCCGTATGTTCCTGCCCATATATTTTTTTCGGCATCAGTAAAAAGAAGGTTCACGGGAAATGCAGGCAGGCTGTCCTTTTCCGTATATTTCCTGGTGATGGATTCCGAGGCCGGGCTGTAGACAAAGATCCCGCTGGATTTTGTCCCTGCCCATATATTGCCGTCATTTCCCTCGAGCAGGGAAGAAACTTCGTCTTTCAGACCTTTGACAGTAATTTTTTCCCAGGAACTGCTTCCAGGTTCAAGAAACGCAATACCTGACTCTGTTCCCGCCCATAGCCTTCCCCTGGCATCTTTAATGATTGTATATACTTTGTTTGCTCCCAGGCTGCCTGCAGAATCAAAAGCTTCGGTAACAAGCGTTGACGTATTTACGTGCAGGATGCCGTTTCCATCAGTGCCAAGCCAGAGAGAACCATCGGTTCCTTCAAGAATACAAAGAATGGATTTCAGGGCTGTCCTGTTTATGAGCGTAACCGGCTCAATTTTTTTCTTTTCATAATCATACTTCGAAAGTCCTCCCGCCCAGTGGCCGAACCAGATATTTCCCTTGCTGTCAGAAAGGGACGATGTGATCCAGTTTTCTGCCAGGCCATCCCTTTTTGTATAAACAGTAAAGCCCTGCCCGTTATACTTCGCAAGCCCGCCCATGGTGCCGGCCCAGAGATTGCCGTCCATGTCCTGCACAAGGCTGTATATGCTCGACTGCGGAAGGCCGTGCTCCACTCCGAAGTAGGAATATCCCCTTCCCTGTGCCGCGGCATAAAACTGAAGCAGGAAGAACAGGCTGAAAGATGACAATCTGCGCAGATTTTTTTTCATGAGCTTCATTTTTTAGTCCTTGAATTTTCAACTTCCAGTATAGCACTAAGCATTCTGGTAACATGATTTTCACCAATAGCGCCGAATTTAATTTCATGGTTGGTAACGGTATGTTTCTCCGGAAATTCATCCTTCTTTATCCTCTCTTTTGCTGCACTGTTGGCTTCCTTCCGGAGAAGATGGAGTGATGAGAAGAAGGTATTGATTTCTTCCGTTTCACCTTCGGAATATACCTCAGGCTTCTGAATTTTTCCGGGAGGAGGAAGAGTGTCTTTGTCTGCGGGAGAATCTGATCTTTTTTCTTTTCCGGCCGCAAGTGTATCCGGGGCAGGCTTGAATATCTTTTCAGGCATAAGGAGAGCGCTGTCAGAAGCAAGGCGGGCTGCATATTCGGCAACTGCTTTTTCACGCACCTCTTTCACCTTCTCCCTTACATCCTCTGAACTTGCAAGTTTCTTTGCCAGATCAAGCAGAGCCGGAGTCATACTGTTCAGATCATCCTGCACATTTTCCCCGTTAAGAAAGAGATCAAGCTTACCGGTTTCAGGATTCATCTTAAAAGTTATGTGAATATTTTCAAGCTGCCTGGCCAGGAGATCAGGGGAAGATATTGATCCCTCCTGGTGATTACGGCCCAGGTAGAGGGCAATGGCTCTGTACATAGCCGCCGTGTCAATATGTGCATATGCAAGTTCTTTCGACTGAAGCATGGCTTTCAGCTCATTCTCGGAAACAAGGCGCTCGTCAGCCTTTTTTGCTTTCTGCTCGGCAACATCATTCAAAATGCCGAGAGCCTCGCGCTTGGCTTCCACCTGTGCCTCCCTTGCTTTCTTTTCCGCCTCTTCAATCAGTTTTTTCTTTGCCTCCGCACTTAGCCTTGATATTTCGGCTTTCAGGTCCTGTGCGTATTTGGTATCAAAGTCAAAGTCGCCGAAATCATCATTAAAATTGATTTTCGCGACCGGCTTATCAAGAATTTCGCCCCCTGCAACAGCCTCTACTTTTTCATACAGTTCCATAGTATAAGCACCGACAGTAGGATAAATCCATACAATATCCTTATCTTCTTTCCTGCCGGGGACCTTTGTTTCAACACTCAGCTTCTTGGAGATACAACCCGCCCTGGAAACAACCACGAGGAAGTCCCCGTTTAGCGGAAGCTGAACAGTAAACCTGCCGGTTTTATTGGTAGTGATTGTTTTAAAAAATTCACTGCCTTTATAAACTGTGATCTCCGCCCCCTCAAGAGGTTTCTTGTCTTTTTTAATGGCAAAGCTCATCTCGAGGTAGAGGTGGTCTTCCTGGGAGAATACCGGCTGAATCATGCACGGAAGCAGCGTGAACGAAAGAGAAATTAAAAAGGCAAGCCCCCGGTAATTCAAATACATAGTAGGATGTCAGGGATGTTTTAGGTTATAAATTTAATAAAAAGATAGAAACTAAACTGGAACATAAGAAATTTCATGAAACGCCGAGTTTTATTACTTTTGCGTTTCAAATTAAATAATCATGTCATCCGAAACAGAAGAAAAGCCCCTTGACATTGCCGAGACCTTCAGCAAGACAGAGGTTTTCATTGAAAAAAACAAAAAGACTCTTTCAATAGTTGCAGGAGCACTGGTGGTGCTCGTCGGCGGCTATTTCGGCTATAAGAAATTCATTCTCGAACCCCAGGAAAAGGAGGCTCAGTCACAGATGTTTGTGGCAGAGCGCTATTTCGAAATGGATTCTCTGAAACTCGCGGCAACAGGGGATGGAAATTACCTGGGCTTCGAGGAGATCATCAAACAGTACGGTATAACAAAGGCTGCCAATCTTGCACATTACTACCTTGGAATCTGTTACCTGAAAACAGGTGCTTTTGAAAAAGCCATCGAAACCCTGAAAGCGTATTCGGGAGAAGATGAGATCACCGCGCCCCTTGCCACCGGTGCAATAGGAGATGCCTGCATGGAACTTAACAGAACCGATGAAGCTATTTCGTATTACCTCAAGGCTGCCAACCAACGTGATAATGAATTCACAACACCGGTTTTTCTCATGAAAGCCGGCCTTGCCTGCGAAGGAGCAGGTAAATACAAAGACGCCATCTCGGCATACGAGCGCATCCATGCCGCTTATGCAGCCTCTGCAGAAGGGAAAGATATTGACAGGTTTATTGCCCGGGCTAAAGTTCAGGCAAAGTAACTCCTGTACTGTGTCTTACAAAAAAAGAAAAACTGCTGAACCCGCTAAAGCCGTTTTTTTACCGAATACTTCAGAAATCCGTATAGCCATAGTGGTTTCCTCCTGGCACCCTGAAATCACAGAAGTTCTTTTCAGGGGTGCAAAAGATACCCTGACGGATGCCGGCATTTCCTCCCGGAATATTTTACGTAAAAATGTCCCGGGAAGCTTCGAACTCCCGCTTGGAGCAAAGCTTCTTGAAGATAAAGCTGATGCCGTGATCTGCCTCGGGTGTATCATTGAAGGAGAAACAAAGCATGCGGATTATATTTCCCATGCGGTTGCAGAAGGTATCATGCGTCTTAATCTTGATTATGCCAAACCTTTTATCTTCGGGGTGCTGACTACAGGAAATCTTGCACAGGCCAAAGCAAGATCCGGTGGAAAATACGGGAACAAAGGCGCCGAAGCCGCCACAGCCGCTCTCGCTATGCTGGCTTTTAAGCAATAGAAACGTTATTGTGAGGTAGTGGCTGATTTTTTTACCTTTAACTATTCAACATTCGCAGAATATTTACAATGAACCTCTGGATTTCCATCTTCTTCATCGCAGGCTACACACTGATCGCCCTTGAACATCCGCTGAAGCTGAATAAATCCGCTATTGCACTCCTCCTTGCCGCCGGGTGCTGGGTGCTATACGGGATTTCTGCAGGAGGAGAATTTGCGCTTGCTGAATTACAGGGACATCTTTCGGGAATAGCAGGTATCATTTTCTTTCTCCTCGGGGCAATGGCCATAGTGGAACTGATCAGTGTCCACAACGGATTTTCAGTAGTCTCAGATCTTATCCGTACAGCAAACAAAAGAAAACTTTTATGGGTGACAGGCTTCATCACCTTTTTCCTTTCCGCAGCACTTGATAATCTCACTACCGCTATAGTGATGGTAAGTCTCGTGAGAAAACTTATCCGCGAAAGAAATGAACGCATGGTCTTTGCAGGCATCATTGTCATAGCAGCCAACGCCGGAGGGGCATGGAGCCCCATCGGAGACGTTACCACCACCATGCTCTGGATGGGAGGACAGGTAACAGGAGTGAATATTGTAAGGAGACTTTTTCTCCCTTCGATGGTGAGCCTGATACTACCCCTTGCCTGGCAGTCGCTGTTTATCAGGAAAGAGAATACACCTGTCCCTGCTGCTGATCCGGAAAAAAAGGAGCCTCACTCCCGCCTGGTTTTTTTCACCGGGCTTGCACTTCTTCTCTCTGTGCCCATTTTTAAAACAATTACACATCTTCCTCCTTACTTAGGGATTCTTTCCGCTCTCGGGATAATGTGGGTGATAACGGAGACGATTCACCACCGGCATGAAAACAGGCAGCACCTCCGGATTACGCATGCCCTGACAAAAATCGATCACCCCGGTGTTTTGTTTTTTCTCGGTATCCTGCTCGCCGTTGCCGCACTGGATTCTTCAGGAATTCTCCACAGCATGGCGGACGGCCTGAACCGGCTTACCGGAAACAAAGACATTATTGCATCCATGCTTGGTCTTTTATCGGCAGTGGTAGATAATGTCCCTCTCACTGCCGCCGCAATGGCGATGTATCCCCTGTCGACCTTCCCTCCCGACTCAAAACTATGGGAACTCCTTGCCTACACCCTAGGGACAGGAGGAAGCTGCCTTATCATTGGCTCTGCAGCAGGAGTAGTGGTTATGGGAATGGAAAAAATCAATTTTTTCTGGTACCTGCGAAAAATAACGCTGACAGCACTTATCGGTTATTTTGGGGGCCTGGCAGCATACCTGCTACTGTTTTACCTGTTCGGCTGAAGTGCAGGACTATTTATACTCCCCAAAAACTTTTCTCATCACATCAGCTATTTCACCAATAGTTGCATACGCTTCCACGGCATCCAATATAAAAGGCATCAGGTTGGAGTCTACTTTAGCTGCAACTTCAAGCGCCAGCAGGGATTGCTGAACCCTCTCCCCGCTCCTTTCGCTCCGGAGCCTTTGAAGGGCTTCAGCCTGTATCTTCGCAAGATTGTCAGCCACCCTGAAAATCTCTCCCTGAGGGGAAACCTCCGGTTTATAGCTGTTAAGGCCTACCACTACTTTTTCCCCTGACTGTACAGCCTCCTGGTACTTGTATGCCGCGTTTGCAATTTCTTTCTGGATGAAGCCCTGCTCAATGGCTGAAACACTCCCGCCCATCACGTCGATTCTGCGGATATACTCCCAGGCTTTCTCCTCCATCTCATCCGTCAGGGTTTCCACGAAAGCCGATCCGCCAAGGGGATCAACGGTCTGTGTTACTCCGCTTTCATGTGCGATAATCTGCTGTGTACGGAGAGCCAGAAGGGCGGCGTGCTCGGTGGGAATGGAGAGAGCCTCGTCAAAACCATTGGTATGAAGGGACTGCGTTCCGCCAAGAACAGCAGCAAGCGCCTGCAATGTTACCCGCACTATGTTATTATGCGGGTCCTGTGCTGTTAGCGTTGAACCTCCGGTCTGAGTATGAAATCTCAGCATACGCGCACGCGTATCCGTAGCGCCAAGTTCCTGCGTAATCCTTGCCCACATGCGGCGGGCAGCACGGAACTTGGCAACCTCCTCAAACAGATTATTGTGTGCATTGAAAAAGAAAGAGATACGCCTTCCAAACACATTAATGTCAAGACCCTTGTCAATGGCGGCTTTACAATATGCCTTTCCGTTCGACAGCGTAAAAGCAAGTTCCTGCACGGCGGTGCAACCCGCTTCCCTCATATGATAACCTGAAACCGAAATAGAATTCCACTTCGGCAATGCCTTGCCGCAATAGTCAAAAATGTCAGTTATCAGCCGCATGGAAGGACGGGGAGGATATATGTATGTACCCCTCGCAGCATATTCTTTCAATATATCATTCTGGATGGTGCCGGAAAGTTCCTTCAGCGGGACACCCTGCTTACGCGCCAGGGCAACATACATGGCCAGCAGGATAGCAGCCGTTGAATTGATTGTCATCGAGGTGGTTACTTTCCCGAGGTCAATCCCGTCAAACAAGACTTCCATATCCCTAAGGGAATCAATAGCCACACCGGATTTTCCAACCTCTCCTTCAGCAAGCGGATGGTTCGAATCATAACCTATCTGGGTCGGTAAGTCAAAAGCCACAGACAAGCCCGTAGTTCCCTTGGAAAGAAGATACTTATATCTTTTGTTTGATTCGGCTGCGGTAGAAAATCCCGCATACTGGCGCATAGTCCATGGTTTTCCGCGGTACATATCAGGCTGGATGCCCCTGGTAAAGGGAGGTTCTCCCGGCGGCTCCGGAAAATCATTATGCCCCTCATAAACTCTCTTTATTTCAATGCCGGAGTCTGTGAAAAATTTCTTTTCGGGAGAAGGCTGTTCCGGCATGTTGTATCAGTTAAACTTATAATAACTGTCTTGACTCGTTTTTTATGAAATCCAGCGCACGCTGGGTGGGAAGTTTTTCATTTTTCAGGATAATCTCAAAAACAGCTTTGCTCAGTTCTATCCCACCGGCATTTTCACCAATGGTAGCAGCAGCAGTATTAATAATTCGTATCAGTTCTTCCCTGGCATTCTTTACGAGATCCCACGCCTGTGAAGAGACATAAACCTGCTGTGTTATATTATGCTCATACTCAGCCCTTATTGTCTGAAGCAGTTCTGACTGCAGCTCCCTTGCACTCATGCCCGGGCGGTTTACCCTTACCATGAGGTTATTGGGAGAGATCCTTTCGAGGAAAAGACAGATTCTCTCGTATGCCTGGAAGCGCAATGGAATTGTCTCTTTATGTATAGCCCGCTTCAGTTCAAGCAAGCGGACTTTGTAGTCGTTGTCGAGGTATTTTTTTATGAGGAGGTAAATCGCCCCGGCCACGATGATAGCCGGAATAAAATACAACAGCGTTTCCCCGATTTTTACAGATCCATCCATGCAGGTTTCTTTGTTTTATCCGCCTTCGCGTTCCGCTACGGCGGACGAGAAGGCCTGTTTTAATTCCCCGAAGTTTGCTGCGGACATCTGAGTCCGGCACTTGCCCGGAGGTTCGTACTATTTGATTCAGGCAACAAATATCGGATTTTTAGACATTATATAATCCGGCCGAAAAAATTACTGCTTTTCTTTCTCTTTTTGTTGCTTTAACCTTTTCCTGACAGCAAGCATGGTCCCGGTGAAAAACAGGATACCTCCGGCCCACAGCAGGTTAATCGCGGGAAAAACAATGGCTTTCATGATAATAAAATCCTGCGGCGGACTTTTCTTTTCATAAATTTCAAACTCCATCTCTCCTTTCACAGGATCTATTTTTGTAAAAGAAACCTTAATGCCGGCATCCTCTGCCACGGCATCTTTTGTATAAACCCTGTTATCCTTAATGATAAAAACAGGGATGATGCTGCATATCTTCCTGTTTACGCCAACAACCTGCAATCTTGCGCCCACAGCAAGGTCACTCTCTGAAATTCCGAGTGTGTTTTTGTCAACCGACCGGTCGAGCCCGAGCAGGATAATAAAGCAGCGTGAAGCAATGATCGTATCACCCGGATGAAGTTTTCTGGAATAGGGCGCCATGTATTCATCATGATCCTCCTCATGTTCAGGAGCATTTTCTTCAAGTGTATTGTCGAAAGTAATGTGGGTGTATATATCCTCCGTTAAATAATGCCGGGTATCCGGTTCAGAAACATTCCCCATGCGGGGATTCGTCTGAACCACGGGGTTGAGCACAAACTTCTTAAGGAGTTTCCCGCCGGCATGGTCTTCCTGATAATACTCCACACGGTAAAATATATTCACGCCTTTCTTTTCCTTGCCGGCATATGTCACAAGGTATTTACCCATCCGGAGTGTATCTCCTTTTACAAGCATGATATTTTCATTATTGGGGAAATCCTTGCCAAGGTCGATTCCGCTGGTATTACTTGAAATCACATGGCTTTGAGAGGCTGACACAAGAGCGCCGAGCAGAAGTAGTCCAAAACCCGCATGGGCAAGGGATGCTGGAGATACTTTCATTTTACTCCTCATACGGTCAAAGAAATAACGCAAGCTGGCCAGTGCCGCAAAAGAAGATGTGAAGAAAAGTAAAGTGTAGTGAGGGGTTGGTGCAGAAGCTTTCATAAAAAAGAAGACTGAAAGCAATACAGAAGCAAGCAGGGGAATTATCAGCGGTTGGAATACAAGCCTGAAACCGGATTTCTTCCATTTAAGAAAAAGGCCGATCGCAAGCAGTACAGACACCACGGCCGCAATGGGGAGCTGCCACTTGTTATAATGTGATTTAATATCAACAGGAGGTGCGAAGTTGGTTCCAAAAACTTTATTGATGACGGGGAGAGATGTAGTAAGCGTGATTTGGAAGGCAGAAATCACAAGGACCAGAGAACCTATAAACATCCAGAACTCTCTTGAAAAAAGATTTTCTTCCTCCCTGGAAGCATGAATGTTTTTCCGGTTCCTGAACAGCAGCCAGGCCGAAAGAATTACAAAAAACATCATATAGAAAATAAGCTGCCCCGACATGCCCAGGTCGGTAAATGCATGTACGGAAGAGTCTCCCAGTATACCGCTGCGGGTAAGGAAAGTAGAATACAGTATGAGAAGGAACGAGGTAATGGTAAGCAGGTAGGTTGTAAGCAATGCACGTCCCGTATGTTTGTAAACCAGCATGAGATGAACCGAAGCAATCAATGTAATCCATGGTACGAGGGAAGCATTCTCCACGGGATCCCATGCCCAGAATCCGCCGAAGCTGAGCGCTTCATACGCCCAGGCAGCGCCCATCAGGATACCGGTTCCGAGAACAGCTATTGCAAAGAGTGTCCAGGGTATGGCAGGGGTAATCCATGAAGTAAATTGTTTTCTCAGCATTCCCGCCAGGGCATAGGCAAACGGCAGAACGCAGGCTGCAAATCCAAGAAAAAGGATTGGAGGGTGTATCACCATCCAGTAATTCTGCAGGAGGGGATTAAGCCCGCGGCCATCCGTAATTTTTGAAAGATAATCTCCCATGCTGACGAATGGAAGGCCTGCCATCTCGGGGTGATCCCGGAGAAGAATAAAAGGATCGCTGCCCACGCGGTAACCCGGCAGAAACACACCCAGCAGCATAGAGGTAAGAAAAACCTGGACAAGCGCAACAAGGCCAAGCACAGGCGCTTCCCATTCGCCCGATCTTTTTATTACAAAAAAAGAAAGTATTGTATGCCAGAAAATCCAAAGCAGGAAGCTTCCCTCCTGCCCTTCCCAGAAGCATGCCAGCATATAACGGACGGGAAGCGACATTGAAGAATGGTGCCACACATAATAGTACTCCCAGAAGTGATTATAAATGAGGTAGAAAAGTATTGCAATAACAAGATAAACGGCGGCCACATGAACAAGAAATGAAGTCCTTGCAATGGCCATCCAGGAAGTGCGGCCGGGCTCTTCCCTCATCGAAAAAAAATAAGCAACACAGGAAAGGAGAGCAGCTGCGAAAGAAAGTATAATCAACAGGTGCCCGGCTTGACCGTACCATAGATGCTCCCCGGCATAGTGGGTTGGCTGCATAGGAAAATGATCAGGAATGGGAATTTGAGATTGCGAAGATACAAATACCGGGAGGTTTTGAAAGAAACCCGGCAGCCGGAATGAAAATGCTCAATGGTCTGTGGAAGCCGACTTAAACTCTTTTATGCCCTCGGAGGTATTGGTATATTTGGACGGGCATTTCATAAGAATAGAAGACGCGTGGAATTCCTGCCCGGCAGATTTCCCCACAAGCACAATCTGCTCGGAACGATCAAAATCGTTAGGCTTTGAGCCATTGAAAAGGACTTTTCTTTCCAGGCCTTCATTATCTGTCATATAAAAAGTAAAGAGGTTTGCGTTTTCCTCCGGGCGGTAAACCATCTCTTTTGATTTGTCTGCCTTCCCCACCACATGAAACTCCTTTCCTTCGCGGGATTCTGCCATTGCAAATCCTGCGTAGGTGCTTGAGTCGGAAACAGTGCCGATAATAGCCCCGATAGCAACGGCAATAATGATAATCCCTATAATGTGTATGCGCTTCATGGAATCTTTATATCACGAAATTAACAATTAAATAGTTCCCAAAAAAAGCCTCTTCAGAATAATGGACCCTGGACAGGGTCAATGTCAATTTCTTCCTTATTATATTCGACGGACAGAGGCTCCAGCCGGGAACCAGAAATAATATTCCTCAGCGTATCCTCACCCATAACCTTGCATGAAGGCACCATAAAAGTAAGCATGAACCTGTCTTTGTATAATTTTATATTGTCGGCACCATCCATTCTCCTGATCTTTTCAGAAAGAGAGTCAAGGCATTCCATGCAGCCGGAAGGCTCCACCTGCATCTTCACATAAATAGTGATAATGGTAATTTCATCCTTACTCTCGGTATCCTGTGCATGTGCAGCCGCACACACAAACGTGAACAATAAAAGAAAAAGAGCTCCTGTTCTGAATCCCGCAGCCATAAATATTATTCAGCTTTACTTCATCTTCTTAACAAAGTAGATCATCAATGCGCTTGCCAGTGCACCTATAGAGAATAAAGTGATGGCGAATGAATTTGAGATAGAAATGTTGTATGCGAATATGCATACATAAATAAAGGCAGCGCCGCTGATAAACAAACGGAGCACCTGCTTTTCGATTTCCGGATAGAGGGTTGACATTGTTTTTTTGAAGTAAAAGTATCAATGCCGGGAGGGCAGGATTATGATATTAATCATAAAACCAGGCGAGCTTAATCAGGAAGGAGAAATCAATACTTTCCGTAATCAGAGTACAGATTCTAAAAACTGTATTATGCTCCTTTTTTCTCCCCGGGTAACAATAGTGAAAACACCACGCTTGCCGCCAGGATAAGCAATATTAAAAGCAGGGAGTGAACTATTGTAAAACCCATTGCTGAAAGCCTTTCCCCGAAAAGCATCTTCACTCCTATAAAAACAAGGAGTACGGAGAGTCCGTGTTTAAAGTAACGGAACTTCCCTATCACATTTATAAGAAGGAAAAACATGCTTCTCAGTCCCAGTATGGCAAATATGTTTGAAAAAAAGATTATGTACGGATCTTTTGTAACCGAAAAAATTGCAGGTATTGAGTCAACGGCAAAAATCACATCCGTGAATTCAATGATAAGCAGGGTAAGAAAAAGGGGGGTTATCAGCCTCTTGCCGTTTATTTTCACGACAAACTTATTCCCTTCGAATCTGGGATGAACAGCAAAATACTTTGAAGCAAAACGCACCACAGGGTGATGCTGAGGATCAATCTCTTCTTTTTTATTTCTGTTGAAAAACATTTTAATCCCGGTATAAACAAGGAATGCCGCGAAGACGTACAAAATCCATTCATACTTTGTGACGGCCACCGCTCCCGCGAAAATAAAAAGGCAGCGAAAAACAATCGCTCCAAGAATTCCCCAGAACAAAACGGAATGGTAATATCTTTTCTCCACCCCGAAGGCGGCAAATATCAGGATGATGACAAAGATGTTATCCATTGAAAGGGCTTCTTCGATCAGGTATCCGGTAATAAATTCAAGGGAGAGCAGGTGATTATAATTAATGATATCCTGTTCAAATATTCCCGTGGTTTTAAACGGTTGTTTATATTTTGAAGCAAGGACGTTTAACTCATCCATACTTTCTATCCCATGAATCCTGTGTCCTGCCATGTAAAGGAATAGGTAGAATGAAAATGCGAGTGACACCCAGAGGGCAGTCCAGAGAAGGGCTTCGCGGAAGCCCACGGCGCGGTGTTCTCTTTTCACCACTCCCAGGTCGAGCAGCAGCATTAAAACAATAAACGCCAGGAAGGAAAAGAAATAAAAAAATTCACTCGGGTTCATTTATGCCGGTTTTAGCAATGGGCGAAGATACAAAATAGGCGTTTTGAAAAACCGCTTTCGTCCGCAGTAAGAATTAACAATTCCCTGCCAGACTAACTCCTGGGGTAATCTTTGTTATATTTTTTATAACTCTCATCTGAATGGAAAGCATGCGGGGATTTAAGACTGTGCTGAGTGTCAAGTCCTGAAGTGGATCATGCAATCACTTTCTTCATGGCTTTCAGCATTGTTTCCCCAATTACAGCAGGGGATTCCACCACATGGATTCCGCATTCCCGCATAATCTTCATTTTTGCGGATGCAGTATCGGCAGCTCCTCCTATGATTGCACCGGCATGACCCATCCTGCGTCCCGGGGGGGCAGTCTGGCCGGCAATAAAACCTACTACGGGTTTCCTTCCGTTTGCTTTAATCCAGCGTGCAGCTTCTGCCTCCATTCCTCCCCCTATCTCTCCTATCATGATAATGCCTTCCGTCTCAGGGTCATTCATCAGGAGCTCAACAGCTTCCTTTGTAGTGGTGCCAATGATGGGGTCTCCTCCTATCCCGATACACGTTGACTGCCCCATGCCTGCTTTTGTAACCTGGTCAACCGCTTCGTATGTGAGCGTACCTGAGCGCGACACAATACCAATGGTTCCTTTCCTGTGAATAAAGCCCGGCATGATACCAACTTTGGCTTCGCCCGGTGTAATCACTCCCGGGCAATTAGGTCCTACCAGCCTGGTGTTTTTACCTTTCAGGTACTCCTTCACCGCTATCATGTCTTTCGTCGGAATACCCTCAGTGATACATACCACAAGCGATATACCGGCTTCCGCAGATTCCATAATCGCATCAGCGGCAAAAGCCGGGGGAACAAAAATGACGGAAACATTTGCTCCGGCATTTTTCACTGCATCGCTTACCGTATTGTAAACCGGGCGGTCAAGATGCTTTGTCCCTCCCTTTCCGGGAGTAACGCCTCCGACGACATTGGTACCATACTCAATCATCTGGGTAGCATGAAAAGTTCCTTCATTGCCCGTAAACCCCTGTACAATGACACGGGAATTTTTATTTACCAGTACGCTCATAAGCAGATTTTAAATTCGTATTTATAATGCTTGCTAAATTATATCATTGCAGCCATAATGCCAAGTTATTTGATATTTTTGTACGGATGACAAACGCATTCTCCAAAGATGATACCATTGCCGCCATTGCGACTCCTGCAGGGATGGGAGGCATTGCAGTAATAAGAATGTCCGGGGCTAAGTCAGCCGAAATAGCCGGCAGGGTGTTTTTTCCCACTGGCAGGGAAAATAAAAAAGTACAGGATCTTCCATCCCGCACCGCATGTTTGGGAGTTATTAAAAATAAATCAGGGATAACGGATGAAGTCCTTCTTACCATTTTCAGGGCTCCGAACTCATACACCGGTGAGGATGTTGCCGAGATTTCCTGCCACGGATCCACCTATATACAGAAGGAGATACTTCGCATGCTGCTCGAAAACGGAGCAAGGACAGCCGAACCGGGAGAGTTTACCTTAAGGGCCTTTCTTAACCGCAGGATAGACCTCTCGCAGGCCGAAGCGGTGGCGGATCTTATAGCATCCTCTTCCGCATCAGCCCACCGCATTGCCATTCAGCAAATGAGAGGAGGCTTTTCGGAAGAGATAAAAAAGCTCAGGAGCAGCCTGGTGCATTTTGCCTCACTTATAGAGCTGGAACTTGATTTCAGCGAAGAAGACGTAGCGTTTGCGGACAGGGAACAACTAAAAAAACTTGCTGCTGAAATCATGAGTGTAACAAGCCGGCTGCATTCCTCCTTTGAGCTGGGAAATGTGATAAAAACAGGAATACCCGTTGTAATCGCAGGGAATCCGAATGTAGGAAAATCAACCCTCCTGAACGCACTCCTCAATGAGGAGAGAGCTATCACCTCAGAGATTCCCGGAACAACCAGGGATGCCATAGAAGACGAACTTGTTATCGGGGGCTATCTCTTCCGCCTCACCGACACGGCCGGGATCAGAGAAACATCCGACAGCATTGAATCAATAGGCGTATCAATCGCTTTTGAAAAAATAAGTAAATCTTCGGTAATCCTTTATGTATTCGACGTGACAGAGGTTACGAGGAGAGAGTTGCAGGAAGCTATGGATGAGCTTATACGCAAATCAGGCTCCCCGGCAAAGATCATTCCCGTCGGCAATAAAGCCGATAAAGTTCACCCGGATAATCTCAGGAAAGAATTTTCACCTTTCAGCACTGCGGTATTTCTCTCCGCGAAAGAAAAACAAAACCTTGAAGAACTGAAAAGCAAAATATTGCAGGTTGTTGAATCAGGCCGGGAACCCGGTTACGGGCATATTGTAAGCAATGTCCGCCATGCAGATGCCCTGCGGCTGGCGGGAGAAGCAATGAAACGTGCGGCGGAGGGGCTGGAAAACGGGATTCCGGGAGATCTCCTTGCCTCAGATATCAGGCAGGCGATGTATCAGCTGGGGCTTATCAGCGGGGAAATCACGACAGATAACCTTCTTGAAAATATATTCTCAAGATTTTGTATCGGAAAGTAACTGAACAGAGGAAAATCCTTTCATTCCAAAACAAATCAAACATTATTGATTATCTATCAATTAGTTACGTGTAATATTTATTCAGGTTATCTCCTTTTACCTCAGGTTTAAGTTCTGAGATTTTGTACCCCGTGAGATTGTAAGCTCCCCCTGATAGTTGGCCAGTTAAAAGAGATTAAGGTTTTTATGAAATAATTTCTCCTCAAAGAGGAGAACTGTTGGTGGGAATTATCTTTTCCCTCCAAAATCCATCACGCAATTGTACTGAAATTTTTTGTGCGGCTGAATGGAAACATCAACGAAAGAAAAGCAATCAGTAATTATTTATCAATAGTAAATTTCTTTGTAATAGTGTTTCCTTCTTTTGTTTTCACATTTAAGAAGTATACTCCTGATGTTTGATTTGAAAGATCTATTGCCAGCGGTTCATTTTTTAAGTTGTTGAAATTTTTATTGAAAACTATCTTCCCATTGATGTCATATATTTTGATTTCTCTAGGAATGAAATTATTATCTTTTGATATAATGTGAATATCGTTTTTGGTGGGACTTGGATATATTTCAATAGAGTTATTAATTTCATTTTCATTTATCCCAACTAAACCAATTAATACCCCACCAATAAGTTTTAAATCGCCCTGATTATCTGTAATTACATGAACATCATAATATCCCAAGGGTACAGCAATCGGAATATTAAAATTTGCAACAACAGTTGTATCATCTACAGCAGAAAATGAAACTGGATTTATTGTAGTCGTAGTTTGTTTTAAATATGCGCCAATCATACCTGTTGGACATCCGGCCTTAAAAAGAGTATTTTTTCCTATAATGGTAAGAGATAAGGATTGTCCAACATATCCTTGATTTGGATTGCACGATACAAGAGATGACGGTGTGCCAGCCACCATAGAAAAACCAGCAACAAGATTTAAATTACCCTGATTTCCTGTAGGTACGTGAACATCATAATTCCCAAGGGGAACAGTAAATGGAAGATTAAAGTCAGCATCAATAGTAGTATCACTTGTAATGTTAAATGAACATGAGTTTATTGTAGTAGAAGTTTGTTGAAGATATACACCACTTGCACCTATTGGACTTGCAAGAAGAAAAAAAGTGCCTTGCCCTGTAATGGTGACCATTAAAGATTTACTTGGAAATCCCTGATTAGGATTGCAAGATATAAGAGATTGTGCTTTTGCGTAATTATTTATCGCTGATAAAATCATTACGGAGAGTATTAGTTTTTTTGTAAACTTTCTCATAATTAGGGCCGTTTAAAATTGTGCTTAAGCTCAGGTTGATTTTCATTAAATCTGCTTCTCTTCATTTTTATTGGTTTTTAAAATTTGACATTCAACCGCAAACATCCAATTTTAATTGTCCAAGCTTCGGGGAAGCTTACATTTTCATATTCATATTATTTTATAATGAATGATTCAAAGATAACCATTTTGTTTCATTTTGAAAATTGTTTTTCTGCTTCTTCTATCAATTTATTTTCAAATGAGGTATGGTCAGTTTCAACTTTTGAATAAATGTCCAATAACCAGTTGCTGTCTTTTATTTTATTCGCTAAATAATTTTTTACAGGCAAATTTTCCTGTGAAGAACTTATCTTGTTTGCTTTTGCAGATAACACTGCAATAAGGAAATCACGATTTTTAACTTTACCTGAATCTATCATGTTGGAAGCTTCTTCAATTTGTCCCGAATTAAAATATGCAGCACATAGGTTAAGTAATGCGTCATGGAATGTTGCGTGTATGTTTAGCGCTCTTTGATAATATTTAATTGCGTTTGAATGGTCGCCCTTTAATTCATAGCAAGTTCCGATATCATTCAATAATTGTATGTGATACGGATTAACTTTTTCCGCTTTTTTAAAATCTTCAAAAGCATTGTCAAGATTTTTTGAATAGTAATTAGCGAATCCCCTATACCAGTATGGAGGAGTTGAAGTGAAATCAATCGGAAAAAAATAAGAATATGATTTATCAATTTCTTGAATCATTTTTTTCCAGTTATGTTCTTGCTGAGCCTGCAACGCTTTTCTTAAATGGATTTCTCCTATGATGCGTTTACATCCTAAAACAATGCTGACACAGGAAATCAATATAAAAAAAACAATGATTGTCCTAAATATATTTTTAGGCACACTACTCCTGAATGGAAACAATGAATTGTATTTTGAGAGCAAGACAGCAATCATTGTCATTACTAAAATCATAGGAAATATCCGTTCTTTCGTGAAGCTGAAAAATGAAATTATCATAAATCCTGTTATTCCGAAAAGCATCAGCAATGCCAGCCATTTATCCTCTTTGTTCGGTGAAGATTTGATTATTTTAACAGCATATCGTAATGGAATGATAAAAATCAGAACATAAAACAGTAATCCTGCAATTCCTGTTTCTGACCACA
This sequence comes from Bacteroidota bacterium, assembly GCA_023251555.1. Taxonomy (GTDB): domain Bacteria; phylum Bacteroidota; class Bacteroidia; order AKYH767-A; family JAHEYN01; genus JAHEYN01. The sequence continues at coordinate 79,583 of JAHEYN010000011.1, read as the reverse complement.
CCCATAAATAATCATTATGCGGGTGTTGATTTCTTACGATGTCAGAAATAGATACTTGTCCATACTTTGGAATAATTATTTTCCAATTACTTAATCCAACTCCCAATATCAGATGATCTTTGATCATTCGTAAACTATTTTTTGTTAATAAGCTTCTTTCATTAATGTTATTATTATTTTCATTAAGGAAATTATTATCAAAGTCAGTTTTGCTTAACATCTCAGGAGCATGATAATAATGGATTGCGGTGGTAATTTTATTTTTCAGCGAAGTAAAATTTGAAGTTTTGAAAGCTGAAAAATACAGAATGGTGGTGAAAATAAAACCAAAAACAATTATAGCTGTTATTACTTTTGTTCTGCTGTATTTTGAAACGAAATAATGATAGCTCAATATATTTCTGAATCTTATTATAAACAATAATGAAACAAGAATTGAAATTAAAAAAGCAATCCAGACATAAACGGTTTGTAAAATGATTGCCGTCAGTAAAATAATGACAATATTCAATGAACTTAAAATCTTCCAGAAATTTTTAAAAACCAAGCTTCCGTATATTGTAAACGGCAGACATAATAACAGCACTTCTGAATAAATATTTTTGTTGCCTAATGTTGAACATAATGAAAAATCAATTTCTATTTCATGATGAATTGCAAGGGCATCTTTGATTACAAGATAGAATTGCGGCAGGGCATATCCTGTAAAGATCAGCAAAGAGATGTTAATACCTTTAATGAAGATGTCTATATTTTTTTGTTCATCATTAAAAAACAAGCAGGTTGTTATAAGAAAAATTAATAATAAAAATATTTTAAGAAGCTCAAAGAGCCCATCTCCGGTATTGATTGCCATAGTAAGAGATGCTGATGATATAAGGCAGTATATAATGAAGGCAATCACCGGAGAACTTCTGAATATTTTAGAATTTTGTTCCTGGAAATTCTTCCTGAAAGATTGAACTAAAAAATAGAATGAGCAACAAAATAATATTATTGCTGATGCTGTGAATCTTGGAACTAACACAGGATCAATCAGTGCAGATTCAAAAAATAATAATGGGAAAAGTAAAAAAATTACACCGGCAAAAAACAGCACGTTAAATTTTTCAACTATTTCCTTATACATGTTTTCAGACAGGAACAATGTTTGATGGTAGTAAATTAAAAGTATTTTTATCTTTGAAAATCAAATATAAATCTCATGGCTGAAAATGATGTCAGTTCAGAACAGATGATACTTCTGATCAGGCAGAGGGCAAAATCAATAATCCTCATTTGCATTCTTGCTTTTTCTGTCAGCATGTTTATTTTGGTAAATTATCCTTCCGATTATAAATCAGAGGTTGTTTTCTATTTTACAAATGTAGATAATACAAATTCAAAATTAACAGATGATGAAAATAAAGAAGCAACTTCCTTTGCTTCTGGAACGGACAGCAGGGTTGTTAAATTAAACTACTCTTCGGAATTGATAGGCCATCTCATTAAAAAATTTAATTTGTATCAACATTATAAGATTGACACAGCCGGTGAATATCATTATGAAAAAACTTATGCAATGCTTTCTGATAATATCACTGTAAATAAAACAGCATACAACGCAATTAAAATAACCGTTCATGATCGAGACAGTCATATAGCAGCAGAAATAGCTAATGAAATCGTAAATAAAATTGATGAGTTGAACAAAAAATTAATTATTGCTGACAAGAAAAAAACAATAACAACTTATGAAACACTTATAAATGATTTAAAAAAAGAAGCAACTTTACAAACGGATAGTTTAAAAAATTTAATTGAAAAATATATTGGGATGATTAGAGATATAAAGGAGAATCATTTGAATGCAGGTGCGATTGCAAATATGCAATTTCTGCTTTCACAGTTATCTTATCAAACCCAATCTGCTACGAATGAACTTTTGAAAGACAAAAAATTATATGGATTTTCTTTGAAATCCATAGAGACGAATAACCTCCCTACTGTCGTAATTACAAGATATCCGTTTCCTGAAACAAAAGATAATTTCTTGCAAACCATTTTAATATCTTCTATAACAACAATTCTATTCTTTTTAGCAACTATATTGGCTATTTATCTAATTGAAACCAATAAACTATATTTCCGAAAATGACAATTCGCTTGATTTGGATTTAAGCGTTGCAGAGTATTTTCGTGTTAACAATAGGAAAGCTAAAGAAATAATAACAGGGGTAAAAGATGCTGTTAGTAAAAGAATAAAGATCGCTAATAATATTGGTTTGTCAAAATCAGAACAGGATAAGATGAGTGTACGTCTTCAAACTAATGTGAACTTTTCGCTAGATAGTGTTTCAAGTTAATTCAAATGTAAATTGATTTTTCGTTTGTCATGCAATTTAAACTTCTGATAACCGGATCTTTAACTCAAGATTGAGGAGATCCTTTACTTCCTATAGAAAATCTAACAGCATATATTCTTGCTTTCAGCGACGTAGCGGGACGCTACGCCGAACGGGGGTATGTAATTGCATGGCAAAATCCAAATGTTCGCTTATCCCCGTGCAAAACATCGGCAATCTTTCTACTTTTTTGCCGAAACTTTGATGGAGGCAGAAGCTTAAATAAATAAAATATTTTATTTTAATGTTTAATAAGTTAAACATTTTATTTATATTTGACAAATATATTAAACTATATGAGTAAGAAAAAAGCACCAATATTACCCTCTTCAAGAAAGATTATGAAGGAACTTGGTGAGAATCTTAAGCTCGCAAGGTTGAGGAGGAAGCTAAGCGCGGAGCAGGTGGCTGAGCGTGCTGGTATTAGTCGCGCTACCCTATGGCAAGTGGAAAAGGGCGCTCCAACCGTAGCAATGGGAACATATTGCCAGGTGCTATTTGTGTTGGGGCTTGAAAAAGATTTACTTAAAGTTGCGGCAGATGATATTTTAGGACGCAAATTGCAAGATGCTGAATTAGTGCCGAAAGAAAGAGCGCCAAAGAAAAAAAATATGAATGAGCAGCATTAAGAAGATATTGGTTTATGCACATTGGGAAGGACTTAAAGAACCTGCTCTCATGGGAATTCTTTCTGCTACTCCAGCAAAAGGGAAAGAAGTGTTTTCATTTGAATACACTAAGGAGTGGTTGAAGTCAGGATTTAATCAAACTATTGACCCCGATCTGCAACTTTATTCCGGGCAATATTTTCCTAAAGAAGAAAAAACAAATTTCGGAGTGTTCCTCGATTCTTGTCCTGATCGCTGGGGGCGTATTCTTATGGAGCGTAGAGAAGCGGCTTTGGCGCGGAAAGAAAAACGCGAACCGAAAAATTTACGCGAATCAGATTTTCTATTAGGCGTATTTGATGGGCATCGTATGGGCGGCCTCAGGTATAAATTGGAAGAGAAAGGAAATTTTCTCAATGATGACAAAAATATGGCAGCCCCACCGTGGACTTCATTGCGCGAACTGGAGCAAGCCAGTAAAATATTTGAAGAAGATAATATTCACGATGAGGAATATTTAAAATGGATCAGTTTGCTTATTGCTCCGGGCTCGTCACTTGGAGGAGCCCGCCCTAAGGCAAGTGTAATGGATCCTAAGAACCATTTATGGATTGCTAAATTTCCAAGTATAAAAGACACCAAGAATGTTGGAGCATGGGAAATGGTGGTGAACAAGCTTGCAGCAAAAGCAGGAATAATTGTTCCGGAAAGTCAGTTAAAACAATTCAATCATGATTATCACACCTTTATAACCAAACGTTTCGATCGTACTGAAAAAGGAGAACGGATTCATTTTGCATCAGCAATAACAATGCTTGGTTATGCCGATGGTTCAGGAAGTGACACCGGAGTGAGCTATCTCGAAATAGCCGAATTTCTGATACGGAATGGTGCAGATACCAATACTGACCTTGAAGAATTGTGGAGGCGAATTGTTTTTTCCATTTGTATAAAGAATACGGATGACCATTTACGGAATCATGGTTTCCTGCTAACCGACAGAGGATGGAGATTATCTCCTGCCTATGATCTCAATCCAAATGAATATGGAACTGGATTAAGTTTGAATGTTTCAGAAAAAGATAATGCACTTGATTTAGATTTGGCCTTAAGTGTTGCAGATTATTTTCGAGTTAACAACAGGAAAGCCAAAGAAATAATAACAGGGGTAAAAGATGCTGTTAATGAATGGAGAAAGATTGCCAAGAATATTGGTTTATCAAAATCAGAACAGGATAAGATGAGCAAGGCCTTTGAGCCTCAGAAAGACATTTAAAGGAATATTAAACCAAAAACAATACAAAAACAGAAAACTAATAAAATACATTATCCTGCTTGCGAAACTTCGGCAATTTTTCTCTTCTTAATTTCAATTCTCTTTTGAACTGTTGCACAATTTGCAACAGTTCGTTCAGCATCAACTTGAGGGGTGACTTGAGGGGTAATTACCCCTCAAGTCGCTCAACCTCTTTATAAATACGCATGATCTGTTTATTATGTGGAATAGAGTAACATTCAAAACGATCTTTGGAAGTTATCGCAAAAGTTTGCAACAGCAATATGTATTTTTTGCATATTGCTGTTTTATTTTCCTTTGATTTCCGTTACTTAACTTCGGATGAAAATAATTATCAACAACGTGCCCAGTCGTTACCATAGGGAAATAAAGCAAAAATTATAGTGTTGATAATCAGTATATTTATGCTTTAATCCGCCTTCGCGTTCCGCTACGGCGGACGGGAAGGTCTTGGGTTAATTCCCCGCAGCTTGCTGCGCAATGATGATCAAATTCCCTTAAGATACCTCGCTGCTTGCGGCGAGGTAGTTCATTTTAAATGCTCTGTATCGGAAAGTAACTTAATCGAAACAAAAGAATAGTTTTTTTATCTTTATCTGATAAATTATACTCTCATGAAAACATTTAAAATATTAAAGCCTCTTGTATCTGCAATAATAATATTGCTTTTGAGCAACGCTGTAGCATTGAGCCAGGCAACATCTGAAAAACGCGGCAATGGGATAGAGTTTGTAAAAAATAAAGGACAGATAGTAGATCAGTCCGGGAAAAAGCTCCCTGAAATTCTGTATTCCGGAGATGGCGGCGGTGCAAGTATTTACCTTCGGCAGGGAGGTGTAAGTTATGTTATTAAAAAAATTGAAGATGCTGATAAATTGGAAGAAGCAGAAGAAGAAATGGAAGCCAGAAGATTTAATAAAAATAAAATAAGAGAGGTATTAGATAGCCTTCAGGAAACAATGCTGGTAAAAATCCAGAGAATGGATATGGAATTTACCGGAAGCAACAAGCAGGCAAAAATTATTGAGGAAGAACCTACCGAAGGTTATTTAAATTATTATTTATCACACTGCCCGAACGGAATAACAGGAGTAAAAGGATATAATAAAATTACTTATCAGGAAATATATCCTAAAATAGATGTCTGTTTTTTAGGAGGCAAAGCCGAAGGAATGGAATATGATTTTGTAATAAAACCCGGAGGAGACCCCAATAACATATCAATAAAATACCAGGGTACTGATAATCTTATGCTGACAGCCGAAGGAAGGTTAAAGATTCAAACGAGTATAGGGGAAATCAAAGAATGGATACCAAAGATTTATCAAAACATTAATAATCAAATAGTAAACGTAGTAGGAAGCTATAAATTAGAAGGAAATAAATTACAGTTCAATATAGGCAATTATGATAAAAATGCACCTCTCATAATAGATCCCTGGACCACATGGATTACATTTTACGGAGGAGTCGGCAATGAATTCAGCTATAGTGTAAACAACGACGCCAATGGCAATGTACTGGTTACCGGATGGACACCTTCCACTAACTTCCCGCTATTATCAGCTTTTCAAACTACTTATGGAGGCAATAGCTATGATGCTTATATAGTAAAATTTAATTCGGGAGGAGTACGCCAATGGGCAACTTATTACGGAGGAAGCAGCAGTGACTATGGTTACAACATAGCCACCGATGCAACCGGTAATGTTTTTGTTTCGGGCAGTACTGCTTCTTCTACCAATTTCCCCACACAATCAATTGCAGGAGGCTATAACCAAATGACATACGGAGGCGGCACTAATGATGCGTTTTTGCTGAAACTAAACGCCTCAGGAGTTCGCCAATGGGCGACTTATTACGGGGGAAGCACAATGGAGTTTGGCGCCGGAGTGGCTACCGACGCAGGTGGAAATGTTTTTATTACAGGAAATACTACATCTACAAATTTTCCCGTATTATCAGGATTTCAAATGACTTATGGAGGCGGTGCCAATGATGCTTTTGTCGCTAAATTCAACGGCTCAGGAGCCCGCCAATGGGCAAGTTACTGTGGTGGAAATCTTGATGACCCCGCTTATAATATTGCTGTAGATCAAATCACTAATGAAATATATTTTACCGGGAACTCCTTATCCGCCAACTTTCCCGTTACCGCAGGTTCTTTTCAAACGGTTAATGCAGGCGGAACAAGCTACGGGGATGCGTATCTGGTAAAACTTACCAGTTCAGGTACGATAGACTGGGCAACGTTTTGCGGTGGCAGTGATGATGATAATGCCCATGATCTCGCCATAAGCCCGTCCAGCTATATCTCTGTTACCGGAACTACTTACTCTTTTGATTTTCCCGGAAATGGATCAACCAGTTTAAGTGGCACAACTGATGCCTATGTTGCCAACTTTGATGCTTACGGAAGCTTTATATGGTCTTATTATTTTGGCGGGTGGAGTGTATCCGGTGATGAAGGAATGGGCGTAGCTATGGGTGCCAATAACTGGACATATATATTTGGGGACACTTATGGCAGCGGTATTCCGAACCCCGGGGGACCTTCCTGCCAGCCGAGCTTCGCAGGAATCGAAGATAATTATTTTGCAAGTTTTGATGATGTGGGAAATCTTATGTGCTCCACCTATCTTGGCGGAACTTTTCACGAAGAAGGGGGGTCTGGCAAACCAATCTCTGTTTTTGGATCTTTCGCTTACATTACAGCTAACACATACGCCACCAATACTAATTATCCCGTTACCGCAGGATCTTATCAAACGGTTAATGCAGGAGGATCAGATGTTGTTGTGGCACAGCTTCCATTAGATTGCAGCTGCGGCGCCGTTTTACCATCAGAACTCATTTCATTTGAAGGTATTAATCAGGGAGCGGTTAATATATTGAAATGGGAAACAGGATCAGAAATAAACAATGATTTTTTTACTGTCGAGAGAAGCAGTAATGGAAAAAAATTTGAATCTGTGGGAATCATAAAAGGGGCTGGAAATTCATCAAACATGCTAAACTATAGTTTCATTGACCATGAACCATTTTCGGGAATTAATTATTATCGCCTGAAGCAAACCGGCTATGACAGAAAATATACTTACTCAAATGTGATTCCCATAAACACAAATTCCGAACCCTGCCTGAAGATATTTCCGAACCCTGCGGATAAGGAAAATATCAATCTGATCTTAATGACTCCCTCTGCCACAAAATTGTTTATTGTAATAAGCGATATTGCCGGAAGAGAAATTTTTTCTAAAACATTGTCTGAATTACAGGATGGGAAATTTTTAATAAAAACAGATAAGCTATCCCGCGGAATATACTTCGTAACAGTCACTGTGGAAAACAAGATGTACAGGCAAAAACTGATCACCTACTGATTCTGATTATAATTCATAAAAACAAGAATCATGAAAAAAATTACTTCACTTTTACTGCTTATTCTTTTTTCACTAATTAATAAATATGATGCGTGGGGGCAATTTCAATTTCAGGGAGTTTATGGAGGAACGGGGCTTGACTATTTCTACAGTGTAGTTCAAAATAGTGACGGGACCTTTTCGGCTGCCGGATCAACCAGCACAAGCGGATTTGGTCCCGGCTCGGACAATGTATACCTGTTAAAGCTTGCTGTTGACGGCTCCTTATTATGGAATAAAACATACGGAGGCACGGGATTCGACCGGGGTAATTGTGTCATCGCACTTACGGACGGCTGGTTGTTGTCAGGATATACGAGTTCTTTCAGCAGCAATAGCGATGGGTTTATTGCAAAAGTAAATTCTGCAGGCAGCACCCAATGGTACAAAACGTTTGGCTCAACAGGAAGCGGGGAACAAATCGTTAGTGTTATACAAACTACTGACGGAGGTTTTGCCGGTTGCGGATACACACCCGGTGTCGCAGGAACCATTAACGGTGTGCTGTTGGTTAAAACAGATGCCAATGGAAGCACCCAATGGTCAAAAATTTATGGAGGTACCAGTGGCTTTTCCGTAATAACTCCCTATGATTTAACGCGAACTGCCGACGGAGGATTTATAGTAGTGGGGGGAAATAACCGATGGACTCAGGGCAGCAATGATTTTACAATAATTAAAGCCAGTTCAGCAGGAACATTGCAATGGACAAAAGTATATGGAGGCAGCAATGTGGACGAGCTTTTTTCTGTTCGGCAAACAACCGACGGAGGATTCATTGCAGGAGGACGAACTGCAAGTTACGGGGGCGGTGAAGACGGTGCTTTATTAAAGCTGAGCAGTGCCGGAGCAATACAATGGTCAAAAAGATATGGAGGCACAGGTACCGATCAGATAAAATCCGTGCTGCAAACTACTGACGGAGGTTATCTGGCATCCGGAAATATAGCAGGAACAGGTGCAGGGAATTATGATGCCTTTTTAATGCAGGTAGACAATGCAGGAGTTGTGCAGTGGTTCAAAGCATATGGAGGCACAGACTGGGAATACGGCGGATACGGACAATCCTTAAAAATTACGAGTGACGGAAGAATACTGTATGCCGGATATTCGGGAAGCAATGGTTCCGGATCTTATGATGGACATCTGATAGTGGCTTCTGCAACAGGAACTGTAGGTTGCAATGAGCTAACCGCCACTCCTGCGGAAAACACAATATCTCCTGTTTCAACGGCTGCGTCTCCTACTACTGCTTCCGGATGGACTGATGTTAGCCAAACTCCCGCTGAAATGAACCCTGCCACTGTTCCTACTATGTGGTGTCAGACACCTTTGGCTGTCAGATTCTCTGAACTATCAGGCAAAGAAAGTAAAGGTGCAGTAATTCTTCAATGGTCTGCAATAAGTGAGGTTAACAATAATTACTTTACAATAGAAAGAGCAGCCCTTCCCGACTTTCTCTTTGGAGAGGATCTAAAATGGGAAGCGATAGGTCAGGTTAAAGGTGCCGGCAACAGCAATGTGACAAACGATTATCAGTTCACTGATAATTCTCTTCCCTTTTCGGAAGGTCATGGCATAGTACTCTACTATCGTCTCAAACAGGTTGACTTTGACGGTAAGTTTGCTTATTCTGACATTATCACGATAACACCCGGACACCTGAATACTTTAATCAGCATTCAGCCCAATCCTGCCAAAGAGAGTTTGCAGTTTACAATTAATCCCGAATGGCAGGAGAAAAACAGAAATAAGGAAATGGGGATTTCGATATATGATGTACTGGGACGGGAAGTCAGTATATCCAAATTCTTAATCATTAATTCTCCATTTTTAATTGACATAAACTCTCTTTCAAAAGGAATGTACCTCCTGCAATTAAAAAGCGAGACATCGCATATCCAATCCAGGTTTTTAAAGGATTAGGTAATTTTAAGATAAAGTTTTTTCTCCACTATCCCTGCAAAAGACTTGATTCCTGTACTGCTTTCCAGGCATGAAATAACTTTACGTAATTATTTTATTCGCAATCTCATGTTTTTCGGGCAAAACAGTTTAAACTAACGCTTTTCCCTTTGTTTAATCCGCCTTCGCGTTCCGCTACGGCGGATGGCTTACCCCGGGGTTAGTAGCATTTTATTGATCTGATTAACGAAAATAATCGGCCCGAATTTATCATTTGACTTTTCATCTGATATATTGATATTAGACAATTACTGAATAAAAATGCCATTATACGTCAATATTTTATAAATTATATAAATCTGACTAATCATCAAATAGAAAAATAAATTTGTACTGGAATTCTTTATTAAATATAATTGACAATTAAAATCATTATTACTATGAATCATTATTATAAATCAAAAAGTGCATTACTTATTTTGCTTTGTTTGGCACTTGTAAAATGTGCCATATCGCAGGGAACCTGGACGGCAAAAAATAATTTTGGAGGAGTTGCAAGAACGGGATCTGTCAGTTTTTCCATTGGAAGTTATGGATATATGGGAACCGGAGCAAATGCAAGCGGAGGTTACTTAAATGACTTCTGGAGATATGATCCGAGCAATGATTCATGGGCTCAGATGACCGTTTTTGGCGGAAGTGCACGTTCACAGGCAGTGGGTTTCGCCATTGGATCTTATGGTTATGTCGGCACAGGAATAGACGGAAGCGGCTCCAAGAATGATTTCTGGCAATATGATCCCGGCAATAACTCATGGGCAGTCAAAACAAACTTTAGCGGAACTGCAAGGAACTCTGCAATAGGATTTTCAGTCGGCTCTTATGGATATATCGGACTCGGAAGCACACAAACATTGGATTTCTGGCAATATGATCCCGGGAATAACTCATGGGCTGCTAAAACTAATTTCCCCGGCTTGCCCCGAAATGAAGCAGTTGCCTTTTCTATCGGAGATACCGGATATGTAGGAACAGGGTATCGTCCCGGAATAGGAACATTCATGAATGATTTTTACAGGTATGATCCTGTAAATAACACCTTGGCAAGCAGAGCTAATTTTACGGGATCGATGCGTGATCATGGGGTTGGCTTTGCCAATACCTGTAATGGGTTCATTGGACTGGGTGATAATACGAACCTCTCGTTATTCTATAGTGATTTTAAACAATATGATCCGATCTCCAATACCTGGTCCTCTGTTACCATGTTCCCGGGAGCAGCAAGGATAGATGCCGGCAGTTTTGCTTTTATCATAAGCGGAAAGGCGTATCTGGGAACCGGTCAGGACGAATTCTATACGACACTGAATGATATGTGGGAGTTCAATCCTTCCGGTGGAGGTTGCACTCTGCCGATAGAACTTTCATCCTTCAAAGGAAAATACCAGGAGAATGAAGTTCTTTTGAAATGGGCAACGACCTCCGAAAAAAATAATGATTATTTTGAAATAGAAAGAAGTAAGGAGAACGAAGCCGGGAGCTGGGAAACAGTTGGAAAAGTAGAAGATGCCGGTAACACTACTACCAACAGAAGTTATGAATACTCAGACAAAAATCTTCCGTTCCGGGTTGCAAATCCTGAATTCCAGACTGTTTATTATCGTCTCAGACAGGTTGACTTTGACGGTAAGTTTTCTTATTCCCAAACTATTTCTGTTTCATTACCTGTCATCCATCAACCATTAAGCATTTATCCGAATCCTGCCAATACCACTCTAAGCTGTGAACTATATTCAACAGAAGATGAAATGCTTAATGTTCAGGTTACAGATATCCTTGGCAATGAAGTTCTCAGGAAGGATGATATTAAAGTAATAAAAGGAATAAAAGGAATAAACAATTTGAAAGTCGATATCAACAAACTTTCACAGGGAACCTATTTTTTGAAAGTAACCATGCAAACGCAAGAAACTCAAATAAAGTTTATTAAACAGTAATTTATCCCTGCTGAGACGTTAAACGAAAAGTGAATATCCCTGAATTTTGACTTTGAATTAATTAATCCACCTGCGCGTTCCGCTACGGCGGACGAGAAGGCCCGGTTTAATTCCCCCCGGATTACTGCGGACATCTGAGTCCGAAGCTTGCTCCGGGGTTAATATCAATTTATTTGACGCACAAGAAGTAAATGTGCAGATGCCTGATTTCCCTGCGCAACAGGTGAAAGAAAACGGGACAGGCTTCGGAGAGATACAACCCTATCTGTTTCCTGCCTGTGCTCCCGCATGCGTAGTTCCTTTTTTTCTTCCCGGATATTCAGCAAGTGCCTGTTCCAGGCATTCCATTGCATTTCTGAGAGAGTCAATCTTCAGGACATATGCAATGCGGACTTCATCTTCTCCTGCACCCGGGGTTGAGTAAAAACCAGTTGCCGGAGCCAGCATTACCGTCTGGTTACGGCAGCTGAACGATTCAAGCAACCACTGGCAAAACCTGTCGGCATTATCAATCGGGAGGCGGGCTATAGCGTAAAATGCACCGCTGGGGCGGGGACAAAAAACCCCTGCCATCCTGTTGAGTGCATCCACAAGAAAATCTCTTCTTGCAACATATTCATTCTTCACAGAAACAAAATACGCTTCGGGAGTATCAATGGCCGCTTCAGCAGCTACCTGCCCGAAGGTGGGAGGACTGAGCCTTGCCTGCGCAAACTTCATGGCAGCATCCATGACAGATCGGTTCTTCGAAACAAAAGCGCCGACCCTTGCCCCGCAGGCGCTGTATCGTTTGGAGATGGAATCAAGAAGGATGACATTCTCTTCAATGCCCCGCAGGTGCATCACCGACACATACTCTTTTTTGTCATAGCAAAACTCCCTGTATACCTCATCGGATAAAAGAAAAAGATCATGCCTGAGCACAAGATCACGGAGAGACTCCAGTTCTTCCCGCGAATACAGGTAACCCGTCGGGTTGCCGGGGTTGCATATCAGGATGGCCCTGGTTTTCTTCGTAATCAGTTTTTCAAATTCCGACACCGGGGGCAATGCAAAACCCGTCTCAATAAAGGAACGCACAGGCTTCACTGTTACTCCCGCATAGCAGGAGAATCCGTTATAATTAGCATAAAAGGGCTCAGGAATGATGACTTCATCACCCGGATTCATGCATGACATCATTGCCATCATGATGGCTTCGGAACCTCCGTTGGTAATGATAATATCATTATGGGAAACATTAATATCATACTTCCCATAATAGCCGGCTAATTTTTTCCGGTACGATTCAATCCCGGCAGAATGACTGTACTCTACCACCTTTGAAGAATAATTCCTTACGGCATTCAGCGCGGTTTCCGGAGTTTCTATATCCGGCTGGCCTATGTTCAGGTGATAAATGATGCGGCCCTGCCTTTTTGCCGCTTCGGCAAAAGGAACCAGCTTGCGGATCGGCGATGCCGGCATCTGAACAGCTCTTTTGGAAATCTCAGGCATAAATTAATTTTAGGTAACTATATAGTTTTATTCATGGTGTAATGTAAAGGCTACCTGCATACTGCCACCCTCGTCCTTCCTCTCACCTGCCCTGCAGATTTCAGCTCAAGTACATAAATGCCGGGAGGTAATTCTTTCAGGTCAAGCAAGGTTTGAGTGCCCGTGCACTGAAGGTTCCTCAGAATCTTTCCCTGCATACTGAAGATGCTTAGCTCACCGGCCTGGAGTAACGGCCGGTTCCATGCCACAAGCAGCTTATCCGCTGCCGGATTGGGATATGCCCTGATTTCCTGTACCGATCCTTCAAAATCTTTCACGCCTGCCCCTGAAGTAGTGTCAGGAGTGCTTTTGGTAATGACCGCATTGATCATGAGATCTTCAACTTCCCTGAACCTGTAAACCGCCCACTGCCCGTTGAGAACTTCGAATGTGCGGTTGGAAAAGGGAGGCGTGTTATCCTGGCCGAGAGTAGTGCCATCCCCGTTCATATACCATCCAACATAAAACCCTCCGGAGTTAATCACAATGGGCGTGTCGAGAACAATCGTATTCCACGCACTGGCATACACCATATTGCTTTGCACGTACACGGAGTCAAGGATTGTGTAAGGAGAAGCGTTGAATCCGTCATCATCATATACCACGGCAGAGAAACCGTTCGTGGTGTGAGAAACGATGTAATAAGAGAGCTTTGTGATTTCGCAAGGATAAAAGGGAGGAATGAAATACACTCCTGCGCCCCCATTGCCCCCTGTCCAGTTCAGCCCTATGCCGCCCGTAGCCCCCTGGGGGTTATACGAAAGCCTTACCTCTGCGGCAGAAGTATCCAGTACCACGAGTTCCATGGTTTTAGAGTCGTTGCTTGACACCATATCCCCTGCAAGCTGTGTTTCGGTGATATACTGGTAAGTACCTACTCCCGGCGGGAGGAAAGGAACACTCATGTTAATAACCTGGGTTTGCGAAGGAGCCATAAGGCCCGTGGTAGCCCAGTCCTGCGCCAGTATATTACTGCTGATGTCAGTAACCCTTGACCACACATTATAGGAAACAAGATACTGGTTCCCGAAATTTTTCACTTCGGAAGTCATGTTGAATGAAGGTCCTCCTGCAGGCAGAAAGCCTGCACCTGTTTCAGGGTTGTCATTCCATGTTACTCCCACATCCTGGGCCACGTATGAGCTGGAGGGCGGATTATAAAACTTTACGGCATAGGATGCGGCAGGGATAAAATCTGACGAATGCTGGAGCCCCACCAGCCCGGAATTATTCTCAATGCCGATAACCATATAAGGAACCGGGCTGGAAGAAGGATAACCTGACTGGTACTTATACTGGAAGGTGACTGAACTGTCGGCTGCACTTAAAATAATCTGGAAAGTGTTGCTTCCGGTAAAGCCCGGGTATGCGGCATTCCAGAAGGGGACATCAAGGTATGATACCACGAGTGTGTCTTTGGCGGCATTGGTCCAGTACCAGCATGTGGCACTGTCACCCGGAGCACCGAATACAAGGTCGGAAGTGAGGGCTGCGATAAAATCCTGAGGGGCCGTAGAGGAAGGGATGTACGGAAAAGGCTGTGCAAGCTGGGCTGAGGTAAACCCTGAAAAACCGATATATCCGTTGGACCCCACCCAGAACAGATCCACATCATACCAGTAGAAATGAAAATTAAAACCTGCCGGAAATGGTCCGCGTACGTTGTCATCGCTCAGCAGTTTCACCTGGGTTGTGCCGCTCAGCGGGAGGATATCAATCCACTGGTATGCGGGCCCCCCGGGCTCGTTGCTGTCTTTCCAGGTGTAGCCGTAAGCATCGGGCCCCCCGCTGCCCGCAAAGGAAGCAAAGGAGAGGAGGATGGCATTAGCCGACAAAAATATTTTTTTCATTTTTTATTAATCTTTGGGGTTGTAGTTTATCAACAGTTCAGAATGTAAGGAAGGAGTCTATCTGCCTTTCAATTGTTTTCGTTATTTCAGGATTATGAAAGCCGTTCCCGGCTTCATTCAGCTCCTTTTCAATATCAGATATCTTTGGTTTCGCGGACAAAACCTCCACGCGGAGATGATTCAGGATGGATGTAAGATGGTCGAGTCCCCTCAGGTTCCCCGCACGTCCGTCGGATATGCCTGTAAGTGCTGCTTTTTTATAATGAAAAGCAGAAGGGGGGCAGCCGTCTATGAAGGTCTTCAGGATGCCGGGAAAACTGCCGTTGTATTCCGGAATCACAAAAATCATCTTGCGGGAAGGCAGGATGTATTTTTCAAGAAGTTCACGGAATGCATGGCTCTTTTCTTTGTCGAGGTGGGACGCAGAAAAAGTTCCGGGAAGCTGTTCCATGGAAAAAATACAGCTCTCCGTATTTTTTGCGGCAAGGATATTTTTATAAATACCCGACACAGCAAGCGTTTTGCTGTTCTTCCTGTTCGTTCCGCAAATGATTGTTATCATCTCCTGTTATTAACAAAAAAATGTGCAAAAAAAATAATTTCCGGCTGTGATGTTTTTTGATTTAACGCTACCTTTGAATCCTATCCTTAATTTCCTGCAAATTAAAGAATTTTTTAATGAAAATTACCTATTACGGACACTCATGCTTTACAGCAGCAGTAAACGGTAAGACGTTGCTGTTTGATCCTTTTATCTCCGGAAATCCCCTTGCCGGCCATATTGACAAGTCAAAAATAAAAGCTGATTATATTCTTATTTCGCACGGGCATGAAGACCATATCGCCGACGCAGCAGCGCTGGCAAAGGAAAGCGGGGCCACAATCATTTCAAACTTCGAGATCGTAACATGGCTGAGCAGGCAGGGTATTTCCAAAGGCCATCCCATGAACCACGGGGGCTCTTGGTCTTTTGATTTCGGCAAGGTAAAGATGATGAATGCCATTCATTCAAGCAGCTTCCCTGACGGCAGCTATGCCGGCAACCCCTGCGGGTTTCTCATTGAAACCCTTGAAGGTAATTTTTATTATTCAGGAGACACCGCGCTGACTTATGACATGAAACTCATAGGGGAATACAAAAAAATAAACTTTGCCCTCCTGCCTGTAGGAGGTAACTTTACCATGAATGCAGATAACGCCCTGATTGCAGCAGGCTTTATAGGGTGCGACAAAATCGTCGGTTTGCATTTTGACACTTTCGGATACATCACCATCAACCACGCTGAGGCAAAAGAGAAGTTCAGCAGGGATGGAAAAGAGCTCATCCTGCTGAAGATCGGCGAAAGTATTAACATTTAAATCAAGACAAGAACAATGGGTAAAATAATCTGCATAGCAAACCAGAAAGGAGGCGTGGGAAAAACCACCACAGCGATGAATCTCGCTGCCAGCCTCGCTGTACTTGAATACAAAACACTGCTGATTGACGCCGATCCCCAGGCTAATGCCACATCGGGAACAGGCTTTGATCCGAAGAACATAAAGACCAGCATCTATGAGTGCCTCGTAAATGAAGCCAAATCACAGGACATCATACTTACCACTGATACTCCCAACCTGCACCTTATCCCCGCACACATTGACCTTGTGGGCGCTGAAATAGAACTCGTAAACCTGCCAGGCAGGGAAAAAATGATGAAGTCTTCGCTTGCCAAAGTGAAAAACGATTATGACTTTATCATCATTGACTGCTCTCCGTCCCTCGGCCTTATAACGCTGAATGCCCTCACTGCTTCTGACTCTGTCATCATACCTGTGCAGTGTGAATATTTCGCCCTCGAAGGACTGGGCAAGCTGCTGAACACTATCAAAATTGTGCAATCCAGGCATAACCCGGACCTGGAGATAGAAGGTATACTTCTTACCATGTATGACGTGCGGCTGAGGCTGTCCAACCAGGTTGTTGAAGAGGTGAAAACACATTTCCAGCAAATGGTTTTCGACACTATCATACAAAGGAATACGAGGCTTGGAGAGGCTCCCAGCTTCGGAAAAACCATTGTGATGTTTGATGCCAACTGTAAAGGATCCGTCAATTATCTTAATCTTGCAAGGGAGATATTGCAGAAAAACAACATGACCAGGATTCCTGTCTCGGAAAGAACTATTCCTATACCCGATGAGCACTAAGCGAAACGCACTGGGAAAAGGCCTTGCCGCCCTCCTTGAAGATGCCGGCACTGACATTACCTCCAGGGCCGGTCTGTCGGCCCCCCCTGCCATTGCCGGATCCGTTGCCAATATCCTGCTGAACCAGATTGAAACCAATCCCTTCCAGCCAAGAAGCACTTTTGAAGAAGATGCACTCCTCGAACTTGCTGCATCGCTCAGGGAACAGGGGATTATTCAGCCAATCACCGTCAGGAAATTAGGCTATGACAAATACCAAATCATTTCCGGAGAAAGACGCTTCAGGGCAGCAATGATTGCCGGACTGGAAAACATCCCCGCCTATATCAGGATCGCCAATGACCAGGCCATGCTGGAAATGGCGCTGGTGGAAAATATCCAGCGGGAAAATCTCAATGCCATAGAGATAGCCATCAGCTACCAGCGGCTTATTGAGGAATGCTCACTCACACAGGAAGAACTGAGCAAAAAAGTCGGGAAGAACAGGTCCACCGTGACCAACTACCTCCGCCTCCTTAAACTACCTCCCGAAATACAGGCGGGAATAAGGGATAACAAACTCTCTATGAGTCATGCAAGAAGTATCATTGGCATAGAGAATCCTGCCGAGCAGCTTGCTCTTTACAGGAAAATCATCCTGGATGCGCTCTCCGTAAGAGATGTTGAAGAACTTGCACGCAGTTCCTCTTCCCGCTCCAGGCAAGGGAAAGAACTGCAGGCCGGGAAAACAGCCTCCGTGAAAGAAGCGGAAGACAGAATTAACAAAGCATTGGGGGCAGAAGCAGAGATTGTCCAGAAAGCCGGCGGGCAAGGCAAAATTGTTATCAGGTATTCTTCACCTGCAGAACTGGCAAGAATTTTGAGTACCCTGGACCGCTGATTGTCCCGCCTTTAAAGTGACTACATCCCTCTCTCTCAGCCTGATTCGCATCGGAACCCGCCCTGTGCCGCATTTATCCGCAGTTAAAGAGATCCTGTTTTCTGTGAAGGCGCGTAAGTCTCTTTTCTTCACCCTTCTGTTCCTGGCAATAATTCCTGTGAATGCATTCTCCCATTCACCGAAAACCCCGCCACCCCATATGCATTCTCCGCGAAAGGCAACGATACTCTCTGCCGTAATACCCGGGGCGGGACAGATCTACAACCGGAAATACTGGAAGCTGCCGGTTTTGTACGCAGGGTTTGCAGGGACCGCTTACCTCATCAATTATAACCATTCAAAATACAGGAAGTATACGGATGCTTATGCTGCAGGCATATCCGATCCTAAAAACTATCCGTACATGTCAAAATATTCCACGGACGACCTCCTTACGCTGAGTAATGCTTATCACCGCGACAGGGACCTCTCCGTGATACTTGCCACAGGACTGTATATTATGAACATCATTGACGCCGCAGTTGATGCGCACCTGTTCAGGTTTGATGTCAGCGACAACCTTTCCATCAGGATTATACCCGGCCTGTGTTTTCCAAACGGATCCGGCCTCTCCCCTTCCCTCAGCCTTCACTTTACAAAAAAATAACCATCACATGAAAATAGCACTCATCGGGTACGGAAAAATGGGGAAAGAGATTGAAAAAACCGCCCTTGAAAGAAAGCATGAGATTATCCTGTGCATAGACATTAACAACGCAGAAGGATTCACTATACCTGAGCTCTCAAAAGCAGATGTGGCGATTGAATTCTCAACTCCTGCCGCCGCTCCCTCCAACATCCTTAATTGCTTCCGGGCAGGTGTACCGGTGGTTTGCGGAACAACAGGATGGATTGAGAAGATCGATGAGATAAAAAAAATATGCCTTGAGAAAAACCAGGCTTTCTTCTACTCATCCAACTACAGCATAGGGGTAAATATCCTTTTTGAAATCAACAGGAGACTTGCAGAAATCATGAATACCCGCCCGGATTACGATATCTCCATCACCGAGACGCACCACACCCAGAAACTTGACGCACCCAGCGGAACAGCCATCACTCTTGCAGAAGATATTCTCTCCCGTGTAAAAAGAAAGAAGAACTGGATAAATTTGAGGGATGCCCAACCCACCGGTGGCGAACACACCGGCGAGCTGCCGATTACTTCCTTCCGGGTTCAGAATGTGCCCGGAATCCATACAATAAAATACGTATCAGGCGTTGATAGCATTGAATTAACCCACGCTGCCTTCAGCAGGAAAGGATTTGCTCTCGGCGCAGTCCTTGCCGCCGAATGGATTCAGGGGAAAAAAGGCACCTTTGGAATGCAGGACATGATCAGGATTTAATTATAACTACTAGAGTTTATGCCGAATGAACCACCTCGCTGCAAGCAGCGAGGTATCTTAAGGAAAGTTGATCATCATTGCGCAGCAAGCTGCGGGGAATTAACCCAAGACTTTCCCGTCCGCCATAGCGGAACGCGAAGCTGGATTAAATTATTAATGCAAGGGTATATTCAAACCAACCAGTGTCTTTAATGTTGCAAACTATTTTTTCACTTTTAATCATAACATAAATGAAAAAAATATTCCCGATTCTTTTTGTTTTATTATTGGGCTATAATGTAAAATCTCAGACTTGTAACATTACGGCAACAATTGATACCATTATTTGTAAAACGAATCCTTCAGGCAACCACAAATATTCGTACTCTCTTTTTATAAATAATGCAATGAATGTTGTTGGAAAGATAGATTCCATTACTTTGACAAATGGAACAATAACAGGTATTTCAACAACCCTTGTAAAAAAAGGAACAAAAGCTATAACGGGAACTTTCACTACCAAATCAGCCGGAAATAACATCTCCTGCTTTAATATAAAAGTTGTTTTTCCTGACGGTAAAGGCACCTGTTATTTGCAATCTTGTTTCTTATTACCGAGCTGTGCTGTAAATGTGTGTGATAGTAATTTGTTACAGAACGGAACATTTCTTGTTTCGAATGTTCCCGGTTCTATGGCCAGCGGAGGAAGCGTTTCAAATTGGGGTGCAGGGTATGGCACCCCTTCCGTATTTAATACTGAAGGATGCGATGATAACGGGTATATTAAATTGCAGGGAAATAAAGTAAGCGGAGATGCAGTTAAACAAACACTTGCTTCATCTAACAAAATTGTTCAGGGAAATAAATATATTTTAAGTTGTTGTATAAAATTAGATTCTGCTGCGAGCAGTTTGCCGTATCTTAAAATCAGAGCAATTGCTTTTAATGGTTCATTACCCACCGGGAATAATCACCCTGCACCTGATTCTAATATTGCAATCATAGGATTTACAGGAAAAATAAATTCTAAAGACTGGACAAGCTATCAGTTTCAAACATGGATAGCCAATAAGAACTTTGATAAAGTTGCCATTAATATTTTTAATAATGACAGCACGCTGAACTCGGCCGGCTATATTGACGGTATTTGCATGCATGCAACTCTTGATTCCATTGTATGTGATTCCATTGCTATTGACTCTCTTGGCAACCCTGTCATTCCTCCCAATCTTGCAGCATACCTTGACCCCAATACCCCTCTTATAACCGATTCAGTGAGCATGTTTATGGGCAGTGTTCATGATTTGTATGGCGGGTTTTGTAATACCGATATAGATACTTTTTATGCAAATTGTCCTGACCTTTTTCATTGTGCTACTATCGGAGGAGCCGTACCGCCCGAAGCGTTGAATATAAATTTTGATGACAGCTTAAGCAATCTTGGCATTAATATAACTGCTGATTCTCTGACTAATCTTTTAAAATTTATAGGCGACAGCATTTACAATGCAGTATTAGATTCTCCTTTGGCTTTTCTTAACTTAGGTAAGCTGGATACTTTATGCTACTGTGATACCGCAAATAATTTTGTAGCTGACCCCAACAGCCCTTTTGGAGGAAGAGATATTGTTTTTTCTCTAGGTTTAGATCCCACTCCAATAAGGGATAAAATTTTAGATACTAAAGATCCGGCTAATACAAGATGGCCAAAAGACATAAAAGAGTTTTATAGAAATTATCAAGGTAACAATTATTACGGGTATTGGAAAAAAAGAGCAGATAAATACTGGTCAGACCATATTCAACATTTTTTAAGAAACAAAGGATACAAGAATAGATTGCTTATAGTCTCATGGGCATCCACCCAAACTCTCGATTACGGTGTACATGCAGTATTAACTCAAATCAGCGAAGCAATGATCAATGGAACAGATGTGGAATTATTAGACCCAAATGACCCCAGAGGCACAAGTGACTTTGGGAAAGATGGATATGTTATCATCACTCATTCTACGGGAGCGTTACTCGTGGATGTGGCAATGTCCCTTGCCAATAAAACAAAAACAGTTGACTCGCTCAAAAGTAAAATTGGTTCTATTGGATACATAGCCGATAAAGCAAGAGCACACATTTCTCTTCATGGAGCTTTTTCAGGAAGCAGTATGGCAACGGGAGTAGTAGCTGTGTTTACCACCCCTGCACTTGCAGGATTGGCTGCACTGCTAAACACTGTTCTGCACATCAGCAATTCATCAGTATATAATGCAGCAGGTGCTGCATATGCTGTTCAAACCAGTGTGTTGAGAGACCTTGTACCGGAAGTATCCCAGCTATTTTGGATGAACAAATTTGGTCAGTTTACACCTGTCCCTGTTTTAACTGTTGCAGGCGGGCACCCTGACAACTTCTCTCTTTTAGTAAAACATATATTTCATCATGGCTTTGATGATGGAGTCCTTACTATGGATTGCCAATGTGGAAATTTTAACCCCTCCCTTTTATGGCCAAGTGGTTATTTCCCTGTTCCTTATTTCATGCCTCAATTTCCTCACGGCAATGTTTTTGATATGGGAATTTCTCCATTTAGAGCTATTGGTTACTATATAGATCAAAAATCAGAGGAGGAATTTCCTTTTAGTGTGTCGGCAGCCTGTACGCCCTATCTATCGCCGACAGGCATGGTGCAGCCCATTCTTCTTAATAATTACTTCATCAACTCTATGAATCGTTATCCTAATCATTATTCTTTTATTCAAAGTTCTTCAGACCATTCTTATGGCCCTTTAGGAAGTTCGGAAAAGTTTCAAGAGTCTGGAATATCTTACTATAATTCTCCTTTTAACTACTTGCCAACTTTTCCAAACTCAGCCGCTAATTCAGAAGAGGAACGGGTAGTAACAAATAAAGATGTTTATACTAAAGGGCTTGTAAGCAATGACATGAAAAATATAATGCGAGAAGGTATTCTGGGAAAACCTATAACTGTAACTCTTCGCCTATGGCCCTTTAAAAAGAAGAAAACATATACTTACTGGATATGGAAGCGCACTTATCATCGCTTGAAAGATTTTGATACAATGGGAGAAGAGGATTATGTGTATAAATACATTCTAAAATAAATAGTCAAGATGAAAACATTTTTTATAAAAATAAATTTGATATTAATTATTTGTTTCATGTGTCTGCATATAAATGCTCAGGAAGCACAAACAGATTCATTAAGTCCAAAACAAAATATCATAAAATCCAATATATTAGGATTAGCAGAAGGAAATTTTACATTTGGATATGAAAGAATAATCAATAAAAATATTTCAATAAATTTATTAGCAGGGTATATCAACTTTACACATTGGGCGCCATCAAGATTTGCTCAGTCAATACTAATCCTGCATGCAGGGGTTGGTTTTACTGATTATTTACAAGGTTATGTCATTATTCCCGAAGTTCGCTTTTACTTTAAAAGTAATAAGAACAAACTTCCTCGCGGATATTACATTGCTTCACATATTAGATATAAAAATCTTAAACACGATTTTGAAGATAAAATTTTATATCAAAAAAATAACTTTTTAGGTCCTCCGTCTGGAGATACCGTCAATTGTTCTTATAATGGCATTTCATCAGAACTTAGCACAGGGCTTACTTTCGGATTTCAATCTATAAGTAAAAAAGGATTTGCTTTTGAGTGGTTTATTGGACCTCAACTTAAACAAATTGTTATTAATAGAACATATCTTAACAGTGACGCCAACGATACACTTTTAATAGGAAAATTTGAATATAGAAGTGAATATATTATGCAAAACGTAAAGCAATTTGGAATCAGAGCAGGTATGACAATTGGATATGCATTTTAAGAAAAAAAACATACACCTACTGGATATGGAAAAGAACTTATCACCGCCTCAAGGGTTTTGACACTATGGGCGAAGAAGATTATGTTTATAAATATATATTAAAATGAAAAATTTATTATTTGTTTTTTTTACTGGCGTTTTTAGTTGCCATTTATTAATGGCTGGGAATGCTCAGTTATTTCAGTTGGATGAAAATGTAATTCTAAAAAAAATTGAAAAATTAAATCAATTGGAAAATTTTGTGAATCAATACGGAGATGTCGCTCTATCTCAAATACAGAAAAATGACAAAGAACTTCTGATAAATATAGATACAAATAATTTTCAGAATTTAGATTCTGTAAATACACCTCCATTAGGCATTCCATCATTTTTTTGGGGAGCATGTTTGAGTGTGCCTGGATTAATTATTGCGGCTATTGTAACTAATGACAAAAAAGAAACTCAATATGCAGGTTGGGGTTGTTTATCCAATAGTGCTTTAATATTCTTTATTTGGTTGCTTAAAATATACGGACCGGCATTAGGAGATATACATCACTGCTAATAAAAATATTTCTCCGAAAATTTTAAAGACATGCTTAGTTGGAGAAATGATTTATTCCACACAGCTACAGGACCGTATAACGACCCACTTTTTCCAAGTAATTACAAGCCAACATCTGATCAAAATGGCTCTTTTGAAGACAATATGGAAGAAGAAAGGGTAATTACAAATACGGATGTTTATGCAAAAGGACTTGTAAATAATAAGATGAAAAATTTAATGAAAGAAGATATTGAAGGAATTCCTATTACTATAACCTTTCGCTTTTGGCCACTTAAAAAGAAAGAAGCATATACTTTTGGGGTATGGAAAAGAACCTATCACCGCCTGAAGGATTTTGATACAATGGGAGAAGAAGATTATGTGTATAAATATCTTTTGAAATAATTTTATCATGCACCTAAAAATAGCTTTCATATTTAAAATTTCAATATTAATTTTCTTCTCTTTGGGGTATAAAAAAATATTTGCTCAAACTGATTCTTCGATTATTATAAGAGATGTCTTTAAGTCAAATGGACCGGGGTTAACTTATGAGAGAGTTATTAATGAACATTTTTCTTTAACTTATAATGCAAAGTACGTGCGTACTGAGCCTTATTATGATTTTTCTTGGAGGGGCGGAGAATTTTTTCCCAATATTATTTCTTATAGAAGAGTAAATGGATATGCTTTTGTATCAGAGTTGCGATATTATCCTTTTCCACATAAGAATAGAATACCGTCAGGATTATACTTAGCTCCATTTTTCAAGTATAAGAAAGTTAAACAGGATTTCAAGGTTAGTGCTTTAAATTATGCCTATGTACAAGATTCCATTGATTGTTCTAACATAGCCACCTCAACAGAAATAGGTGGCGGAATGACTTTAGGTTATCAAATAATTATGGAACATGGTTTTACTTTTGATTTATATGGTGGTGTTTTTTTTAGAGAAAATAATATAGACAGAAAATTTATAGATTCACATGCAACTGAATCGTTGTTAATTCAGAAATATGGTAATGCTGTATTGACAAACAAAGCATCAACTGCTTTTAGAGCGGGCATAACTATCGGATATGCTTTTAACTGGAGAGATGTTTGTAAAACAATCTTACCTTCAGAAAAAAAATATTTATTAAAAACCGGGATTGGATTTCCTATTGGAAATATGAGATTAAGCTATGAGCAGTTTTTAGGAAATAGATTTTCAATTCAATTATCTGCTGGTTATTTCTACTTTTTTCTAATGAATAAATTTATTAACCAAGAATTTAGTGGTAGCCATCCTGACAG
This sequence comes from Bacteroidota bacterium, assembly GCA_023251555.1. Classification (GTDB taxonomy): domain Bacteria; phylum Bacteroidota; class Bacteroidia; order AKYH767-A; family JAHEYN01; genus JAHEYN01. The sequence continues at coordinate 54,462 of JAHEYN010000011.1, read as the reverse complement.
TATAACGAGTGAAAGTAGCGGATTTAAAAAAGGATATAATGTTTCCCCTTCTTTGCGTTGGTATTTAACCCTTTCACACAAGCCATTTCCTATAGGAATTTATTTGAGTCCGATTTATCGTTATCGTTATATTGATTATGTTTTCACAGATATAGACACTATTCCAAGTAATATTAAATATGATTATGAAGAAAAAGTTCATCAGAAAAGTATTGGGTTTGCAATAGGTTATCAGTCATTAATAAAAAACAATTTTTTAATAGATTTCTATATTGGTCCGATCTATAATGATAATACCCTAACACGAATGTATAAGAGCCCATTGGCTGATGATAATGGATTGAATAATAAATTCAGTGTATCAAATAGAGGAGAAAAATTTTATAAGTATTGGCTGATTTCGGGATTAAACATTGGATATGCCTTTTAATGATTTATGCAAAACAATTAAATACTTTTGAACCATTGGCACTATGAATAGGGAAGCTTACAGGACATGAAAATTTTTTTAATAAAAATAAATCTAATATTAATTATTTGTTTCATGTGTTTGTCTGTAAATGCTCAAGAAGCACAAACAGATTCATTTAATATGAAACGAAATATTATAAAAAATAATGTACTGGGATTTTTCGGAGCCAATTTTACTTTTGGATATGAAAGAATACTTAGCAAACATTTCTCTATAAATTTTATAGCAGGGTATGTTAATATCATACACGAAGTTCCTTCTCGATTCGAACAATCTCTTTCTATTTCCGGTGGCGGTTATCCTGATATTAGAGATGAATTAAAAGGGTTTCTTGTTATTCCCGAAATGCGTTATAATTTAAAAAAAAATATTTATAAAGATAAAATTTATAGAGGGTATTACATGTCTTCATTTGTCAGATATAAGTATCTACACCATAATTTTAAAGACCTTATTTGGGGGCCCGATTTTTCTCATACCGGAATTTCGCAAGAACTTAGTACGGGATTACTTTTTGGATATCAAGCTGTTAGTAAAGATGGGTTTTCTTTTGAATGGTTTATGGGACCTCAAATTAAAAATACTGTTATCCATAGAAATTATTTTGATAGTAATCTTAATGAAAATCTTTTTATAAAAAAATTTGCAAGTCCAAAAGAAAGCCCGTATAACAATAGCTACGATGTAATGCAAAACGGAACAGTATTCGGCTTTAGGGTTGGAATGACAATTGGGTATGCATTTTAAGAAAAAACATGTACATCTTATTGCAGAATAAAAAAGCTACGAAAAAATGAAAACAATTCAACACTTTGTTTTAAATAATATTCAAAATGTTTGTAGAGGATTTTCGGAATTATTTTTTGCTGTTATTTTCTTTAATATTAATGCGACAGCAAATCCAATTGTTCAGATAAGTCCGGGCGGACCTTTGAATTTTTGTTTGGGAGATTCGGTAACCTTGTGTGCAGATGTTTGTTCTGGTTGTACAGCACCGTATACGTTCAATTGGAAAAAAGATACGGATACAACAGTCATTGCGTTTTCCTCATGTTTAAAGGTGAAAACTTCCGGCAGTTACTGTGTAACCGTAACTTGCGGTAAAGGATGCAGAGTGACAAGATGTGTTACTGTTACAGTTGATTCCTGTTCAAGAATACGTGGATTCCTTTACGATAATTTTCAATGCGGAGGCAGCCCGGTTGAAGGCGATACTATTGTGATAGTAGATGTGAATATGAATATACTAAATAGTATAAGTCCGGCTGTGACTGCTTCGGATGGTTCGTTTAAATTTATGGACAATCAGGTTTTAGCATTGGATACTAATGCCCGATTTGGTTTTGCAACTAAAAGTGGTTTTGCTTTGGAGGATACCACTACACAAACCATTGACAACTGGATAAATCAAAGTCCTCTTTCTCTGACACTTGTCAATGTAACCCAACAATGGGCTCAAAAATTTAACAACACAGATTCATTAGATGCAGGCGTAACAGCCATTGACATATATGGAAATGTATATGTAGCCGGTTATATACGAGATGCGGTAAGCGGATTTACTGATTATATAATATTAAAATATAACCGTGACGGTATCTTAAAATGGTCCCGGCAATATGATGGTCCCGGACATTTTATGGATATTCCTTATGCAATTATCGTTGACACACAAGGCAATGTGTATGTAACAGGGAATGCATCCGTAATCTATACTCCTTCAATGCTGGAAATGGACCTTACAACCATAAAACTCGATTCCTCAGGAAATATAAATTGGGTTGTAAATTACCAGAGAGGGTATCCTGGAAATGGAAATATCAATGGAGGGAGGTCTGTTATTACTGATAACAAAGGAAATGTATATGTTACCGGTTTTTCTGCTAACGGTACTCCTCAGTTCAATTATGATCTTACTACCCTGAAGTATAATTCACAAGGCGTATTGCAATGGGCGGCAAATTATGATGACTCCTTACATCGTGACGATACGGGTATTTCCATTGCAACGGATACACTGGGATATATCTATGTAACCGGAATAAGTGATTATAATGGAGCTTCGGCTAATAGTGAAATTGTGACTGTCAAGTACGACTCTCTGGGAAATACAGTAAGGACACTAAGATACAAGGATAATAACCATAGTCAGTTTCTTGCAACAGATATGATTATTGACGGATCAATGGATATTTTTGTATGCGGTTCAGCGTGGAGTTCAGCGGGCAGCTATGATTATATCACCATAAAATATAATGCTCAGGGAATTCTGCAATGGGTTAATACCTATAACGGAACCGGAAATTCAACAGACTGGGCAACTTCATTAGTGGCAGACAAAACGGGTAATATCTATGTGACAGGATATAGTGAAGGGGTGCAGAATCAGGATATTATTACTATCAGCTATGATGGAACAGGAACAGAGCGATGGGTGGTCAGATTCAATGGGGCTTCCAATGGAGAAGACTGGGCAAATGCCATAGGCATAGATACTTCAGGAAATATTTACGTTACAGGTGCAAGCCAGGTAAACGGTGATAATTTTGATTACACTACTATCAAATATAACAACATGGGTGGTCAAGAGTGGGTAATGCAATATAATGATTCATTGAATGGATATGATGAATCTACCTCGATCGCTATTAGTCCCAGTGGAAATGTATATGTATCGGGGGCAAGTTTTGGAGGGGGAATTACTCAAAATGAATATGATATTTCCACTGTCAAATACGCTCAATGCACTGTAACTGCAAATGACTTGAGATTAGGGAATCCGAAACAGAAGCAAGCACCGCAAGAAACAACTGCAAGGGAAAACAATGTAAAAGTTTATCCGAACCCGAATAACGGTGCAATGCAGGTGGATTATTCGCTTGCTGATAATCAGAAAGCAACATTTGAAGTCTATGATATTACCGGAAGGAAAGTGTTGAGTTATCCCATGAAAGAAGGAAAGAATATATTAACAATTTCAGAATCAAACATTGAAAATGGTGTTTATCTTTACCAGGTGGTTGCGGGTAACCAGAGAATAACAGAAGGTAAGCTGGTGATTATAAAATATCAGGAGAGGGAACATTAGACCTCTTACATAATTCAAAAAAATATTGATTAAATGGGTTGCGTTGATAAAATGCTTTTACGCAAGAGGTCTATTATCTTCTCTTGGATTTGGCAAGTCGCTTCCGCGGATTGCTTTCCGTGTATATCTGCCTGCGGTTGCGCGCTTCCAATACCTTTGAAAAGACTGGCAAAAACTCTTGTTACCCAAGACCGGTTAACGTCTTGAATAACCACGTACGTTTCTGTATATTTGAATATATTAAACCACATTAGCCAATGAATCATACAACAGGATGAATTCTATTTCTTAACACCTTTATTAATGACTTACTCGGTATAAACTCTACTATATGAAAAAACTTCTTGGCAAACTGAACAAACGGCAAAAGACATGGTTTTTTATCCTTTCCGGGATGAACATTATCTTTTTCCTTATGATGCTTGTTCCGGCCGGCGGAGGAATCATCCCTACCGCATCCCTTTTCCTCATAGGGCAAACACTGATCGTTGTTTATTACCTCACTGTTGACAACTCAAAAAAGAAGTCAAAGAACAGAGAGTGGGTTGATGCCATTGTCTTTGCCGTAGTGGCTGCCACCATCATCCGGACTTTCATCATAGAGGCTTTCACAATACCCACATCTTCCATGGAAAAATCACTTCTCGTGGGAGATTTTCTTTTTGTCAGCAAGGTCAATTACGGCCCGCGCACTCCTATTACACCCCTCGCATTTCCTTTTGCACACCACACCCTTCCGCTTACCAAGGACACGAAGTCCTACCTTGAGTGGATTAAGCTCCCCTATTTCCGCCTGCCCGGCTTTGACAAAATCAAGAACAGGGACGTGGTTGTTTTCAACTATCCCATGGAAGATTTCCGCCCGGTGGATAAACAGGAAAATTACATCAAGCGCTGTATAGGGATCCCGGGCGACACGCTGATTATAAGAAACACACAGGTATATATCAATGGCAAGACACAGCCTACACCTGAAAAATCCGAATTCTTCTATGGAGTTAAAACCGACGGCAGCAGCCTGAACCCTGTGATACTTCAGGGTATGGGTATCACCGAAGGAGGAGCCGCCGGAGTGCCCGGACAGTTCGGCTTTTTTCTTACGAAGGAGAATGCTGAAAAAATGAAGTCCTTCAATAACGTCAGCGAGGTGCAGCTCATGTGCCGCCCTTCAGACTTTTACGACAACAACCTTTTTCCCCAGGATCCTAAAAACAGGTGGAACCTTGATAATTACGGACCTGTTGTGATTCCCCGGGCAGGGATGAACATGCCCCTTGACAGCAGCAACATCTCCATTTACCGGAGGGCTATCAACACATACGAACACAACAGCTTAGAAGAAAAAGACGGGAAGATTTTCATCAATGGGAAGGAATCAACGTCCTATACTTTTAAAATGAACTATTACTGGATGATGGGCGACAACAGGCATAACTCTGCTGATTCCCGCTACTGGGGCTTTGTCCCGGAAGATCATATTGTCGGAAAAGCAGTCTTTATATGGATGTCGTGGGATGGTAACGCAAACCTCCTGAACAAAATCAGGTGGAACCGCTTGTTCCGGTTTATCCATTAAGCTATTATACTGCCGTAAATGGAACCGGCCGGCACTGCTTTGCTTCCGTCCTTTTATCTCCCGCCCGTCGAATATTTCTGCAAGTGGATTCAGCACAAAAAAATTCTTATTGAGAAGCATGAGCATTTCCGGAAACAGACGTACCGTAACCGGTGCTATATCGCATCTCCCAACAGGGTTCTTCCCCTCGTTATTCCGGTAAAGCATGGAAGAAAACAAAAACAGCCGATAAAAGATCTAAGAATTGCAAATGATTCTCAATGGCAGAAAATTCACTGGAAATCCCTGGAGGCCGCCTACAGGTCATCTCCTTTTTTCGAATATTATGAAGATGATTTCGCGATACACTACCGGAAAAAATATGATTTTCTCCTTGACTTTAATACTGATTTGCTTTTTCTTATCCTGAAGTTTTCAGGTATCCCCGCTGAAATAACGTTTACGGATTCTTATGTAGCTTCATACGATGAGACCACAGCGGACTGGAGGGAGGGAATGCACCCCAAAAAAGAAAATCCGAAAGAAAATATTTTTTTCTCTCCTGTTCCTTACCGGCAGGTGTTCGGGGGCAGCAGCGGGTTCATTCCCAACCTGAGCATCGTTGACCTCTTATTTAACAAAGGGAATAATACGCTTAAAAGCCTTGAGGCCTCAGGGAAGTTTAGAGAAGATTCTTTATAATCTGTTCAACGGAAACGCCTTCAGCTTCAGCTTTATAATTCCTCACTATGCGGTGACGGAGTATCCCGGGCGCGACATATTGCACATCTTCAATATCCGGAGAATATTTTCCTTTCAGTGCTGCATGACATTTGGCGCCAACCGTGAGATACTGGGAAGCACGCGGACCTGCACCCCATGAAACATATTTATTGACAGTTTCCGTGGCAAGTCCTGAATGCGGACGGGTAGAACCTGCAAGCCTGACTGCATATTCCATCACGTTGTCGGCCACAGGTACACGCCTCACAAGCTCCTGGAAAGCAATTATCTGCCCTGCCTCAAGAATTTTTCCGGGTACCGGTTCTCTTCCGGAGGTTGTATTTTTTACAACTTCAACCTCTTCTTCAAAAGACGGATAGTCAAGGAGTACATTGAACATAAACCTGTCGAGCTGAGCTTCAGGAAGAGGATAGGTTCCCTCCTGCTCTATGGGGTTCTGTGTGGCAAGCACGAAAAAAGGTTTCTCCAGCGGGTAACGTTTTCCGGAAGCAGTAACTGCATATTCCTGCATAGCCTCAAGGAGTGCTGACTGTGTTTTAGGAGGAGTCCTGTTAATTTCGTCAGCAAGAATAATGTTGGCAAAGAGAGGCCCTTTTATAAAGCGGAACTGCCTTGTTTCATCAAGTATTTCGGTACCGGTAATATCTGACGGCATCAGGTCGGGTGTAAATTGAATGCGGTTGTAGCTAAGGCCGAGCACCTGTGCAATTGTATTTACAAGGAGCGTTTTTGCAAGCCCGGGAACACCAACCAGCAGGCAATGCCCGCGGCTGAACACAGATATCAGCACATCCATGACAACCTCATCCTGGCCTACGATAACTTTCGCAATCTCGCCCTTCAGCCTGTTGCCTGAAACGGCAAGCTGTTCAACAGCCTGTACGTCAGAAGTATTTGTGGTATTCATATCCGGTTATCAGTTTATCCAGCTTTTCATAAGAGCACAACTCTTATACTCATCTGCAATATTAATATATGTGTTCTCTTTTTTATGTTTCACCCAGGCGGATATTGCTTTTCCCTGCTTTTCAGAGAGGGCGGCATTCTGTATCCGCTGGTAATCATCCCTGAGATTGGCACGGTGGGGATCTGTTTTGGATCTCAGCGTGAGGAGCTGGTAAACACTCTGGCCTTCATAGCCCGGAATCAGTACAGCACCGGTCAGTTCGCCCGTCTTAATCTTGTCTACCTGAAAAAAAATATTGGGATCAAGCTGGGAGGCTTCAAACTTTGTAGTTCCTGTTTGCGGGTTGCTCATCACCCCCCCGTTATTTTTAGTTTCAGCTTCATCGGAATATTTCACTGCGGCCTCGCTGAATGTCATTTTACCATTCCGGATGAGGATGGCAATGCTGTCAAGAAAAACTTTTGCCGAATCAAGATCAGCCGGTGAAATCTCTGGTTTAACAAGGACATGTCTTACGTTTATCTGGTCACCTCTCCGCTCAATTAACTGTATAATATGAAATCCGAATTTAGTTTCAATAATGGGAGAAACCTCCTTATCCTTAAGCCGGAAAGCTGCTGCCTCGAATTCAGGAACGAGGTCACCCCTGTTGACAAAACCCAGTTCGCCTCCTTTTTTTGCAGATCCGGGGTCTTCGGAATAAAGTGCGGCCATAGCCGCAAAGTCGGCCCCGCCGGCAACGCGCTCCCTGATCCTCTCAAGTTCCGCTCTCGCCGAATCTTTTGCCCTTGTACTGACAGGCGTTTTCCTTACGATACGCGCCACTTCCATTTCCGAATTGATATAGGGAAGCGAATCCGGCGGAATGGATGTATAATAGTTCTTGACATCCGAAGGGCTTGCCGTAATGTCCTTGGTGATTTTTGACTGCATAGTCTGGGCAAGGAGCTGCTTCTTCACATCATCCCTGAACTCCGCCTTGATTTCGTTAATGGATTTTTTATAATACTCCTCGAGTTTTTTCTCCGATCCGACCTGGGCCACAAAATAACGGATCCTCCTGTCGAGCTCCGACTCAACCTGACTGTCGCCCACCTCCACGCTATCCACCTGAGCCTGGTTGATTAGCAATTTATTCAGCAGCAGCTGGTCAAGGATCTCGCACCTGATGCTCTCGTCGGGAGTATTCCCCATTGACAGGAACTGGGCATACTGGAACTCTATATCCGACTGCAGAACAATGTTTGAGCCCACCGTGGCAATAATCTTATCTATGACCTGTGCAGGGTTCATAAACGGAAGCAGCAGGAATACCGAAAACAAACAAAGAGATTTTTTTTTCACCTTACAAATATTTCAAAGTCATGATTTTTGAGGGCATCCTCATAGGCTTTCTTTTCCATTTCCTCTATCAGGTCAAGCTTCCTCTGGTTCAGGATATAATTCCTGATATTTTCTTTTTCAAAACTGAGAGGAGATACGCTGTCTTTAATCCTGAATCCTTTTATATTCACAAGATACACATTTACCGAATCTTCTATCTCAATAAACCGGTTGTTCTTCAGGAACTGTTCCTGGTCATATGTTTTGATGGGGACCTCCTTCAATATATCATCAAACAGCAGCCAGGTATTATCGTCCAGGAAAAAATTCAGCGCATACTGCCGGCTGTAATCCTCAAGAGACTGGCGGTCTTTCGGCAGCTCAGACTTATACCATCTTTTCACCTTGTCAAGATGGGGAGAATGCTTTTCCAGCTTCAGGTACAGAACCTTAACGATATTAAATTTCAATTCAAAATCACCCTTGTGCTTCTCATAATAACTGTTTATTTCCCCGTCGCCTACGACGGTGTCAAGGCGTTGCTCCGTCAGTTCTTTCTTATATTCAAATGTAATAAGCGAATTCCTGTAGTCCCTGAGCTGCTTTTCAACATCCACTTTATCCTTGTCAAGGTTATCTTCAGCTTTTTTCAGCACAACCTGCTGGCGGATCCATTCTTCAATATAATTTCTGGCAATTTTGATACTATCCCTGGGAGGAATGCCCGCAGGGATCACTTCTTTAAGATCGGAATGATACAAAAAGGCATCGAATACCCTGGCAACCGCAACTTCTTCTTTGGTGTTATTTCTCCTGAAATAGTTGCAGGACGATAACAGTAAAATGATTCCAGCACATGCCAGGATCTGCTTATAAAAAAATAGCTTTGGCACGGGGCAGAAGGGTTGTCTTCTCAGCGGGAAATAGTGGAAAGAACCTCTTTGTTAACGGTAACAGGATATTTTTTCCGGAGCGTTTCAATCCAGTCTTTCTCAAGAAATGCCTGGTAGTCAGCGGTGACAAGGCCTCTCGATTCTTCAAGCGTTTTAGGCTGTGGCTGCATTACGCTTTTTACATTCACAATAGCCACAGATTTGCCCATCGGCATATCGGGAGATACTCCAGGCTCCCATTTCACGGAATCCACAACGCTGTTATCACCGAAAGAAAACCTGCCTTCATTGAGAATGAGGTTAGACTTGCTGAGGGAATCTTTGCCGTTGATTTTTGAGACTATGGTATCCCCCGGCAGCCCCTTCTTGATATACTTCCTCACCTCTTTTGCAACATCGGCATTGGCGCATGTGTAAATGGCAGCATCAAGGCGCTGGTTCCACATATAATTGTTTTTATTTTTCTCATAATAATCTTTCAGACCCATGGTATCTTTCACAGCCCTGGACCACACTTTCCTGTCGGTAAGCTCGAAAAGAAGTATACCGTCACGATATTCATCCATAAGCGCTTTGAAATCAGGGTTTTCGGTATAAAGCCTTGATTCCTTGAAGGAGATACAACTTTCAGAAACAAACTGTTCGTAAAGGGAGTTTACCACAGCAACAGGGGAAGCATTTTTTTTCCTGATTTGGTGATCTGCCATGAACTTCGCAAAATCTTCCTGGGTAAAGTTTTTGTCAAGGAGGGTAAACATGTCCTTGTTAAGGCTTTTTGCTTTCTCTTTATCCCATGTACCCATCGCGAGGGTAGAGTCAACAACTTTGTAAAACTCTTCTTTTGACTTGGGGAATTCCTTAAACTTATAATCATTTTTAATTCTTGAGACCATGGAAGATCTGCTGATTTCAGATCTTGAATCTTTGGCGATTTTAGCTTTCAGATCACTCTGGAGGTCTTCAAATGAAGCGAGCCCTTTTTTCTCAAGCCTTTTGATGATGTGCCACCCATAGGCTGATTTTACCGGCGCAGAAATATCCCCGTCTTTCTGAAGTGCGAAGGCTGCCTTTTCGAATTCCGGCACCATTCTGCCTGTGCCGAACCAGGGAAGGGCTCCGCCGTTCCTGGATGTATTCTGGTCATCGGAGAGCTGCTTGGCAAGTTCTTCAAAATTACCCCCACCCTGCAGTTGTTTATAGATATCATCTATCCTGCTTTTTGCTTTCGAAGCAACGGAATCAGGGGCATTGGCAGGAGTTTTAACCATGATATGCGCCACATGGATTTCTCCCTGAGCCTGGCGGCTATCCGATACTTTAATAATATGGTATCCAAAGCGGGTACGAACGGGCATGCTGAGCTCCCCTTTCTTTGCATTGAAAGCTGCGGATTCAAAAGGGTAAACCATCTGAAGTGCAGTAAAATAACCAAGGTCCCCGCCGTTTTCCTTTGCCGAAAGATCTTCGGAACTGTCTTTTGCAAGCTTTGCAAAATCTGCACCCTTCACGATCATCTCCCTCATCTTCATAATCCTGTTATAGGCTTTTACCGTATCACGCGGAAGGGCATCCGGGCTGAGTTTTACGAGAATGTGACTTGCTTTCACATCTGTTTTCATGCGTTCATACGCTTCGCGAAGAATTTTATCAGTTATGTCCTTGTCTGCAAGGTAAGGCTGCGAAAGCTGTTTTTTATACCCTGCGAGTTCATTTTTAAAAGAAGCTGTGGTATCTATGCCCATCTCCTCTGCCTCCCTGACTTTCAGCTTGTAATTGATGAAAAGTTCAAGATAATCTTCAATAGTTTTTTTATCAAAAGCGGCATCCTTGGTATTGTTCTTCCTGTATATCTTTTCAAACTCTGATTTAGAGACATCCTTACCGGCAAAATTTAATAATACCGGGTCTTTTTTATCCTGAGCTGGTGCATATCCCAAAAGGAGGGTGCAACAAAAAAGACTTGCAATTATTTTTTTCATGTTATAATAATTTTTAAATCAGGCTGCAAATTTAATTAAACTTATGATTTTACAAAATATTTCAGGGGGGAAGAAAAGCCTGTTTTACCCTAAAATATCAATATGAAAATCGCCAGTAGAGGCTTTCATTTTTCCTATCGGTAAAGCCGCATAAGAAGGAAGTCCGGCAGTGAGAAGCGTTTTCCTGTATTCATCAACTGCAGAAGGAGCGACAGCGGCGAGAAGGCCGCCACTGGTCTGGGGGTCAGAAAGAGTAATAAAAGTGTCGTCTTCCACTCCTTTCACAGAAGCTCCATAGCTGCTCCAGTTACGATAAGTGTTATCAGGAAAGCATTTCGCAGCGATATATTTTTGCAGATCCGGGTAAAGGGGGACTGCCTTTTTGCTGACTTCCGCGGAAAGCCTGCTGCCCCGGCACATTTCAAGCAGGTGTCCCAGCAGGCCAAAGCCTGTTACATCCGTGAGCGCATGAACGCCCTCAATTTTTCCAAGCTGCTCTCCTACCTTGTTCAGGCTACACATGCCTGAGATAAGGGCCTGGTAATCCTCCCCGCTGATAATGCCTTTTTTCACCGCTGTACCGAGAATACCGGTACCAAGGGGTTTCGTAAGAAACAACAGATCGCCTTCTCTTGCAGTATCATTTCTCTTAATATGGCGGATATCTGCCATGCCGGTCACCGCAAGACCGAAGACAGGTTCAGGACTGTCAATACTGTGTCCTCCGGCAAGAGGAATGCCTGCATCAGCGCAAATGCTGCGGCCTCCTTCTATAACTTTTGCCGCATGCACCGGAGGAATTTTATTTACAGGCCATCCGAGTATGGCAATTGCCAGGAGGGGTGTCCCTCCCATAGCATATACATCGCTGATGGCATTGGCGGAAGCAATACGTCCAAAGTCGAAGGGGTCATCCACGATAGGCATAAAAAAATCGGTGGTGCTTATCAGTGCCCGGCCCCCGCCTATATCATATACAGCGGCATCGTCGTTGCTGCTGTTTCCAACGATGAGGTGTTTGTATGCCTCACCGGTCTTGTGATTCTTCAGAATTTCCTCGAGTACGGACGGGGAGATTTTACATCCACAGCCGCCTCCATGACTGAATTTTGTAAGGCGTAAAGGTTCAGTTACAGGCAGCACATCCATAAAAAGCCCCTCCTATTCCATCACAACTTTTCCTGAAGCAATGGTTTTGCCGGAAACAGTAACACGGTAAAAATAAATTCCTGAAAGCAGATTTCCCCCGTCAATCCTTGAAATCCTACCGGAAAGATTTGCAGACATAACTTCCCTTCCAAGCACATCATTCATCGAGAAAACATAAGTTCCGGGAAGGGCATTAATCTCTGCTGAAGGAATATATACATTAAATAAAGAAGCGGCAGGATTAGGGAAAACATTAACATGGGAAAGCTGTCCATTTATTTTTCCTGTACCCAAAATCGTGCTCCTTGCACTATCACGGTATGTGATGGATGTTACAAACGGAAAGCCCAACTGGTCAACGGTATTGATCTGAAGGAGTGGCACCCCTTCTCCCTGTCCGAGCCATTTGTAGTCAATTTCAAGAGGGTGGTCAAAGCCATAGCCGGTGCTGAGTGAATAGTAAAACATGCTGTCATGGGCCATGATGGTGGATTTCACCCTGAGTACGGAGAAAGAACCGAAAGGGGTAACGAGGGTTCCCCACCCGTCCACTTCATTCACCCTGTGCTTTTTCTGGGAATAGTAGATAAGGGAGGGTACATCTATCTTATAAAAAGAGGTGCACGAGTCAGCGTTACCGTAGTTCATGGGAAACCGGTAAATCATATCGGTTGTATCAAAGGTAACGGGAAGGGGAAGACCATTGATTGTTTGTGCAAAGCCCACCTGCTCATATCCCCAGTTCTTCACCTTAAAATAATTATACACGTTGGTGGGCTGAAGGGATCCGATTGAGTCAGGAACGGCAACACGTGCAGCGAGATTGGCTTTGTGCGTAGTGTCAAACATATTATTAAAAGAAAGATAATACGTAATCGGGGTGGATGAGGCGCTTACAAAAGTATCCACCTTTTGGGAAAGGGCAACAAGGGATGAGTAGTCCCATGAATAACCTGCTCCCGTAAGCGTAGGGTCGGTAATAAGGGTATCAAGGCCGGTACTGATACGGAAGGTATCTCCGGCAGCGGGCATATCGGTTTTAGTGATAGTGACCTGGGCAAGCAGCATTCCTGCGGAGAGTACTGCGCAAAGAGTTAAAGCTGCTTTTTTCATAGTAGTGTTTCGTTTTTGACAGTTGTAAAGGTAATAAAAACCGGGAATATCCGTTATGCGACAGTAAAACATCATGCACAGGCTGCAGATATTGGTATAATCACTGTGATAATGTATTTTTGCCGCCGCCGCGGGTATACACGCCACCCGGTGACAGCCAGCATCACCTTCATATGAAGAAACTCATTCTCCTCCCTGTTTTTTCAGGCTTCTTATTGTACTCCTTCGCCCAGAACGGAAGTCATGACCTGGTACAGTTTTCAGGCGTAGTGATAACAGGCGACAGCCTGAAGCCGGTTCCTTTCACCAACGTGATCATCAGGGGAACATACCGCGGCACCATCAGCGACTATTTTGGATTTTTCTCGTTCGTGGCAAAGAAGAATGATACTATAGAATTTTCTTCGCTGGGATTTAAGAAGGCTCATTTCGTTATCCCGGACACCATCACAGAGAACCGTTATTCCCTGATACAGATTCTCCACGGGGATACTGTTTACTTTAAGGAAACCATTATCTATCCATGGCCCACACAGGAACAGTTCAAAGAAGCTTTCCTGAAACTCAACATACCCGATGACGACCTGGAACGTTCGAAGAAAAATCTGGCCAGGGCTGAGATGAAAGAACGAATGAAAGAGATGCCCATGGACGGCAGCCTGAATTACAAATATGCCATGCAGCAGAAACAGAGCCAGCTTTATTATGCAGGGCAATATCCACCCATGAACATCTTCAATCCGTTTGCATGGGCGAAGTTTATACAAGCATGGCAGAACGGGGAGTTTAAAGAAAAATAGCCGCATGAAACGCCTGCCGATATATTTCTTTCCCTCCCTGCTGTTTTTTCTTTTTTCTACCTTTTTCTCTTTTGCACAGGAGAAGGCAACGATCTATGGTATGATGAAAGATTCTCTTGGAAACCCTTTACCGGGAATAAACATACAGGCAGAAGGCGACAGTACCGGAACAGTCAGCGATGCGAACGGAAAATACAGACTTAAGGTACCCGTGAATAAGAGCGTTACTATAATATACTCATGCATTGGTTTCCGGAAAGAAAAATATACGACACGCTTTTTTTCCGGCCAGAGCAGAGAAATAAATAAAGTCATGAAAGAGGCGACGCGGGAATTCGGAGGAGTAACCATTGAAGACCGGCAGGACCGCCTCAGCAATATCACCCGGATAGATCCGAAAACAATTGAACTCCTTCCCAATCCTGCAGGAAGTTTCGAGGCGGTGCTTAAAACCCTGCCGGGTGTTTCATCCAACAACGAACTTAGTTCCCAGTACAATGTAAGAGGAGGTAACTACGACGAAAATTTAGTCTATGTGAATGACATTGAAGTTTACCGCCCCTTCCTTATCCACTCCAGCCAGCAGGAAGGACTGAGCTTTGTCAACTCCGACCTGGTGTCATCCATATTATTCTCAGCGGGGGGCTTCGATGCAAGATATGGCGACAAAATGTCTTCCGTGCTTGACATACGGTATAAAAAACCGGAGAAGATGCATGGCTCCGGAAGCCTCAGCCTGCTGGGCGGATCTGCACACCTTGAAGGCAGCAGCAGGAATCACATATGGACATACCTCGCAGGCATCAGGCAGAAATCAAACCAGTATGTGCTCAGCGGGCTTCCGACAAAAGGCGATTACAGACCGTCATTTACGGATATCCAGTCCTACGTCACATACAACCCCGATGAAAAATTCGAATTCGCTTTTCTGGGCAACATCTCACGTAACAGCTTCCTGCTTATTCCCCAGACGAGGGAGACCGACTTCGGAACCATTAATGAAGCACTCAGGCTTACCGTTTATTTTGACGGCAGGGAGGCAGACAGGTACGAAACCTATATGGGCGCTTTCAGTACTACCTACAAGCCGGACAACAACCTCCGCATGAAATTCATTGCTTCAAGCTATAAGACCTATGAAAGTGAAACATTTGATACCGAAGGACAATACTATATTGATGAACTGGAGAGAGATATCGGTAAATCCAACTTCGGGGATGTGGCATTTAACCTGGGGGTGGGTACCTACCTCAACCATGCAAGAAATTACCTGGATGCTTTTGTAAACAACATCGAACACAAAGGCTATTACACCCGTGGGAAAAACTACCTGCAGTGGGGAGGGCGGCTGCAGAATGAGATTATACATGACAGGCTCACCGAATGGAAAATGATTGACTCCTCGGGATATAACCTTCCCCATCCCGATGATTCCATAGGATATGCATTCCCATCGTCACGTCCCGTGCAGGATATATTGCTTCAGGATGTGGTGAAGAATTCCACAGACCTTTCCTCTGACCGTTACAGCGCATATATCCAGAACACCTCGACGCTGAGCGACAGCAGCAATATGTCGCTCACGACCGGCATACGCATCAACTACTGGGATCTTAACAACCAGTTTATCATCAGCCCGAGGGCGGCATACTCTTTCAGGCCGAAATGGAAAAAAGATTTTGTGTTCAGGCTTTCTTCCGGATACTACTACCAGCCACCCTTCTACCGGGAATTGCGCGACCTCGAAGGAAACATTCATAAGGATATCCGGGCACAGCGTTCCATACACTTTGTAACGGGAGGAGATTACAGTTTCAGGGCATGGGGAAGGCCTTTCAAGTATGTTACTGAAATCTATTACAAACACCTTGACAACATCATCCCTTACAAAATTGACAATGTCAGGATCCGCTACCTGGCCAACAACAATGCACATGGCTATGCTGCGGGCATTGACATGCGCATAAACGGGGAGTTTGTTACCGGCCTTGAGTCATGGGCAAGTCTCTCGGTGATGCAGACGCAGGAAGACATTGAAGGAGATTACTATTATGATTACTACAACAAATCAGGAGAGCAAATTATCAAAGGATACACACTGGACAATATTCCAACGGACAGTGTGCGGCACGAGCCGGGGTATATCCCCCGCCCTACCGACCAGCGTATCAACTTCGGACTCTTCTTCCAGGACTATCTTCCGAAATACCCCACCTATAAAATGCACCTCAACCTGCTGTTCGGCAGCGGGCTTCCCTTCGGGCCTCCCGGCTATGAAAAATACAGGGATGTCCTGCGCATCCCTCCATACCGCCGCGCGGACATCGGCTTCTCGAAGGAGATCATAGGGGAACATGTAAAAATCAAGCCGGCCAGCGGTCTGCTCAAAAATCTGAACTCCCTGTGGATAAGTGCAGAAATCTTTAACCTGCTGGGGGTAAGCAATACAGTTTCTTATATATGGGTGGCGGATGTAACAGGAAGACAATACGCAGTACCCAATTATCTTACGAAACGCCAGCTTAACATCAGGATGACCGCAAGATTCTGATTGCTGTCTGGCAAGCGGAAAATGATTCATTCCATTTTTTAATTTTTTAACTGAGCGCTTTGCAGATTTTAAATATCTGCACCCCCGGGGTTCCTTTGAATATATTTGTCTTGTTCACGATAAGCAGTACCTTCGTCCTCTGAAAAAACGGGCATAAAAGTGAAGCGCCATCTGGCCATATACATTGGAACCATTCTCCGTTCGGTCCGTTCTCTCCTGAAGGGGATGAGACTCACAGGATATTACTTCTCCCACCACAAGGAAATCGTTACCCAGCAATATCCCGACAACCGGGAAACACTTGCGCTGGGAGAGCGCTTCCGGGGAGAAGTAGTGATGCCTCATAACGAAAACAATGAGCATCGCTGTACGGGCTGTACATCCTGCGAACTTGCCTGTCCCAACGGCACCATTAAAATCCTCACCAAATTCGTTGTGGATGAAAAAGGGAAAAAGAAAAAAGCCATTGACACCTTTGTTTACCACCTCGGCATGTGCACCTTCTGCAATCTCTGTATCATCGCATGCCCCACAGATGCCATCAAAATGTCGCATGATTTTGAGCACAGCACTTACGACAGAAAATCACTCACCAAAATCCTGAACAAGCCGGGATCAAAACTGCAGGAGGGTGTTGAATAAAATGAGTCTCAGCGCTGCGGTATTCTGCTTCATTTCTCTCATGATCATCGTGTTTGGCATTCTTACAGTCAGGACATCGAGGATATTCCGGGCCGCCATCTACCTGTTGTTCACCCTTATCAATGTGGCAGCCCTTTACTTCTGCCTGGGCTATGAATTCATTGCCGCAGTGCAGGTAGTGGTTTACGTGGGAGGCATTGTGGTGCTGATCCTTTTTTCACTCTTTCTTACCGAGCAGTCAGGCACAAGGCTGCCGGAAATTCCATACAGGCAGGCGCTTGTTTCGTATATCGCATGCATAGCCGGATTCGGGATTATCTATACCATTATCCTTGCATCCGACCTGCTGCCGTCGGGTCAGGAAGCGAAGATCCTGACTATGAAAACCATAGGGTCAAAGATGCTCAGTTACGGGGAGGGGGGCTACATTCTCCCCTTTGAAGCGGTAAGCATCCTGCTGCTTGCAGCACTTACAGGTTCAATATCCATCGCATTTAAAACAAAAAAGAATGAATGAAATACCGCTGCACCTGGTTCTCTTCGTAAGCACAACACTTTTTTTCACCGGAGCTTACGGGTTCCTCACAAGGAGGAATATGATTACCATGCTGATGGCCATAGAGCTGATGCTAAACAGTGTAAACATCAACTTTCTGGCTTTCAACAAATATCTCTTCCCGGGGAAGGCGGAAGGGGTTTTCTTCACGATCTTTATCATCACCATTGCTGCTGCAGAAGCTTCGGTAGCCATAGCCATCATCATCAACCTTTACCGTAAGTTCAGGACCATAGATGCCGAGAACACTGACTCATTGAAATTCTGAGATGTCAAACATATACGACTACACCTGCTTCATCCTGCTGCTCCCGCTGCTGACGTTCCTTTTACCGGGTCTTTTCGGAAAAAAGTTTCCCCGTATTTCCGGCATACTGGGTACAACCTCAATGCTTATTGTGACTGTACTTGCATACCTCACGGCATACCATTACTTTATCACGGATGCCCCGGCAGAAGGCTATTACTGGCCTTACGGCAGCCGGTGGCCATACCTCGTTCTTGCAAAATTCACCTGGCTCAGGTTCAACGCCGCCCTTTCGCTTGATATGGGCATTGCACTCGACCCTCTCTCGGTGATGATGCTGGTAGTGGTTTCCACCGTTTCGCTTATGGTTCATCTGTACAGCACGGGCTATATGAAAGGAGAAGAGCGCTACTCAACCTACTTCTCTTTCCTTTCGCTGTTTACATTTTCCATGCTGGGGCTGGTGGTTGCATCAAACATTTTTCAGATATATATCTTCTGGGAACTGGTAGGGGTTTCATCATTCCTGCTTATCGGCTTCTATTTTGACAAACCTTCCGCAGTGGCTGCCGCCAAGAAGGCTTTCATTGTAACACGTTTTGCCGACCTGGGATTTCTCTGCGGGATTCTTATTCTTTCCTTCTACAGCGGATCCCTTGATTTCAGGGTTATCATCGAAAGGATGAGCAGCAGCTCCTCTGCATTTTATTCCTTTGCTGCAGGAGCTTCTTTCCTCGGCGTGTCGGCACTCACATGGGCGCTGGTACTGATCTTTGCGGGTGGTGCGGGAAAGTCGGCAATGTTTCCTTTGCACATCTGGCTTCCTGATGCCATGGAGGGCCCCACACCTGTATCGGCTCTCATTCATGCAGCCACCATGGTTGTGGCCGGAGTTTTCCTGGTAGCGCGCCTGTTCCCGGTCTTCTGCATGTCGCACGCAGCCATGGATGTGGTTGCATATACCGGAGCTGCCTCTGCACTGATAGCCGCACTTATTGCCTGTACCCAGACGGACATCAAGCGGGTGCTTGCATACTCCACCATGTCGCAGATAGGATACATGATGTTTTCACTGGGCATCTCGGGATACGGGGGTGAAAAGGGGCTGGGATACTCTGCCGCCCTCTTCCACCTTTTTACCCATGCCATGTTCAAGGCGCTCCTGTTCCTGTGTGCCGGGGCGGTTATTCATGCCGTACACAGCAATGAAATCAAAGATATGGGCGGACTGAAAAAGCCGATGCCCTTCACCAGCATTGCATTCTTTTTCGCCTGTTTAGCCATCAGCGGGATTCCTTCCCTCTCAGGCTTTTACAGCAAAGAAGAAATTCTCACTGCCGCCTTCCACCGCAATAAAATTATTTTCTGCACAGGCTTGTTAACCGCAGGCATAACCTCTTTTTATATGTTCAGGCTTTACTTCTCCATCTTCTGGAACAACAAAAACAAATCCGGGATCAAAACCCACATGGCTGCGAGTATCACAATCCCCCTGTTCATACTTACCGTTGCCACCATTGAGGCCGGACATATTCCCTTTGGAAAATATGTTTCCTCTGACGGCCTGCCCCTCCATTCTGATAC
This sequence comes from Bacteroidota bacterium, assembly GCA_023251555.1. GTDB lineage: Bacteria > Bacteroidota > Bacteroidia > AKYH767-A > JAHEYN01 > JAHEYN01. The sequence goes on along the minus strand of JAHEYN010000011.1, from coordinate 34,859 downwards.
CGACATACGCCTCTCGGCTGCGGCGATAATAATCAGCGGAATAGGTATTCTCACCGCTGCTTTTCTCTATCTGAAAGAGCGCACCCTTCCGGGTAGGATTTCCGCAAAAGCAGGTATCGTATACCGCTTCATTGCAGGAAAATTATACATTGACGAGCTTTACCTCCTCATTACAAAAAAAGTTGTCTTCAACCTGATATCAGCTCCGGCGGCATGGGTTGACAGGAACATCGTGGACGGTGGCATGAATCTTCTTGGCGCAGCAGCAGAAAATGTTTCTGAAACCATACGCCCGGTACAATCAGGTAAAATCAGGAATTACGCCCTCTGGTTCCTGGCCGGAACGATCCTTATTTCGCTGTTTCTCATATATGTAATCAGGTAATCATGAATCCGGAATATCTGCTGATAATCTCACTTGTTACGATCATTGCCATTCTTGCGTCCGGAAGCAGGATAGCAGGACTCCTTGCGCTTGCGGGAACAGTGGTGCAGCTTGTTTTTTCTGCAGGCCTGCTCTTTTTATACATGGCTGAGCGTAATGCCGGCAACGCATCCCTGCTTCTCTTTGAGCATACCTATGTATGGTATCCTGACTGGAACATCACTTTTCACAGCGGGATTGACGGCATCTCCCTTTCAATGATACTCCTCACATCCGTAGTGCTGGTTTCAGGGGTTCTTGTATCCTGGAAAACAGAATACATGAAGAAAGAATTTTTTATCCTTCTTCTCCTGCTCGGCACAGGCGCTTACGGTTTCTTTCTTTCATCGGACCTTTTTTCCCTGTTCTTCTTTTTTGAGCTGGCAGTAATACCCAAATACCTGCTCATTGCTATCTGGGGAAGCGGAAGAAAAGAATACAGCGCCATGAAACTGGCGCTGATGCTGATGGGAGGATCTGCGCTGGTACTCGCCGGGATTCTTTCACTCTATTATTACTCATGTGCGGCAGGCAATCCTTCCTTTGATCTTCAGCAACTTTACACCACCCCTGTTCCGGAGCAGGCTCAGTTGTATATCTTCCCGCTGCTGTTTACGGGATTTGCAGTACTGAGCGCACTCTTCCCGCTGCACACCTGGGCGCCAGACGGTCACTCCTCCGCTCCTACAGCAGCATCCATGTTCCTGGCCGGAATTTCCATGAAGCTGGGCGGATACGGATGCATCCGTATTGCCATATACCTGTTCCCGGCGGCGGCGGCATTTTATTCACCCTACATCATCATTCTCGCTTGCATTGGAATTCTATACGGAGCCTTTGTTACATTAAGACAAAAAGACATCAAACTGATGAATGCCTACTCATCAGTAAGTCACTGCGGCTTTGTCCTGCTTGGAGCCGGGATGCTCACTAATACTGCTATGACGGGAGCTGTACTCCAAATGGTTTCCCACGGAATCATGACGGCACTCTTTTTCGGTGTCATCGGCATGATATACGGGCGCACACACACGCGCATAGGAGAAGAACTTGGCGGATTACTCAAAGTGATGCCATTTATAGGCAGCTGTTTCATTATCGCGGGACTCACTTCCCTTGGGCTTCCGGGACTAAGCGGCTTCGTTGCTGAAATGACCATATTTGTAGGAGCTTTTCAGATCGGGGATGTGTTTCACCGCATAGCAACTGTCAGCGCTGCAATGTCAATAGTGGTTACAGCTGTGTACATCCTCAGAGCCATTGGAATCAGCCTCTGGGGTCCCCTGAAGAATGAAAAATTCAGAGAGTCCGGCGATGCCACATGGTACGAAAGGGCGGCATCAGTCATTCTCATCGCTTCCATAATCTCTATCGGCATTTATCCATTCTGGATGTCGGACATAATCAGTAACACGGTCAGTGTTTTATTCACAAGCAACCCCCTGAAATAACCATGAGAATCGCAGACTATATACTTATGATGCGCTTCGAGCTGCTCACCCTGCTGCTGCTGGTATCACTTTTTACCGCAAGAATATTTTATGGGAACAAAAGACCTTCCGGAATAATCTTCCTGGTCAATGCCACTCTTTTCATCATCGCTGTTTCCGGCTTAGTGATGCCTTCGGAAGGAAGCTTATTCGGAGATATGTTTATTTCAGGAAAGGTTATCTTATTCGAAAAATCACTGCTTGCCTTCGCAACCCTCCTGATTTCAATGCAGGCAAACGACCGGCTGAAAAGGGACAGCAATAATTACCACGAGTTTTATTTCCTGCTTCTCTCGGTTCTGATCGGGATGCAGCTGATGATCTCTTCCGGGCATTTTCTCATGTTCTACCTCGGGCTGGAGATGGCCACAATCCCCCTTGCGGCCCTCGCAGGGTTTGACTTTGAGAAAGGCCGTTCAGGGGAAGCGGCAGTCAAAATGATCCTGTCGTCTGCTTTTTCCTCGGCTATACTGCTCTTCGGCCTTTCCTTACTTTACGGGGCATGCGGTTCCCTGAGGTTCAGTGAGATGGCCGCTTCCTTCAACCCGGCGCCGCTTCCGCTGCTGGGGTTTGCTTTTCTCATAGCCGGGTTTGCATTTAAAATATCCGTTGTTCCTTTTCATTTCTGGACCGCCGATGTTTATGAAGGAGCGCCTGTGCCTGTAACAACATTCATGTCGGTTGTTTCAAAAGGAGCTGCAGTATTTATTTTCGTGACTGTCCTTTATAAGGTGTTCGGGGGTATTCATGAACACTGGAAGGTACTTCTGTCGGTTCTTTCTGCTGCTACCATGACACTCGGTAACTTCTTTGCCATGCGGCAGCAGAACATCAAGCGCTTTCTTGCATTCTCCTCCATCACCCAGGCCGGGTACCTCCTGGCCGGTGTTGCTGCAGGCACACAACAGTCTATGGCTTCCGTTATTTATTTTATACTGGTTTATATTTTTTCCAACATCGCAGCCTTCACGGTTGTATCGGTCGTTTCTGAAAAAACAGGAAAAGAAAATATTGACGGCTACAAAGGCCTTTATCACAGCAATCCCCTGCTGGGCCTTGTTATGCTGTTAGGCGTTTTTTCGCTGGCAGGAATACCGCCAACGGCTGGCTTTTTCGGAAAATTTTTCCTTCTTGCTTCTGCCTCTGCCACGGGGATGACAAGCCTGGTTGTTATTGCCTGCTTAAACATGATCTTCTCTCTCTTTTACTATCTCCGTATTGTAAAGGCAATGTTTGTTGACAAGGGAGACTCTTCGGAAAAAATCGAATATTCCCTGAGTGCAGGGCTGGTGATGACCATTTGTGCAGCAGGCGTTCTTGCCACAGGGTTTTACAGCGCAATCTATCATTATATCTTATCCTTAAGCTCCGGAATATGAACCGCCTGAACAAAGAAGCGCATGCCATAGAAGAAATAAACGGGGTACGGTGTGCCATTGCAGAAAAAGATGCATCCCCTGAGCGGGCTGAATTTCTGAAAAAAGTACTGGAACACAACGGTTACAAGGTGCAATCGGCACCCATGCCTCCTCCCAAAGCCGCGGTACCCAAACCAGATGCGGAAACTCCCGTCCAGACTTCATCTCCTGCGGCTCCCGAAAAACTTATTATCGGCGTAACCGATGTCCTCTTCCATCCCATGCTCGCAATCTACGAGCGAAGACTGAAGACGCCCGAAGGTGATGTGATGACTACAGAGTACTGGAACCAGGAGCCCGGGAAAGAGGGATGGTACTGGAAAAGGTAAACAGTTAAGGGAAGTCCCCTTATTATTCATACTGCCACATCGTGCTCTCTCAGTGCACTGTTCAGGGAAGTTTTAAGGTCAGTGCTTTCTTTTCTTTTCCCGATAATGAGCGCACAGGGCACGTTATAATCCCCGGCGGGAAATCTTTTGATACAGGAGCCTGGTATCACGACTGATCTCGGTGGCACCATACCTTTATGCTCCACCGGGGCGGGTCCTGTCACATCAATAATTTTTGTGGACATGGTAAGCACTACATTGGCGCCAAGCACAGCTTCTTTTCCCACTCTCACGCCTTCCACAACTATACACCGGGAACCGATAAAACAGCCGTCTTCAATAATCACAGGAGCCGCCTGGACGGGCTCCAGCACGCCTCCTATTCCCACGCCCCCGCTCAGGTGGACATTCTTTCCTATCTGTGCACAGGAACCCACAGTAGCCCAGGTATCTACCATTGTGCCCTCATCCACGTATGCTCCAATATTCACGTATGAAGGCATCAGAATCACGCCTTTGGCTATGTATGCACCGTAACGCGCAACGGCATGAGGAACTACCCGGACGCCAAGCTGTGCATAATCTTTTTTCAGGCTCATCTTATCATAAAATTCCATAGGGCCGGCATGCATGGTTTCCATCTTCCTCCATGGGAAATAAAGGATCACGGCTTTCTTTATCCACTCATTCACCTGCCATTTTTCCCCCACGGGTTCGGCCACACGAAGCTTTCCCTTGTCAAGGGAATCAATAATCTGCGTGATCGCATCGCGGACTTTTTGCTCCTGCAGCATCGACCTGTTTTCCCAGGCTGTTTCGATAAGTTCTTGCATATCAGTTTTATTATGCAGCAAATATAAATGGTTTATTCCAAGCCGGCATCGGGAATTTTACACTTTCTCCCGGTCCAGGCCTGCCGGGGGCCACAGGCAAAGCCTCACAGCCTTCTTTTCAAAATCACTACATTTGCAGAAATGCCAAGGATATTAGCCATTGACTACGGAACCAGGCGGGCAGGGCTCGCTGTCACCGATCCTCTGCAAACGATTGCCGGCCCGCTGGATACCGTTCACCCGAAAGACCTCCTGCAATACCTCGGGAATTATCTTTCAAGAGAAGATGTGGCCTGTTTTGTAGTCGGAGACCCGAAAACGCTGAATAACCAGCCTTCCTCTGTTGCAGCTGAAACAGAAATATTTGTACGTGAACTGCGTAAAAAATTTCCCTCTGTTCCCATTGAGCGGCATGACGAGCGCTTCACCTCTAAAATTGCCAGGCAAAGCCTCGTGGCAGGGGGATATAAAAAGAAAGACAGGGAAAACAAAGCACTCCTGGATATGGTAAGTGCAGTGCTCATACTGCAATCCTATATGGAAAGAATGCGCCACGCCCGAGAATAACATGGAAAATAAAAAAACGGATCTTTCTTCATACGATAACAGATGGTACAAAACAGGCAGGCCGGTAACTGTAAGAGCGGCCTGGTACCTTGTAAGCGCAGTTTTCTTTACTCCCCGCCTTTTTCACTCACGCTTTCTCAAACTCACCCTGCTTCGCATCTTCGGTGCACGCCTGGGAAAAGGCATCAACATAAAACCGGGAGTGAATATCAAATATCCATGGCTTCTTGAGATTGGCGATTATACATGGATAGGGGAAAATGTATGGATAGACAATCTGGTGAACGTAATTATAGGAAATAATGCCTGTATCTCGCAGGGAGCCTTATTGCTTACGGGAAATCATAATTACAGAGAGGTCTCTTTCGGGCTGATGACCGGAGAGATTGTAATTGAGGATGGAGCCTGGATTGGCGCCAGGGCTGTTGTATGCCCCGGTATTATATGCAAATCGCATTCGGTACTCACTGCGGGTTCAACGGCCACCTCAGATCTTGAGCCTTATGCTGTTTACCAGGGGTGCCCTGCAGTAAAAATAAAGGAGCGGGTTATCTCATGAAGATCTCCATCATTACCGCCTGTTATAACAGCGAGGCTACGATCGAAGACACCATCCGCTCGGTAATCAGCCAGGATTACGAAAATTTGGAGTTTATCATTATAGACGGAGCTTCCACGGATCGAACTATGCGCATCATTGAAAAATACAGGGCTAAAATTCATAAGATCATATCCGAAAAAGATTACGGGATCTATTTTGCCTTTAACAAGGGAATACGGATGGCAAGCGGGGATGTGGTGGGAATCCTGAATTCCGATGACTTCTATGCCAGCAGCAAAGTACTTTCTTCCGTAGCTGAAAAATTCAAAACCAGCGGCTGCGACTGCCTCTATTCCGATATACTTTTCATTTCCAAAAGCAATCCGTCAAAAATTATACGGTACTGGAAAGCCAAAGAATACCAACATGGCATGTTCCTGAAAGGATGGATGCCGCCCCACCCAACCTTTTTCGTGAAAAGAGAATTATATAACCGCTACGGGTTTTATAATGAGTCACTCCAGTATTCCGCAGACTACGAGCTGATGCTGCGCTTTATTCACCGTTACAGGATAAGCACTGCCTACCTTCCCGAGATCACCATCAAAATGCGTATGGGCGGTTTCGGGAACGAAAGCATACGGGCTAAAATACAAGCCAACCTTGAGGACAGGAAGGCATGGATGCTCAACGGGATGAACCCGGGCTTTTTCACTCTGCTTTATAAGCCTGTTTCAAAGATTGGCCAGTTCTTCAAAAAGAATTATCCTAAGTTTTATGGAAAACAGGATCACTAAACTCTTCGGCATACAATATCCGATCATACAGGCCGGCATGATATGGACCAGCGGCTGGAGGCTTGCCTCTGCGGCAGCAAACGCAGGCTGCCTGGGTTTGCTGGGTGCCGGATCCATGTATCCTGAGGTACTGAGGGAACATATCAGGAAATGCAGGGCTGCCACCGGAAAATCTTTCGGGGTGAATGTGCCTCTTCTGTACCCTGACATAGAAAAGATCATGGGTATTATCGCCGATGAAGGGATACGGATTGTATTCACTTCAGCGGGAAATCCTAAAACCTGGACATCTTTCCTTAAAGAGAAGGGTGTTACAGTGGTACACGTGGTAGCAAGCACCCGGTTTGCAAAGAAAGCAGAAGAAGCAGGGGTTGATGCCGTGGTAGCCGAAGGCTTTGAAGCAGGAGGGCATAACGGGAGGGAGGAAACCACCACCATGTGCCTTGTTCCTATGGTAGCAGAAACGGTAAAGATTCCCGTGATTGCGGCAGGAGGAATCGGTACAGGGAGGGGAATACTTGCCGCCATGGCACTGGGGGCAGAGGGTGTCCAGATCGGCAGCCGGTTTGCCGCCTCAGAAGAGGCCTCACTTCACCCGGCATTCAAACAGAGAATCACCGAGACGGAAGAAGGCGGCACCATGCTTTCCCTGAAAAAACTGGTGCCTGTGCGGCTCATAAAAAACACCTTCTTTAAAAAGGTTGAAGAAGCCGAAAACCGCGGTGCCGGGGAAGAAGAGCTGAAAGCTATCCTTGGCCGCGCCCGCGCAAAGATCGGCATGTTCGAAGGAAACCTCGAAGAAGGAGAACTGGAAATCGGGCAGGTATCCTCGCTGATAAAAAAAATAATGCCGGTGGCCGATATCGTGAAGGAACTAACAGGGGAATACATTAAAGCAAAACAGGAACTCACTGACCTTTGATTATGATTCATTTCGAAAAATTCAAATTAGATAACGGGCTCACCGTGATCGTCCATGAAGACAAAAGCACACCACTTGCGGCCATTAACATCCTGTACGATGTGGGTGCAAAAGATGAAGACCCCGGAAGAACGGGCTTCGCGCATCTCTTTGAACACCTCATGTTCGGGGGATCCGTAAACATACCCAGGTACGATGAAGCTCTTGAAAAAGCGGGCGGGGAAAACAACGCTTTTACGAACAACGACATCACCAATTATTATCTCACTCTTCCTGCAGGAAATATTGAAACGGGATTCTGGCTTGAGTCGGACCGTATGCTCAGCCTCGCATTTTCCGAAAAAAGCCTCGAAGTCCAGAGACACGTGGTCATTGAAGAATTCAACGAGCGCTACCTCAACCAGCCCTATGGCGATGTGTGGCTCCTCCTACGCCCTCTTGCGTACAAGGTGCATCCCTACCGTTGGAACACCATCGGGAAAGAAATATCACATATTGCCGAAGCAAAACTACAGGATGTGAAAGATTTTTTCGCCCGATTCTACTTTCCTGCCAACGCAATCATGGTAGTTGCAGGGAATGTCAGGACTGCCGAAATAAAAAAGCTTGCTGAGAAATGGTTCGGGCCTATTCCCTCAGGCAGTAAGGAGAAACGCATACTCCCTTCAGAACCGGAGCAAAAAGAAAAAAGAATTATGAGCGTATCCCGGGATGTTCCGGCAAACGCCCTGTATAAGGCATACCACACCGGCCCAAGAACCGCAAGTCTTTTTTATGCCGAAGATCTCCTGACTGACATTCTCGCTGAAGGAAAATCATCCCGCCTGTATAACTCCCTTGTAAAAGACAAAAAACTCTTCAGCGAAATAGACCTGTACCTGAGCGGGGATGTGGAACCCGGGCTGGTTGTGGCCGAAGGGAAGCTGCACAAGGGTATCCCCATGGAACAAGCCGAGGCGGCGCTGCAGGAGGAATTAAACAGGGTATGCAAAGAATATGTCACCGAAGAAGAGATAGAGAAAGTAAAAAATAAAATGGAGGCTGCCCTTCTGTTCTCTGAAGTAAATGTGCTGAACAAAGCCATGAACCTGGCATTCTGGGAACTGCTTGGGGGTGCATCGCTTGCCAATAAAGAAATAGATTTTTACAGGAGTGTTACCCGTGAACAGATCCGGGAAAGAGCTTCAGGAATTTTTAACGAATCCAATTCTTCCACGTTATACTACCTGGCAGAAAAACAGGGCGGCAAGCCGGCCATTCCGGCCTGAATCAGCCATCGCGTTCCGCTATGCCGGACGAGAAAAACCTGATTTAATTCCCTGCAGTTTGATGCGAACATCTGAGTCCGGAACCTGCTCCGGGGGCAAAATCAATTTAATATACGGTAAATGCTCAACCGCATTTTGAGTGCCCGCAGCTTTTACATTTGAGGCATCCTTCTTCGTAAATCAGGCCCTGCGGGTCTCCGCAGCCTGAACATTTCCGGTCAACAGCATGAGTCCCGTCGGGAATGAATTTTTTCAAAGCCCTCTCTACGCCCACTTTCCATGTGTTAATGTTATCATTATAAAGATGAAGGTCTGATATCAGGTTCACAACGTGGGGCAGGGGCATTCCATGGCGAAGCACCCCTGAAATAAGCTTGGCATAGTTCCAGTATTCCTTATTGAATGATCTTGAAAGACCTTCGATGGTAATACGGTAACCTTCTTTATCCATGTATTGAAAGTCATAACGCTTGGCTCCGTCTTCCCTCGAACTTTTGATGACCCATCCCTTTTCAGCCCAGCCGGGGATGATGAATGCATCTTCCGCCTTACCTGTGAAAACCTCATAGGGCTTTCCGTTGAGCAGTCCGACAACTGCAATCCACTTTTCATTGTGGTTCATAAAGCGAACGATCTCTGCTTCAAGAACTTTGGGACGTTTTGGCGCGGTAGTTTCCACAATCTCATCCGATTTCTTTCCCTTATTATCCGTTGAAACAAGAACGCCTGTTCTGGAACCATCGCGGTAAACCGTTATTCCTTTCAGGCCTTTCTTCCACGCTTCAAGGTAAATACCTGCCACGTTTTCAGGTGTAGCTTCTGCAGGGAGATTAATAGTTGAACTGATGGAGTGGGTAGTGTACTTCTGCACCACCGACTGCATCTCCACTCTTTTTTTCCAGTCAATCTCCGAGGCTGTAGAACCGTGGTAGGGGGATCTTGTAATATCACTTTCCCCGGTAATATCCATCCACATCTTCACCCTGGGATGATAAACCGTAAATTCCTGCCATGAGTCGCCCATGTGGTCAACAAAATCAATCTTGACGTTTTTATCGTTCGGATTCACCTTTCTTCTTCTTTTATATGAGAGCATAAATACCGGCTCTATCCCGGAGGAAGAACGCGCAAGGAGACTCAGTGTACCTGTAGGAGCCACCGTACTGACAGAAATATTTCTCCTGCCGTTTTTCATCATGCGCTGGTACAGCTGGGGGAATTCTTCTTTCATCATCTTCACAAATTCGGAAGTATTTTCCACAGCCGGGTCGAAGGCTTCAAACTTTCCTCTTTCTACAGCCATATCCACGGAACTGTCAAACTCAGCCTCACATTTTGACTTCATTATTTTTCCCACTTCAGCGAGGGCCTCAGGGGAATCAAACCCAAAGCCAAGAGCAGCCAGGGCATCGCCGAGAGCTGTGAATCCGAGGCCTGTCCTCCTGCCCTTTTTTCCCGCTTCATAAAGCAGCTTCCATGTATTCACTTCAACTTCCTTAATATAATCCGGTTCGGGATCTTTTGCCACCTTGGCAAGAATACGTTCTATGGCCTCCAGTTCGAGGTCCACAAGATCGTCCATCAGGCGCTGGGATTCGTAAGTGGTTTCATAAAACTTCCTGTAGTTGAATTTAGCCCTGGGAGTAAATGGGTTGTCGACGAAGCCAAAGAGATTCAGGGCAATAAGCCTGCAACTGTCGCCTCCCTGCATCGCAATTTCAGAGCATGGGTTGGTGGAAACATTTCTGAAGCCGGGATATACAGAGGATGTAGAATAATGATGTTGCCTGTCCCAGAAAATAATCCCCGGCTCAGCGGTATGGTGGGCACATTTTATAATAGTGTTCCACAGCTCCCTTGCTTTTACTTTTCTGGTAAAGGAAGGATTGGGAGAATTTATGGGAAAACGATGCGTAAAATCCTGGTCGGCTGCGACGGCATTCATGAATTCATCAGAAATTCTTACGGAAATATTGGCTCCCGTAATGCGGGAGAGGTCCTGCTTAATGGTTACAAAGGATTCTATATCAGGATGGGCTACATCCATAGTAATCATCAGGGCGCCTCTTCTACCGTTCTGAGCCACCTCCCGGGTGGTATTCGAGAATCGTTCCATAAAAGAAACTGCACCCGTGGTAGAGCCGGCGGCATTGGACACAAAAGTACCCGAAGGGCGCAGGGAAGAGATATCCACTCCCACCCCGCACCTGCGCTTAAAGAGCTGCGCCATTTGCTGGTCGGTGTAAAATATCCCGCCGTATGAATCATAAATCTCAGGAAGCACAATGCAGTTGGACAAAGAAGCGATAACATAAGGGTTTCCGAGGGAAGACATCACACTTCCCTGAGGAATTACACGGGCGAAATCCCTGAACAGGTCATAAATCTTTTCTTCGGTGAGAAAATCTCTTTTCTGCCCGTATTTTGAAAGAAGTTTCCGGTTCGGGGCCACGGCCATATCCCGGTATTCCATTTCTTTCCTTCCAAATTCGGCAGCCATACGCATATGCATGTCATCGGGTGAAAGTTCCAGAAATTTTCCGTTTTTATCCTTCATGGCATACTTGTTCATCCAGGTGGATGCGGCAAGTTCATCGCCCTGAAAGTAGGAAACAGACTCGTCGTAAACTTCCTTATAAGAATAAGTTCGGGGTGATGTACCCGCCGGCTTTGCAGCTTTTACGGCCTTCTTCGTCATCTCAGCAGTCAGCATTTATTATAAATTTAATGATTATTTTTCAATGATTGTACCCTGAAAGAAAAATTGTGCTGCAATTTAGCGAGAGATCTTTTTCCCGGATCTGATTTTTTTTAACATTTGATTTTAGTTTTCAACAACTCAACCTTTATCATGTTTTATTATGATGATTATCATATTTTACAGACAGGTATTTTTTGAAAAAAATCGGGGGAGGCCAAAAAAACAGCCGTAAAGTTCAGATAAAAAAGAGTATGTTCTCAGGCAACCCCTGGCGGGAGCAGCTTTTCATGCTGCCGTCTTTTTTTCTCTGCCAGTATAAGCGAAAGTTCCCTTCCCATCTGGCCTGCTATGGCGGTGTTTTCTTCAGCTCTCCTTATCAGGTAAGGCACCACTGATTTCACGGGGCCGTAAGGGAGATACTTGGTAACATTGTATCCTGCATCTGCAAGGTTAAATGTAATATGATCGCTCATACCGTAAAGCTGTGAAAAGTATACGTGCGGGTGATCGTTGGCAATTCCCATCTCCTTCATTTTATCCAGGAGGTGCATAGTGCTGGCCTCATTGTGAGTACCGGCGCACAGTGTAATAAGATCAATATTACGCAGACAGGTATCAAGTGCTTCATTAAAATCCCTGTCGGTATCTTCCTTACGCTCATGCACGGGAGAGGGAAGCCCCATACGGGCAGATCTTTCATTCTCTTTTTCCCAGTATGCTCCCCGCACTAATTTTATCCCGACAAAAAATTTCTTCTCCCTGCCCTTCACAATAAGTTCTTTAAGATACGAAAGCCTGTCCCGGCGGTACATCTGGAGCGTAGTAAGGACAATGGATTTTTTCTGGTTATACTCCGCCATCATCTCCTCGGCAAGGCGGTCAATTGCAGGCTGTATCCAGCTCTCTTCAGCATCAAAATAAACGGGGACATTATTTACATAAGCATTATAGCATACGTCGGCAAGCCGGTGCTTCAGCTTTGAAAATGCCGTATCTTCCGCTTCGGAAAGTTCTGCATGCGCGCTTATCTTTTCAAGAAGTGAGAACGGAGCAATCCCTGTAAGCTTAAGACTGGTATATGGAATTGCGGGATTGTTCTTTGCAAGATGAATAATCTTTATCACCTCATCTTTAGTTCTCTCAAAATCCTCTTCTCTTTCTTTTCCCTCCACGGAATAATCGAGGATAGACCCGACCTTCCTGCTACCGAGTTTTTTCACTACCGGGACACTTTCTTCAATGGATTCCCCCCCGCAGAACTGCCTGAAGATCGTAGCTTTGATTGGAGCAGAAACGGGGAGACCCGCTTTAATCGAAAAAACCGCAAGTCTGGATAAAAGTTTCACCAGGGATGGGTTGCCCATGAGCTTAAAGAGCCAAAGCAGGTGCTTCAGCTCTTTATCGTTTCTGGAGGCAAAAGCCTTCAGCGTATCGCCAAAAAAAACTTTTTCCTCTTTCATGCGCCTGCTGTTATTTTGTTTTTTCGCGTTCGGCCTTAACCTCTTCCGCAGTGACAGTGGCGGCGGTGTTGCCCCATGAGCTGTATACATAAGTGAGTACAGCAGCAATATCATTGTCGGAAAGGGTACTTCCCTGGGGAGGCATAGTACCGTTAAATTTCTGGCCATTAACCGTAATCTCCCCGCTGGAACCGTTCAGCACCTGCCGGATAGTTTTTGATTTATCGGACAGGAAATCTGATTTGGCGAGAGGCGGAAACGTGGCCGGCATCCCTTCCCCGTTTGCCTGGTGGCAGGTCTGACATGTCTTCTTGTAAACATCTTCTCCGCTTGCAGGAACAGCCTGTGCAGCAGTCCCGGAAGGAGCTGCTTCGGTTTTCTGCTCTCCCCCGGAAGAGGCAGGAGTTTCGTTGCTGTTTCCACCGCATCCGCAGAAGAAGGCGGCAACAGCCATGGCTGACATGGCAAGGAGCGTGTGTGTGTGTTGTTTTCTCATAATGGTAAAGGTTTGGTTAATTTGACTTTGACCGGCAAGATTATCAAGAACCCTTTCTTCAGAAAATGATTTCGCTCATAACGAAGTGCGCTTTGCAATGTAACGACCCAGTGAAGGAATGACAGGAATTATTATCATCAGCACCGACACAAACATTGATATTCCCGAGACCGCAAATGTAATAAGAAAAGGATTAATCTTATCCATCATTTCCCTGAAAGACAACTTTCCCTCCACGACCATCACTCCTTTTGAGACACCTGCAAAAATGAGAGATGTCCAAAAGACAAAGAGAGAGAGATTAAATAAAACAACTCCTGCCTTCATTATTTTCCCGGCGCTGCGATTGTTTGATTTTTCCGGCATGCTCTCTATGATAAAAAAGCATGAGGCCAGCAGTATCATGGTATTAATACCTATTGTACTTCCCATGGCATGAGCCACGGTAACATGCGTCCCGTGGGTGTATATATTGACTGCGGGAACCGATATGGCAAGTGCCAGGATGAGATTCAGAAAAATCCACACATCAGATGCATAAAGAAAGCGGTATGAAAGTGAATCACGGACGCGGCTTCCCCGCGAAAAAGACGATCTCCAGTTACGGATAATTTTAGCAAGAATGATAAGCTCTGTCATACTCACGGCATAGGACAATATCCTCACCCATGGGGCAACAGGGAGGATATAAATATGATGAGCCCAGCCGAACATCAGGTTAAACAATCCCAGAAAGTACATCAGATATGCCTGCGTTGAATAAGCCACCTTTGTATCTCCCTTTATCTTTTCCATCAGGAAAACTGCGGTTCCGTATACCAGCATATTCCATGAACCTACCAGTGCCCCGTATGCTTTCCATTGAATGCTGAGATCACGCACTATGCTGTTCCTGAAATAAGGAAACAGCCAGAGGTATGCTTCCGAGAATGTAAAGAAGAAAAATATTATTCCTGTTCCCCACATCCAGAGATATACGGGCCATGTATTTTTCTTTTCCAAAACTGTCCCGGCATAATTAAATCCGAACAGCATCCATGATGCAAGTATGGGTAGTGCCAGCAGTGGAGGAAACTCCCAATACTCCCTTCCCCCAAAATACCCCATAAAATAACATGCCAAAACCAGCAGTCCGGTTATAAAAAATATCCGGAAATGGGTTTTAGGGAGTGACGGATACCGGAGTGAGAGATTACAGAAGGCAGGAAGGTAATGGTAAATTCCTCCCACCGAAGCAAGAAATATCCATGCAACAACAAGAGACACATGAAGAGGCCTTGTTTTAAAAAAAGGAATCCAGTCTGAAAAGCCTGGAATGATAAACTGCAGTGCCGCGAGGCTCCCGAAAAACATCCCGCTTCCCAAAGCAAGAAGGGCAAGAAATACAAACAATATCCCTGTATCCTTTTTCATTTCCTCTCTCCTGCCGAGACTGTTCCATCGGCATTTAATTTAAAGTCAATGATCGGCGAAACGCCTGTTTTATCCACATAACCCAGGTATGCGATGATATTATCTATCTCCTCTGAAGAAAGGTGAAAATTCGGCATGCGGGCAGTTCCGCTCAGCAGAAATGCCTTTGCATAGCCAGGGCCTTTGCCCTTCGCAGAAATAACATTCGTAAGGTCAGGACCCATGTATCCGCCCAGGCCGTAAACCTGGTGGCACGCAGTGCAATTATATTTCTGGAAAAGCAGCTTACCGGCTTTTGCCTTTTCATCGAGAAACGCAAGACCCCTGTCTGCAGAAGTTGAAGAAGTATAAAGGTAAAAGGTATAAACAAGAAAAATCAAACACAAAGACCAGAACAAAAACCGCTTCAGGAACAGGGGCATACGGGAAAAACTTAAGAGGTTATCATACGAGCGGTTCATCACCCACCGCAATCATTGAAAGCTTGTCCATATTGCGGATAACAAGCTTCCTGTTACGGACGGAAATAACTTTCTTATCGGAAAAATCCGAGAGTATCTTATAAAGATAATGCTTGGTGGTACCTATAATATCAGCAAGATCTTTAACAGAACAGTTAACCGGTATATCTCCTCCCGGCAGTTTCTTGTTCTTTACGGCAAGGGATATCAGCATCTCGGCAAAATGTTCCTTGATTTTTTTTCTTGCTATGCTAGTAATCCTCTCTTCAATAAAGTTAATCTTATCGCACATATCTTTCATAAGGCCTATGCTGAGAAGGGGATCGCGGGTGAGAAGATTTTTAAAGTCAGAAGCAGGGATGAAGCATGCTGAAACCGGCTCAAGCGCCGTAGAGGAAAAAGAATATGAGTCATTGCTCATAAAGGAGTCCATGCCGATAATATCGCCGGGGTGCGCGAACCAGAGAATGAATTCCTTGTTTTTATTCCCAATCCGCGTAACCTTCACCATACCCTCCTGGATACAATAGACCCCCGAAAAAGCATCCCCCTGTGACATCAGCACATCTCCCTTTGCATAACTTCTCATGCTCCTGTTTGAAAAAGCATCTTCAAGAACTCCGGGCGGGCAGTTTTTAAAAACACTGAAATCGTGGAACCTGCACTCTGTGCAACTTTTCCTGGTGCTTTTTTCATCGTTATTTCTTATGGTACTCATCTTATGGTTTTATGTAAAATGATATTTACAGGGGAAGCAAAAGTATTTTCATGACACACCTTAAACAATGACCTGAGTCATGCATGCATGCTGCATGGGATTGATTATTCCGAGAGGTTTGCTATTTTTATCAGTTCCTTAAGATTCAGTATCCTGATCTTCTTCCCCATCAGTTTCACAATCCTGCTCTTGTTAAAATCCGACAAAACGCGTATGGAGGTTTCCGTAGTGGTTCCAGCCAGGTTTCCTATATCCTCTCTCGTAAGAACAGTATTTATTGTAGCTCCGTCTTCTTCGAGCCCGAAAAACTCTTTCAGCAGCAAAAGCGCCTCTGCCATTCTTTCGCGAACCTGCTTCTGTGCCATGTTGGTAATCATATGCTCGGCAACTTTCAAATCCGTTGAAAGCATCTGTATGGTGCTCATGGAGAAACGGGGATTGCCCGCCAGCAGATTCAGGTAAATATTTTTGGGGAAGAAACATACGAGGGTATCCTCAATAGCAGTGGCTGTGGCATTATAGTTCTCCCCGCTCAGCAAGGCCCTGTACCCGATGATATTATTTTTCTTTGCCAGCCTTACAATCTGCATCTTTCCGTCATCTCCCATCTTGTGAATCTTCACCTTCCCGGAGTGGATGCAGTAAATACCCTGGGGCATATTTCCTTCGTAGAAAATAACCTGTCCCTTTTTATACAGATTAAATGTTTTATTTTCCGAAAGATGCGAGAGCTCAGGTTTTGTAAGAACACAAAAGATGGATGTTGACAACCCGTCGCATGCCTCGCATGGGGGAATATCAGGCTTTCTGGAAAGTGTTTTCATGGGTTGTGATTTCAGCACAAAGTAATGGGTTGAAGCAGGGCAAAATGATGACGTGTGTCATAAATTAGGGGATTGGAGCTGGAGGGCATTCAGGACTTTTTTTTTGTGACAGTAGCCGGGATTCCCAGGCTCAGCCTCACCATATTACCAAACATTCCCGGCAAATATTACTTTTGTTTTCAAAAAAAATCATGTCCCAGTGGAATAATAAATCACTTTTGCTTCCAATACTCCTGCTTGCATACTGCTGCAATGCATACACACAGAACAAAAGAAACAACATTTGGTATTTCGGCGATTATGCCGGCATTGATTTTAATGTCTCCCCTCCTGCCCCGCTGCTGAACTCCGCCATGAGCACTTTTGAGTCGTCCGCTGTTATGAGTGACACCTCAGGGCAGCTATTGTTTTACACAGACGGGCTCACTGTATGGAATAAAAATCACCAGCCTATGCCCAACGGAACGGGGCTGCTCGGCTGCCAGTTTTCCGGCGGACAGAGCAGCACCCAGGGTGCGCTTATCGTACCCATGCCGGGAAACAGCAACCTTTTCTATTTGTTCACGACCGGCTGCCAGCCACAGAATTACGCTGAAGGCTTCAGGTATTCGGTTATTGACATGAGCCTTGCAGGCGGGAACGGAGATGTGCCTGCAGCACAAAAAAATATATTGCTGATGAATGCCGTAACCGAAAAGATGACAGCGCTGAAACATTCCAACGGGAGCGACTACTGGATAATCGTGCACGATCTCAACAATGCTGATTTTTTCGCTTATCTTCTTTCTTCCACAGGCCTTTCTGCGCCGGTGATCTCCAGCACGGGTTCGGTGCACGGGAACCTTGACGGTACAGGGCAAATGAAAGCTGCCTTTAACGGGAAGAAAATCGCCTTAGTCAAACCGGGGAATGTTATTGAATTATTTGACTTTGATCCTTCTTCGGGCATGCTTTCAAACCCGCTGAGTGTCACAGGAACCGCAGGATCGGGCTATGGTCTTGAATTTTCGCCCGACAGCCGTTACCTGTATGTTGCAGATTTTATTGACGGGATATACCAGTACAACCTCTGCGCTTCCAATGTCAAAGCCTCCGAAACGCTTGCAGGGCCATCCACCTTCCCGCAGCAGATGCAACTCGGTCCGGACGGGAAAATATATATAAACCTTTTTCTCCTTGACAGCCTTACAGTGATTCACAATCCCAACCTGCAGGGGGCAGCATGTAATATAAAAACGGATTTTTATCTCGGCGGCAAATTTAACCTCAATGGCCTCCCGGACTTTGCAATTGACTGGACAGACTCGGCCTTTGCACATCCTGCGGATTTTTCCGGGCCGGCTTACTGTGCAGGCGACAGCGTTCACTTCACCGACCTTTCCGGGCTTAGCCCCTATACATGGTCATGGGACTTCGGCGACACCACATCAGGGGGAGATAACTTTTCTTCCATTCAAAACCCTGCACACTTGTTTTCCGGCCCCGGGACATATCCGGTAAAGCTGATCATCACGTACGGGTGCTCTTCTTCCGATACTGTTACCAATGGCATCACCCTCATCACCCTGCCTGATTCTCTTGAGCTTGGGAAAGACACTGCAGTATGTGCAGGAAAAAACATTCTTCTTGATGCAGGAATCTTTGACACCTACCTCTGGTCAACGGGTGAAACATCAAGGAATATTACCGCATCCGCAGCAGGCATTTATTCGGTAACAGCTTCCAATGCATGCGGGAGCTACAGCGACTCCCTTCGCCTTTCAATTAACGACTGCGACACACCGGAGGTTTGCGGATCGGTATTTATTCCGAGCGCTTTTTCCCCTAACAGCGACGGGCAGAATGATACCCTTTATGTAAGGGGAAGTTGCATAACCGGGATGGAATTCATGGTATATGACCGCTGGGGTGAAAAAGTTTTTGAAAGTAAATCTCCCGCCAAGGGATGGGACGGGAAAGTGAGAGGGGTACCACTGGATAATGCAGTATTTGTTTATTATCTCAAAGCTGTTCTCTCAAACGGGGAGCAGGTGATAAGAAAAGGAAACGTCAGTCTTTTGAACTGATGCTCATTTCATCACTCCCGTTCCAGGGGTGGCAGAACTAAAATGGTATTAATCCCAGGACAAGCCGCAAATCCTCTTGTCCGCCGCAGCGAAACGCGAAGGTGGAGAATGGAACCAAGCCTTTTTGTCCGCCGCAGCGAAACGCGAAGGTGGATTAAATTCTAAACTATAACTTTGCTCCCGTTAAAAATGCTTCATCAGTGACACTCATCAAATCCATTTCGGGCATCAGGGGAACTGTAGGGGGAAAACCCGGTGACAGTCTTTCTCCTGTTGACATCGTCAGGTATACTGC
Source organism: Bacteroidota bacterium (assembly GCA_023251555.1). Taxonomy (GTDB): domain Bacteria; phylum Bacteroidota; class Bacteroidia; order AKYH767-A; family JAHEYN01; genus JAHEYN01. Next base: position 15,836 of record JAHEYN010000011.1, on the reverse strand, counting down.
GGCATATGGTTCCTGGCTTCTCTCCCGCCGGCCTTCCAAAGAAAAATGCAAAGTAGTCATAGGGCGTGATGCCCGCATCTCCGGGGAGATGGTTCAGAACATTGTTGCCGGTACACTGAAAGGCCTTGGGATTGATGTCATCTACCTCGGGCTCTCCACCACTCCCACGGTGGAAATGGCTGTAACTTCTTACCGTGCAGGAGGAGGAATTATTATCACCGCAAGCCATAACCCGAAGCAGTGGAACGCCCTCAAGCTGCTCAACGAAAAGGGAGAGTTCATTTCTGCATCCGACGGGGAAATGGTCCTGGACATTGCAGAAAAGGAATCTTTCAGCTTCGCGGAAGTCGGGTCCATCGGGAAATATACTGCTGATTCCGGTGCCATTGCAAAACATATAGAAAAAATCCTTTCTCTTGACCTGGTTGACGTGAAAGCCATCAGGAACAGGCGTTTCAAAATAGCAGTTGATGCCGTTAACTCCACCGGGGGTATTGCAGTACCCATGCTGCTCAAAGAACTGGGAGTCCAGGAAGTATTTGAACTCTACTGCGAACCCAACGGGGATTTCCCTCATAATCCAGAGCCCCTGCCGGAACATTTAAGGGATCTGTCGAAGGAAGTGGTAAAACGCAACGCTCACCTTGGCATTGCCGTGGATCCTGACGTGGACCGCCTTGCACTGGTTTGTGAGGACGGGGAAATGTTCGGGGAGGAATACACCCTCGTGGCGGTGGCCGACTATGTGCTGAAACACAGGAAAGGGAATACCGTGTCAAATCTCTCTTCCACAAGGGCTTTGCGCGACATAACCGAAAAAGCCGGGGGGGAATACTTCGCTTCGGCAGTGGGAGAAGTCAATGTTGTGGAAGCAATGAAAACGCACAATGCAGTGATAGGGGGAGAAGGCAACGGGGGCGTGATATTACCGGAACTGCATTATGGAAGGGATGCACTTGCCGGTATTGCACTATTCCTTTCCCACCTGGCACGTTTCGGAAAAAGCTGCTCCATGCTGAGAGCTTCATATCCCGACTACTTCATATCCAAAAACAAAATTGAACTCACCCCGGAAATAAATGTGGATGAAATTTTGTCCGGCATACACAATAAGTACCGCAAGCAGCCGGTGAATACCATTGACGGTGTAAAAATAGAATTTGAAGGGGAATGGGTACATCTCCGGAAATCCAACACGGAACCCATCATCCGCATATACGCCGAGAGCCGCTCGGAAACTACCGCCGAAAACCTTGCGGAAAAAATCATCCTCGACATTAAGGATATGATCGGGATGATGAAGAACAGTAAATAAATATCCCATGAAGGTATATCTTGACAACGCCGCCACAACACCCATGGACAAGGAAGTGATAAGCGCCATGCTTCCCTTCATGGAGAAACATTTCGGGAACCCGTCATCCATCCATTCGTTCGGGAGGGAAGTAAGGACAGCCCTTGAAAATTCAAGAAAGAATATCGCCCGCCTGCTGAATGTCTCTCCTTCTGAAATTTTCTTCACATCAGGCGGAACGGAAGCCAATAACACTGCAATATGCTGCAGCATACGGGATCTCGGCATCACCCATGCCATCACTTCGCCCATAGAACACCATGCAGTGCTGCACACCCTTGAAGCTATGAAAAATATCCGTCTCAGCTTTGTAAAACTCCATCCCGGAGGGCATGTTGATCTGGAACACCTTGAAGAACTGCTGAAGTCAAACGAGAGAAGTTTTGTATCCCTGATGCATGCCAATAATGAAACAGGAAACCTCCTCTCCCTCAAAAAAGCCGGGGAGATCTGTGCAAAATATAATGCGGTTTTCCATTCCGATACTGTGCAGACCATGGGCCACTACGCCCTTGACCTGAAACAGATGAACGTACATTTTGTTTCCTGCTCAGGGCACAAGTTTCACGGACCAAAAGGCTGCGGGTTTCTCTATATCAGCAGCAATGTTAAGATAAAACCCTTCATCACGGGCGGTGCACAGGAGCGCAATATGCGCGGTGGCACCGAGAATGTAACAGGCATCATAGGCCTCGGGAAAGCTTTTGAAATCGCCCACCGGGACATGGCGCAGCAGCATGAATATATACAGGGCCTGAAAGATTATATGAAACAAAAGCTTGAAACCTCCATCCCGGGCATCTCATACAACGGCGACAGCGGGGGACTTTACACCGTACTTAATGTGTCTTTCCCTCCTTCTCCCATCGGGGAAATGCTTCTTTTCAAGCTTGACATTGCAGGGATTGCCGCTTCGGGCGGAAGCGCCTGCTCTTCCGGAAGCGAAATAGGCTCACATGTCCTGAAAGCACTCGGCACAGACCCCAAACGCCCGGCAGTCCGTTTTTCTTTCAGCAAATTCAATACCCGGGAAGAAGTTGATTACTGCGTGGAAAAACTGGAAGCCCTTTTCGCGGAAAAAGCCAAAGTCTGAATTTTCAGGAAATGGTGAATAAATTGGTATTAACCCCGGGGCAAGTTGCGGGGAGTTCTTGTCTGCCGTAGCGGAACGCGAAGGTGGATTAAAAAAGTTTTCAACAACACTTGTTTTATTAAACATAAGTTTTCTCTTTTGCATTAACAATTCCCACACATACATTTCCACTTTTTAAAAGTGTTCCATGAAACAACCAAAACTACTTTTCACAATTGTTGTTTTTCTTTTCATCAGTTTGGGTTCATTCGCGCAAGATTCACTTTTGGCATTAGACAGCACGAAGATTCCGGCTGCTCCCCTTACCATCTCAAATAACTATGCAGTTCCTGTTACCGCTTATCAATACGGAAACACCCATGTGGCAGGCATCTCGCCATCGCAGGGTGCTCTCAATATAAATCCTGCAACAACAATAACGGTAACCTTTGATCATGCTGTTAACCCAGCAACTGTCAGCAATACTTCTTTCATCGTAACGGGAGAAGTAAGCGGAAAACATACAGGAACATTTTCTTTCCCGGGAGGAAACACACAATTGAATTTCACACCCGCTGTTTCTTTCAAAAAAGGAGAAGTGGTAAGAGTGAATGTTACGGAAGGTATCATTGATGCGATCAATGATACTGTTCATCCTTTCTCTTCTCAATTCACCATATTGTATGACCCCTCTCCAGGCTTGTTTGACAAAGGAGTAAATTATAGTGCAGGCATTGGTCCTATCGGAGTAACGGTGAGTGATTTGAACGGAGACGGATACGGAGACATTATTGCCGCTAACAGTTCCGTACAATTGGGAGGCACATCAAATACGATTTCCGTACTGATGAATAACGGCAACGGAACATTTGCTCCCAAAGTAAATTATATTACCGATGCAACATCCGGTTGCATAACACCCTTTGATGTTTATCCTTATGATGTTGATAATGACGGAGACCTGGACCTTGCCGTAATCAACTCATGCAGCAATACCATCTCTATACTTATGAATAATGGTACAGGAACTTTCGGTTCTCCTGTTATATACCAGGCAGGAGGAATAGTACCTGCCACTGCATTTGCAAGAATACGAATTGCCGACCTGGATGGAGACGGATTCGGGGACATTGTTGTTTCCCGCTTTCATGGGGCTCCTTCACCTGTCAGCGTGCTGATTAATAGTGGAAACGGAACATTCGGCACACCGGCCGGTTATTTTTTTACCGGTAGCGGAGTATTCGGTCTTTATCTCTATGACATTGACCGGGATGGCGATATGGACATCGTGGGAGCAAGCAATTTTGACAACCAGATGTTTACCTCCCTCAATAACGGAGAAGGAGAATTTCAGGCGCCTGTCTATTATTCCACAGGAAACTATCCAGATGATGTTTTTGTGAGCGACTTGGATGGAGACGAGGATGGGGATGTTGTTGTTGCCAATCAAAACTCAGGGACATTCACAGTATATAAAAATGACGGTACGGGAATTTTTTCTCAGCAAACCAGCTACCCGACAAACGGTTTGCCTGTGGGAATATTTATAAGCGATGTGAACGGAGATGGGAAACCCGATGTTATCACTGCCAATCACTATGGAGGAACCGTGTATGGGTTCCGCTCCGTGTCAGTATCATTAAATGCAGGCGATGGGACATTTTTAGAAAGAAGGGACTTTAATGCCAATGGCTCCCAGCCCATTGCCGTATATGTAGCAGATGTTGACAATGACGGGGACGGGGATATTGTTACCGCCAACTGGACCGGTCAATCTGTTTCGGTGCTAAAAAATGATTTGTGCTTTAGTGTTGCTCTCAGCGTTACTCCTTCACCAACCATCACACCTTACGGAAGCCCGAATACTATTTACACAGGTTTCGGAGCTCAGCAGGTAACACTCACAGCCACACCGAGCATCAGCGGCACATACACCTATCAGTGGACTCCGGCAACAGGACTTTCCTGTTTCTTTTGTCAAAGTCCCATAGCAAGTCCTGGCACTACAACTGATTATACAGTGAGAGTTACCGATGCAAACGGTTGTCCTGTAACCCAATCATTCAAAATTAATGTTGTTAATCTCAACACGCTTTGTGCGCCTGCAAATTGTCAATAAGCCCCACCGCTTCTCTCCACAAAGGGGAAAGGAGGAAAAAGAAAAAAAGTCAAACGAAAACTTAAAAAAAATAACCATTAAAAATTCAGAAACATGAAAAGACTAATTGTGCTCTCTTTAGCATCAGGAACAATGCTTTTACTAAACATATCAAGCTACGGACAAAGCTTATGGCAAGCTAATGGAAATAACAAAGTATACACCATGCGTTCGGTAGGCATCGGTCTGAGTAATCCTGCTTATGCTTTGCAGATATTAGGTAAGTTAAATCTTCAGGGAAGTGCTGTTATAGACAGCAACCTCACTGTAGGCGGTCATTTAGGTATAGGATTAATCTCCCCTCTTGTCCCTTTGGATGTTCAGGGAAATACTCATCTCAGGGGATTTGCCACTGTTGACAGCGACCTTACTGTAACAGGCAATCTTTTCACCAGTTGCATTTCTACCGCTTGCCTGCATGTTTCAGGAAAAACTACTTTTGATAGTTTGCAAGTAGCTAAAATAAGAGTAAGCAGAATCACCGCTCTTCCAGGAGATAGTTTGATTCATTTGGGTGACAGCTCTATAGTTATTGACGGACACAGAAATTCAATGTATGTGAGTAGTGCTAAAGCATCGTTCCCTAACCCTTCTAATAATTTTGATTTGAACATTCAGAATCAACTACCTCCTGATCCTTTTCCCATAGGTTACACAGGCAACACAATATTTAACCAATATTTTGGAAAAGTTTTAATTGGTGGCACCCCTACTTCAACAGATGAAAAATTTCAGGTTAATTATGGAAATATTTTAATAAAAGGACCGCAAAACTTTATGGCAAATGGACAACAATCTTATTTATATTTGGGAGATACTTATAATTATATAAGCAGCACTTTTGGTGATGGGGTCAGAATAGGTGTGTTCAACGCTCCAGACGCTGTTACAATAGAGCAAAATGGGAATATGGCTATAGGAACTACACCAAAAAGCGGAATTAAATTAGCTGTTTACGGCACCATAAAATCCAAAGAAATAATAATTGACGCTTCTAATTGGTCTGATTTTGTTTTTGAAAAAAATTATAATCGTATGCATTGGAAGGAAAAACTCCTTTATTTAAACAATAATCATCACCTGCCATTTATTGCATCTGCAAAGGAAATAGAAACTTCCGGAATTAAAACAAGTGAAACGATGAAAGGCATTGTGCAAAATATAGAAGAAAACACATTAGATATTATTGACTTGCAAAAATTGGTTGAAGAACAGGCTAAACTTATTCAGAAACAGAAAGTAGAAATGGAAATGCTTAAAAAAGAAGTAACGGAACTTCAAGGAAAATAAAAAATATTGTAATGTTTATCATGATATTGTCTAAAAGCATTTCAAAGTGTTCTTGTTTATTATTATTCATTCCATTTGTGGTAATGGCACAGCCGCCCGACTCTGTATCGGTAAAAAATATAATGTTAAAAATAATTTTAATTATCACATTTCTTATTTATACTATGGTGTATAGCTATGCTCAAAATACAGGTGTGATTGATTATAGTAAAAGTTCGAATGCAAAAAAAGAAAATTGGTTAGATCCTCCATTGTATAGGTATAACATTTTTGTGGGGCTTACGCAGCTTGCATTTTCAATGGGTACGAGGTATCAATTTAATAAAAATATATCTGCGGAATTATCTTTTGCAGTAGATAATAATTCGGATTATGGGGGAGTTTTGGATCAGCTTCAATATTATAACTTAGACATAAATGTACATTTTACTAAAATACCAATTGTCTTCAGTATCATTTACTTGTATCGCTACAGAAATACCCCGAAACTCTATGAAGATGTTAGTTATATATTTCCAACAATTGGCATTATGACGAGGAATAGAATAAATTTTCATGCACGTGTAGGAATAGGTGGTCAATTTGGAGGAATTAATGATTCGGGGGGAATAGCTGAATATGCTGACATAGGTATTGGTTATAATTTTAATTTATTAAAACAACAACAGAAACAATGAAAAAAAATACTATTATTTTTTTGATATTTGGAATGATAATTTTTCCCATTACAAAAACATCCGCACATCGGGAGTGGGTGCATCAATATTTAGTGGGTGAAGGGGTTAAATTCCTTGAAGCTAATGCAGGTTCTTTACATGCTATTAATATCCAGGATTTAGCAAATTTGAAAAATCAAATTTTTTACAGTGATGGGACATTGTATACCGGTCATGGCAGTAATCATCATCCATGGGATGATAGTGAAGGCAAATATGTTGCTTTGGGTGCATATAGAGAAGATATAGATGATCCAATATGGTATTACGGTTATGGGGGAACAATAGGGACAGTAATAACTTTAGGAGGAAATGATGTAACTCCATCTATAACTCATTTTTGGAAAGCTGATAATGGAGATGATGAAACCCATAACATAAGCGTTGGTAATACTGTAATTAAAGCCAATGCACAAAATGCATGGACAAAGGCAAGAGCTTATCTTTTTGGAACAGAAAAAATTACTTTTGCAAATTTCGATGTTGGTTTAACTAGTGATTTTGGAGTAACCTCCAATATAGCCGCAGTTAAAATATCTTACACTTCATTAATAGAATTCTTCAAAACTGGTCATTGCTATATTTATAGTGGGTTTTCTTATGATGGTACAGAAAGTGTACTGCCTGAACCCATTGAAAAATTTATAAATCTTAACGCTGCCCATAAATATGGCTATCAGATTCTTGGCAGAGTAGCCCATTTACTTGGAGATATGAGTGTTCCGGCACATGTACATGTTGATACGCATCCTTGCGATATAGGTCAACCAGACGCTTACGAACAACACATGGGTGGGGTAAGAGATCATAGCCGTTTTACATGCAATGAACAACAAACGAGCTATCCAGCACAAAATTATAATTACACTACAACCTCTGGAAGTATATTGCAAGGTGATAATTATTGTGAAAAAGATGAAGTTGTTGTAAGATATATTTTTTATACCATGAATCAAGTAAGTGTTCATTTTCCCAGTGGATTTGACGATGCTGATTCCTTTACTTCAAATGGAGAGTTTACTTCAGGTTATGATAGCGGCAATTCATGTACATGTAATATGAATGCTGATTTAGCAATTGAATATATTAATATGTGGAATCATTCTAACTTAAATTCTCCTAATACTTCCGATAGTGATGGAAATCATTTTCCAAATTCTTATTTAGATGCATGGGGAGGTGAAATGGTTAATTTTTCTATACGAGCAACAGCAAGTTTATTTTACTGGTTCTTAAGAAGAATAAATGAAGGTGGTCCGGTAATGGATTATGATCTTGTTTTACAAAATACTACTATTAGAACACCTACTATAACCTATCAGGCAGTGAATAATATCACAGCCAGTAATGTAAATATAGATTGCAGTCAGAATAATACGGCAGTAGTATTTCGTGCAGGTAATACCATTACTTTAGGAGATGGCTTCTCTACAAGCGGCTGTAATTTTCATGCATTCATTGCCCCATGTGATGTTACAAGTTTAAAAATGGCATACGGCACCGGGAACAATTCAAAAAATAATACTACAACAAAAAATGGTACAATAAATAAACAAAGTAATATTATAGTTCAAAATAGTTTATCTACGCTTCCTAGTCCTTTCAGCGATTTCACTGATATAAATTACTCTATAAAAGAAGCAGGCCAAGTGAAAGTAGAAGTATATAGTCCTTTCGGTCAAAAAGTAGCTACGCTTGTCAATACAAATCAGGAAGCAGGCAGTTACAAAATTACCTTTGATGCAAGTAACCTTTCTCATGGTATTTACTTTTATACTATGACGGCAGGAGATTATAGGGAAACAAAGAGGATGGTGCTTTTGAAATGACTTTACTTAAACAATTTATAAAAGAGCAGAGTAAATTGGTATTAACCCCGGGGCAAGCCCCTGACCTTCTTGTCCGCCGTGGCGGAACGCGAAGGCGGATTACGGCGTTGCCTCTACCGGGAATCCGCGCAATTGGTATCTCCCATAAAACTTTCCACTGCAAGGCGGTAGGAGTCAAGCCCGAAGCCGGTTATAACACCCCTGCACTTTCCGGCCATCAGTGAAATGTGGCGGTATTCCTCCCTTGCATATACATTCGAGACATGAACTTCCACTACCGGCGTTTTAATGGCGGCGACAGCATCTCTTATGGCAACGGAGGTATGCGTGTAGCCTCCTGCATTAAGAATGATCCCGTCGAAGGAAAAACCTTTTTCATGCAGCTTGTTGATAAGATCGCCCTCCACATTGCTCTGAAAATATTCTATCGAAATCCGGGGATATCTCTTTCCAAGCACTGCGAGATATTCTTCAAAAGTGCTGCTGCCGTACAGGGAAGGCTCCCTGCTTCCCAGAAGATTAAGGTTAGGACCGTTGATAATCAGGATTTTCATGGTACCGCTGCGGGTTGTATGGGATAAAAGTAGTAAAATTGCGATGAATGAACTGGAACATCTACCTCTCCGGATTTAAGTCCTATCTCCAGCTGGAACGATCTCTTTCGTCAAACTCCGTAGAAGCTTACCAGCGTGACATCAGGAAACTCACGGAGTTTTTTGAACATTCCGGCTACAAGCTCGCCCCAAACCAGGTTGAGGTGAAGCACCTCAAAGAATTCATAAAGTGGGTCAACAAGCTGGGCATGAGCGCCACTTCCCAGTCGAGGATGATTTCGGGTATCAAGGCATTTTACAAGTACCTTCTTCTTGAAAACCTTATAGACAGGAACCCGGCTTATCTCCTTGAAAGCCCCAGGACCGGCCGCAAGCTGCCCTCTGTGCTTTCCGTAGCTGAAATAAATAAAATCCTTGAAACCATTGATCTCAGCACTCCGGAAGGAGAAAGGAACCGGGCCATGCTTGAAACCTTGTACAGTTCGGGGCTTCGTGTTTCGGAATTGGTAAGCCTGAAGATATCCAACACCTACATGGACATAGGATTTGTAAAAGTAATGGGGAAAGGAGCCAAGGAACGGCTGGTGCCGATAGGAAGCGTGGCCATTAAACATCTTAACACCTACCTGAAAAAAATACGGCCGCATGTAAATATCAAACCTGGCTACGAAGATTTTCTTTTCCTGAACCGCAGGGGGGCCATGCTAAGCAGGGTCATGGTTTTCCTTATCATCAAAGGGCTTACAGCCAAAGCAGGCGTAAAAAAGAAAATCAGTCCGCATACTTTCAGGCATTCCTTTGCCACCCATCTCGTGGAGGGGGGTGCAGATCTCCGCGCGGTGCAGGAAATGCTCGGGCATGAGTCCATAACCACTACCGAAATCTATACACATCTTGACCGCGACTACCTGCGCTCTGCCATACTGCAGCACCATCCGAGGGCATAACCGGGTTTTTTATTAATTTTACACTTCACTGTTTTAGCATGAAGCAATTCTGTTTTATACCATTTCTTCTCTGCTGTTTTTATACGGCATTCTCCCAGGAATCGGCTGGAGATCTTTACCTGCGTGCCAAAGAAAAATCAGGGCAGGAAAAATATGCTGAAGCCCTGAAGCTGGTTTCAAAGGCTATAGAGATAGACCGGAAAAATGACGAGTATTACTACCTGCGTTCAGTATGCAACAGGGAGCTTCGTCATTACAGCGATGTCTATTCCGACCTGAACAAGGCCATAAGCCTTAATCCCGAAAACGGGAAAGCATACCTTGACAGGGCTCTGATGCACTACAATTCCGGTAACATATACAGCGCACTCAACGATTACAACATTGCCCTGAAGTACCTCCGGGAAGACTCCCTGAAGAAAAGCTGCTACTGCAACCGTTCGGCCGCCAAGCTTGCCCTGCGTAATTTCCAGGGAGCAATCGAGGATTGCAGGCTTGTACTCAGCAGCGATTCAAACAACATTACAGCACTCAATAACCTTGCCCGGGCGCTTGATGAAACAGGCAAACCGGATGATGCCCTCCGTTACATGCAAAAAGTGTTATCACTGGATTCGGGCATTTCATACTCATACACCAACATCGGATTCCTTTATCTCAACAAGGGAGAGTACAGTCTTTCAGTTCAGAATTTTGACCGGGCGCTGAAAATAAACCCGAGAGATGCTTATGCCCTGAACAACAGGGGGTTTGCAAAGTATAAACTTAATGATACAAAGGGCGGGCTGAAAGACATCAATCTTTCCATTAAGCTTGATCCGAAAAATTCCTATGCCCGCCGCAACAGGGCACTTATTTACCTCGGGGAGGGAAACAAAGAAAAAGCATGCGGGGAACTGGAAAAAGCCAGGCAACTGGGATTCAGTGAAACATACGGAAACGAAGTGGAATCACTCATTGATAAAAACTGCGGAAAAAAATGAATGCAGCTCATACCTGCACGGCTATTTCCTTTTGAATGTTTTCCCCAGCATCTCTCCTATCTGCTCAACACTTATTTTCTTCGCGATAATTTCCTTTTTCTCATCAAGCAGGTAAAACACAGGAGTGCTGCTGATATCATAAACACCTCTGAAATTCGTACTGAATGAAGGGTCTGAAACATTTATCCACCCGAGATTATGCTCCCTGATATATTTTTTCCATTTCTCCGTTTCGGCTTCGGTGCACACTGCAAAAACCTCAACACCGTTTGCTTTTATTTCACGGTAAAGGCTGTCGAGCTTGGGAATGATTTTCTGGCAATGCCCGCAATCGGGGTCCCAGAAGCATAAAATGGTATATTTCGCTTTTGCAGCAAGCAGGGAATGTTTTATCCCTGAAGAGTCGGTCATTGTAAGGTCCGGCGCAATCTTACCGATAAGAAGGGGTTCCAGCACCTTTGCCCTGTGCGATATCTTATACAGAGCCACGGAATCTGCAAGGATTTCTCCTTCTGCCATGTAATATTTTTTTGCCATGTGAACAAAAACAGCGTCCATTCCCATCACATTTGAATGTTCATAAGTATTGGTGATGTACCATACCACAAATTTAAAGACCTCCCTGTTTGCTCTTGCCCTTGCCACAAGGCTGTCGGCCTCCATGCATACCGAATCCGGAACAGGAACAATGAGGTTTGTAAAATAGTTTTTCAGCTTTTTATGAAGAATGGGGGTCCGGAGCAGCCTGTCGTCCGAAAAATCAATATTGTCAAAATAGTGTGTTTTGAAATAATGAAACCTGAAGGAAGAATCAGGATTTCCGTCAGGAAGCAGCGGGGGTGCCGGAATTTCCGGGTCGGGCATTGCCCTGAAAATTTTTGTAAGAAAAGATCCAGGGTATTCTCCGGCAAATTTATTCCTGTATGCATTTACTTCTTTATCTGTTTCGCTCATCTTTACCCTCACAAGATCCGAATCAGCCTTTGTCTTAGCCTCTTTAAGAGATTTGTGGAGAATGTCTGCCTCCCTGCTTTTCTCTGAAACGAAGAACTGGTAAGAGGCAAACAGCTTTATATCATCGGAGTTTCTGACCTTCATGTGCCCGAAATATTCCGAGGTATCGGTTTCAATGGAGAAATGCTGCTCATTATCAATGAGGATTTCAAAATATTTCCTGCCCGGAAGAACAACAAGGTAAATCCCGCCGGGCAGGGGCTCATCTCCTTTAAAATCAAAGCTGCCTTTCGAATCAACCCTTGCGGAATCTCTCAGGTATTGCTTGTCGCCGTAATAACACCCGAGGTAACAGATTGTATCTCTCAGTCCCTTTATTTTTATCCTTATATGATGGCCGCCTTTGCCGGAGGCAACAAGCCAGCCGGTGCATGCGAAGAAAACAATAAGGATGATTGCAATCCGCTTCATTTTCATAAAATCAGTCAGTACAAAATTAAATAATTAATTTCCCTAATATCATTACCTTGGCTTTTGTATTGTTCATTTAAAATCCTTTACCATGAAACTCAACTGTTCTGCCCGGGCAAAATTCCTTGTCCTTTTATTTCTTCTCCTTTCTCTTGCAAAAGGATTCACACAGCAGGTCCATTCCCCGATACCGTTTATCGTTTCCGGGGATGTAATAAAGGAAGGCATTGATCTCTATGACAATGAAAAATACAAAGAAGCCATAGAGAAATACCTCAGTGTATCCCGTAACGACAGTAACTATGCATGGCTGCTGCACGAACTTTCCATCTCATACATAGCCGACAAGCAATATGAAAAAGCCATTGCAGCCGCACGGAGCGGCCTCACGCTTCATTCCAGGTATGATATCAATTATTATGAAGATATCGGGACAGCCTACGACGAAGCCGGGAAGCCGGATTCATCTGTAATGGCATACCGGCTCGGCATGGAAAAGTTCCCTCATTACTTCAAATACTGGTTCGAAACGGGGGTTACTTATGGCAGGGCTAAAAACGACACTGCCGCTGTGCGCTGCCTCGAGCAGTCTGCCCGCATGAACCCTTTCCATGCGGGGACCCACCTGCAGCTCGGCAACATCGCCGCAAGGAACAATAAAACTGCTGCCGCCATGCTTTCCTACCAGACTTTCCTTCTCATTGAAAACAACACCCAGCGTGCGCTGAATGTGCTTATTGCACTGGAAGCTCTTGTGAAAGGAGAAAGTAAAGTGAACCCTGACTCTGTCATGAATATCAGTCCGGCCGGTGATAATTTTGACGAGCTTGACCAGCTCATCAGGTCAAAAGCCGCCATCAACGATAAATATAAAACCAAAGCAAAACTCCCGTACACCGATCTCATCAAACAGGTGCAGGTGCTGCTTGAGAAGCTGAACTTTAACCCGGACGACAAAGGTTTCTGGAACCAGTATTATGCTTCCTTTTATTCCGAACTGTGGAAACGCGGTTATTTCGTCCCCTTCATCTATGACATCTTCACATGCATGAACAATGATATAGTGAAGAAACGTATTAAAGGCAGCCAGCCTGATATCAGCAAAATGATAGCATGGGCGGGAGAATACTTAGGCAATTACCGGGCAATGAAACCGGAAATTATAAACGGGAAAGAAAAGATTGTCTCTCATTTCTATTACGATGGCGGCGCCCTGAATGCATATGGAGAATATGATGAAAAAACAAAGTTTAAAAAGGGCGCCTGGATATTTTTTCATCCTGGCGGTTACAAAAAAAGCGAAGGAACCTACAATGAATCCGGCATTGCAGAAGGCACGTGGAGATTCTATTATCCTGACGGAGGGATTAAAACCATTGAAACTTACGATTCCGGCGGGGAACTTAACGGACTGTACGAATCCTATTACGCGAACGGGCAGATTCAGAACAAAGGCACCTACCTCAAAGGAAATCTCGAAGGCCGGCTTGAGACCTTCTCCGCTTCGGGTGCGCCTTCCGGGAAAATGGAGTATGCTGCAGGAGCAAGAAGCGGCCCTGCTCTTTTCTTCCATGATAACGGCGTTAAACAAAGCGACTACTCCTTTGATAACAATAAGGTAAGCGGGAAAGTACTCAGTTTCTTCTCCAGCGGGCACCCCGAATACGAAACCACTTACACCGATGATAAGACTTCCGGCATGTACCGCAGCTTTAATAACTATAACGGAAAATTAAAATCTGAGGGAATGCTTAAGGACGGGGCTGCCGAAGGAGAATGGAAATGGTATTTTGATTCCGGAAAAATAAACAAAACACTTTCTTACAAAGGCGGAAGGGAAAACGGGTATTACAAAGAATATTACGAAACCGGGCAGGTGGAATCGGAAGGAAATTATGTAAACGGGAATAGCGAAGGAGTGTTTAAATTTTATTCGGAAGAAGGCGTCCTCACCGGGGAGGTAGAGTACAGCAGGGGAAAGATAAAAAAATACTCCTACTATGACCGCGGAGGGAAAACTGTTCAGAAAGGCGAAGAAAGAAACGGCACAATCATGCTGACTGTTACCAATGCCGACGGAGCGAAAATTAAAGAAGGAACAATGAAGGACGGAGCCGAAGAAGGAATATGGACTTACTACCATTCCAACGGCCAGATTCAGAGGGTAACCAGCTACGAAAAAGGTAAAAAGCAGGGAGCCGAAAAAACCTATTATAAAAACGGGATACTGTGGGAACAAACCAGCTATGAGGATGACCAGGAAGACGGCTACTCCATCACCTATTACAGCAATGGCAACATTTGGGAAGAAGGATGGATGAAACAGGGAATGAAACAGGGAACATGGATTTCATATAACCCGGCAGGAAGCATGAGTGCGAGAAAATATTATGCCGATAATGAGTACTCAGGGTACCAGGAATATTATAACATGCTGGGGAAAAAGGATTATGAAGATTATTACGAACAGCAGGTGCTATCCGCTTTTATCCAGTATGACACCACCGGAGAACCTTATGAAAAAATAAACCTTCCGCGGGGAACCGGCCATTTTGAAAGCCATCATCTCAACGGAAAGGTCAGCCACACCTGCGACTTCAGGTTCGGGTATAAAGCCGGCGATGATAAATATTTTTTCACCGGCGGGAAGTTGTCTTCCATCAGCTCCAGGACAAACAGCGAGCTTAACGGCCCGTACCAGTCGTACTATCCCAACGGTAATATATCAAAGAAAGGATTTTACACCAATGGCCACGAGGACAGCACTTATTCCAGTTACGACGAAAACGGTAAGCTTAAGTACACCTCCACCTATGTGGACGGTGATGAACAGGGGGAGTGCACTTCTTTCTACCCGAACGGCAGCAAGCGGTTTACGGGAAACTACAGGAATGACAAGCGCGACGGGTATTTCACCTATTACGGTGAGGACGGCCTGCCCCGGATGCGCCTCAGGTACAGCGACGGGAAAATAAAGGCATACTCCTATATGAACAAAGAAAGTAAGTGGATTGAGGATGTCCCGGTGCTGAACGAAACCGGAAACATAAAAGCATATTACCCGAACGGGAATATCTCCTGCGACTTCTCCCTCAAATCGGGATATTACGAAGGTCCTTACAGGATGTACCACTCCAGCGGAAAAATTGAATCCGACGAAGTCTTCTCATCACATGAGAAAGAAGGCCCTGCAAAATATTACTTCCCGAACGGGCAGATTCAGTCGGAAGAGAATTATTTCTATGACAGGAAAAACGGAACCTTCAGAACATATAACGAAAAAGGCATTCTGCTGAAGGAAGAAACTTTTATCATGGATGAACAGCACGGCCATTCAAGGTATTATGACCCTGCAACCGGAAAGCTGGTAAAGACGGTGCAATACACCTTCGGGCAGGCTTATGAATAAATATCTTTCAAAGCCCCAACCCTTCCCTCTCCAATGGGATAGAACGAAAGAAAGAAAATATAGAAGAAAGTTAAACGAAAACTTAAAACTGCATACTGT
>JAHEYN010000025.1 GCA_023251555.1 Bacteroidota bacterium | reverse complement strand
TCATAGTAAGATATTTTTACAGTTTAATTATTCAACTTTAAAAATTGCTGCAATACCCACATCGCCTGCCGCACATCCGAAAACAAGGACATAACCGCCGCCGAGATCCACGGCTTCTTCGAGTGCTTCAATAGTTACCCGGGTAAGTGTGGGTCCCTGCGGATGTCCGAACACAAGCGGACAGCCTGTGTTGTTCATTTTTCTCCAATCGTAATTCATCACTTTGGAGAAAACGGCATCGTTTACCGCAAAAGGATTGTGGTCTTTAACAACTGACACATCTTTCAGGCTTAATCCGGTTTGCTGTAAAAGTTTCTGAACGGCAAGTGCGGGCGCTTCGGGCATGCAGGATGCTCCTGCCCGCACTTCTGCCTTTCCGATAAATGAAATTTCAACTTCCGGTTTCCTGCTGAGTTGTTTCGCTTTTTGTTTTGAAGCAACCAGCAAGGTTGCCATTCCATCAGCCGCATGCGTTTGAGTGCCGCCTGTTACGCATGAATCCAGTTCCCGCATTGAGCGGAGCGCATCAATTGAGATTTTTTTCACACCAATATCTTCTTCTATTTTTCCGAGTGGTTTCCCCTGCACATTTAAAATTTCAAGAGGAACTGTAACTCTGTCCAGAAATCCACTTTCCTTTGTTTTGAAATATTGTTCGTAACGATAAGCAGTAAGCTCATCGATTTCTTTCCTCTCAATGTTGTATTTTCTGGCGATAAGACCGGCCGAATTGAGCATCGCTTTTC
The DNA here is from genome assembly GCA_023251555.1 of Bacteroidota bacterium. GTDB lineage: Bacteria > Bacteroidota > Bacteroidia > AKYH767-A > JAHEYN01 > JAHEYN01. The sequence goes on along the minus strand of JAHEYN010000025.1, from coordinate 30,468 downwards.
CAGTAGCCGGATCGAACCCGAAATTATCCCACACATCGCTGATAACTTCCGTTCTTCTGTACCCACGCCTTTCTGGAAAAACTCCGACCGGTGAATCGCTTGTACGGTCGAATGTAAGGACCCCCACCGCTTCGCTCGCACCGCTTTCTACCTGAGCACCTGCGAGAATAATTGCCTGCAAACCCGTTGCACATGCCTGTTCCATCTGAAAACCAGGAATGCGCCTGCCCATGCAGCTTGCCACTACCGTAGCGTTCCAGAATTTCCAGTGCCATGGAACGGTTGAGCCGATGACCAGATAATCAATGTGCTTAATAGCGGTTTTCCTCTTAGCGTAGATATTTGCAGCGGCTTCGCCTGCAAATTGCCCGATGTTCACTTCCGCCAGAGGAGAAGTTTGCCATGCGGGAAAATAACTGGACCCCCAGGTCCCATATGGAATTCTTGCCCCGGGGAACATCGTTTTTACTTTCATACTCTATAATGATTTAATGTATTCAACAACAGTTTCGATTTTTGTTCCTGTGGGAAATGCTTTTTTAGCCCCCGTTTTTTCCAGCAGTTCAACATCCTGTGCCGGAATGTTTCCGCCAACTACCCAGTGCGTTTTTAATTTATTTTCTCTCATAACATCATTCATGCGCTCGCACAGTACCTGGTGTGTTCCCGAGAGGATGGACAGGCCTATAATATCCGGTTTTTCTTTTTTTGCTCTGTCAACAATATCCTCGATGGACTTTCTTAAACCGGTGTACACCACTTCGAATCCATTTTCTTTTAAAGCATGCGCAAGAACTTTCACGCCGACATCGTGACCATCAAGTCCGGGTTTTGCAAGTAGTATTTTTTTACTTTTCATTTACAGGCCGAGTTCTTTTGCAATATTTATTTTAAGGATTTCAGAAGTTCCTCCACCGATGAGTGTAAATCTTGAATCACGGAGGTAACGCTCTATATTATATTCAACGGCATAACCGTATGAAGCGAGTGCACGCGATGCCTCATCGCAAATATTCACTGCGCATTCCGATGCGTATAATTTAGCGATCATGGCTTCCTTTTGACGCGGTAAATTTTTATCGCTCAGTGCTGCTGCAAATAAAACATAATGTTTTGCGGTTTCTAACTGTACCGCCATATCCGCGAACTTCATTTGTATAGCCTGGAATTTTCCTATTGGTTTGCCGAATTGCACTCTTGTCTTTGCATACTCCTTCGCCTCTTCATAAGCGGAGGTTGCCACGCCAATAGCCAGCGCAGCGGTCATTATCCTGATTTCGGCAAGAATTTCACGAAGACATTTTGTTCCTTCACCGATTTCTCCGAGTAAATAATTTTTGGGAAGGTGAACATCAACAAAACCGACTTCACTGGTAACTGAGCCGCGAACGCCCATCTTCTCAATGCTTTTTCCTACCATCACTCCTCTGAGATTCTTCGGGACAAAAAATATTGAGAGTTGATCATGGTTGTCCGTTCGTGCAAGCACAGTAAAAAAATCCGCAACAGGGGCGGATGTAACCCACGTTTTCTGTCCGTTCAGGATAAAACCATCAGCAGAAACCTTTGCCATGGCTTTGATGGCCATTAAGTCACTTCCGGCATTGGGTTCGGTCATACAGATGGCCCCTATTTTTTTCCCTTTCAGGGCTTCTGAAAAATATTTTTCGCGGATTTCTTTATCCCCAAAACGATATAGAAAATAAGTTCCCATGAGCGATTGCATTGAACAGACTGCAGCAAGGGAAAGCGAACCTCTTGCCAATTCAATTACAGCAAGGGAATATGAAACAATATCCAATCCGCTTCCTCCCGCACTTTCAGGATAACGCATTCCGAAAAACCCCAACTCACCAGCCTGTTTGAATAGTTCCGAAGGAAATTTTCTTTCTTCGTCTATTTTACCGGCAAGCGGCCTCACTTTCTTATCCGAGAAATCCCGGAAAGTCTGCTGAATTGATTTCTGTATTTCGGTTAAATCAACTGACATTATAAAACGAGTGATTCAACTTTCTTCTTTGCAGAGAATGATTGAATCATATTAGTTAATCTTTCGAGGCCATTTACCATGTTTTCTTCAGGAGGTCCGAATGAAAATCTTATCCACTGTTTAAAATCCGATCTTTCTTTTTTTGTTTTTCCGGGTTGTATGTCAAACAAATACCCCGGTACAGTCATCACTTTATAGTTGAGCGCTTCAAAGAAAAAACGATCGGCGTTATTTATCGGAGCTGGCAGCTTTGAAATATTTCCCCATACGTAGAAAGTTCCGTTTGAGGGAAGACATTTAATTCCTGCTTTTCCCAGTGCTGACAGCATGATGTTTCGTTTTCTGCAAAAAACTTTCCGCAGGGTTGAAGTTTCACGGTCGGCATTTTCTTTTTCAAGAACGCTGAGGGCTGCACGCATCATAGGTTGGCTTGGTCCTCCGTCAATCGCACTGGCCGCACGGTTTATGGTTTCGATAACATTCTTTGGCCCCAGTACCCATCCTATTCTCCAGCCCGGGTAGCGGAATGATTTGGTAAGCCCGTCAATTATTATGACGGGACTGTTATTCACATCTTTCACATAAGAACTTGCCGATACCGGTCCATTGCCTGGAATATCATTTTCGTAAATGAAATGCGAATAGAATTCGTCAAAAATCATTGTGCAGTTATTACGTGCCGAGGCTTTGACGTAATCATTCAATTCATTCCCGGAAATAACCATTCCAGTGGGATTACACGGATTGCTGAGCAGCAAAGCATTAAGCCGGTATTTTTTTATGATACCGTTAATTTCAGATGATGGAATATTAAATCCGTTTGCTTCACTTGTCGGGATTTCAACTGCTGTCACTTTGCCTTTATGGTAATTAATCATGTCTTCGTAAGCCGTATAGTCAGGATTTTTATACCCGAGCCTGATTTTATCCAATGCCGCGAAAATGCGGGTAAGCGCCAATCGTCCGCCCATCACCACACTTACGTTATCCGCAGTATATTTTGAAAAAGAATCATTTCTGAACAATCGGTTATAATGCAGTGCAATTTTTTCACGCAGTTCCTGCAAACCGCCGAGCGGACCGTACGCCTGGTCCTGCGGTTCAATGATGAATGATTTTATTCTTGGAGGGGAACCTTCCATTTCTCCAACTTCCGGCTGTCCTTGCCCCAGGTTTGCCCATTCAGGGTTTCCGTTATAAAATCCAAGTTTCATTGCTTCGGCAACAACCCAAATTACCCCCATATAAGGCACCTCCCTGAATCCAAACAGCGCTTTATTTTTTTTCATTTTATAATCACGGAATTACAGCTGTAGCTTCAATTTCAATAACTGCGGGATGATCCAGCAGGTCCGAAACGAAAATCATACTCATGCAGGGGTAATGACTACCCATGATATCTCTCCATATCTTTCCCAGATCTTTTCTTGATACTAGATACTGTGATCTGTCTTTGCAGAAACAAGTCATCCTGCAAATATCTTCCGGCTTACCTCCCGATTCCTTCACGATTGCTATGATATTTTTCAAGGCCTGTTCAAATTGAGGAGCCAGTTTTTCACTGGCAAATTTTTCATCCGGAGTCCATCCAACCTGTCCTGCAATAAACAGTACCTTTCCTTTTTCCGCAATAATTCCGTTTGAATATCCTTTTGGAAGCGGCCATCCGTCGGGAAGTATGGTTGTATGTGCCATTTGAATATAATTTACTTTATGCCATAAATATTTTTTGCAGACTTAACACTCACTACTTCATTTTTCACATCCTGTAAAATACTATCCTTATTTCTTTTTCGGGGATTGCCATAACCGCCGCCGCCGCCGGCAACCTGATGATATAAAGTCCCGTCCGGTATTCCCTGAATTATATCTTTGCTCATAGGAATAATTTTATTCCCGTTTTTATATCTCAATTCTATTTTGTTGAGGAGGCTTCCCTTTCCTCCAAATAATCCGTAATTCGTTTCAACATCTCCATCACCAAAAACAACCATCGTTGTATTTCCGCCTCTGAGCAATATTTTTGTTTCAGTTCCCAGGCCGCCGCGCCATTCACCCGCACCGCCTGAGTCGCTGAGATATTCGTGCTGCAAAATCAAATGCGGGGTTTGCTGTTCGTACATTTCATAATCCTGGTCGAGCACACCACCCGATGCATCAATCATCCCGATATGGTCGTAACCGTCACAGCCTTTCATCGCACCGCTTCCGCCTTTCATCCCGAGGAAGCAGATGTCAACATATTTTTTTCCTGTACGCCGGTGAATCCCTGTGAAGAGAGAACACAGCAAATGATTCCAACCGGCGGTAATTCTATCCGGAACTGCCGGACCAAGTGCTTTGAAAATTGAATCTGCAATCTGAGGGCATAAATGATTTCCGAAAGTGGTCGCGGCAGGATACGATGAGTTGAGAATGGTTCCTTCAGGTACAATGTAGTTTAAAGGCTTAATCATTCCTTCGTTATGTGGAATGTCAGGGTTTACCATCTGCAGAAATGTAAGTGTTATGGCCGAGCATGTTGAAGTATATGTTCCATTCACAAATCCTTTCGTTTGCGGAGATGATTTTGAAAAATCAAAAACGATGTCCTCATTTTTAACAGTAATTTTCGCACGGATCGGGAATTTGCTTCCTTTATGTTTTCCATCGTAATAAACCATGCTCTTTCCAAAGTAAGTTCCATTCGGAATGTTTTTAATTTCTGCACGCATCATTTTTTCTGTGGAGTCAAATAACGCCTGCTTGTGTGATTCAAAGATTTTCATTCCGTACTTTGCAACAAACGTCTGCAATCTCCTTTCGCCTAATGTGCATGCGCCAATCTGGGCCTTTATGTCTTCCTGCACCATCTGAAGGCGGATGTTTGCAAAAATCAAATTCCACACATCCCTGCGGAGTTTTCCTTTTTCATATATTTTGACTGCGGGAATACGAATTGCTTCCTGCCAAACTTCAGTTGCATTTGGATTATATCCACCCTGTACAGCGCCACCAATATCTGCCTGGTGACCTTTTGCTGCCGACCATCCAACCAGAATACCATTGTGAAAAACAGGTTTGAAAACAGCAACATCATTATTCTGATTACCCATTGAGAAAACATCGTTGTGAATTATCACATCGCCTTCGTGAAGGTCATTTCCGTATTGTTTGAGAATTACTTTGCAAACCGGCCCGAGTGAAAATGAAAGTATGGGAAGATTTTCTGTCTGTTCAAGCATTTGTCCTTTTGCGTCATAGAGGCCTGTGACAAAATCCTTAGCCTCGCATAAAATCGGTGAGCGCGTTGTCTTGGTCAGCGAAATGCTCATCTCATCCGTGATGGATTTAAACGCACGCTGAAAAATGGAAACCAGTATTTTGTCAATTGGCATTTGCTTCAACAAGTTTTTCGTTCAGATTAAATCCATTCGGAAATTTTTCTTTTTCATAAACGATGAACGAACCGAAATTATCCACGATACAATCGTAATTTTCACTCACAAAAACTGAAGTGGTTATTTTTTCGATTACACAAGGACCTTTTATCAGTGAGCCGAAAATTTGTTTGTCTCCATCGTAAACCGGGACATTTTTCATTGTGTTTAATTCAGGGATAAACACTTCACGGTGTTCTTTGATGGCTTTTTCAGCTGGAATTGTATAGATATTATCAGAGAGGAATTTTGGTTTCCTGTTCTGCCCAATCACCCGCAGGCGGACATTTATTAATTCCATTTCTGTTTCTTCTTCTCTCAAAGAATAGCCAAACTGGCGGTTATGTTCATTGTGAAAGGCTTCGAAAATATTTTCCAGTCGTAAGTCCACTATATCCATCCACTCACACTCCAGCTGTACTTCGTGGTATTGCCCGTTGTAACGCATGTCAAGTGTCGGAATAAATTCAATTTTATCTTCTGCAAGCCCTTCTTCTTTAAGTGTTTTGATACCCTTTTCTTTCATTTCTGAAAACAGCGACAGGAATTTTTTTCTGTCAAGATTTATGAAAGAAGAAAAACAGGAACGTATATAATCATGCTTCAAATCACCGAGCAGCATCCCTGCTGCACAGAAAATAGAAGAGACATTGGGGACAAGAAACATTGCAATTTCCAATTCCCTGCATATTTCCGATGAATGAATGGGGCCGGCACCTCCAGCAACGATGAATAGAAATTCCCTCGGGTCATAGCCTCGTTCAACAGTGATTTGCCTTACACCCTGCGCCATGTTGCTGTTGATGATGCGGTACATTCCCGCTGCTGTTTCCAAAACCGGAATACCTAATTTTGAGGCGAGCTTCTCTTTTATTGCTTTTTCGGATTTTGCTTTATTGAGTTTTAATTTTCCACCGGCAAAAAAACCGGGATTAAGATACCCGAGAATCAAATCAGCATCGGTGCAGGCAGGAATTTTTCCTCCCCGCCCGTAGCATACAGGACCAGGCAATGCCCCCGAGCTCTGGGGCCCCATTTGCAAAAGCCCCCCTTCGTTAATCCATCCGATACTTCCGCCACCTGCGCCAATAGTAATAATATCGAGTGACGGGAGTGCGATGCGATACCGGTTAATGGAACCTTCTGTATTTGTGATACATTGGTTATTGATTACGATGGCAGCATCAAAACTTGTTCCTCCCATATCAACCGTGATGCAGTTCTTGTAACCAAGCAGTTTGGAATAAAATGCTCCGGCTGTTGGTGCAGCTGCAGGACCGGAAAGCACGGTGACCGCAGGAGTTGTTTTTACCACATCAGGCGAAACAACTCCCCCGTTGGACTGCATGATGAGCAGCGAACCTTTGTAGTTCACACGCTCCAGTTTTTTAGTGAGGTTATCGAAATAATTCGCTACAATGGGTCCGACAAATGCGCTGACTGCTGTTGTGCTCACCCGTTCATAAAAGCGGATAGAAGGAAGAACCTCATAAGATGCTGTCACAAAACATTCCGGCAGATGTTTACGAAGAAATTTTACTGCCTGCTTTTCGTGAGAATTATTTTTGTAAGAATTCATGAAGCAAAGCGCCACAGCTTCAATTTTTTCACTTTTCATTTTTTTAATGATGGGAAGAAGATCTTTCTCTTTAAATTTTTTCAGAACACTTCCTTCCGCATCAATACGTTCTTCGATAGTAAACCTCAGATATCTTGGCGCAAGCGGAGTTACATTTTTATAATGATTATTGTATTGTTCTTCGCGAATTCCTCTTCGCATTTCCAGCGCGTCGCGGAAACCTTTTGTAGTGATGAGGGCAGTTTTTGCTCCCCGAAGGGTAAGCAGTGCATTGGTTGCAACCGTTGTACCGTGAACAATGGTATCAATACCGCTGATGAAATTTTCAAACGTAAGATTATTCATCTCCGCCACATCCCGTAAGCAATTGATAAAACCAATGGAAGGGTCTTCAGGCGTGGACAGAACCTTATGAACAGTGGTGTCGCCTCTATCTGATACAGAAATGATGTCTGTAAATGTTCCGCCAATATCAATCCCTACTTTGAATTTCATGTATTAAGGGAATCTTTTTTTGTCGAATTTCTGCACTTCTGCCACCTTAAAATATGAGGTACATCATAGTTAAGCCTGCTGAGATCCCTGCTTGTTTATTCCTTTAAACAGATTTCTTACTTTTGAAAATCTTTATGAGAAATATTAAATGGATTTTGATTATTGCTCTTTCGCTGAATTTAACCTGCGGTATTTTTTTCCGGTATAATCTCTGGTATATCCAGAGAGGACTCTTTGGCTGCACCCAAGAAGCATTGGCTGTGGATGTTAATTCAACCGGAAATATTTACTGGGCAACCGAGCAAAAGGCTGTGTGGCTTTACCGGGATTACAACATCATTCTTTACAAAATAGATTCATCTGCCCGGCAAGACAGGCAAAGCGCTTCATTGGGAAATGGAACAGGACTTAATGACATTACCTTCATGTCAAAAGTAAGCAGTGGAAATCTTGAAATTGTAAAATCGATTTGTATTCTCAGACAACCGCAATTTATTTGTCACAATGTATACGGATAAAATATTTTAAACTAAAAAAATATCAATAAACAAATGAAAACAAAATTCCTCATTTTATTATTTGTAATTGTTTGTCTTAATTTTATTTCTGCACAAACCCAATGGACAAAATATGCGAACAACCCGGTAATTAAAAAACAAAATTTCATAACTGAATTTTATGCCATCGGTCAGCCGACTTTACTGTTTGAAAATGACACTTTAAAAATGTGGTATGTGGCTGCCGGGTTGCCTTACATTACCAGCCGCCTGCTGTATGCGTGGTCATTGAATGGCATCAATTGGACAAAATATAATTCCGGTGCGGCAGTTATGAATCCGGGTACTCCCGGTTCGTGGGATGTGTGGATTGACACACCGGAAATATTTCATGATGCCAGCGGATACAAATTATACTATTATGGTGACACGGTGGCTGCTGAAGGAGCCATGCCGTCTTCATTAGCCGGCATTGGCGTTGCCACTTCTCCGGATGGGAAGATCTGGACAAAATATGGAAACAGCCCCGTTTTGACTCACGGCAATCCGGGCGAATGGGATCAACATTGGATAGAATCGCCTGCAGTTCTGTATGATAGTATTGACGGAAAATACCTGATGTGGTTCTCGGGCGTGGATACTTCTTCCTGGAGAATTCAAATCGGTTTAGCGACTTCTCCGGATGGTTTTATCTGGACTAAATATGCCGGAAATCCGGTGCTGAGTGTCGGCATGAGCGGTTCGCATGATGATATGTGGGTGTCGGTGCCGGGAGTAATTAAAAAGGGAAATGAATATGAAATGCTTTACAGCACATTTTCCTCTGTTACCGGGTGGAATACCATTTACATTGGTTATGCAACTTCTCCCGATGGAATAAACTGGATAAAGCACCCAAATAATCCTTTGCTTTCCACACAAACGCTTCCTTATGACTCTGCAGTGGATAAGGGAGGGCCTTGGGCGCCCGATTTTGTTTTTGATACTGACAGCAACCAATATTATATGTGGTACGAAACATCGGCTGGATTTTGCCTTGCATCATCCGTTTCAAATACCGGCATTGCGGTCCAAAATGATTTTTTGGAAGGTGGAATATCAATTTATCCCAATCCAACGAACGGTGATTTAGGAATTACGATTACCCCGGGTACTCGGGAAGAATTTTCAAATGCAGAACTGAAAATTTATGATGTGCTGGGACAAGAAGTTTATAAATTAGAAATCAAAAATCCTCAATCCCAAATTTATTTTGATTTACCCGATGGGATTTATTTTTTTAAAATAATTTCAAAAAATTTTTTATTTACCCAAAAAATTATCCAACAATGAAAATGCTAAAAATTCTTTTTGCAGGAATTATTCCGATGGTCATGAAATCAGTTTAAGAGGGGGAAAGAACGGCTTGTCTATTCCATTTATTCGGATTTAAAAATTCTGAAACTAATGGAAAAGTAACTGTTGGCAGAATATCAGGATAGCATTAAAACAATTAAAGTGCACTTGTTTCTGTGAAAATGCACATTCACTTGCAATTTTCGTCCAACACTGCTGTAAGGCTGTTTTCTCTAAAAATAAATTTTTCCGGGAAGTTATTAAATTGCTATTAACCCCGGGACAAGCCCCGGACCATGAATTCTGCAGCAAGCTGCGGGGATTTGAACCAGACCTTCCTGTCAGCGGTAGCGGAACGCGAAGGCGGATTAAATTATTAGTTCATATATTTGTAAACTAATAATCTTTTAAACTTATGTCATCCAGGGAAATATTTGAACTTCATGCTGATGTATGCAAAGCGCTGGCGCATCCTTTAAGAATTGAAGTTATTGATATACTTCGCGAAAAAGAACACTGTTTTTCCGATATACTTGAGAAAACAGGCGGGTTAAAATCCAACCTCTCTCAGCATTTATCAGTGATGACAAAAGGAGGAATCCTGAAAATGAGGCGTGATGCTCAATGTAATTATTATTCACTTTCATCGGAAAAAGTTGCAAAAGCATGTGCCTTAATGCGTGAAGTACTGGTTGATAATCTTAAGAAACACAAAGAGATGCTCAAACATATATGAAAAAATATATTTTAGTCCTTCTCATTCTTATTATCGGCTCGGTATTTGCCTTCAATAAACTTTTCTATCAGGGTTCAACCGAAGTATGGTCCGGGAAGCAACTTATCTCTCCTGCCGGACTTGCAAATACTTTAAACAATCCGGGTGCGGATCAACCCATGATTTTCAGCATAGGACCATCAGGTTTAATTAAAGCCGCCATTGACATTGGCCCTGTTCAGGAAGATGAAAATTTAACTAAACTGAAAAAGCAATTAAGCAGCCTTTCTAAAGACACAGCCATTGTTATTTATTGCGGCTGCTGTCCTTTCAAAAATTGTCCGAACATTCGTCCTGCATTCAGACTGCTTAATGATATGAAATTTACAAATCATAAACTTCTTGATCTTTCTCACAATTTTAAAGTGGATTGGGTTGACAAAGGTTATCCGGTGAACCAATAAAAAACAGAAAAAAATGAAAATACTAATTCTGATTAATGACCCTCCTTATGGAACAGAGAAAGCATACAATGCATTGCGCCTGGTAAATCAATTTGGCAAAGATCACCCTGCAGTGGAGGTGCGGATTTTTCTGATGGCAGACGGAGTAAATAATGCGGTTGCAAACCAATCCACATCCACGGGATTTTACAACATTGAAAGAATGCTTAAACTTGCACTGTCAAAAGGAGCGAAAGTAAAAATCTGTGGAAGCTGTGCCGAAGCAAGAGGCTTGAAAAATGCATCACTCATTGAAGGAACGGAAATCAGCACAATGGCAGAATTTACAAACTGGGTTATAGATAGTGATAAAACATTAGTCTTTTAACCAAACCAAACATGGATTACTCTTATCAGGTTCTCAAGTTCTGGCACATCCTCAGCTTCATGTTCATGTCAGTGCCTCTTTTTAATTTAATTGTCGTTAACGAGCGCGCATTACTTGGGAAAGAATTTAATTTCAATACCGACAGCTACATGGAAAACATCATTCGCCACGGAGCAACCCGCTGCTATGTTTTTCAAACTTCCGTTTTCCTCTCCGGAATCCTGTTGCTCATCTTAGGGCATTGGGGAATTTCAGCATTGTGGACAAATTATTTTCTGCTTGCAAAAACAATTTTACTTTTCTCACTCATGGCACTGCTTTCATACGTTCACTTTTCACTTCAGCCGAAAATAGATTCTTTTTTCAAACAACTCACCCCCGATACAAAAGTACCCGATAGTTTTCCCGCACAGGTAAAACCATACCGTGTCCTGCGCAAACGCCTTGCCACCCTCTGCCTGTTTTTAGTAATGACAACCATCATTCTCGGCATGCAGGTGTATGCCCCATTTGGCTTAACGCTCAATCTTATTCTCATTGCCCTTGCAGCATTATTCGCCATCCGTGCAAACAAAACGCTCATGCTTTTTGGGTGGGTGTAGGTTTTAACCTTACTGTATGCCCGGTGTTATTGCTGTCTGCGTCAGTCGGTAATTACTAATTTTTTTGTCGCAGCTGTTTTGTTGCCCTCTGTCATCTGAATGAAATAAAGTCCGCCGGGCAAATTACCCCGTTTATTGGTAGATATGTTGGCGTTAAACGATATTTCTTAAAAGAAAAAAGTTTGAGTGTCAGTGTGAGTATTGAGGAAAAACCCAAAGCGGGGCTGTTCGCTCCCGTTCTCATTCCCGCTCTGATTTTGTGGAGAAGATGGGACTCGAACCCACGACCCCTTGCATGCCATGCAAGTGCTCTAGCCAACTGAGCTACATCCCCGTTTATTTGAAAGAACTTTTTAAGGCATTCCTTTCCGGATAAGCGGAAAGGCCGGCAAATATAAGTTTTTTAACGGAGGCCCGGAACATTTCCCTGTAAGGTTTTATGCCAGCTGTTTTTCAGTGGTACTTCCCATTCATTTTCAAGTCCGGCTTTATCATGCACCAAGTTATTGAAAACAATGGTGTCGTCAGTTATTTCACCTGTACTGATCTTTTTATAAAGATCGCTCAATGGAATGATTTTAATTTTTCCGCCGGTTCTGTAGGCCATGCTTGTTCTGTCGAGCAGGATTAGCGAGAATTCTGCTTCAAGTGATTTTATAAAATGAACTGAAGCATCAATGGAGCAGCCGCCGGGAGCTGCATGTTTTTCATCAGCAAGAATGATAATGAACCGGTTGTACCGGATATCAATGCTGCTCCTGACCGGAACTTTATGAGCCTGCCATCCTCCGAGAAAGAGATTCCCTTTGCTGAGGATGCCTGTTTTTTCGGCATCGGTAAAATCCCTGTTGCCCTGGTATATCCATACACGGGAATGCATGGGCATTAGATGGAAGCTGTAATTCATTTTACAAGTCGTTAGCCCTGGCGATAAGTTCCGCAATGTCGAGTACGCGTACGTTATCTTCCCTGTTAAAATTTTTTACGCCGTCGGTCATCATGGTCATACAGAAAGGGCAGCCGGTGGCAATCACACCCGCTTGCGTTCCGAGAGCTTCTTCGGTGCGCTCAATGTTTACGTCTTTTTTCCCTTTCTCAGGTTCTTTAAACATCTGCGCTCCTCCCGCTCCGCAGCAGAAGCCCCCGGCACGGGACCTTTTCATCTCCGCCAGTTCCGCATCAAGCTTTTCGATGAGCGTACGGGGAGCCTCATAAACGCCGTTGGCTCTTCCCAGGTAGCAGGGATCGTGGAAGGTGATACGCTTTCCTTTGAATACTCCGCCCTGTATTTTCAGTTTCCCCTCTGCTGCAAGGCTTTCAAGCAGCTGGGAGTGATGCATCACTTCATAGTTTCCTCCAAGGCCGGGGTATTCATTTTTAATGGTATTGAAGCAGTGGGGGCAGGCAGTAACTATCTTTTTTACCCCGTAGCCGTTCAGCACATTGATATTGTTCATGGCCTGCATCTGGAAGAGGAATTCATTACCGGCCCGTTTGGCGGGATCTCCCGTGCAGGACTCCTCTGTCCCGAGCACAGCGTAACTCACGTCTGCATGGTGAAGGATCTTGATAAATTCTTTGGTTATTTTCTTTGCACGTTCGTCAAAACTGCCTGCACACCCGACCCAGAAAAGTATTTCAGGCGTTTTGCCTTCGGCAGCCATTTCGGCCATAGTAGGGACTTTGATATTTCCGGATTCACTCATGGTTTTATGATTGGGTTAATTTTCTGTCTTGAGGAACTTAACAGTATGAATTGTTTTTTCGCTCCCTGCCCTGAGAAAGTAAAATCCGTCTGTAAGTCCTGAAATGTTTATCTCCAGCGTACCTCCGGATGAGATTTTTGCTGTGACCGGCCATTCTTCGCCCAGCAGGCTGTATACACTTATTTTTTCTTTTCCGGTAAATGAGGAGGTCCCATCCAGGCAGAGTTCAATCTTATTTCTTACCGGGTTGGGAAAAATACGGAGTGTTTCAGCAGGATCATCAGCAATACCTGTGTTACAGGGCGTGTATGTAAGTATTTTCACTCCTGTCCAGTTCGAGGTGAAAGGAATTCCCAAAGTACAGATGTAGGAAAGGTAAATCTGGTCCTGGTAAAGTCCCACTCCCCATGTACCCAGGTTATTGGATACGCCCCCGAAAATATTACAGGAGTCCGGCTGGGCAGGGTTTGAGATGTCCAGCACATGAAGGTCGCTTTTCCCGGTGGAGATAAAAAGCAGTTTGCAATTCTTGTTATATTGAATTTCGTTTGCATGCACAGGACTTGAGAACCAGTTGTTTCCGGGGCAGTTATACGGATTCCACCACCCGGTGAGGGTGATGTTGGATGTGTCGGAAATATTAAGCACCTCAAGGCCGCAATAGTCTACCGTTACATATAGCAGGGTGTCATCAAGCACCAGATTGTTATAGGCTCTCGGGAGGTTAAATGGCTGATACATCAGGGGATTGACGTAATGTCCTGTTTCCACGGGTGCTGATTTATTGGTGCAGTTGATAATCCTGATTCCGCCGGCATCGTAGCAGAGATATACAATACTGTTCTTCACTTCCATGCCGCGGGCATTGTACAGGAGGGGGTTGGGGTTGGGGGAGGGGTAGTTGATATCAGGTACAAGCTGGGACACAAAAGAAATGGCAGACTTGCTGGTTACATCAAGAATCACAAGTCCGTCGCCCATAGCGCCGAGATAGGCATAATTGCCTTCCACTTTTACGATGCCGGCACCGCTGGAAGATCCGGGAACCACATAATATCCCGTAACAACCGGAGAAACGGGGTTGCTTACATCTATGATAGCCACACCGCCCTGTTGCGGATTGGTGAAAGAATTGCCTATGGCAAGGTAGAGGTAATTCCCGTACTGGGAAAGACTCATAACATGCAATCCCCCGAATGAGCTTACGGGAATTGAAGCCTTAAGGAGGGGGGCTGTAAGAGTGCTGATGTCGTATATCTTAAGCCCTGAGTCTTTAACGGCAACATAAAGGTAAGGTCTGTTTAAGTCGTCATGTATCATGGTGATGCTAATGCCATTGCATGTGGCAGAGATGCTGTCCCGGAAGGTGATGTTTATCCCGCTGCACCCCTGCCCGTGGGAATATGTGAAAGGAAGCATAAGCATAAGCAGGGTAGGAAGGGAGGGGCAGAGTTTCATCTGATAATTATGATAAAGATGAGTTTCACGCCCTAAAAATAAAAAAAATAAGCAGCATAATCGAACGCAGTGCTTATTAACCCCGGGGCAAGTCCTGAGTCCCTGGATACGAAGGCGGATTAAAAATTCAGCAGACAGGTATGCGGAGAGCGGAGGGGGATGTCAGCTTGTTTTTTCTGTTTCAGCCTTTAAATTGTACAAGGCAGCATACTTGTTTTTTGCGTACCGGAGGAAATATTTGAAGTTGAGTTTTTCACCGGTTATCCTTTTACTGATCTCTTCGGAAGAATACAACTTGCCATGCTGGTGTATGTTTTCTCTGAGCCAGCCGAGAAGAGGCTTTAATTGTCCTTTTGAAATCTGGTCTTCAAGTCCCGGAATATCTGCCGATGCCTTTGAATAAAATTGTGCAGCATAAAAACTGCCGAGCGAGTAGGTGGGAAAATATCCTATCAGGCCATGCGACCAGTGTATATCCTGCAGCACACCCTTGCTGTCGGAAGGGACGTCAACGCCAAGATATTCTTTATATTTCTTGTTCCATGCCGAAGTCAGGTCTTTCACTTCCAGTGAGCCTTCTATAAGAGCTTTCTCAAGCTCAAAGCGGATAAGGATATGAAAATGATAGGTAAGTTCATCTGCAGATGTCCGTATGAGCGAAGGTTTCACCGTGTTCATTGCCTTGTAAAAATCTTCCGCTGAGGCTTTGCCGAGGTTTTCAGGAAAAATTTGCTGCAGCCTGGGAAAGTTGGCTTTCCAGTACGGAAGGCTCCTCCCGACATTGTTTTCCCATAACCTCGACTGGGATTCGTGGATCCCAAGGGAGATGCTTTCTGAAGAAGGAAGACCGTAATCCCCGTTGTTCAACCCCTGTTCATAGAGTGCATGCCCGCCTTCATGTATGCAGCTCCACAGCATCTCCCCAAGGTCATGCTCATTAATCCTTGTGGTAACTCTCACGTCAAGGGCGCCGAAGTTGGTGGTGAAGGGATGGGTGGATATATCTTGCCTTCCTGCCTCAAAGTCATATCCCATCTGCTTAAGGAGTTCAATGCCCAAATCCCATTGCTTTTGCCGGGGATAATGCATGAACATTATTCCCTGTTCCGGCTGAGGGTGTGTGGCAATCTCTTTTACAAAAGGAACAAGTTCTTTTTTCACGTCCTCAAAAATTCTTTCCACATCTTTTGTCTTTGCTTCCGGCTCAAACTGGTCGAGGAGAGCATCATAAGGATGCTCTGTGTAACCAAGTATTCCGGCCTCTTCTCTCTTAAGTTTTATTATCTTTTCAAGAAGAGGTGCGAAAATGGAAAAGTTGTTTTCTTTTTTTGCCCTGTTCCAGGCTTCGAAGCTTTCCGAAATGGTTTTGCTGAGTGTAATTACAAAATCAGTGCTGTATTTTTTCGCCTTTTTATAAGACTTGTATGTTTCGGCAACATTCCTTGCTTCACTGAATGAGAGGGTTTTATCCCCGCTCAGTTCTTCAAGCAGTGTTCCGGTTTTTTCGCCGGTAAAAAGATCGTGCGTTATGCCTGAGAGAGTTGCCGACTGCCTTGCTCTTGCTGCGGCACCTTTGGGAGGCATTGAAACCTCCTGGTCCCAGCTAAGGAGCGCATTGGCATAGGAAACATCTGATATCTTTTGCATCAGGGAACGGTATTCTTCGTATTTCCTGTTCATAATGGTTTTTTAATAAAGCTGATTAATAATAATGTCCATCCGGCTATGTATGAGAATCCTCCAAAGGGAGGAAGGTATTTTATGATTGCAATATTTTCAATCCCGGCAGGTTGCCTTATCGCCCAGAGGTACAGAGATCCGCTGAAAAGCAAAATTCCTGCAAGAAAAAAAATGCCCGCATAGCCTGTAGTTTTCGGGTGACCATATCCGCTTAGGATTCCTGACAGCAGCAGTGCAAGCGCGTGGTACATCTGGTAATGAACTGCTTTTTCAAAAATTTTCATATCCTCGGGGCCGATGGTATTTTTCAGTGCATGGGCACCAAAGGCTCCCAATATTACTGCCGTTCCGCCAGCCATCACCCCGCTTATAAAAAGAAATTTTTTCATGAGTGGCAAAGATAAAAAATATACGGTTTTGCGAACACTTTCAGACTGTATATCATAGATATATTTATATTTTTGCTTTGAAAGAAAAACCCGGGTATAAAGAGTGACCTGAAAACCATGAAAAACATTCTTCTCTTTGGAGCAGGCAGGTCTTCATCATCATTAATAAGATACCTGCTTGATAATGCTGTAAAGTATAACTGGCACCTGACTGTGGGCGATGCCTCTCAGGATCTTGCCATCCTCAGAACAGGCAATCACCCCCGTTCCAGGGCTGTCGCCATCAGGGTGGAGGATGATGTCCTTAGAAAAAAGTTTATAGGAGAAGCAGATATCGTTATCTCTCTTTTGCCGCCTGCGCTTCATTATATTGTTGCGCTCGACTGCCTGCAGTTGAAGAAGAACATGGTAACAGCATCTTATGTCTCTCCCGAACTGAGGGCATTGCACGGGGAGGTTGAAAAATCGGGTCTCACTTTTTTGAATGAAATGGGCCTTGATCCCGGTATTGACCACATGTCAGCCATGAAAACCATTAATGAAATCAGGGCAGCCGGAGGAAATCTCATATCCTTTAAATCATATTGTGGCGGCCTTCCTGCATCGGAAAGCAATGATAATCCATGGGGGTACAAGTTTACGTGGAATCCCCGCAATGTGGTGATGGCAGGCAGGGGAACAGCCTGTTATATTGAAGATTCAGGATACAGGTATGTGCCTTATAACCGCCTTTTCCTTGAGACAGAGGAAGTGAAAGTGAATGGCTGCGGAACTTTTGAAGCTTATGCCAACAGGGATTCCCTGTCTTACCGCGGACAGTACGGATTGCAGCATATTCCTACAATGAGAAGGGGGACATTGCGTATGCCTGGGTTTTGCAGGGCATGGAATGTTTTTGTAAAGCTGGGCTGGACGGACGATTCTTTTATAATTCAGGACTCCGGGCAAATGACATGGGCATCTTTTCTCGAAGCCTTCCTTCCGAATTCTTCTCCCGGGGTTACGCTGGAAAAAAGGCTTTCGGATTTTGCAGGAGAGGATGAAGATTCCGATGTAATGCTGAAAATGAAATGGCTTGATATATACAGTGATGAGAAAACTGCTGTTCCCTCGGCATCTCCCGCTTCACTGCTGCAGAACATGCTTGAGAAAAAATGGGTGTTTAAAGAGAGCGACAGGGATATGATTGTAATGCAGCACGAGTTCGTTTATATGCTTGGAAAAGAAAGGATATCTATTGTTTCTTCTTTGGTCTCCGGAGGTGAAAATGCAGTACACACCGCCATGTCCAGAACTGTCGGCCTTCCCCTTGGTATTGGAGCAAAACTCCTCCTGGAAAACCGCATCGGGTTGAAAGGCGTGATTATTCCCGTCAGCAAAGAGATTTATACCCCGGTGCTGGAAGAACTAAAATATTTCGGCATCGTTTTTTCGGAAAAGAAAAGTTCCGCCTAAAAAGCCAGGTAGTAGTCTTTTGTGAGTTCGATAAACTCTTTGGTGTACTGCAGACTCTCGTCATGAATTGAAAATTCCTCCTGCACGCATGCAGAAAGAGCATTGCAAAATTCCATCAGGATGCGCTTCTCCTGCTTCTCTGTTTTTGTTTTCACCCTGGCAATCCTGCTGCAGTATAATCCTTCCTGTATGGCTTTGCTCCTGAACACACCGCTTTCCATTGAAGGCAGTATGACACAGAAACGTCCTCCCTCGGATAAAAGTGCGTTCACCCCGGAGATGATGTCATCGAACGAAAGGGTTTCATTGTGCTTGGCGATATTTCTTGTCTCTACGCTCGCCAGGTAGGCGTCGTCAAAATAGGGAGGGTTGCTCACAATGAGATCATATTTTATCGGAGAATTTTTTTTATACTCCTGCAGGTACCCGTGAATAACGCGGAGCCTGCCTTTCCATGGAGAGTTCCCGAAGTTATGCCGGGCCTGGGTACAGGATTCACTGTCAATCTCTATTGCATCTATAAGCGCTACGGATTTCTGGGCAAGCATCAGCGCGATTACGCCTGTTCCTGTACCGATGTCGAGAATTTTTTTAGCATGCCCCGCTTTTACCCATGCCCCAAGCAATACGGCATCCGTGCTGATTTTCATCGCACATTTGTCCTGATGCACGACAAATTGTTTAAACCGGAAAGGAGAACTGTCCATGGCATGTGGGTGCTGCCCCTCTGGATTCAGGAATGAACTTACCGCAATTTAATTTAAATAAGAGTGAAAAGCAAATAATAAGTAGATGAAAATATTCGGAGCAACCCAGGAAAAAAGCAGGCTGATTCCTGTTTCAATGGAGGATCCTGAAGATAAGCTCTTTAAGCAGTTCGCTTTCTTTTGTGCCGCTGTCGTTGACCCCTTTGGAGCGGAGATCGCATTCCCTCAGATGTGAAATGATGCGTATTGTTTTGGGGAGAGAATAATTCCCTGCCGCCGTTTCATAGTCGCTTACAAAGTAAGGATTCACCCTGAGTACGCTGGCTGCATTATTTCTTGACTTATCAGAGAGAGAATGGTATAAAAGTATTTTGGAAAAGAAGTTGTAGAGGCTTCCTATGGTTAAAACAAGCGGATTGCTTTTAGTGTTCTCCCCTAAGTACTTTGCAATCTGGTTTGCTTTGAATATGTTCTTTGACCCAAGCGCAGACTGTAATTCAAAGATGTTGAAATCCTTACTGATGCCGATGTTGTCTTCAATGTGTTTTATGGTGATTTCTTCTTTTCCCGGCAGGTTTATCATCAGCTTGTCCAGTTCATTGGCAACCCTGCTCAGGTTGCTGCCTATGTACTCGCTGAGCAGCATCCCCGCCCGAGGGTTGATCCGGAATCCTTTTTTATGAAGATATGAATTGATCCATTCAGGGATTTTATTATCATACAGGCGCTTTGATTCGAGCACTGCAGCTTTTTCGTACAGGAGTTTTACGAGCTTTGTCCTTTTATCAGGAGTTTTGTTTTTGTAGCACAGCACAAGAATTGTAGACATGAGTGGTTTCTCAATATAAGGAATGAGGGCATCCTGGTTCTTCATGTCCTGAGCTTCCTTTATTAATACAACCTGGTAGTTAGACATCATCGGGAACCTTTTTGCGTGGCTCACTACCGTCAGTGCGTCAGTTTCCTTACCATAAAGTATCGTGAGGTTGAATTCTTTCTCTTCGTCAGTCAGGATTTCTTTTTCAATATGACTTGAGATAAGATCTGTATAATACGGCTCATCCCCGTGAAGGAAATAAACAGGATAATAAACCTTGTTTTTTAATTCTTTCAGTATGGAGTCTGCAGTTGTTACGGACATTTCTTCCGGTTTTCTGGCTGATGAATAAACTGGTGTTAACCCCGGAGCAAGCTCCGGACTATGATGTCCGCAGCAAACGGATCGGAATTAAACCAGACTTTCTCGTCCGCCGTAGCGGAAAGCGAAGGCGGATTGAATTCAAAGCTATGAATAAAATGTGAAAAGACACCCTGGCTTTTGTCCATTTGCATTATGCTGAGTAACTTTGATACAATACTCATGTTATGCTCAGGCTGAATCTTCCTGAATATGATTTTTCCGTTAAGTCCGCAGCCGGCGGACTGCAGATATTTGATGCCACCCGGAAGCGATGGGTGGCTCTGACCCCCGAGGAATGGGTAAGGCAGAATTTTCTTCAGTATCTTATCATTGAGAAAAATTTTCCCCGGCAATGGCTGGCTGTCGAGATGACAATTCCCTATAATACCATGCTGAAACGCGGGGATATCGTTCTCTTCGGTAAAAATAAAAAGCCCGTGTTGCTCGTTGAATGCAAGGCCCCTCATGTAAAAATCAGCCAGGCAGCCTTCGATCAGGCAGCACGTTATAATCTGGTGCTGGGAGTTTGTTATCTTATCATTACCAATGGTATGGAACATTATTGCTGCTCGATGAACCATGAAAACCGCTCCTACACCTTCCTTAAGGAGGTTCCTGCCTACAGTGAGGTGGAAAAAAGTCATAAATTGCAGAGGTAAATGGAACAGCGGAAAAGTGAAAGCTTATTGATGAGGAAAGGGCTCCTGCCCCTTTTCATCTCCTTAATTCTTCTTCCATGCTTCATGAGCGCCAAAGGGATTCTTTCCGGACGCAAGAGGCACTTTTCATTTCCTCCCGGAGTGACTTCTTCATCCTTTCTCCCGAAAACTGTTGTAATAAAATTCTCCGAATCCTGCCGTCCTTTTGTGTCCGGAAATAAGATAGAGGTTCCTTCAATGCAACCCGTATTTAATCATATCGGCCTGCTTTCTTCAGAACAGTTTTTCCCGGGCCACAAAGTCCCGTCGCCTTCTTCAGGTGAACGCGGAAAAACACTTGTTGACCTCTCGCTGATTTATGTGCTTACATACTCAAATGAAGTTTCTCTGGAGGATGCTGTCAATGAATTTCTTGCAGATACACTTGTTGTTTATGCGGAACCATACTGTTTGCCGGAATTATTATACACCCCCGATGATCCTATGATTACCAATCCCGGACAGGCTTTTCTTTCCATTATAAAGGCTTACCAGGCATGGGATATCTGCAAGGGAGATACCAGTACGGTAATCGGTATCGTAGATACGGGTACAGACTGGGATCATCCCGATCTCGCCTCCAATGTAAAAATCAATTATGCAGATCCCGTGAACGGACTGGATGATGATAGTGATGGCTATACGGACAACTACTGCGGATGGGATCTCGGGGAAGATGACAATGATCCCGTCGTGAATATCAATCCCCACGGTTCTCACGTCTCAGGTTGTGCCGATGCCGTTACAGACAACATCACAGGTGTTGCTTCTCCTGCATTCAGATGCAGGTTCCTTCCTGTTAAGGTGAGCAATGCGTATGGCGCCATGACAAAAACATACCAGGGTATTGTTTACGCTGCAGATCACGGATGCAGTATCATCAACTGCTCCTGGGGAACAGTGATTATTAACCAGGTAGGGCAGGATGTGGTAAATTATGCTGTATTTAATAAGGATGCTCTTGTAATCGCTGCTTCCGGGAATAACGGCCAGATGCAGGAGTATTACCCCGCCTCTTTTGAGAATGTGATTTCAGTTGCCGCTACGGATGCGGCTGACGGTAAAGCAGGATTCTCCAACTATAGCTACCATGTGGATGTTTGTGCTCCCGGTGAGGGAATTTATACCACTTATTACAATGATATTTATGCAGGCCAGTCCGGGACATCTATGGCAGCACCTGTTGCATCCGGATGTGCCGCAATAATCAGATCTTATTTTCCTGTATACAACGCAACCCAGGCGGGGGAACGCCTCAGGGTGACATGTGATGATATATACAGTGTCAATAATTCTTCTCTTGCCGGAATGCTTGGAAGAGGAAGGGTGAATCTTTATTCCGCACTTGCAAAAACGACTCCGGGGGTACGGATCAAAAATCTTCAGTTTACTGACAATAATGACCTGGCCTTTGTTTCAGGCGATACTGTCAGAATTACAGGAGATATTATCAACTACCTGGATCCTTCTCCCGGTATTGCCTGTACGCTCACAAGCGCATCCCCTTATGTGACAATCCTTGACGGAAATGTTTCCGCCGGCCCACTGGGCAGCATGTCTGTTTATTATAACAGCCCGGACCCTTTTACTGTGCTGGTAAACCCCGGAATACCCCTTAACACTGCTGTTAAATTCCGGCTTTCATTCAGCGATGGCACTTATAACGATGAACAGTATTTTGACCTTACCGTAAACGTGGATTATATGAATCTGCTTGTTAATGATATCGTTACCAGCATCACCAGCAAAGGCAGGCTCTGTTATAATGGTGTTAACCAATCCCAGGGACTGGGTATGATGTATCATGACTCTTCCCTGATTTACGAGGCCGGTCTGATGATTGGGCTTGACAGCAGCAGGGTTTCGGATAACATACGCGGAAAAGGCGGAGTACCCGATGATGACTTTGGATCGGTACTTGCGGTGAGAAGGGAGATACCTTCCGTAATTTCAGACTACGACCTGGTGGCCGGATTTAATGATAACCCTGCCGGCAGCAGCAAAATCGGCGTTTATGTGAGCCACAGAACTTTTGCATGGAGCACTCCTCCCGACAGGAAGTATGTCATTCTCAGGTACACCATAAAAAATAATGAGCCCAATAATTCGTTTCCCGCCCTGTATGCCGGATTATTTGTGGATTTTGATATTACAGATACTACCTATTATAATAACCGCGCCGGATTTGATTCCCTTTACAGCATGGGATATATTTACAATACCGTTGACAACGGTATATGGGGAGCTGTCAGCCTTCTTTCGCCCGGCCCGGTTACCTATTATGCGATCGATAGCGTGAATGGCGGCGCCGGAGGAATGGACGTTTCCCAGGGTTTTTTATCAGCACAGAAATATATGGCACTTTCAACAAACCGCCACCAGGCAGGTGTCTCAGGCAATGGAAATGATGTGATGGAAGTGCTTGGAACCGGCCCGTTCAATATGCCGGGATACGGGGATTCTGTCATTGTGGCTTTTGCCCTCATTGCGGGAGACAGCCTCGGGGATCTCCGCCAGAGTGCCCTTGCAGCACAGGCCAGGTACGATTCTCTCATAGTGCCCCTTTCTGTGAAAGTGATACGTGGAAATCTCATCAGTGAATCAGAAACTTTCCCCAATCCTACATCAGGCAACGTGATAGTGAAATTTAAATTGGAAGAAAGATCTCTAATGGAGTTGTCATTGTTCGATTGCTTAGGCAGGAAAGTACTTAGTCTGCTTCCCGTTATGATGGATCCCGGAGAACATATTCTACCGCTTGATGTTTCCACTCTGCCATGCGGGTTTTACTATTACAGACTGGGGGCCGCTACGGGTAAGCTTCTTATATCCAGGTGAGAGTATCTGTGTAAGAGGTTTTACTGCCCTGATGTCTCTCCCTGATGCAGTGATTCCAAACTGTTTTTTCTTTACCTTTGGAATCCCTTGTCATGAAAAAAATACTATTACTTTTTTTTGTTCTTGCATGGGTGCCGATTGTCCGTGCCCAACACTATAACATTGGCGTTTTTACTGTGGAAGAAGGCCTTCCACAGTCCCAGGTAGTGGATATCCTGCAGGACCGTAAAGGAAATCTATGGGTGATGACTTATGGGGGAGGAATCAGCAAATACGATGGCTCCTCTTTTACCAATTACTCCATGCGGGAAGGATTGCTGAGTAATACTATTTACTCCGCTTTCGAGGATAGAAAAGGCTTGATTTGGATTGCTACAGGAAGCGGGATAAGCCGCTTTGACGGATACAGGTTTACAAATTTTACGGAGAAAAACGGATTGACCAGCGACGCCGTATGGTCCTGTCTCGAAGATCGCCGCGGAGATCTATGGTTTGGCACCGATGGTTCGGGCATTCTGCATTATGACGGCAAAGCATTTAAATCGTTCGGAAAAAAAGAAGGTCTTCCCAATCTGCGTGTCTGGTGTTCTGCCGAAGATGCCGATGGATATCTCTGGTTCGGTACGCTCGGGGGCGGATTGCTGAGGTACGACGGGAAGAAGTTTACACAATTTACCGCCGCTGAAGGCCTTGCCGACGACCGGGTATGGGCAATCACCCCGGATAGCAAGGGGAATATCTGGATCGCTACATCCAAAGGTGCAAGTAAAATTACGGCAGGAACCAATAAGTTTCCCCTGCCGCGCTTTATTAATTATTCTAAAAATGAGGGGCTTCTTGACCAGCGCCTTTGGTCCGTGATGGAGGATCACAAAGGAAATATATGGTTTGGATCACAGGGCGGAGCATTTAAAGGTCAGGAGGACAGGCTCTTTGCAGATACACTGCGTTTTACGGCTTTCACCACAAAGGAGGGGCTGAGCAATGATGTCGTCTGGAGCCTCTGTGAAGACAGGGAAGGCAATATATGGTTCGGGACAAGCGGCGGCGGATTGTGCAGGTACAGCGAAAGCAGATTTGTCTCTTTCTCTGAAAAAGACGGGCTTCCGAGCGACCTCGTGTTCGCTATCTCTCAGGACACCAAAGGAAATTACTGGTTCGGTACAAAGAAAGGTGTTTCTGTTTTCAACGGCCGCACTTTCACCACATACATGGAAAAGGATGGTCTCAGCAATGATAATGTGTATGATATTATTGAAGACCGGAAAGGTTTTGTATGGATAGGTACATATAACGGAGCCTGCAGGTTTGACGGCAAAAAATTTACGAGGTATAATTATAAAACAGAAAGCGGAACAAAAAATGTTATCTACCAAGTCTTTGAAGATCACCTCGGAACAATTTGGCTCGCCTCCCAGAAAGGCCTTGTTAGAATGGAAGAAAAAAATCAGGTTACATATTCAGTTGAGCAGGGCCTGGCAAATAATACCGTCCGCAATATAACCGAAGATAGCCATCACAACCTTTGGGTGTCAACCGATGGAGGACTCTCGGAAATGATACCCTCGCCCGGGGGGAAATACAACATAGTTAATTTCTCACACCAGGACGGACTTGAAAATACACTCGTTTATTCTGTGATTGAGGATAGCCGGGGTATTTTGTGGATTGCCACAAGGGGAGGGCTTTTCAGTTATACTCCTTCTCCGATGCCAGGGAAAAAGGGCAGTTTTGAACAGTTTACCGCTGCGGATGGCCTCCTCGATGACAATGTGGTACTCACTTCTTTTGATGATGCCGGTAACCTGTGGATAGGAACAAACAAAGGTATCTGCCGTTTTAATCTCCCCGAGTTCCGGCGCTCCGGCAGGCGCATATTCAAGAATTATGGGCGAACCGAAGGCTTTACCGGGATTGAATGTAACCAGAATGCCGTTTATAAGGATGCTAACAGGAATATATGGTTCGGCACCATCCGCGGAGCAATCAGATATAATCCCAGGGAAGATTTCATGAATGCAGTGCCTCCCCTCGTGCATATTACTAACCTCAGGCTCTTCTCCGAAAATGTGGACTGGGCTTCCTGGAGCACAAAGTCAGCAATAAGAGACGGCCTCCCCGAAGGATTGGTTCTTACATATAAAAAAAATCATGTCACTTTTGATTACATCGGGATCTCTCTTACCGCACCCGAAAAAGTAAGATACCAGTATCTGCTGGAAGGTTTTGATAACGGATGGTCTCCCGTTACAAAAGAAATTCATGCAACTTATTCCAACCTCCCCCCGGGGGAATATACATTTAAGGTGAAAGCTGCCAATAATGACGGAATATGGAGCAGCACTATGCCCGCTTTTCACTTTATGATCGAACCCCCTTTCTACAGGACATGGTGGTTTTACATGTTGAGTGCCCTTACGCTAATCGCGGGGATTTATTTTGGAGTCCGCTGGAGAATCAGCACCCTGCAGGCGCAGCGCAGGAAACTCGAAAAAATGGTTGTGCTCCGTACCAGCCAGTTGCAGGAAGAGAAAGAAAAAGTCGAAGCTTACAATGTGGAAGTGCTTTCCCAGAAAGAAATCATCGAAGCGAGGAATAAGGATATAACGGACAGTATCCGGTATGCGCGTCGGATACAGGAGGCGATACTTCCGAGGATGGAGGAAATCCGGAAAGGGGTTCCGGAGGTATTTGTGATGTATAAGCCCAAGGCTATAGTGAGCGGGGATTTTTACTGGTACACCAGGAAGGGGGGAAAGGAATTGCTGGCGGTGGTGGACTGCACAGGCCACGGGGTTCCCGGGGCATTCATGTCAATGATAGGGAATTCACTGCTGAATGAGATAGTGAACGAGAGAGGGATCTTGATGCCCGGGGAGATACTGAAGCACCTGGATGAAGGGGTGAGGAGGGCGCTGCAGCAGGACAGGAGGGAGGCCGAGACGCGGGATGGGATGGATATATCATTAAGCATGCTGGACCGGGCAGGAGGGAAGCTGTACTATGCGGGGGCTATGCGGCCGCTGTATTATGTGAGGAATGGGGAGTTGAAAGAGCTGAAGGGGGATAAGATGTCGATAGGGGGCTTATACACGGAAGGGATGGAAGTGCAGTTTCATACGTACTGTGTGGAAGTGAAGAAAGGGGATATGTTTTATATGTTTTCGGATGGATATGTGGACCAGTTCGGAGGGGGGCGGGGGAGGAAGTATCTTGCCAAGAGATTCCAGGAAATGCTCAGGCTGGTAAGTGGGAAGGATATAGAGGAACAGGAGAAGGAAATCCAGAGGTCGTTCATGGAATGGAAAGGCGCGGAAGAACAGATAGATGATGTACTCGTTATCGGCTTCAGGCCACTATGAATACAAATACTGAAAATACAGCATTGACTACCAGGCTTACGGAAATGACCGACAAGGCCTGGGATCTTCTGGATTCTGCTCCGAAGGAGTCCATCCTTCTTTCTGAACAGGCTTATGCTCTTGCACTTGAAGCCTCTGATGAGTATTTTACTGCAAAAGCATTGAGAAATATCGGGGCCGCTCATTACAGGCTTTCCGAATACAACCTGGCTCTTCCTAAACTCAATGAGGCACTGAAAATATTCCAGAAGCTGGATAATCATAAACAGGAAATTATCTGCGGAAATCTCATCGGGATGATCTTTCTTGCCATTGCAGATTATAATAATGCAATGGAATATTTTATAAAGAATCTTGAGCTTATCGGGCAGACCCGCAACAGGAAGGATGAAATTGATACCATGCTGAGAATGGGAATCTGTTATATGAGGATCGGAGAATATGATAAAGCCCTCGATATTAACCAGAGAAGTCTTCAGATGGCTAAGGAGGTGAATGATGAAAGAGCGGTCGGTGCTCTGCTCAGTAACATCGGGAACATATATGACAGCGCTAAAAAAGATCCTGCCCGCGCCCTCCAGTATTACGAGAGCGCCATGGAAATTTTTACAAAAAGAAAGGACAGGACGAATGAGTCTAATACCCTTGAAAATATGGGTATCTCAAGCTTTTTTCTTGGCCGGAAGAAAGAGTCTGAAAAGTACCTCATTGACGCATTGTTCATCAGAAAGGAAATGGAAAGCAAGGCCGGCATTGCCAGGTCTCACCTGAATCTCGGTTTCTTTTATCTTGAGACGGGAGATTATGATAAAGCATCTTCCCACCTGAAAGAATCCCTTGAAATTGCCGAAAGTATTAATATAAAGTCAATCCTGTTTGAGAACCACCTTTATCTCTCCAGGATGTATAAGAAGCTTGGCAGTTTTGAACTTGCTCTCGGACATTATGAGAAATTCCACGAGATACAGCACCAGGTATTTAATGAAAACAGGGATAAAATCACCAAGAGTCTGCAGATTAGATACGAGGTTGAAAAGATGTACGGCGAAAAGGAAATTTACCGCCTGAAAAACAAAGATCTGGCAGAAGCCAACAGGCAGATTACTGAACAGAAAGAAGAAATCGAAGCGAGGAATAAGGATATAACGGACAGTATCCGGTATGCGCGTCGGATACAGGAGGCGATACTTCCGAGGATGGAGGAAATCCGGAAAGGGGTTCCGGAGGTATTTGTGATGTATAAGCCCAAGGCTATAGTGAGCGGGGATTTTTACTGGTACACCAGGAAGGGGGGAAAGGAATTGCTGGCGGTGGTGGACTGCACAGGCCACGGGGTTCCCGGGGCATTCATGTCAATGATAGGGAATTCACTGCTGAATGAGATAGTGAACGAGAGAGGGATCTTGATGCCCGGGGAGATACTGAAGCACCTGGATGAAGGGGTGAGGAGGGCGCTGCAGCAGGACAGGAGGGAGGCCGAGACGCGGGATGGGATGGATATATCATTAAGCATGCTGGACCGGGCAGGAGGGAAGCTGTACTATGCGGGGGCTATGCGGCCGCTGTATTATGTGAGGAATGGGGAGTTGAAAGAGCTGAAGGGGGATAAGATGTCGATAGGGGGCTTATACACGGAAGGGATGGAAGTGCAGTTTCATACGTACTGTGTGGAAGTGAAGAAAGGGGATATGTTTTATATGTTTTCGGATGGATATGTGGACCAGTTCGGAGGGGGGCGGGGGAGGAAGTATCTTGCCAAGAGATTCCAGGAAATGCTCAGGCTGGTAAGTGGGAAGGATATAGAGGAACAGGAGAAGGAAATCCAGAGGTCGTTCATGGAATGGAAAGGCGCGGAAGAACAGATAGATGATGTACTCGTTATCGGCTTCAGGATTTAACTTTATTCACTTGTTTTTGCAATAAAAAAATATGTATATTTGCCTTTCTGCAAAAAACCTGAGGATATTTGCAGCAGGTATCAACACCTAATCAGATGATAGATATCTACGATTTTTATAATAAAATGCAGCGGCATAATATTATGCTGTCGTTTAAGGGTGAGATTTCCTCTGAACTCCTCACATCCATCCTGCACATTACCGAAAGCAAACTTGACAGGATGCAGGAAGAACCCAAGATTAAAAAGAAAGTCTTTAACGTACTGGTGGAGTGTCTCCAGAACCTTTATCATCATATTGACGAAATGGAAACCCCGGTTCCTGATCCTGTTTCAGAAAACGGGGCATCTACCAAGTCTGCGATTCTCATGATAGGCAAGGAGGATAATAATTATTACATCCTCACAGGAAACCATATCCTCAATGAGAAAATATCTTCCCTCAGGGACAGGCTGGATAAAATCAACTCACTTTCTAAGGAAGAACTTAAAGCCCTTTACCAGGAGATTCTTAACAATGAAGAATTTTCAAATAAAGGAGGAGGAGGACTTGGAATGATTGATATTGTGAGGAAATCCGGGCAGAAACTCAGCTATAACTTCCAGCCGGTAAATGATAAACATTCTTTTTTCAGTTTACATATTAAAATAGGACAATAAATTAAACACATATAAAGATGATTGAAACGATTAAGATAGAAGCATCAGCCAAAACTCCAAGTATCCATTTTGATGCGTCTAAAGGCATGCTTGAAATTAAAGGCAGGTCTATCCCTGAAAACTCAGTTGAGTTTTACAGGCCCATGATGGAATGGCTTGAGAAATACATGGGTATACCCGGTACTAAAACCAGTGTTAATATTCAGCTTGAGTATTTCAATACCAGTTCTTCCAAGTGTATTCTCGATATTTTTAAAAAGCTGGAAGCCATCAGCAAAAAAGGTAATGAAATTGTCATCAATTGGTTTTACGAGGAAGACGATGAGGACATGCAGGAGGCCGGGGAAGACTATCAGGCAATTATCCAGGTTCCTTTCCAGATGCAGATGGTGAAGGAGTAAGTTCCAGTTACAATCGTTTAATCAAACAGCCTTCCTTTCCCGAAGGTTGTTTTTTTTTGCAGCGGAACTGCCGGGTATCATTAATGCTTTAGAGAAGAACTTCCGCTGCAATCACCCGGAGTTATAATCTTTTGAGGTTTCCGTGAGGGCCGCTAAAGAGAGTAAAGAATATAGACGGGGGCGGCTGTCTTTTTACCTAAGCGTTCTGTTTTTTTGAAAACCTGCCCGCAATCACTTCGAAATAATTCAGAAATTTCCTGAGCCATTCAAAGTACAGGGCAACGTATAAAAACAGGGACATTGCCCACAGTAAGGTAATGTTTACCCAGAAAGTGTCAAAATACCTGTTCATGAACTGCTTCTTAGGGGCAAAAAAGTGAGCCCTGAAATCAAAGATATTCGAATACTCGGGTTCAAGGAAAACAGGATCCACCTTCTGAACAAGTTCCCCGTCGTGTTCAACGATTCTTACAAACTCCTTGCTGTTTTTTACAAGGTCGCTGAGGCTTTCATTTTCATATTTGTTCCTGAGTGCAAGGAATCTTTCCTTTTCTTCGGGAGTGCTTTGCATCGA
>JAHEYN010000054.1 GCA_023251555.1 Bacteroidota bacterium | reverse complement strand
GACAGGATATACAGGTAACGCTTCCCTACGGTTCGGATGACGGAGTGCTGGTAGTGGTAAGAGACCTTACGGGGAGGGAGGCCTTCAGCAAGGTGATGCCGCTTTCACAGAACAACAACTTTATCATTGCCAGGGACCTGCTGGGGCAGCTTACCGCAGGGGTGTATATTATCAATGCAAGTTCTGAAAACAAAGACTACAGCAAGAAACTGGTAGTCCGCTGAAATGTACAGATTGTTGTTAAAAATGGCAGTCATGAAAACGTTAGTAAATAAATGCACGATATTCCTGATTCTTCAGGTAATAGCTGCAAATTTTGCATGGGCACAGCTGGTAAAATGGAACGGCAATGTTTCCGGAGACTGGAACAATTCCCTTAACTGGAATGGGGGCGTTGTTCCATCGGTGGCAGATAGCGTTATTATCAATGCTTCTCTATCGCAATACCCGGACATTGCTTCTTCTGCGAGTTGCGGCTATCTGCAGATTGATGCCGGGGCATTCCTGTCAATGTCGCCCGGCGGAACGCTGGCAATATATGGAGATATGATTAACGAAGGAGGGTTTGACGCAGGTAATGAAACGGTGGTTTTTGGGGCGAATACACTTATATTAAACGATCTCACTTTAAACCATGTTGTAATCACGGGAACGCTGATAGCTCCCTCGGGCACACTTGCTGTAACAGGAAACTGGGAAAATAACGGAACATTTATTCATAATAACGGAACATTAAATTTCAGCGGTATTGATACAATAAAAGGAAATGCGGAGTCAAACTTTTATTCTGTTGTTATCAATGGAACATTGGTGGCTTCCCCTTTAAATATCCGGGTTGCAGGGAATTGGAGCAATGATGGAGTATTTGATCATAACAACGGGACCATAAGTTTTAATGGAGATCTTAATCAGGATCTTGGGGGGGCCAATACAACATATTTTTATAATATGGTCATTGATAAATCCTCCTCAGAAGTAATACTGGATAATAACACCGGCATCAGCAATGAAATGCAATTATTAAACGGATTTTGCCGCCTTAATGCTTTTAGGCTGACAATTGAAAATCCTTCTCCTGCAGCCATTACCCGGAGCAATGGATTTATTATCAGCGAAACTGTTCCTGACCTGGGATACAGTTATCTCCAATGGAATGTTGGAATCACATCCGGCGTTTACTTATTTCCATTTGTTTCTTCAGATGGAATATATGTTCCTTTTATATTTGATATCACGGGTGCGGGATCTGACCCTTCGGGAGTGCTGGCGGTGGCAACATACAATACGAATCCTACGAATAACCCATATCCTTCAGGAGTTACGAATATTAATGATTCTGCCGGAAGTGACAATAGTGTCAATACAGTTGATCGTTACTGGGTAATAACCCCTCTTGGATATTCTGTTAATCCTGTTGCTACGGTAACTTTTACAGTTACTCCTGCAGAGGCGGCTACTATTTCCAACCTTAAAGTGCAGCACTGGAACGGAGTATCATGGGACTCTCCTTTAATCGGGGACAGCATGACGGCAAATTGTGTGCGATTGCCCGGAATATCTTCCTTTTCTCCTTTTACATTATCCGGTCAGGCAGTTGCTCTTCCCACAGAACTCATATCTTTTGAGGCCCGTCGTTTGAATGAAGAAGTCCAGTTACACTGGGTTACTGCCACAGAAACAAATAATGCCTTTTTTTCGGTGGAAAGAACTTTCGGCAATACGCCATCCGACTTTGCAGGACTTTCTGTAATTAATGGAGCTGGGAATGCCTCTTCAGTGAATCAGTATAGTTTTGTTGATAATAATATTCCTGCTGTAATTCCGGGCGGGGAAATTTTATACAGACTTAAGCAAACAGATTTTAACGGGAAGGAAAAATACTCAGGCGTAGTAAAGGTAAAAATGCTCAATGATTTAAGTAAAAACATAGAGGTATATCCTAATCCTTCGGATGGGCGGGATATACATATAGCCTTTGAACAAAAAACAGCCGGGATAGTTCTTGTAGTAATAAAAGATATGTCGGGGCGTGAAGCATTTACAAAACTGATACCTTTATACAACAATGAGGATGGTGTAATTGCTGTAAACGCCTCTCCTGAGCTGGTCCCCGGAATATATTTTGTTGTCGCATCTTCAGACAATAATATCTACCAGCAGAAATTAGTAGTCAGGTAAGAGATATCATTTCATGGCTCAGTCCCAGGACAAGCAAAGCCGCGTGCTCTTTTCCGGGGCTTTTTTTACAGGCGTTTTAAATCATACATTTGCCTGCAAAAGATAAAAACACTTCCGGAATATGTATGGGAAATTTCAGTCCTTCCTGCAGAATGAGCTTAATGCCATTGAGAATGCCGGGTTATTCAAGAAAGAGCGAATAATCATAACTCCCCAGGGGGCGGATATAAAAGTCAATACGGGGGCAGAGGTTATTAATTTTTGTGCAAATAATTATCTCGGCCTTTCTTCGCATCCCAGAGTGATAGAAGCGGCCAAAGCGTCACTTGACAGCAGGGGCTATGGGATGTCTTCTGTCCGCTTTATATGTGGCACACAGGATATTCATAAAAACCTTGAAGAAAAAATATCCGCCTTTCTGGGAACCGAGGACACTATTCTTTACGCTGCGGCTTTTGATGCGAATGGCGGGATTTTTGAACCTTTATTCGGGGAGCAGGATGCTATAATTTCAGATGAGCTTAACCATGCATCTATTATTGACGGAGTGCGGCTGTGTAAGGCGCAACGCTTCAGATACAGGAACTCAGATATGGCAGATCTGGAAGAGAAACTGAAAGATGCAAACCCATGCCGGTTTAAAATAATTGTGACAGACGGGGTTTTTTCAATGGATGGATTTATCGCAAAGCTTGACCAGATATGTGTATTGGCAGAAAAATACGAAGCACTTGTAATGGTGGACGACAGCCATGCAAGCGGATTTATAGGGAGATCAGGGAAAGGGACACATGAGCACTGTAACGTAATGGGGCAGATAGACATCATTACTTCAACCCTCGGGAAAGCACTGGGGGGCGCCATGGGAGGGTTTACTTCCGGCAAAAGAGAAATCATTGATATGCTCAGGCAGCGCTCCCGCCCGTATCTTTTTTCAAATTCACTTGCCCCGGCGATTGTCGGAGCCGCTGCTGCAGTAATTGATCTTCTCAGTGAAACAACTATGCTGAGAGATAAAGTGATGAACAATGCTTTGTATTTCCGTGAAGGGATGACAAAGGCCGGATTTGATATTAAACCAGGTATTCATCCTATTGTTCCTGTGATGTTATATGATGCAAAAAAATCCCAGGTAATGGCCGACCGGCTTCTGTCGGAAGGAATTTATGTCATAGGTTTTTTCTATCCTGTTGTTCCCAAAGATCAGGCACGGATCAGGGTACAGGTTTCTGCTGCACATGAAAAGCACCACCTTGATAAGGCTATTGCAGCATTTTCAAAAGTGGGAAAAGAGCTTGGAATAATAAAGTAAGAATCGGGCGAAAGCTCAATCAGGGAAGAGGTTGTTCTTGCAGGGTAAAGTTTTCCATAAACTTTGTAGTGTAATTGCCTTTCCTGAAATTTTCATCCTTCATAAGCTGTGTATGGAAAGGGATTGTGGTTTTTACCCCTTCTACCACAAATTCGCTTAAGGCCCTTTCCATGGTATTGATTGCTTCATCCCTCGTTCTTGCCACAGTAATAAGCTTGGCAATCATAGAATCATAATTGGGGGGAATAGTGTACCCGGCATA
Source organism: Bacteroidota bacterium (assembly GCA_023251555.1). Lineage (GTDB taxonomy): Bacteria > Bacteroidota > Bacteroidia > AKYH767-A > JAHEYN01 > JAHEYN01. The sequence goes on along the minus strand of JAHEYN010000054.1, from coordinate 93 downwards.
GACATGTGTGTCGACTCTTACTCCGTGGCCCCCTGGGGCATGAAGCGTGGTAATTTTTCCGGGGGAAGGCCTGAACCCGTTATAAGGGTCTTC
>JAHEYN010000046.1 GCA_023251555.1 Bacteroidota bacterium | reverse complement strand
TAACCTTCATCATGTGTGCGGATGAAATGAGCCCTTTGCTTGAGATGGGGGTTTCCTTTATTGCTCCTGCGGCAAGAATGCATGAGTCGGGGGAGTTGATAATGGCGGTGAACTCATCAATGCCGAACATGCCAAGATTGGAAATGGTGAAGGTGTTTCCTTCCCATTCGGAAGGCTGAAGTTTTTTGTCTTTCGCTTTCTGGGAAAGAGCTTTAACTTCAGATGCAATCTGGCTGAGTGTTTTTCCGTCTGCAAAGCGGACCACAGGAACTACCAGCCCGTCCTCAACAGCTATTGCCACGCCGATATGGATATGGTGATTTTGCCGGATAAACGAATCATTCCATGAGGCATTGACTTTTGGATTCTCCCGGAGCGAAGCTGCCACAGCCTTTATAATGAAATCGTTGAAGGAAATTTTTGTTGAATTAACGGTATTGATGCCTTCTCTTGCCTCCATGCAGTTTCCCATATTTATTTCCATGGTAAGATAAAAGTGAGGGGCGGTAAACTTGCTTTCGGATAAACGCTTTGCTATGGTTTTCCTCATCTGTGAGACGGGGATGTCTTCATGACTTTCCCGCTCCTGTATAGGGTTGCCTGTGACAGATGTCAATGGGTAAGCTTTGTACCAGTCAATGTCGCGTTTTACAATTCTGCCCCCATCTCCTGTGCCGTGGATTCTCGAAAGGTCAATGCCTTTTTCACCTGCCATTTTTTTTGCCAGGGGAGAGGCTTTTGAATGCGAGGGTGATGCTGGCGGGGCTGCAGGTTCCGGAGATTTCTCAGCGACAGGTTTTTCCTGTTTCCGGGGAGGGGCGGGATCTACGGGTTTGGCAGGGGCAACTGTGGGTGCAGCCTGTTGTTTTTTAAGCTGGGCTTCGAGCAGGGGTTTATAGTCTTCGCCTTCTTTCCCGAGAACGGCTAATACTGCATTTACGGGAGCTCCTTTTCCTTCCGGCACTCCAATGTATAACAGCACTCCTTCCTGGTAGGATTCAAATTCCATGGTGGCCTTATCGGTTTCGATTTCCGCAACAAGGTCACCGGATTTAACCTTGTCACCGACTTTCTTGTGCCATTTGGATACCACGCCTTCCGTCATGGTATCGCTCATTTTGGGCATCAGGACTATTTCTGCCATCTTGGATGTTGATTAGTAAGGTTATTCTTTTATATACGGATAGTCTTCCTGCATGTAAACGTCTTTAAACAGTTCATCTTCTCCGGGATAAGGAGAGGATTCGGCAAAGCTTACAGCATCCTCCACAATACTTTTGATTTCTTCGTTTACAGTGTTAATTTCTTTTTCGGAGGCATATTTTTTTTCATAGATGGTTTTTAAAACCATGTCAATGGGGTCTTTGGATTTATACAAATCCACTTCTTCTTTGCTGCGGTACTTTGCAGGGTCCGACATGGAGTGGCCTTTATACCGGTAGGTGCATATTTCAAGGAAGGTTGGGCCATTCCCTTCTCTTGCCCTGTTTACAGCGGTTTCCATGGCCTCATGCACTTCCTCGCAACTCATTCCGTCTACCTGTGCGGAAGGCATGTCATAAGCAGAACCGAGTTTATAAATATCGGTTACGTTGCTGGTTCGTTTTACGGAGGTTCCCATAGCGTAATTGTTATTCTCGCAGATGAATATTACGGGAAGCTTCCATAACATAGCCATATTGAAAGTTTCGTGAAGTGCTCCCTGCCGGACAGCCCCGTCACCCATATAACAAAGGCATACGGCATCAGTGCCCTTGCTTTTTTCGGCAAACGCAATGCCGGCTCCCAGCGGTATCTGTCCGCCTACAATTCCGTGTCCTCCGAAAAATTTATGTCTGGCCGAGAAGAGATGCATGGAGCCTCCTTTGCCCCTGGAGCAGCCGGTCACTTTCCCGTATAATTCAGCCATCACTTCTCTTGGAGGAATGCCTTTCCCGATGGCGTGTGCATGATCGCGGTATGCAGTAATCATGATATCATCAGGGCGTATTGCCGAAAGTGCTCCGGCGACAATGGCTTCCTGGCCTATGTATAAGTGGCAAAACCCCCTGATTTTCTGCTGCCCGTACAGTTGCCCCGCCCGCTCTTCGAACTTGCGCATCAAAAGCATGGATTTATACCAGAAGAGATAGGTTTCTTTTGAAAAATTACTTTTACTCATGGGGTTTTGACTGCAGGCAAAATTATACAAAAAGATGTACAGATTTGTACTTTATTAAAACAAAAAGCCCGGGAATAACTCCCGGGCTTTTGTATGGAATCATAAATATTTTACTTTTTCTTCTTTCTTTTATAACCGAACCCTTCAGGACTTCCCACCCTCGTCATTGCACAGCGGAACCCTATGTCATCGGTGGATTGTTTTTCATCGAGATAACGGCGGGCACCCGGTGACATCCAGTATGCACGGTCTTTCCACGAACCGCCTTTGAATACCCTTGCCTTATCATTGATCAAGCTGGTAACACCGTAGTTATAAGTGATTTCACTTTCCACATCCCCGTCAAGATAACTCATGTTATCAGAAGCACGGTAGTTTCTCCTGTCCTGGAGATTGTCAAGCGTGTCGCTCACTTCACGAACTTGTATATGGCCCAGAGAGTCTTTTTCAAGAATCTGGCCCTCTTCATCCCTCGTCTGTGTTTTATAAACGTTGCCGCGGAATGAGTTAAAGTCGGTTTTATCCTCGTGGGAAAGCGGGCGGTACACATCCATCACCCATTCGTTTACGTTTCCTGCCATGCAGTATAACCCGTAATCGTTGGGCCAGTATGAGTGAACGGGTACAGGCACATCTCCATTGTCATTAAGAAAACCTGCGGTTCCCATGTTATCGCCCCGTCCTCTTTTGAAGTTTGCCATCATGCGGCCTTTGTCGGCTTCATCGCCATTTCTCACAACGTGACCGTTCCAGGGATATTGCTTACGCTCCGTAACCCTTTCATAGACAGTGTTTCCAACCTGTCCCAGGGAGGCATATTCCCACTCGATTTCTGTCGGGAGGCGGTAGCGCGGGAGGAAAATGCCGTCTTCCATCCGCACCTTCCTTGTATCCCTGTTGGGGTTCAGGTCAGGGAGGTCGCCTTTAACGAGGCCTTCATATTGTCCTGAGAGGTATGCATCGGTATTGAAATTATCTTCGTTTACCTGTGCAGGGTTTTCCCTCAGAATACCTTCTCTGATGAGAATTCTTTCGTTCACCCTGTCTGTTCTCCATGCGCAGTAGTCATTTACCTGCAGCCAGTTAACGCCCACAACGGGATATTCCTGGTAGGACGGGTGGCGGAGGTAATGCTCTACGTAAGGTTCGTTATAAGCGAGGCGGTCCCTCCATACAAGTGTATCGGGGAGGGCTTTTTTCTGCACCTCGGGGTAATCGGCACCATAAACCCTGTCAAGCCAGTAGAGGTATTCAAGCCAGTCTATATTTTTCACTTCTGTTTCATCCATGTAGAAGGATGATACGGTAACTCTTCTCGGGATGTTGTCCCAGTCAATGGTAATATCCTGTTCGGTTCTTCCCATGGTAAAGGTACCGCCTTCAACAAGAATCAGCCCCGGACCGGTTTCCTGTTCGTCGTAGGGAACCACTTCAAATCCGCCGTTGTCCGGGTTATTGTATTCCCATCCGGTAGCAGAGGACTTGGGCTTGCCACAGGAAGCCGCAATTGCCACTGCCGCACCCATCGTAAAATACCCCGCTGCTTTTCTAAACTTCTTTTTCATGGTATTGAATTTATTCAAGTATGCAAATTTAAGATTTTCATTGAAATATTCAAATATATAACTAAAAAGAGGGACAATGTATTGTCCTGAATTTTTTTCTTTTTGGCTTACACTGGAACTGGGTGGAAAATGAAAATTCATGAGATCCTCCCGAAGCTGCGGCAAGCTTTGAAACGGTAATATCGTAGCTGTAGCCGAATTTAAATATCCCGTGCTGCAAGCCTGCCAGTACTATTACAGCATCGGAGTTGGAGAAGGCATACCTGTACCATATTCCGCCTACCAGAGGATCCCTTATGACATAAAGGCCTCCGTTGAACTGCTGGAATTTAAGCTGCTGCTGGTACAGGATGTTGGGTGAAATATAGGCGGTTGCTTTTCGGGATCCTCCTTTTTCAATGGGTATAAGGGCTCCTCCATGAACTGTATATTTCCGGGGCAGATAGCTTTTGGGCAGGCTGCTGAACCCTTCCTGGGGTTCTGTGAGGTGGTGTACGGCGATTCCCCCGTAGTAAGAGGTGCTGTATGCAAGAACCCCGGCGGAGAAGTCAGGGTAACTTCTTGAGGGAGTAGGAACTTCGCTTGTCTGGAATATGGTGCCATAGCGTTTGTCTATCATATCCCCGAAAACCATTTTAGCCCAATCAACGCCTTTCTGGATATAGGATCCCTGGATTCCAAACTTAAATGAAAAGCGCCTGTTAAGATTTACGGAATAAGCGTACATCCCGCTTACATTCGTGGTGGTAATAGTGGCTTCGCCGGCCTTGTCGCTGTATACTGAAAGGCCGAGGCCTCCCTGCAGGGCATCAAAGTGCTGGTCGTATGAGGCGTAAGAAGTTACAAATGTCCCGGTTAACACGGGCCACTGGTTGCGGTAGTCCATCACAAAACGCGGGCACCTTCCGCTTCCTGCAAAAGCAGGGTTGAGATACAGGGGGTTGGCATAAAATTGCGTAAATTCCGGGTCCTGAGCAAAAGCAGAATAGCCTCCGGAAAGCAATAACAATAGAAATAACAATCTGCCTGCAGCGCTACGCATCATCCTTTCTGATAGTTATTTTTAGCGATCATATGCGGGATATTGTGTTTAAAAAAGAAGTGCAGTGTGAATGAATTCAAAATTAGGCAATAATAATATTTAATATTACGTTTGTAAGATGCACTTTATTATACAAAATTAAGTTTTTTTATGAAAGAATCAAAATTTTTTTTCCACGTTTTCTTTTAAAGAATGCCCTTTTTGTCTTATAATACAATGGTATTTTATCCCGGAAGACTTATGAAAAAAACGGTTCTCAGCTTCCCGGTTTTGGTTGCGTTGCTGTTTTTGTTTCAGCATTCTATGGGTCAGGGTGCCTTTATTTATCATGGAAAGCTCAAATGGAACAACCCTTATAAAGATGAGATCGGGAGGCTGCTGCTTTCCTTTGAAGGCGGATCTTCCGACCCCCGGCGGTATTTTTTACCCGTTTTTACCGAACGCTTTGCCGGAAGGCAGAATCTCATATTATCAAATGAACGCTATGAGGCTTTATCCTCTTCGGAATCTGCGGCAATTGATGCAGGGATAAATATCGGGCAGGCAATAGAGATGGTATCCCGGGAAGGATTTGAAAAGAAGAAACAATATACGGTAGTTTCATTTATCCCCCTTCGTTATAACCGGGCAGGTAATATTTATGAAAAGCTCGTTGCCTTTGATTTGATTCTTTCTCCGGGTGAGGAAAAAGAATATGCCAAAAAGGCGGGAGGCTTTGGAGGCCAGTTTACATCATCTTCTGTCCTGAAAAGCGGCCGTTGGTTCAAGGTGGCTACCGTTAAGGATGGCGTATACAGGCTCACCTACCAGGATTTGCTTAAGCTGGGAATGGATTCTGTTATCAATGCGAAGAATATAAGGATGTACGGAAACGGGGGAGAGATGTTATCCAATTTCAATGGGGCTCCCAGGTATGACGACCTCCTGGAGAATGCAATTTTTGTTTCGGGAGAAAACGACGGAGTGTTTGATGAATCAGACTACATACTGTTTTTTGGGCGCTCCCCGAACCGATGGAAGTACAATGCCTCCGACGGAAGGTTTCATCATACAACACACCTGTATTCGGATACGGTTTATTATTTTATTACGGCAGACATAGGTGCCGGGAAGAGGATTGCTTTGGAACCCCCTCCCGCTTCATATAATACAACGGTAACTGCTTTTGATGATTTTGCATATCATGATGAAGACAAGAGAAACATCCTGAAAACGGGAAGGGAATGGTATGGGGAAGAATTTGATGTTCTTACCACCCAGGATTTTATTTTTTCTTTTCCTGCCATTGATTTTTCGGTGCCTGTCTATTTCAAATGCGAAACGGCTGCGAGGTCATGCACTCCCAGCAGTTTTTCAGTCAGAGCAAACGGACAAAATGTGCTTACCCAGAATATCGGGAATATCGACTGCTCCTGTTATTTCTGTGATTATGCGGCTTCTTCTTCTGCATCCGGCAGCACAGCCACCTTTACCCCATCCTCTCCCGACATCACAATCTCTCTCTCATACAATAAACCTGCAAGCACTTCGGTGGGATGGCTGAATTACCTGGAAATAAATGCGAGAAGCAAACTTATTATGAATGGTGGGCAGCTGTTGTTCAGGGATGCAAAATCATCAGGGGCCGGAAATATTTCGATGTTTGAGATTTTGGGCTCTGCGCCTGATTTGAGAGTGTTTGATGTTACCGACCCGGTGACTGTTAAGGAGGAGCAGCTTGCTTTTAACGGCAGCCAGGCCTCATTTGTGCTGGCTACGGATACGCTGCATGAATTTATAGCTTTCTCTTCCGGCAGCTATCTGGATCCTGTCCTTGATGGAGCAGTTGAAAACCAGGACCTGCATGCTTTGCCACAGCCTGACCTGATTATCGTAACTGCTCCGGAATTTAAAGATGAAGCTATGCGGCTGGCTGATTTCCACCGGCAGTCGGACAGCCTCGGGGTGGTGGTGGTAACTCCCCAACAGGTTTATAATGAGTTCTCTTCCGGGAGCCGTGACATATCCGCAATAAGGGATTTCGTGAGGATGTTTTACAACCGTGCTGCAACGCCGGCGGAGATGCCGGGGTATTTGCTTCTTTTCGGTGACGGGTCTTATGATAATAAGGACAGGCTTGCGGTTAATAATAATTTTATTCCGACTTACCAGTCGGCTAATTCCCTTGCTCCGATATTATCATATGTCTCGGATGACTATTATGGATTGCTCGACAGCAATGAAGGCCAGTGGAATTCCAACTCCGCAGAGTTTCTTGACATAGGTATTGGCAGACTGCCGGTGAAAACGGCTGAGGAAGCAAAAGGCGTGGTAGATAAAATTATCCGTTATGGCAGCCCGGCAACGGCAAGCGGAGGTTTGTGCGATGCATCTGCCGTGTCAAGTTTCGGCGACTGGCGGAACACGATTTGTTTTGTGGCGGATGACGAAGACAACAATACCCATATCAGCCAGGCAGAGTCACTGGCGAACTATGTGGACACCAGTTGCAATAATTATAATATTGACAAGATATATTTTGACGCTTATAAGCAGCAGTCCACGCCCGGCGGGCAACGCTACCCCGATGTGAATGAAGCTATTGATAAAAGAGTTGAAAGAGGAGCGCTGATTATCAATTACACCGGGCATGGAGGAGAGGCCGGCCTTGCGCATGAGAGAGTTCTTGATATTACCTCTATCAATAGTTGGGAAAACATTAATAACCTCCCGCTTTTTTTCACAGCCACCTGCGAGTTCAGTCGTTTTGATGATCCTGATTATACTTCTGCCGGGGAATATGTTCTCCTGAATCCCAATGGGGGAGGCATAGCTCTGATGAGTACTGTCCGCCTCGTGCAGTCCGGTCCCAATTACACGCTCAATCAAAGGTTTTACCAGAATCTTTTCAGCAAAAAAAACGGGGCGTATGAGCCTATAGGAGAAATATTCAGGAACACAAAGGTTGCAAGCGGAACGATTGACAACAACCGGAACTTCACACTGCTCGGAGATCCCGCTCTCCGTCTCGCCATGCCCCGTTACAATATTATTACCACGGCAGTGAACGGAGATACGGTTCTTTCGGCAGCGGACACTATCCGCGCCCTTGATAAAATTACCATTGCCGGCGAGATCAGGGATGCCGGCGGAGCCAGGCTGAATGAGTTTAACGGCATACTTACGCCTACTGTATATGACAAAAGCACTGCCGTAACCACGCTTGCCAATGACCCCTCCAGCAGCCCTTTCGCGTTCAGGCTGCAGAAAAATATCGTTTACAGGGGGAAAGTGAGTGTTAAAAACGGGAAGTTTACTTTTACTTTTATTGTTCCCAAGGATATTGCTTTCCAGTATGGACAGGGAAGAGTAAGCTATTATGCGGAGAATGGTTCTGCGGATGCAAACGGGTTTTACGAGAATGTGCAGATAGGCGGCGCCGGTAACGGAAATTACACTGATAAATCAGGCCCTGTTATCAGGCTGTACCTGAATGATGAAAAGTTTGTTCCCGGTATGATCACCGACGACAGCCCCAGCCTCTATGCACTGCTTTCCGATTCATCGGGCATCAATACCGTCGGGAACGGTATCGGGCACGACCTGGTTGCCACTCTTGATGAAGCAAATGAAGGAGGAAAGATATATGAACTGAACGACTATTATGAATCGGATCTTGACAGCTACCGGTCAGGGAAGGTGATTTATCCTTTCTCTAAATTGAATGAAGGCCGCCATAAGATTGCCTTTAAAGCCTGGGATGTTTATAACAATTCATCGTATGCCGTTACCGAATTTGTCGTGGCATCTTCGGAAAAGATGGCACTGGAACATGTGCTGAACTACCCCAATCCTTTCACTACCCACACTGCGTTTTATTTTAATCACAACAGACCGTGTATTCCCATGGATGTGCGGATTCAGGTATTTACTGTTTCCGGTAAGATTATTAAAACGATTAACGCCAGCATGGATACGAAAGGTTATCGCTCTGATCCTGTTGAGTGGGACGGCCTGGATGATTTTGGAGAAAAAATCGGCAGAGGTGTATACATTTACAGGGTAGAAGTCCGTTCAGGGGATGGTTCATATGCAGATAAATATGAGAAGCTCGTTATCCTGAAATAATGACGCCCTCTTTGAGAATAAATATTTATATATTTGTAGAATTATGATCACAGCTATAAAGAAAATGCAGGAAATGATGAGCGGATTAAAAATTTATGTTTCTGTTTTTTTATGCAGTGTGATTATTTTTCTATGCTCCGGGACGCCTGTGTTTTCACAGACAAAAACCACCACGAATTCGCTTACGGGCGGTATCAATACGATTACCACAGCCGTTCCCTTCCTGCTAATTGCTCCTGATGCCCGCGCCGGGGCCATGGGTGATGCCGGCG
>JAHEYN010000010.1:108332-113810 GCA_023251555.1 Bacteroidota bacterium | reverse complement strand
AAGGTAAGGAGAAATTAGTGGTTGCATTCCCGCACACGGGCAGGTGTGTTACAGGCAGCAGGAAAGCTCTGCGCCACCCGGCTACCCCTTTCTTCCTGAAATTTTCCTGATGGCCCGGATCAAAGGATTGATAAGGCTGAAAAAACGCTCATGCCTGCGGTAAAGGCCTGTTTCGTAGGATACATAATCAAGATGGCTTTTCGCAGGCTGCTCCATGTATTTGCGGAACTCCTGAGGTGTAAGACCCAGTTTCTTTATCACATATTCCATGTCAATTTTCAGCTGGGCTGGATCGTAAGGAGGTTTCTGTATTTCACTGAGAGCCTCTTCCCTGCTGATCTGCCCGGACATTATCATATTGGAAAGATGTGCTTTGCGCTTATCAACACCGAATTTCTCAGGGAGTACATAACCCTGGTAAAAACGGGTGAAAATAGATTCATAGTGCTTTCCCCCGTAGTCTTTCCATTCCAGTTCCCGATGAATGAGTTCCTTTATTTCTTTCCTGTTATATGGCAGGTAATTGAGAATGTTTACCAGTTCTATCTTTTTAACCAGCAGGTAATAAGCGTACCGGAAGAATCCAAGCATAGGAAATGTTTTCAGTTTCATCGTACCGTACTTGCGGTGTATGTCAAGAATGTTTGCCACATCCATTTTACTCCACCTCATATATTTCGGGAGTATAGCCTCGGTGGCAATATTATGCCCGCTAAGGATGTGCCTGATATTATGCCTGGCCGCCAGGTGAAAAAGTATCGCAAAGAAACCATGGTCGGAAGGGATTTCCCAGTCTATCACGGAGGCTTTGATATAGGAGAGCTGCAGATCACGGAATTCTTTCCAGTCCACTACGTAAGTATAAAGGTCAAAACCAAGTTTTTTAAGGATGTTCTCGATATTGTTTACAGCGATCTCTGAGTTCCAGCCATTATCAAAGTGCACAACAAGAGGCCTCAGCCCAAGTCTCTTCACATGGTAGGCAAGATAGGTGCTGTCAACGCCCCCGCTCAGGCCCATAATGCAGTCATAGGGTTTTCCTTTCCCTTGTTTTTTTATTGTTTGCACTATTTCATCCAGTTTCCTCTCCCCTTCTCCGTTCTTGTAGTTATATTTCGCAGCCAGGGAAGTGTATTGCATGCAGTGGTTGCACACCCCTTCGGTGTTGAAAGTGATCTCCGGGTCATCATTCGTATCAAGGATACAACGGTTGCACATCCTGTATTCACGAGGCTGCGGCTCTTTCTTTTTTATAAGCACAGCAGGGACGCCTCCCACAATGGAGCCCGTATCAAAACTCCTGTGAACCACCGCTCCTGCCGCAACCACGCAGTTGTCGCCGAGAACCACGCCGGGCAGAATTACCACATTCGCGCCTATCCAGCAGTGGCGGCCGATCACAACGGGATTCCCTTCAATATATGTATTATGAAAATCATACTGGTCGTGATTGGCAGAAATGATTTTGACACCGGGCGCAATGATCGTCCCCGCTCCTATCTTTATCCCGTTGGTTGCCTGGATGTATAAGCCGCCGCTAAGGGCGAAGTTGTAGATGGAATCTCCCTCGGCAAGGAGCTGCCTCCTGCACGACCTTGTCATCTGATTGGTATAATGAACCGGAAACGGGACATGGCTGTTGATACGAAATATCTTCTGGAAAAGAAGAATTACAAAGAGATCTCCCACCGAAGCCTGGTAAACAAGCGGATACGCATATTTCCCGTAAAAAAACTTAAGCAGTATTTTTTTCAGAAAATACTTTGCCTTAATATCAACGTAGGCAGGGATTCTTTTCATGTGAGACAAAATTAAGAAAAAAGGGCTCTTACTTCCCTTTGCCCAATTCATCGGTATACACCGCACGCACTTTCTCCCTGAGATTGTATGAAGATGACATCACCTCCCCGTAGGCCCCGGCACTCCTGACAGCAATGATATCTCCCCGTTCTGAAGAAGGAAGAGAAACAGATTTACCAAAGCAGTCGGAAGATTCACAAACGGGCCCTGCGACATCATATTCATGGTCCGGCGGAGAATGCCTCTCAAGGGAAGCTGTAAGATTTTCTATTTTATGGAAAGCCTGATACAGTGCAGGCCGGATAAGTTCAGTCATCCCTGCATCAAGGATAAGAAAGGTGCGACGTGTACCTTCTTTTACATACAACACTCTTGATATGAGGCTGCCGCACTGTGCAACCACGGACCGTCCCAGCTCAAAGTGAAGGCGCTGGCCGGGCTGTATTTCCATGAAACGGTTGAAAACAGCAAAATATTCTGAGAAAGGAGGAACCGGGTTATTGTCAGGATCATGATAATCAACACCAAGGCCCCCGCCCATATTCACATGTTCAATGACAATGTTTCTTTCCCTGAACCAGCGAAGCAGTTCACCGGCCCTCACACAGAGGTTCCTGTAGCTTGAGAGATCCGTAACCTGTGAGCCGATATGAAAATGCAATCCCACCAGCCTCAGGTTCTCGAGAGAAGGAAGAAGCTCTGCAAGCCCCGGAAGAAGTTCCTGCTGTATTCCAAACTTATTTTCTTCCAGACCGGTGGTGATGTAATCATGCGTGTGCGCATGTACGTTAGGATTTATTCGCAGGGCAACAGGGGCCCTGAAACCCATACGGCCGGCAAGATCATTGATCACCCGAAGCTCCTGGAGTGATTCGATGTTAAAACAAAAGATTTTATGCTGAAGCGCAAGTGCAATTTCTTTATCCGTTTTGCCCACACCGGCAAATACAATATCACGGGGCATGAATCCTGAACCAAGGGCTTTCTGAATTTCATTCCCGCTCACGCAATCGGCTCCCAGTCCATGCTTAACAACAGTTTTAAGAACCCTGTCATTCACATTGGCCTTCAGGGCATAGTGAATTTTATATCCGTACTGACCAGCATTTTTCGTCAGTTCGGAAAGGGTTTTTTCGAGCAGGGGAATATCATAATAATAAAAAGGTGTTTCGATGCTGTGAAACTCTTTCAGAAGTTGATTCGGCAGCATATTATTCAATGTTTCTCTTTATTGAAAACAACCCTTCGTTCAGCGCCTCCAGTGCCTTTGTTCTGAAACCTGTGTTCACAAGCATGGATATGTTATTCTCGCTTCCTCCATACGAGATCATTCGTATGGGAATATTTTTCATTGCTTCCATCACCCGGAATGCACAACCCTCTTTGCCGGCATAAAAATTACCCACGATACAAATGATAGTCTGGTCCCGGTCAACCTCAACAGTCGCATAATCCGAAAGTTCTTTCACGATATTGTCAAGATAAGCTGTATTGTCAATAGTGAGGGATACAGCCACTTCCGAGGTGGCAATCATGTCAATGGGTGTTTTGTACTGTTCAAATACTTCAAAAACTTTCCTCAGGAACCCATAGGCAAGCAGCATACGGCTGGACCGGAGCTTAATAGCCACTATCCCGTCCTTGGCCGCCACCGCCCGGAAAAGCTCACCTTTGGCTTTTGCAGTAATAAGTGTACCCGGCGCAGCAGGCTGCATGGTATTGAGCAGCCGTACGGGAATATTGAACTTTCTTGCGGGGAGCACGGTAGCCGGATGGAGTATTTTTGCACCGAAATAGGCAAGCTCTGCAGCCTCGTCAAAAGAAAGCTCTGCGATTGGGAATGTGTTTTTTACATAACGGGGATCGTTGTTGTGCATGCCATCTATATCTGTCCAGATCTGTATCTCCCCGGCACGGACCGCAGCCCCGATAAGGGAGGCAGTATAATCACTCCCTCCCCGCTTGAGGTTATCAATTTCCCCGAAAGCATTGCGGCAGATATAACCCTGCGTAATAAAGAGCTGTGCTTCCTTGTGTGCAGAAAGAAGTTTCCCGAGATGTTCCTCAATGTACGGGAGAAGCGGTTCCCCGTCACCGTCTATACGCATGAAATCAAGCGCAGAAAGGAATACTGCCGGGAGTGAAATTTCCTGCAGGTAGTTATAAAAGAGTGTGGTGGAAAGCAGTTCTCCCTGGGCAAGCACAATTTTCTCCTCCCTTATGCCAAACTCATCCTTGCAAAGGCTGCGCAGCAGGCCAAAATGGGAAGCAACAACTTCCCTCCCCTTCTCAAGAAAGCCAGGAGAACGATAGAGTTCCCGGATAAATAACTCATACTGGGCTTCCATCTTCCCGATAAGATTCAAAGCTCCGGCCGCATCTTTTTTTAAAAGAAAATTTGCTATTTCAGTGAGCGCATTGGTGGTGCCTGAAACAGCAGACAGGACTATTATTACAGGCTCCCCGGGCTGTACCAGCTTCACAAGCTTATGCATGCGCCCGGGAGTGCCCACAGAGGTACCTCCGAATTTCAGGACTTTCATTGGAAGGGTTAAATCAGTCTTTTGCACCTCCCGGGAGGAAAAGCCTTCCCGGAAAGGGGGCTAAAAGTAATTAAAAATATTTATTTTTGGCATCCTTACACATTAGGAACAACAACACCTTGCTTGCTTTAATAAAAAAAGAAATCCGGTCCTTTCTAAGCTCACTCACAGGATATCTGGTCGTTATCGTTTTCCTCCTTATCACGGGGCTCTTTCTTTGGGTGTTCCCGGGTACGGACTTCAACATGATTGATAACGGGTATGCTTCCCTTGAAACATTCTTCGTAATTGCCCCCTGGGTATTTATGTTCCTTATTCCCGCTGTAACCATGCGTTCTTTCTCTGAAGAAAAGAAATCCGGAACCATCGAAATTCTTTATACCAGGCCGCTCGGCGGAAATTCAATTATCATTTCAAAGTATATCGCAGGCTTCATGCTGGTGATTTTTTCCCTCATCCCAACCCTCATTTATTACTGGTCGGTTTACGAACTGAGCATACCGCAGGGAAACATTGATCACGGAGGTACCTGGGGTTCTTACGCGGGACTGCTGTTTCTCGCAGGAGGATTCTGCGCCATAGGAATCTTCGCGTCTTCTGTCTCCGGAAACCAGATCATCTCTTTTATCCTTGCACTCTTTCTCTCATTCTTCTGCTACATGGGATTCTCATCGGTGAGTTCTCTTCTCTTCTCCGGCAAGGCCGACCTGCTGATAGAAACCCTTGGAATCAATGCCCACTACCTCTCCATGAGTCGCGGGGTGCTTGAACTTAAAGATATTATATATTTTATCAGCCTCATTATTTTCTTTCTTCTCGCTACTAAAACAGTTGTCAACAGCAGGAAATGGTAAACGCACAGGCAAAAAAAAGAAGGAGGCCTAAACAGCGTGACCTCGTGCAGATGCTGCTCGGAACCGCTGTGCTTATACTTATTAATATTATCGCTTCATACATTCAGTTCAGCATTGATCTCACTGAAGAAAAAAGATACACGCTCTCTGCGTCAGCAAAAAAATTAGTTCGTAATCTTGACGATATCGTTTATGTGAAGGTGTACCTCGAAGGTGATTTTCCATCGGGATTCAAGCGGTTAAGGAACTCCACCAGAGATCTTCTCGATCAAATCCGCAAT
>JAHEYN010000010.1:0-108322 GCA_023251555.1 Bacteroidota bacterium | reverse complement strand
TCCGGGGGAAATATAGAATATGAATTTATCAATCCTTCTGCCGGCACCAACCCTGCCGAAAGAAAGAAAATATACAGGCAGCTTGCAGATAAGGGACTGCAGCCAACCACCCTCGAAGTAAAAGAAGGAGATGCCAGTATGCAAAAGGTGATTTTTCCCGGCGCCCTGGTTTCATACCGCAGCAAAGAATTACCCCTTCAGCTCCTCAAAAGCAGTATCGGCACAGCTCCCGAAGAAATGATCAATAACAGTATCGGTGCCCTGGAGTATGAGATGGCCAATACCATCCGCCGCCTCGTCGTGACTTCGAAACCACGGATCGGCTTCACGGAAGGACATGGGGAACTGGATACACTCCAGACTGCAGACATCACCGGGACGCTTAATGATTTTTACTCTGCAGAAAGAGTGCGAATCGCGGGGAAGATCGAAAACGGAAAACTTACCAGCAACCTCTCCCCGTATAACCTAATCATCATAGCAAAACCTGACAGCGCTTTCGGAGAAAATGAAAAATTCCTCCTCGACCAGTATATCATGCACGGGGGCAAGGTTATATGGCTGGTTGATAAAATGAATGCTTCCATGGACAGCCTTGCAGGAGCAAGTTCTGCCATGGCTACAGACCTGCAGCTTAACCTCGATGACCAGTTATTCAGGTACGGAGTACGCATCAATCCCAATCTCGTCCTGGACCTTGAAGCCGCCCCTATTCCCATCGTAACAGGCAACATCGGGAACCAGCCTAAAACAGAGTTCCTCCCATGGATGTATTTCCCCCTCGTTTTCCCAAAGACCAATCATCCTGTAGTAAACAACCTGAATGCTGTTAAGTGTGAATTTACAAGCAGCATTGACACCGTAGGACCCGTAAGAATAAGAAAAACCATACTGCTCTCATCTTCAAGGTACAGCAAGACTTTCTATTCGCCCGTGCATATTGATCTTTCAGCAGTAAAACAAAAACCCGTGATGGCCCAGTACAACCAGCCGGGACAGCCGATTGCGGTATTGCTCGAAGGCGCATTTGAATCCGGTTTTAAAAACAGAGTCCCCGAAGAACTTATGAAATACGATACCGGATTCCGGGAAAAATCAGAAAACAACAGTATGATTGTTGTTGCCGACGGAGACATCATCAAAAACCAGTATAAACGATCCTCAGGCCGGTTTTATCCCCTCGGCTATGATCACTACACCGGGCAATCTTACGGCAATAAAAATTTTATGCTGAACTGCATTGATTACCTCCTGGATGAAAGCGGGCTCATAAGCCTGCGTTCAAAGGAAGTCAGGCTGAGGCTGCTCGACAAAACAAGGTTGGAAACAGAACGCTTATCATGGCAGCTTCTTAATACTGTTCTGCCAGTCATGGCCGTTGCCCTAGCAGGAATAATTATTGCACTGGTCAGAAAAAGAAAGTACGGTAAATGAAGAGAAATATCGTCCTCCTTCTCATCACTCTCCTGCTGGCACTCCTGTCCATATTGCTATACAGGAACAACAAGACTGGAAGCATCAGCCATGAACTGCATGACTTTGCCATTGATGATACGGCTGCTGTAACAAAAATATTTCTCGCAGGAAAAAAAGATACTTCCGACCATGTTACACTCGAAAAAGAATCCCCGGATACCTGGAAAGTGAACGGGAAGTTCAAAGCCCGCAATGACCTGATCAATGCACTTCTTCATACCATGTTCAGCCTGCAGGTTAAAAGCCCCGTTGCACGCTCGGCAAAAGATAATGTTATCAGAAACCTGGCTGCCACCGGGATTAAAACAGAGATCTATAAAGGAACAGACCTGGTAAAAGTTTATTACGTGGGAGGTCCCACCCATGACCAACTCGGCACATTTATGAAGATGGAAGAATCTCCTGAGCCTTTTATCATGTTCCTCCCCGGACTGAACGGGTACCTAACTCCCCGCTACTCTGCCAGCGAAGAAGCATGGAAGGAACATATTATCTTCCATTATGAACCCCGTGAGATGGAATTTATTTCCGTTGATTATCCTGCCACGCCGGAACATTCCTTCCGGGTAGAAGCAATGCAGGGAATGCAGATAAAAATCGAAGCCACTGCAGCCAAAAAAATTATACAGGAACCTGATACCATTGCAGCACGGTACTATCTTTCTTTTTTCAGGAATGTTCAGTATGAGGCCGCAGTGCACAATATGCCAAAAGCAAAAAAAGATTCCATCCTTGCATCCGCTCCATCTTTTATTTTTACGGTAAAAGGGAAAGGCCATCCGGAACAAATCATGAGGGCTTACCTGAAAGGAATCTCTGACCAGTCTCTTTCGAAACTTGACTCACTCGGAAACCCGCTGAAGTATGACCTCGACAGGATGTATGCATCTGTTCCCGGCGACACAGGGCTGGTGCTGATTCAGCATTTTGTATTCGACAGGTTACTCCGGAGCCCGGGTGACTTTATAAAAAGAAATAACCGAAAACAATGATATCTAAACCTTCCCGGAACTTTGCTTCCTTTTTCCTGCACATTGCCACAGTTGCCGCAATACTCGCTGTATACCTGCCCTCATCAGCACAGGAAAACCACTACCGGATATTCTCCTTACGCCTGCAGAAAGAAGTTCCCGCCGACAGCATCATCGCAGATATGGAAAACCACAATGTTCTTCTTTTCGGAGAAGAGCATAATGACTCAGCAGGTCATGCCCTCGAAAAAGAACTGCTCAGTCTCCTTTTTCTTAAATACGGCACACACACCGTATTATCAATGGAAATGTTTGACAGGGATGTGCAAAACATCATGGAGGAATATTTATCCGGTCTGATACGGGAAAAAGATTTCAGGAAAGACGTCAGGCCATGGAAAAACTACACCGACTACCGCCCTTTGGTGGAGTTCTGTAAAGAAAACGGAATCAGGATTCTGTGCTCCAATGCTCCTTCCAGATACGTCAATGCGGCAGGCAGGATGGGACAGGAAAAACTGATGCAGATCCCGCAAATATCCAGAAAGTTTATTGCCCCCCTGCCCTATGATACCGCCACAGGAAAGTACTACGAACAACTTATTGCACTCTCGGGACACGCCTCTTCCCCCAAAAAAGATTCTGCAGCAATTACATCAAACCCATCGGCGGCATTTAACATCGTACAGGCCCAGTCGCTCTGGGATGCCACTATGGCGTATTCAATAACGGAATTTTACAGGAAAAATAAAAAAAGTAAAATCCTTCATATTAACGGAAAGCTTCACAGCGACGAAGAAGCAGGAATAATGCCATACCTGAAAAAACGCAACAGCAAATTAAAAGCACTCGTTATTTCCTGTTTCCCCGATGAGTCTTTTTCCTCTCCCTCATGGACGAAATTTTCCTCCTCCATGGCAGATTACATTATCATTACAGACCCCGGTGCAGGAAGAACATTTTAGGATGTATCCGGCCTGAATTCCGAACACAGGGATGAAGGCCATCAGGCCTTATCAATAAATCCCCCTCCAAGCACGTCGTTCCCTTCATAAAAAACCGCAGACTGCCCGGGTGCAATGGCACTAACTTCCTTATGAAAAACGACCTTCACCCGCTCTCCCTCCATACTGAGAGTGCTGTATGTGCCGGGGTCCTTGTATCTTATTTTTGTAACCGCTTCCTGCTTGCCGGACAGAGAGCCGTATTTAACAAGATTCACGTTCCGGACATACATACCGCTTTTTTTCAGGTCGTCAAAAGTGCCAAGCACAACGGTATTGCTGTCCGGTAATATTTCGGTAACGTAAAGAGCCTCTCCAACAGCCACTTCCAGCCCCTTACGCTGCCCAATGGTGTAAAAAGGATATCCTTTATGGACACCGAGAATCTTCCCGGAAGGAGAAAGAAAATTTCCTCCCTTTACTTTTTCTTCAAGGCCTTCTACTTTATTTTTAAGAAACGCACGGTAATCGTTATCAGGCACAAAACAAATTTCGTAACTCTCACTTTTCTTTGCCAGCTCCTCAAAACCCATATCTACTGCCATTTTCTTTATCTCACTTTTCCGGTATGAACCAAGAGGAAAGATAGTACGGGATAAACACTCCTGCGACAGCCCCCACAAAACATAACTCTGGTCCTTGCTTTCATCAAGCCCCTTGAATATCACAAAACGTCCGTTCTCTTTTCTAACCCCTGCATAATGACCTGTGGCAATAAATTCGCAGTCAAGCATATCCGCCCTTTTCAGCAAAGCTTCCCACTTGATATGAGTATTACAAAGCACGCAGGGATTGGGAGTCCGTCCTGCCAGGTACTCTTCCACGAAATTATCTATGACGAAATCACCGAACTCCTCCCTGATATCAAGGATATAGTGGGGAAATGATTTTGATACGGCAATTGCTCTTGCATCATTAATGGAGTCGAGGCTGCAGCAGCCGGTTTCCTTCTTTGAGCCACCGGAAGAGGCATAATCCCATGTCTTCATGGTAATCCCAATCACCTCGTAGCCCGCCTCGTGGAGCATCACCGATGTTACGGAGCTGTCAATACCACCACTCATGGCTACAAGGACTTTACCATGCTTACTCACGTTTTTCCGCCTCCCCCGTACTTTTCACCGGCAGAGAATCTTTTTTTATCTCCGGCGCAGTTGACCTTATGAGCACTCCTTTTTTATATGACTCTGACTTCTCATACTTCCCGTCCATGTCATAATACTCCCAGGTAGAATCCCTGAGGCCGGCTTCATATTTCCCAAGCATGAAAAGCTTCCCGTTGTGATGGTAAAATTTAGTTGTCCCAATAAAATTCCCCATCACCATGAAACCGTCAATCTTCACAAACCCGTTTTCGTAATACTGTTTCCAGGGACCGTTCTTTTGACCCTCTTTCCATGTTGATATCTCAAGCGGCGTACCGTCACTGAAATACGATTTCCACAGCCCGTCCTGCGTCCCATTATGATAAAAGCCCTCGGATGAAAGAGTGTCGTTATCGTAATAGTATATCCAGAGACTGTCTTTCTTACCGTCGGTATAAAGTCCTTTGGCTTTCAGTTTGCCATTCTCGTAATATGCATGCATAGCACATTTATGACCATCCTGGTAAAAGTTACCCATAGCTTCAAGCTTCCCGTTTTCATCATAATACTTAAAAAGGCCTGTCTTCTTGCCATCCTTGTAATTACCTTCGGACATGAGCATGGTAGTCCCCTGCCTGTATGTTCTCCAAATGCCCTGCCGGAGGCCATTCACATCGGCCCGGTTAGTCGTATCACCATTAACGATCTCCGGCTTCTGTGCAAAGGAGAACAAAACAGACAGACTGATAAATATTAAGCAGAATGAGTTTTTCATGGGGAAGAGGGTTTATCCGGGCAATGCAATATTCATTCCGTTTGCAAAGATATAAAGGCTTATTATATAATCCCGTCCCGCCTCAAAGCATATCCTCCATGAAACGCTTGTTTACCCGTATTATCATATATTTGTACTATGAATCGCCTGAGGCTGTTTATCCCTATTCTTTTTGTTTTATTCATGTATTCCTGCAGGAAACATGAAAATGAACGCCCACGGTGGGACACCCAGGTT
Source organism: Bacteroidota bacterium (assembly GCA_023251555.1). Taxonomy (GTDB): domain Bacteria; phylum Bacteroidota; class Bacteroidia; order AKYH767-A; family JAHEYN01; genus JAHEYN01. Next base: position 102,774 of record JAHEYN010000010.1, on the reverse strand, counting down.
CTCGCCCCGCTGCTGAAGTCTTCCCTCTCTATGAAAGACCTCATCACGGATACACTCATTAAATCCAATCCCGACAGTTCCCTCAAAGTGGTTTACAATAAGCTGCTTTATGAACTCGCCATTGACTCCCTCTTCAGCCTCCCGGAAACTACTGTTGTAAGGTATGTTAAGCTGGACTCTATTAAGATTGATGACCAGATTATTACTCATTCCATATCTCTCGGCACAGCAATGCCCCAGTTGGCAGGTCTGAACGGATTTACGCTGCCCATCCCTGAAATCTCAACTTCTCCCCCCGATACTATTCCCATTGATGCTAAACAATATTTTGAAACCATGACTCTTAAAACAGGCACCATGGATATTACTATCAGTAACGGCTTCCCGATTGATGTGGATACATTAATTTTTCAGCTCAAAAATTTAATCAGCCAGTCCGTTATTGTGGAGGACACCTTCCCCCCTATCCCGAAAGGAACTACTGTTACTCAAACGATTCCTCTTGACGGGAAAACCATAGAAGGACAAATGATAGGAAGGGTTCTTAAAATTCATTCTCCGGGAGATACCAATGGGATTACAATAGATACCAGCGATTCGGTGGTGTTTACAATAAAAGTATATAACCTTCATCCCGATAGCGCCACAGCCATTTTCCCCAACCAGAAAATCGTTGACCTGAAACAGAAACTTCCTTTCTCCCTCAAAGATGTGCAGTTTATCAACGGCAAGGTCAGATCCGGACTTGTAAAGGTGGAAGCCTTCAGCACACTTAAAGATACCGTTCATTTTCACTTCGAGATCCCCAGTGCCACGCTGATCGGAAATATGTTCCAGGTGGACGATCTCATGCCCCCTGCCCCTCCCTCAGGTGTCTCGCACTTTCTTCAGACTTATGACTTCTCCGGATATGACCTTGATATGAGAGGCCTCACCGGAGATACTGTAAATTCTATCTACTACATCCTGAATGGGATTATTGACTCTCACGGCCAGATGAGAACCATCGCCCTTACCGACAGCTTTTACTTCTATGTCGGGTTCGAAGACCTGCTGCCAGAATACGGAAGAGGCTATCTAGGCAGGGATACCATCCTTATCGGTCCTGACTCCACAACGCTTGACCTGTTTAATAAAGTATTGTCGGGATCCTTTAACCTCGAAGATGTGCAGCTCAACTTCTCCGTTGAAAACGGAATTGGTGCAGATGCCCGTCTGACATTGAAAAGTGCTACTTCCCACAACTCAAAAAATAACACAACAGTTTCTCTCGGCCCCCCCGTGGTGAACAGCGCCATAAATATCAGCAGGGCTGCCCTCGACTATTCGTTTTATCCCCCTGCTACCCCCTCGGTCACTAACATCTTTATCAACAACTCTAACTCAGGAGGGACAGCTACGAAATTTATTGAGAATATGCCCGATAAACTGGGATATGGACTCCAGGTTATTACCAACCCCAACGGAAACGTAAGCGGGGGAAATGACTTTATCTTTTATGAAAGCAAACTCCGGGCAAGCCTGAATATGGAGTTCCCCCTTTCGCTCATAGCCAATAATCTCACCCTCTGTGATACCGCTGATTTTGACATAAGCAAACAAGAGGATAATCTTCATAAAATAAAAGGTGGAACCCTCACCCTCATTGCAGACAACGGGTTCCCTTTTGATGCCACCATCCAGCTCTATATGCTCAGCGAACAGGGCGCTGTGACGGATTCTCTCCTCCTTTCTTACAATAACAAAATCACAGCGGCTCCCGTTGGAAGCAATAATAAAGTGGTGACTAAAAAACGATCAAAATTGCTGATCCCCCTTAGCGAGGATAAAATCAACAAGCTGTTATCCACAAAGAAAATCAGGGAGATTGTAACTTTCAACACCGTACCTTCTGCCCAACTCCTGAAAATATACAGTGATTACAGTATAGGAATTAAGCTTACCGGGGATTTTATCTACCGCATAGAATAAGCTATGAATATGTACAACTGCCGGATTCCCGGTATCTTACTTTTAATAACCTTTTCTGTTACCTCCCGGGTGAAAGCCCAGCCGGAGGTTTTGTCCCTTGAAAACGATCTCTCCCGCAAACACTATTCTTTCGGGTTAAGTGCTGACGGATACGGGTCTTCAAATGCACTGAACAATGATTTTGTTAATGCATGCATTAACAAATCTTTTATCAATCCCGCCGCAAAGAATGATGCTTTTGTAAAGCTCTCCGATCTGAACCGGTTTGGAGGTGACTTCGACGGAAGCATTTTTTTCGGACATTTCGGCGACAGCCTCTTCGGGAAACCCAACTCAGGGTACTTCTTCGCCTTTAAAGATCGTAACCACCTCGATGTTTCCTTCTCCAGAGACCTGTTCGGACTTGCTTTCTATGGAAATAAAAAATACGCAGGACAAAAAGCCGACATTGGCAATGCCTCAGTAAACATCCTCCAGTATCAGCAGATTCAGTTCGGATGGATGAGAAAAATAAATAAAGTTACTCTCGGGATCGGAATATCGGCCATCAAAGGACAGAATAATATCAGTATCAGCATACCCCAGGCCTCTCTTTATACCGAAGAAAGCGGAGAATACATTGACCTCGCTTTGCAAGGATCAATACACCAGACCGACTCTCTTCATAAAAACTTAGCAGCAATGAACGGATGGGGCACCTCATCGGATATCTTCTTTTCCTACACCCCCGATTCCGGAAAAACACTGAAGATTGAAATCTCTGACCTGGGTTACATCTGGTGGAATAAACACTCCTCGTTCGCTTCCATTGACACTTCTTATCATTTTGAAGGAATGGAAGTGACTGATATTTTTAACCCGGCTGATTCAGGAAATACAAGTCAGTCAATGGATTCCATTGTCAGAAAATATCTTCCGGTTGAGAAATCAGGCGGGTACCAAACTATGCTTCCTGCCCTTTTTCATATAAGCTTCGAAAAAAATATCATTGAAGAAACACTTAACCTCTCCGCCGGATTCAGGTACCGGCTATCAGCCTCTTACACCCCGTTCATCTATGTGACTGCCAAATATCTCTTCTCTCCTAAATTCAGCCTGTCGCTTACCGGCGCAAGCGGAGGTTATGGAAACTTTACTGCAGGATTGTCTTTATCCGCAATACTGGGAAAAAACTTCTGCCTCTCCGCCGGATCCAACTTCCTCACCGGGATCCTGGCACCAAGAAGTTTCGGAGGAGAAGGAGCCTTCCTCTCCATGAAAAAATCTTTCTGACAGATTAATTATGAATAAAACCGCTATAATTATAATCTGGTGTGCTGCAGGATTGCTTTCCTCCCGCCTCCTGGCGCAGAATATCTCCTTCCAGAGAACCTACGGGGGAAATTATTACAGTTATTGCTATTCGTCCCTCCAGCTGCCCGACGAAGGGTACCTCGCCGCAGGAAGTACCAGCAGTTTCGGAACAGGATCCTCTGATATGTACCTTATCCGGACCGACAGCCTCGGAAACCTCCTGTGGCAAAAAACATACGGAGGAAGTGTTATTGATGCCGCATACAATATGATTAAAACCAATGACGGAGGGTATCTTCTGAGCGGATATACCAGCAGTTTCGGTTCCGGAGGATATGATTTTTTTATGGTGAAAACCGATAGCCTCGGAAATACGCTCTGGACAAAATCCTTCGGCGGTACAGGATGGGATTTTGCCTATACCGCCGTACAAACCCCCGACAGCGGGTATGTGGTCGCAGGCCAAACGTACAGCTTTGGCAACGGCAACGCAGACCTTTATGTGCTGAGATTAGATTACAAAGGAGATACCCTCTGGACAAAAACATACGGAGGATCTATGGAGGAAGGATGCAAAAGCTCCCTCCTTACTTCGGACAGTTGTGTTGTTATCGCAGGTTATACCACCAGCAATGGAGATTCTCTCGGGGATATATTTCTCCTGAAAATAAACATGAACGGAGATACCCTCTGGTCAAAAACCATAGGAACCCCCGGCGAAGACAGGGTCAATGATATTCAATCACTGGGCGCATCAGGCTTCATACTCGCCGGTTATACCAACGGTATCGGAGCAGGGCAACATGACTTTTACCTCGTACGAACCGATGTCAACGGGGATACGCTCTGGTCAATATCACAGGGGGGCCCCCATGATGATGAAGCTACATCTATCAGGCAAGACCCTTCAGGAGACTTAATTTTTATAGGACCCTCCAGCTTCGGATGGGATACAACAGGGCAGAAAAAAGACATCTACCTTTTCAGGGCTGATGCTAATGGTTATTATAAAAGCGGAAGAACCATCGGGGGACTCGGTAATGACTATGGAAACTCTCTCCTCCTTACTTCCGACGGAGGCTTTTTCGTGGCCGGCAATACCAACAGTTTCGGACAGGGACTTTCAAATATTTACCTCGTAAAACTCGATTTTTCCATGTATATGCCCGACTCGGTGATTATAGGATTGAAATACCCCGCTCTTACGGAAAAAAATAAAATCTTCATTTACCCTAATCCCTTTTCAGCCTCTGCTGTCCTTTCCCTACCGGATGAAAATTTCACCGGAAATACCTGCCTGGATATCTATGATGCCTGCGGAAAAAAAGTAGAAGAACAACCACTTGATTTTTCAGTGAACGGGAACTACTGCCAGGCAATAATCGAAAGAAAAAACCTTCCCCCCGGAACTTATTTATACAGGATTAACGACCGTAAAAACCCTGTAGCAGGAATAATGATGGTGAAATAGGTTCCCGCAAACTGCTTACATTTCCTTATATTTAAAAAAATAAATATTTCCTTGAAATTCTGCTTTAAACCAAAAATCTTTTGAATATAATTTTACTATTTCCCAAGTTTGATTTCCATACTGAGAAAGATTAGAAATAACATAATTTGGTAAAAAAAGAAATTGATCAATGTATAAATTTTTTTTATTATCAAATCCCCAAGTAGCAACACCGCAAGCACCACTGGTAAAGGGATGAGGATGATTATCAATATTTCTAGCGTCAACCCATCTCATGCCCTTACATTTTCGTACAGTCGAAAAATTTAGATAGCAAATATAGCTGTGATTTATGATAAAGGTGTCTGTTGAGTCTATTCCATTTACTTTTACACTAACATACTGCCATGTTTTTCCTCTCCATTCATCAGTACCAGCTAAACGCCTTGTAGGGCTATGCAGTGAAAGAAAAGAATCGTCCGGATATTTTTTGCACCCATCAAGAGCAAGGAGCAAAATAAAAAATGATAAGAATGGTAAGGAGTGGTTTATAAGTTTTGATTTCCCCGTTAGGCGTAATTTGTTTCATAAAATATTAGTAAACAGTTAGGCGAAGGCTGCGCCTTCGTCTGAATATCTGTGCAGCTTGCAGCTGCAGATCTTTTATTTATCATCGTACTGTTTTCCATATCAAAGTTGCCAATTCAGTTTCAAAAACATTTTCTAATCCCGCATAACACCTTGCGCTGCTGTAAAGATAGTCTTCAGGATTTTCTACCAAACCTGCACGCACAGGATTATTATGAATGTATTCTATCTTCTGCTCTATGAATTTATTGGAAAATATCTGCTCTGCATGGTTTCGTGTGTCCAAACCTGGTATTTTTCATTCCGGCTGTGCCCATTCGCAGCATATTGAAAGATCATCAAAAGCCATTCTTTCCTGCTTTCTTCGTTGCTTTGTATTGCCTCCAGGATACTATTGCTGGTATGTCGTTTAAAATCCCGAATGGTTCCACTCAGATTTCCATTTTTACTTCTTGCAAGAAAATGTACATGGTTCGACATGATCACATAGGCATATATTTCCAGTCCTTTCTTATCGCGGCAATATTTGAAACTATCAATAACAATATCGCGGTATTGTTTGCGGGTAAAGATATCAGCCCATTGTACCACCTGAAAGGTCATGAAATGCAGGGCTGACTGGTCATCTATCTTATAGCCGGTTCGGTTGTTACTGTAGCTTAAAGCTACATAAATATTCAGACGAAGGCATAGCCTTCGCCTAACCCCCGGAACAAACTACGCTGAACAGAGTAAATCTTGTGCAGATAAATTTGACCCCGTGAAAAGAAAAATAATAATTGTGAAAAGTAGCTTTATTTTTTTCACACAGTACTTTTAAAAAGTGGAAATGTTTGTATACCCCTTGCTCTGTTACGCCTGCGCAGCCGGCCCTCCAAAGTTCATTGGAATGGCTATCCCTTCGGCCTGCTTAATCTGACCATGTATCGCTTCAAACTTCTGAATGTTCTCGCCCAATGCAGTCAGCAGCCTCTTGGCATGCTGGGGTGTAAGCAATATTCTCGCTTTAACCTTGGCCTTTGGGACACCCGGCATCACCTTGATGAAATCTATCACAAATTCAGAATTCGAATGTGTGATTACAGCAAGGTTGGAATATATGCCGTCAGCTACTTCTTCGCTTAGCTCAATATTGATCTGATTGGAATTGTTTTTTTCTTCCATGACATTCCTTATTTCTCAACCTCTTCAGCCTCCTCTTCCTTCTTTGACGCCATAAGCAGGTCATACTCTTCCTGCGAGCCTACAATATAATTCTGGTATTCTCTGAGGCCGGTTCCCGCAGGGATAAGATGCCCTACAATAACATTTTCCTTGAGGCCAAGCAGTTGATCGGTCTTCCCGTTTACAGCCGCCTCATTAAGAACCTTAGTGGTTTCCTGGAAGGAAGCTGCCGAGATCCAGCTCTTGGTGTGCAGCGAAGCCTGTGTGATACCCTGCAACAACTGGCTCGAAGTGGCTGGAACAGCATCTCTCGCACCAATCGGTTTGAGATCTTTTCTCTTGAGAATAGAATTCTCGTCTCTCAGCTTACGGATATTAATAATCTGCCCTGTCTTAACCGATGTGGAATCTCCTGCATCCATAACCACTTTTTTGTCAAAAAGAGAATCATTCACACTCATGAAATCAAATTTATCTACCGCTTCCTTTTCGAGGAATCTCGTATCCCCTGGATCTGCAATGATAACTTTCCGCATCATCTGGCGGACAATAACCTCAAAATGCTTATCATTTATTTTTACACCCTGCAGGCGGTATACCTCCTGTATTTCGTTTACAAGATATTCCTGTACCTTCGAAGGACCTTTTATTGCAAGGATATCGGAAGGCGTAATAGCACCATCCGACAATGGCTCACCAGCTTTCACATAATCATTATCCTGGACAAGAATATGCTTAGCCAAAGAAACAAGGTATTTCTTTGCCTCTCCTTCCCTCGGGGTGATAACAATCTCCCTGTTACCCCGCTTGATTCCTCCATAGCTGACCAACCCGTCAATCTCCGAAACAACAGCCGGGTTAGAAGGATTCCTCGCTTCGAAAAGTTCCGTAACACGTGGAAGACCACCCGTTATATCCCCTGATTTTCCAGTTACACGCGGAATTTTAACAAGTACATCACCTGCGTTAATCTTGTCATTAATATTCACAACAACATGTGCTCCCACAGGAATGTTATATGATTTGACAACCTCCTTCTTCTGGTCAACAATCTTGATGACGGGATTCTTTGTCTTATCCCGGCTGTCAATAATCACTTTTTCCCTGTAACCTGTCTGCTCATCCGACTCTTCCCGGAAAGTAATGCCCTCTTCAATGTTTTCGAAAATTATCTTACCGCTTACTTCGGAAATAATGACTGCATTATAAGGGTCCCATTCACAGATAAGATCCCCCTTCTTGACCTTGTCTTTATTCTTCACATACAGCATCGCTCCGTAAGGTATGTTACTGGAAGTAAGCACATTCCTGGTATTGGAGTCTATGATCCTGAATTCTCCCGAACGACCCAATACAATGTTTCCTTTCTTCACAGCCGACTGAATAGCCTTAACCTCTTCCATTTCAACAACACCATCGTATTTGGCAAGAATCTGTGACTCCGACGCAATTTTCGACGCAGTACCACCCACATGGAATGTACGGAGAGTAAGCTGGGTTCCAGGTTCCCCGATCGACTGTGCTGCAATAACGCCCACAGCTTCGCCTTTCTGAACCATTCTCCCGGTTGAAAGATTACGGCCGTAGCACTTTGCACAAACTCCCACCTTCGATTCACAGGTAAGTACAGAACGAATTTCCACCGACTCAATCGGCGATCCATCAATTTTACGCGCTATATCCTCTGTTATTTCTTCACCGGATTTGACAAATAACTGGGATGTGTTGGGATGAAGTATATCATGCAGAGAAACACGTCCTAAGATCCTGTCATACAAAGACTCAACTACATCCTCGTTGTTCTTCAACGCAGTCGCAGAAAGCCCTCTCAGGGTACCGCAATCCTCTTCATTAATAATTACATCCTGCGCCACATCCACCAAACGCCTTGTGAGATAACCCGCATCTGCCGTTTTCAGAGCTGTATCCGCAAGACCTTTACGGGCACCGTGCGTAGAAATAAAATATTCAAGAATGGAGAGCCCCTCTTTAAAATTGGATAAGATAGGATTTTCAATGATCTCTCCTCCCGCAGCACCCGACTTCTGCGGCTTAGCCATGAGGCCCCTCATCCCGCCAAGCTGCCGAATCTGCTCCTTGGAGCCCCTCGCACCCGAATCAAGCATCATGTATATGGAGTTGAAGCCCTGCTTGTCAGTAGTCAGGTACTTCAAAAGGTTATCTGTAATGCGGGAATTGGTACGGGTCCATATATCAATGATCTGGTTATACCTCTCATTGTTTGTAATGAAACCCATGCTGTAGTTGTTTACGACCTCTTCAACTTCTGTCTGTGCCTTGGATATAAGTTCCTGCTTCTCCTTAGGTATGTATACATCTGAAAGATTAAATGAAAGTCCTCCTTTGAAAGCCATCCTGAAGCCAAGATCCTTTATGTCATCAAGGAACTGGGAAGCGCTTGCAACACCCGATATTTTGAGAACTTCCCCGATAATGTCACGGAGGGATTTCTTGGTAAGTAACTCATTTATGTAGCCTACCTCAACAGGTACAACCTGGTTGAATAATACCCTTCCTACCGTTGTTTCGATAAGCTTCTTTTCTTTCCCTTTTGCCACGAGGACTTTGATGAATGCGTGAAGAGCTACTTTCTTTTCATTATAAGCGATAATAACTTCTTCGGGAGAATAGAAAATAAGACCTTCTCCTCTCACTTTATTGCCTTTCTCGCTCTTTTTCCCCTTTGTCATATAATAAAGGCCTAATACCATGTCCTGGGATGGTACGGTAATCGGAGCCCCGTTTGCAGGATTAAGAATATTATGCGAAGCCAGCATCAGCAGCTGTGCTTCAAGAATCGCTGCATTTCCAAGAGGTACGTGAACAGCCATCTGGTCACCGTCAAAGTCAGCGTTAAAAGCCGTACAAACCAATGGGTGAACCTGTATCGCCTTGCCCTCAATGAGTTTGGGCTGGAAAGCCTGTATGCCAAGCCGGTGAAGAGTAGGAGCCCTGTTAAGCAAAACAGGGTGACCTTTCAATATGTTTTCAAGGATGTCCCAGACAATAGGCTCTTTCCTGTCTACTATTTTTTTAGCGGACTTAACCGTTTTAACAACACCCCTTTCCAGGAGTTTCCTGATGATAAAAGGCTTGAACAGTTCTGCTGCCATATCTTTGGGAAGACCGCATTCATGAAGCTTCATCTCAGGACCAACTACAATAACAGAACGGGCAGAGTAATCAACCCGTTTACCGAGAAGATTCTGGCGGAAGCGCCCCTGTTTTCCTTTCAGGCTGTCGGAAAGCGACTTGAGCGGCCTGTTGGATTCGGTTTTCACTGCATTCACCTTCCTCGAATTATCAAACAAAGAATCCACAGATTCCTGAAGCATTCTCTTTTCATTCCTGAGTATGACATCAGGAGCCTTGATCTCAATAAGCCGCTTTAGCCGGTTATTGCGGATAATAACACGCCTGTATAAATCGTTCAAATCAGATGTTGCAAAACGCCCTCCGTCAAGAGGAACAAGGGGCCGCAACTCCGGAGGAATTACAGGAACAACCTTCACAACCATCCACTCCGGCTTATTCTCTACTCTTTTATTGGCCTCGCGGAAAGCCTCAACCACACTCAGGCGTTTTAATGCCTCGCTCTTTCTTTGCTGAGATGTTTCATTATTGGCCTGATGCCTGAGTTTGAATGAAAGTTCATCCAGGTTCAGCCTGCCAAGCAGATCATACAATGCTTCTCCGCCCATCTTCGCAATAAACTTGTTGGGATCATCGTCATTCAGGTGCTGGTTTTCCTTTGGAAGCACATCCAGTATGTTAAGGTATTCTTCCTCGGTAATAAAGTCAAGGTAGTTAAGTTTGCTTCCATCAGCATTCACTGCAGGACCTGGCTGGATCACCACATATCGTTCATAATAAATAATAAGATCCAGTTTCTTGGTAGGTAATCCTAAAAGGTAGCCAATCTTGTTAGGCAATGACCTGAAGTACCATATATGGGCAACCGGAACAACCAGTTGTATGTGGCCAACCCTTTCTCTCCGGACTTTCTTTTCAGTAACCTCGACACCGCACCTGTCACAGACAATACCACGGTAGCGGATTCTTTTATATTTACCACAGTGACATTCCCAATCCTTAACAGGGCCAAAAATACGCTCACAAAACAACCCGTCCCTTTCAGGTTTATAGGTGCGGTAATTAATCGTTTCCGGCTTCAGCACCTCACCGCTCGAATGCTCCAGGATACTCTCCGGAGAAGCAAGACTGATAGTTATGGTAGTGAAGTTACTTCTTAATCTTTGATCTTTCCTTACTGTCATAGCTTTATTGTTTTACGGAAGTATGGTTTCGTAATTAATATCGGTTACTCAAGAGAAACTTTCAGTCCGAGACCTCTCAACTCGTGCAACAGTACATTGAACGATTCCGGGATACCCGGTGTAGGAATGTTCTCCCCCTTCACAATGGACTCATATGCCTTGGCCCTTCCCATCACATCATCAGACTTCACAGTGAGAAGTTCCTGCAATATACTGGATGCCCCGAATGCCTCAAGCGCCCATACCTCCATTTCTCCAAAACGCTGTCCGCCAAACTGGGCCTTGCCACCAAGAGGTTGCTGCGTAATGAGAGAATACGGACCAATGGATCGGGCATGCATCTTGTCATCAACCATGTGGCTGAGTTTCATCATGTAAATGACACCTACTGTTGCCGGCTGATCAAATTTTTCTCCTGTACCACCATCATAGAGATAGGTGCTGCCAAACTTCGGAAGGTTTGCCTTTGTAACGTATTCATCAATCTGCTCAATAGTCGCTCCGTCAAAAATGGGAGATGCAAATTTAACCCCCATTTTTTCAGCAACCCAGCCAAGCACGGTTTCATAAATCTGCCCAAGATTCATACGGGAAGGTACACCAAGCGGGTTAAGAACAATATCAACAGGTGTCCCGTCCTCCAGGAAAGGCATTTCCTCTTCTCTGACGATCTTGGCAACGATACCCTTGTTACCATGGCGGCCCGCCATCTTGTCTCCAACCTTCAGCTTGCGCTTTTTGGCAATATACACTTTCGCAAGCTGTATAATGCCGGCAGGGAGTTCATCCCCGACAGTAAGCGCAAATTTCTTCCTCTTATATACCCCGCTGATATCATTCACCTTTATATTGTAGTTATGAATGAGTTGCTTGATAGATTCATTCCTGTCTTTATCGCTTGTCCATTTAAACGGACTGATAGTGAAATAGTCAATTTCCCCAAGTACCTTCTGAGTAAACTTGGCTCCCTTGGGAATAACCATCTCCTTAAACACATTGGCTACACCCTGCGATGTCTTGCCGCTGACAAGAATAAATAACTTATCTATCAGTTTTGATTTTATTTCTGCTATCGATTTGTTGTACTCAGAATCCAACTTCCCAATAGCAGTTTTTTCATCGCCCTTCGTACCCTTCTCTTTGATTATTCTTGAAAACAACTTCTTGTCAATTACAATACCTCTTACTGAAGGCGGTACACGCAAAGAGGCATCTTTGACATCCCCTGCCTTATCGCCAAATATGGCTCTTAAAAGTTTTTCTTCCGGAGATGGGTCCGTCTCACCTTTTGGAGTTATCTTTCCGATAAGAATATCCCCCTCATTCACCTCCGCACCTACTCTGATTATTCCATTTTCATCCAGATCCTTTGTGGCCTCTTCGCTGACATTAGGAATATCAGAGGTTAATTCTTCAAGACCTCTTTTGGTATCCCTTACCTCAAGGCTGTACTCATCAATATGAATGGAAGTAAACATGTCTTCCCTTACAACCTTCTCTGAAATCACAATAGCATCTTCGAAATTATATCCTTTCCATGGCATAAACGCCACTTTCAGGTTCCGGCCAAGTGCAAGGTCACCTTCTTTGGTGGCATAACCCTCGCACAACACCTGCCCGGTCTTAACTTTTTCACCTTTTTTCACAATCGGCTTAAGATTGATGCAGGTGCTCTGATTTGTTTTCTTAAACTTGGTTAGCGAGTATGATTTTACCTCATCTTCAAAAGTGACAAGCTTTTCATCATCGGTCATGGAATAACGGATGATTATCTCGTTCGCGTCAACAAATTCAACTACACCATTGCCTTCTGCATTTATAAGCACTCTGGAATCTCTAGCTACAGCAGCCTCAAGACCTGTTCCGACAAAAGGTGCCTCAGGCCTTATCAGGGGCACTGACTGGCGCTGCATGTTGGAACCCATAAGTGCACGGTTGGCATCATCGTGCTCAAGAAAAGGTATCAGGGAGGCCGCAATTGAGGCGATCTGATTAGGCGCAACGTCCATCAGATCAACTTTCTCCCGCTCTACTATCGGAAAATCTCCCTTAAACCTGCTTTTTACCTTCTTATTTTGAAGTTTGCCTCCATCGTCATACTTCTCATTGGCCTGGGCTATAACCTTTGAATCCTCTTCTTCTGCAGTAAGATAGACCACAGATTTATCAATATCAACTTTCCCTTTTGATATCGTCCTGTAGGGAGTTTCTATAAACCCAAGCTTATTAATTTTTGCATAAACACAAAGTGATGATATGAGACCGATATTAGGACCCTCCGGGGTTTCAATTGTACACAAACGGCCATAATGCGTATAATGCACGTCCCTAACCTCAAAACCCGCCCTCTCTCTCGATAAACCTCCGGGGCCAAGAGCAGAAAGCCTCCTTTTATTTGTAATCTCGGCGAGGGGATTTGTCTGGTCCATGAACTGAGACAACTGGTTAGTGCCAAAGAATGAATTAATAACCGAAGAAAGTGTTTTGGCATTAATCAAATCGGCAGGAGTAAATACTTCGTTATCTCTCACATTCATCCTTTCTCGGATAGTCCTGGCCATACGCGCAAGGCCAACCCCAAACTGAGAAAACAACTGCTCACCAACAGTACGGACCCTTCGGTTGCTTAGATGATCTATATCATCAACCTCTGCTTTGGAATTGATAAGTTGTATTAGATATTTTATGATAGATATAATATCATCCTTTGTAAGAACTTTCAGTTCTTCGGAGGTGGATAAATTAAGCTTCTTGTTTATCCTGTATCGTCCCACGTCACCAAGGTCATAACGCTTGTCTGAAAAAAACAGTTTGTCAATAATCCCCCTGGCCGTTTCCTCATCAGGAGGTTCCGCATTTCTCAACTGGCGATAGATATGCTCCACAGCCTCCTTTTCGGAATTAGATGTATCCTTCTGAAGGGTATTATAAATTATTGCATAGTCATTGGAGTTAACATCTTCCTTGTGAAGAATAATGGTCTTAACACCTGATTCAATTATAAGATCAAAATGAGACGCATTAAGTATAGTTTCCCGCTCGAGGATCACTTCATTTCTTTCGATTGATACAACCTCCCCTGTATCTTCATCTACAAAATCTTCAATCCATGTTTTTAAAACCCTTGCTGCAAGTTTGCGGCCCTCAACCTTCTGCAACCCGGCTTTACTAACCTTTATCTCATCTGCCAGACCAAAAATCTCAAGAATATCTTTATCTGTCCGGTACCCAATCGCCCTGAATAAGGTGGTAACCGGGAACTTCTTTTTTCTGTCTATGTATGCATACATGACATTGTTTATATCGGTGGCAAACTCTATCCAGGAACCCTTGAAAGGTATTACCCTTGCCGAATATAATTTTGTTCCGTTGGCATGCCTGGACTGCCCGAAAAACACGCCCGGAGAACGATGAAGCTGTGATACAATAACCCTCTCCGCCCCGTTTATTATAAAAGTACCTTTGGGTGTCATGTACGGGATTGTACCCAGATAAACATCCTGAATGATAGTTTCAAAATCTTCGTGCTCAGGGTCCGTACAGTAAAGCTTCAATTTAGCCTTTAAGGGAACACTATATGTGAGCCCACGTTCAATACACTCATCCATGGAATAACGGGGAGGGTCTATAAAATAATCCAGGAATTCGAGAACGAAATTGTTTCTTGAATCAGTTATAGGGAAATTTTCACTGAACACTTTGAAAAGACCTTCATTGTGACGGTTATCTGCAGTAGTTTCCAACTGAAAGAAATCCCTGAATGATTTCAGCTGAATATCAAGGAAATCAGGATAATCAATCGCTTTTTTGCTCGCAGAAGCAAAATTGATTCTCTTTGCCGAATTATGAGTTTTGTAGTTCAAGGCTTTAATTTTTAGGGATGTTACTTTACTGTTTTACTAAGAAAGAACGAACAACACAAAACAGCTACAGGCCTCAGTCTATACTGAAGCCTATATCAGCTTTTAACAGGCAGGGTGTTTACTTAACTTCAACTTCTGCTCCTGCTTCTTCCAATTGAGTTTTGATGGCATTTGCATCTTCTTTCGAAATGCCTTCTTTCACAGGTTTAGGAGCAGCGTCAACAAGGTCTTTTGCCTCTTTCAGTCCAAGCCCGGTAATCTCTTTCACGAGTTTAACAATTGCAAGCTTCGCACCACCGGGAGATTTTAATATCACATCAAAAGTGCTTTTTTCTGCAACTGCGGCACCTCCAGCTGCGGCACCTCCACCGGCAGCAACAGCAACAGCTGCAGCTGCGGGCTCAATGCCGTATTCGTCTTTTAAAATTTTTGCCAATTCATTTACTTCTTTCACAGTCAGGTTAACCAACTGCTCAGCGAACGCTTTTAAATCTGCCATAGTTCTCAGGTTTTAATTTAGTGATTATATAATTGTTGTGAAGTTCCTAACTTTCTTTCCTTTCAGACAAAGTTTTAACAATACCTGAAATTTTCGTTCTGCCCGACTGTAGAGCACCAAGCACATTTTTTGCAGGAGATTGAAGCAACATTACAATCTCGGCAATAAGTTCGTTTTTCGACTTCAGGCTGGAAAGAGTATCCAGTTGATTATCTCCTATATAAAAAGAAGATTCGATATATGCAGCCTTCAAAACAGGCTTGCTGTTGTCCTTCCGGAATTCCTTTATAGCTTTTGCGGGCATATTGGTGATTTCCGAAAACATAAGCGCTGATGAACCTTTAAGGACAGAAAATATCTGAGAATAATCAGCCCCCGTCTTTTCAAGAGCTTTTTGTATCAATGAATTTTTGACAACTTTTACAGAAACCCCTTTATTAAAACACAGCCTCCTGAGTTGGTTTGTTTTATCAACGGTAAGGGTTGAGATGTCTGTAATGTAAAAATTCCTACCGTCTTTCAACTCTTCGGCCAAACTGTTTATTAACTGGTCTTTTTGCTCGCGTTTCATTTTCTTATTGTTTTAATATCATCATGCACCGGCAATAGTTTTGGACTCTATCCTTATCCCGGGGCTCATGGTACTTGACATGGACACGCTTCTAAGATAAACCCCTTTAGCAGCAGAAGGCTTTAACTTTACTATAGTCTGTAATAATTCGTTCGCATTATCTGCAATCTTAGTACTGTCAAAGGACACTTTAGCCACTGAAGAATGAATAATGCCCTGCTTATCTACTTTAAAATCTATCTTGCCGGCTTTCACCTCTTTAACTGCTTTAGCCAGGTCATTTGTGACAGTTCCGGTTTTAGGGTTTGGCATCAGGTTCCTCGGGCCCAGTATTTTTCCAAGTTTACCCACTTTACCCATCACAGAGGGCATTGTAATTACAATATCAATATCTGTCCACCCCTGTTCAATTTTCTTTATATATTCATCAAGCCCAACATAATCTGCACCTGCATCTTTAGCCTCCTGCTCCTTTTCCGGGGTACAAAGAACGAGTACCCTGACAGACTTCCCTGTACCATGAGGAAGTGTCACAACCCCTCTTACCATCTGATTGGCCTTTTTGGGATCAACACCAAGGCGAATGCTTAAGTCAACGGAAGCATCAAATTTGGTGAACGTAATTTCTTTCACAATCCTTGCAGCCTCTTCCACGCTATATGTTTTGCCAAGATCGACTTTTGCAGACGCGCCTTTCCATTTCTTACCAGCCTTTACCATGATTTCTTAATATTATAATTCGCGATACTATTTTTTATTTTCAAACGGGGACGCTCCCTCAACGGTAATACCCATGCTCCTGGCTGAACCGGCAACCATTTTCATGGCCGACTCAACAGTAAAGCAATTCAGGTCAGGCATTTTTTCCTCTGCAATTTTCTTCACCTGTGTCCAGGTTACTGTCCCCACCTTCTTTCTGTTCGGCTCAGCAGATCCTGATTTTTGCTTTGTTGCCTCCAACAATTGCGCAGCCACAGGAGGGGTTTTTATAATGAATTCAAATGACTTGTCCGTATATGCAGTAATAATAACAGGTAAAACTTTGCCCGCTTTATCCTGGGTTCTGGCATTAAACTGCTTGCAGAAATCCATGATATTAATACCTTTTGCACCCAGGGCAGGACCTATAGGAGGCGCCGGATTAGCAGCACCACCTTTGATTTGTAATTTTACAATCGCGCTTATTTCTTTTGCCATTTTATGATTCCTTTTCTACTTGCATATAACCTAATTCCAGCGGGGTTTTTCTTCCAAAAATTTTAACCATCACCTTAAGTTTTTTCTTTTCCTCATTTATCTCTTCAATAGTACCTGTAAAACTGTTAAACGGCCCGTCAATAACTTTTACAGGTTCTCCTACAATGTATGGTACTACCACTTTTTCTTCGCTATCAGCCAACTCATCTACCCTTCCAAGAATCCTGTTGACCTCAGTCATTCTTAAAGGAGTGGGAGATTCTCCCTTTACCCCGAGAAAATTAATAACGCCGGGAATATTTTCTATCAGATGCGGAATTTCTCCTGCAAGCGCTGCTTCAACCAATATATACCCTGGAAAGAAATTTCTCTCCTTGCTTATTTTTTTTCCTCCTTTAATCTGGTATATTTTTTCCATGGGAATTAGTACCTGGGAAACCACCTCGTTGAGTTTAAGACGATTGAGCTCAGACTCAAGGTACTGCTTTACCTTTTTCTCCTTGCCACTGATCGTCCTGACCACATACCATTTTTTAACTTGTTCAACCATTGACTTTTCCAGTGTTTAAGCAAACATGCTATAGAAGAATTTCATTATCACTTGAAATACTGTGTCCATTGCAAATATAGCCAGAGCTATTATCAATGAAGATACCATGACAATTACAGTGCTGCCTTGCAATTCACTCCAAAGCGGCCATGAAACTTTATTGGTCAGTTCATTAAGAGAATCCTGGATATATAGTTTTATCTTTTGCATTTTAATCTACCTCTCGCACGGGTGGAGAGACTCGAACTCCCAGCCAATGGTTTTGGAGACCACTACTCTACCAATTGAGCTACACCCGTATCACTAATGCAGGTACGTTGGCAGCGGCAGCAAATCATTCAGGTGTCTGCTGCCAATCTAGCAGTCTTTACTTTACAATTTCTATTACCTGCCCGGCTCCAACAGTTCTTCCTCCTTCACGAATCGCAAACCGGAGACCCTTTTCCATAGCCACAGGCTGAATCAGGGAAACAGATATTGTAACATTGTCTCCCGGCATTACCATTTCTCTTCCCTGCGGAAGGGTAATTTCTCCGGTAACATCGGTAGTCCTGAGATAAAACTGAGGCCTGTATTTATTATGGAAAGGAGTATGACGGCCTCCTTCTTCTTTTTTCAGAACATATATTTCCGCCTTAAACTCAGTGTGAGGAGTTATTGAGTTGGGTTTTGCAATTACCATTCCCCTGCGGATATCATCCTTTTCTATACCTCTAAGAAGAATACCTACGTTGTCCCCTGCTTCTCCGCGGTCAAGAATCTTCCTGAACATTTCAACTCCTGTAACTGTGGATTTGAGTTTATCGGGACGCATTCCTACAATATCTACGTCATCACCTGAGTTGATCACTCCTCTTTCTATCCTGCCTGTAGCGACAGTGCCACGGCCTGTAATTGAGAAAACGTCCTCAATTGGCATGAGGAAGGGCAGATCAACCTGACGGGGAGGGATGGGAATATAGCTGTCAACAGCCTCCATGAGCTCAAATATCTTGGGGGTCCATTTTGCATCAAGGTTTAAGGCGCCAAGTGCAGATCCCCTGATAATAGGAATATTATCGCCGTCGAACTCATAGAAACTGAGCAATGACCGTATCTCCATTTCGACGAGATCCAGCAGTTCGGGATCATCCACCATATCCACTTTATTCATAAAAACAACTATCTTGGGAACACCAACCTGGCGGGCAAGAAGGATATGCTCGCGTGTTTGTGGCATAGGACCGTCGGTTGCTGCAACCACAAGGATAGCTCCATCCATTTGCGCGGCACCTGTAACCATGTTCTTGACATAGTCAGCGTGGCCGGGGCAGTCAACGTGGGCATAATGCCTTTTATCTGTCTGGTATTCAACGTGGGCTGTATTAATAGTGATACCCCTTTCTTTTTCTTCCGGGGCATTGTCAATTGAGTCAAAAGATCTCTTTTCTGCAAGCCCTTTCTGAGCAAGCACCATAGTAATAGCCGCAGTAAGAGTAGTCTTACCGTGATCTACGTGACCAATAGTTCCAATATTCACATGTGGTTTGGAACGGTCGAATTTTTCTTTTGTTGCCATAATTGAGATTTATTAAATGATAGTGTTATTTGTGATTGATATTGCTTATTGCCTCGTTATTTTACCCTGTTATTCCTTAATCAAGAGCCAATGACGGGATTTGAACCCGTGACCTCGTCCTTACCAAGGACGCACTCTACCAACTGAGCTACATCGGCTTTAAGACTGTTATCTTCCGCCTGCTTTCGCTTCCCTGGTTTGAGCGGAAGACCGGGCTCGAACCGGCTACCCTCAGCTTGGAAGGCTGATGCTCTACCAAATGAGCTACTTCCGCCTCAGTTATTCTGATATGTCAAGTGGGGAGAGGAGGATTCGAACCTCCGAAGTCGCAAGACAACAGATTTACAGTCTGCCCCATTTGGCCACTCTGGAATCTCCCCTTCCCGATTCTTTCTTCAGTATTTTAAGAACATTCCCTTTCTCGCCGAAAGTGAGCCGATGGAGGGATTCGAACCCCCGACCCACTGATTACAAATCAGTAGCTCTGACCAGCTGAGCTACATCGGCAACCCGTTCCATGTCAGAGACATCCTTTAAAAAAGGAGTGCAAATGTACAAACATTTATTGTTTTCGACAAAATTTATTTATACTTTTTTTCTGAACAAAAACCTCCGGTCCGAAAATCGGATATTTTTAACAAAAACTCTTCATAATCTTTTTTGTTTCTCTTTTTGCTTTTTTACCTGCCTGGATAAGGCCTGCATGACAATATCCGCAGCTTCTTCAAATGTTTTCCCACATTCCTTTGCAAAGAGCGTTTTCCCAGGTGTTTTCAATTTTACCTCAATCACTTTGTTTTCAGCCGGCCCGGATTTTTCAAGTTTAAGAAACACTTCACTATCAATTATGTTCTCATGAAATTGTGCCATCTTCTGAGTTTTTTCCATGATGTACTCTATAAGTTTCTTATCAGCATCAAAATGGATAGAATGGATTTTGGTATTCATATTAATTCTTTTTTATGCCTTTGGATGGGATTGTTTGTGGATATTTTTTAATTTCTCAATCGTATTATGTGTATATACCTGTGTTGCCGCCAGATTAGCATGCCCAAGTAATTCTTTAATTGCATTAATATCGGCCCCGTTATTCAGCATATGAGTCGCAAATGTATGACGCAAAACATGGGGGCTCTTCTTTTTCATTGTGGTTACCTGACCAAGCAGTTTCACGGTAAGCCTATAAACAAATTTTGAATATAACTTCTCTCCGTTATCTGTCACAAAGACATACAGGGACTTGTTTTTAAAGCTCTGCTTATTCTTCAGTTCAAGATAATCTGCTATATGTTGTTTTAGGGCATGGGAAAAGGGGATAATGCGTTCCTTATTCCGCTTGCCAAGAACCTTGAGTGAAAGTTGGCCGAGATCAACATCTGCTTCTTTCAGGTTAATCAACTCCGAAAGCCTTACCCCTGTTGAATAAAATATCTCCATCAGCAGGCGGTCGCGAAAAGCAGAAAATCCTTCACCAAAATTAACATGGTCAAATAAAAGAGTCATTTTATCCTTCTCAACGAATAAGGGTAATTTTTTTGCTATTTTAGGAGCTTGTATTTTGAGCATCGGGTTTTCGAAAAGTATGCCCTCCCGCAACAAAAATCTGTAAAAGGACTTAAGAGTAGTAACTTTCCTGTTGATTGATCTGGGATCTATTTTTTTTTCAACAAGGCTGACCATCCAGGAGCGGACAATCAGATGATTTACTTCCTTTATGTCCGACAACTGATAGACTGCAGAAAGATAAGCAAAAAACTGGGCGAGATCATTCTTATATGACGTTATTGTATGAGGAGAATACCGCTTTTCGTATTGTATGTATTCTATAAACTTCTCCGCAACGTTCGTCATAACAGAAAGCTTCAGTAAACGGGAATAATATCATAAAAAAGCCAGGGGAAGGGCGGAAATCCTAACAAAGGAAGGCTATAAAACGCCTCCTTCTCCAAGAAGAATTGTATTCTTGTATATTGCCTTCTTGATAACGTCCCTACGCCTTACAGAAGGTTTTGTATAGGATTGTCTTTCTCTTAGCTCTTTAATAACCCCGGTCTTTTCAAATTTTTTCTTAAACCGCTTAAGCGCCTTATCAATAGCTTCGTTTTCTTTAATGGGAATAATAATCATGTTATTTATTTCTTTGTTTAAAAGGATTGCAAAGGTAAAACTTAATTACAACAATACAAACTGTTTATTGTAGTATCTCCCTTGCTATTACTATCTTCTGTATTTCCGAAGTTCCCTCACCTATGGTACAGAGTTTCGAATCCCTGTAATACTTTTCTACCGGAAAATCCTTAGTGTAACCATAACCACCGAAAATCTGGACAGCGTCTGTTGAAACACGTACCGCAACCTCAGATGCATAATATTTAGCCATAGCAGATTCTTTTGTCATTTTCAGTTTCCTGTTCTTCAGGTCTGCAGCATGATAAATAAGTAATTCAGCGGCTTCAATGGAGGTGGCCATATCTGCCAGTTTAAAAGAGATAGCCTGAAATTCAGATATTGATTTGCCAAACTGCTTTCTCTCTTTCGAGTATTTTACCGAGGCCTCGTATGCTCCTTTTGCGATACCAAGTGCAAGAGCTGCAATTGAAATTCGTCCGCCGTCAAGAACTTTCATTGACTGAACAAATCCCTCTCCCACTTCACCGATTATATTACTTTTATGTACTCTGCAATTATCAAATATTAATTCTGTTGTTTCGGAGGCCCGCATCCCAAGTTTATTCTCTTTCCTTCCGGCGGAAAATCCGGGGGTACCCTTTTCAATTCCGAAAGCCGTCATTCCATGAGAATCTCCTGTATTTCCCGTCCTTACAATTACAACTGCTATGTTGCCGGTTTTTCCATGTGTGATAAAATTCTTTGAGCCATTGATTACATAGTAATCGCCGTCCTTCACGGCTGTAGTGAGCATGTTCCCTGCGTCAGACCCTGTCCCTGTTTCCGTGAGGCCCCATGCACCGATCCACTCGGCAGATGCAAGTTTAGGAAGCCATTTCTTTTTTTGATCTCCGTTGGCAAAAAGCATAATATGGCCGGTGCATAACGAATTGTGAGCTGCAACAGAAAGGCCTATAGATCCATCAATCTTTGAAATCTCTGAAATAACAGTAACATATTCGTCATAACCCAGTCCTGCGCCTCCGTATTCAACAGGCACAAGCACACCCATCATACCCATGGCTCCAAGTTTACGAAACACATCCAGAGGAAATTCCTGAGACTCATCCCACTCCATCATCTTTGGCCTGATATGCTCATCCCCAAATTTCCTGATAGCATCCGCTATCATCTTCTGGTTTTCGCTATGATTAAAATCCATTATTACAAAACTTATTGAATAAATAATTCGCTAAGCTAAGGATATATGTTGAGATAGATAATAGCCGCAACCAAATAAATTTTGATTAGTGCACAGAAAGATATGGTTTCATCTTCCGCAAAACTTCTTCATTAATGATCATAATTTTTTTTAAGTCTTCGACCGAATAAAAATTCCCATGCTGAGTGCGGTAATTAATAATCGCATTGGCAATTTTCCATTTGATATAAGGGTGCGCTTTCAGATCGTCAAGCGTTGCCTCGTTTATATTAATCTTCCTTATATTCAAAGTGTCAACCCTTATGTTTCCTGAGATTTTGGCATACAGGGCCGTGTCCAGACCATAAACCTCCATGATCTGTTCCTTAAAAACAAAGCCACCCAGAAGATTGCGGTATTTAATAATTCTTGCAGCAAAGGCTGGCCCAATACCATTAAGGGTCACGAGGGCTGACGAGTCAGAAGAATTTAATTCTATAATTAATCTTTCCTTGTATGACATCCTTTTAACGGGGTCAGGGTACGAAGCAATTTGCATATAAGGTTCCAGGGCTGAGTAAACAGAATCGTTAATGCCATATATTTTACGTAAATCTTTATTCTGAAAAAAATGTCCGCCTTTGTCTATGTACCTTCTTATCGTTTTTACCTCACGGGAATTTAATCCGAGCTTCAGCCATCCTTCATCCGGAAGAATATTGGGATCAAAGAAGAAAAACTCTGCAATCACATTGTGTACAGTATCTTTTTTTATTTGCCGGCATTTATTTTGAGTACCTCCCGGAGGTTTCTTGGGAGAATTAATAAAAGCGTAGACCTCCCGGTTAAATTTGTCGTTATCATATGTTTCATGTCCAATAATAAGAGGCACGAATTGAAGAAGTACAAGGACGAGAACTATCAGAAGCAGCAATATGAATATGCCATTTCTCTGCGCCCTGGGGTAAGAAAGTATTTCCTTAAGCAACGTCACTTTTTTCAACTTCACCAATCCTCCTGTACAAAAAATAAGCTGGAATCCCTGTAATCACTATTAACAATCCCATGCCTGTACTCCTGGTTTTAAAGACCAGCAAATCAGCACAAATTGCAAGCGCGATAATTATATAGAAAACCGGGGTAAGCGGATAACCCCATACTTTATAAGGCCTTTCAGCATCTGGTAGTTTTTTTCTCAGTATAAAAATACCGGCAATGGTAATTATATAAAACAGCAGGGATGCAAAAGTAGCATAGTCAAGCAAATCCCCGTATGTACCCGAAAGACAAAGAACGGATGCCCATACTGCCTGTAGTAAAAGAGCAAACGAGGGAACATTCTTTTTATTAAGAGATGCTGATTTTGTAAAAAACAATTTGTCCTTTGCCATAGCATAATACAATCTTGCTCCGGAGAGTATCAGTCCGTTATTACAGCCAAAAGTCGAAACCATTATCAGGATTGCCATCAGGAATGCTGCAACATTGCCGAAAATCATTGCTGCTGCTGCCACGCCAACCCTGTCATTAAGCGCAAATTGCATTCCCCTGCCAAAAGTATCCTCTGCCAGCGGAGATCCTCTGAGCGGCAATAAAGCAAGATATGCCAGGTTGGTAAGTACATAAAGAACAGTAACGATAAGTGTCCCATAAAAAAGGCTCAGCGGAATATTTCTTTTAGGAGTCTTTATCTCCCCTGCAATAAAGGTTACATTATTCCATGCATCACTTGAGAAAAGAGAGCCCACCATCGCCACACCTATAGCGGAAACAAGTCCTGTTCCGTTAAGCGTACCATTAACCAGCTTCCCATGCATGAAACTTGCCCCGGCGGCATTCCAGAAATGAGAGAAATTGCCTGCAAGGGTAGTATGATCCGAAAAACCAAAGTATAAGCCAAGTATAATAATGCCGATAAGAGCGATAATTTTTGCAGTAGTAAAAATTCGTTGTATTAACTTTCCCCCTCTTACCCCAAGCGAATTAATATAAGATAAAAATATTATCATCGAGATTGCCAGCAGCTGGGCTGCCGACACATGAATAAAGCCGGCAGAAAACAGTATATTTTCTGAACTGAAGTAAGGAAAAATCACAGCTGTAAATTTAGAAAAAGCCACGGCCACGGCAGCAATGACTCCAGTTTGTATTACAGTGAAAACTGTCCAACCGTATAAAAATCCGACGAAGTGGTTATATGCACGTGTAAGATATACATACTGCCCGCCTGCCAGAGGCATCATTGCCGCCAGCTCTCCATAACTAAGTGCTGCCAGCACGGTAATAAAACCCGTTACAACCCATGCAAGAAGAAGATATCCCGGGGAGCCCAATACACGTGACATTTCAGCACTTACTATAAAAATACCGGAACCGATCATAGACCCGACAACGATCATTGTCGAATCAAATAACCCGAGAGATGGCTTTATTTCTGTTCTGGCTGTCTCCACTTTATTCCCAAAAAAATATCAAAGCGGAAAAAAGTTTCAGATATCATTCATTGAACTGTGTTTCCGGCTATATAAAAAGTATATCACCAGACCTATCGCCATCCATACCACAAAGCGGATCCATGTAACCAGCGGAAGACTGACCATAAGCAGGATACACATAATGATTGAGAGTATCGGGAGCAGAGGGACAAGAGGTGTTCTGAATGTCGCTTTACGGTCAGGCTGGTTTTTTCTAAGGTAGATGATTCCTGCAGCCACAAGGACAAAAGCAAAAAGTGTCCCGATATTAGCCATCTCTGCTATATCTCCGAGGGGAATAAAACCTGCTATGAGTGCAACCGCAATACCTGTGATAACAGTACCCCTGTATGGTGTTTTAAAGCGGGGGTGCACGGCAGATATCCATGGAGAAATCAGTTTGTCGCGGGACATGGAGAAAAATATCCGGGACTGGCCGAGAAAGAGTACAAGCAGCACACTGGTAATCCCGCACAGTGCACCAATATCTACCAAAAAAGCAGCGTACTTGCTTACCCAGGGCGAGGGCACCTGCTTAAAGGCATAAACCATGGGGGCCCCTTTATCCACGCCAAGACTGTCAAGCGTAAGAGTTCCGTCACATCTCACAATACCTGTAAACACGGCCGACATAAGTATATACAGCACCGTGCAAATCACAAGGCTGGCGATAATCCCTATGGGAACATCCCGGCCTGGATTTTTAGCCTCCTCACTTGTAGTTGACACCGCATCAAATCCGATATATGCAAAAAATATGATGGCAGCCCCCAACATAATTCCTGCCCATCCACCAAACCCATTCACAGGATCATGACCAAAAAAATGAGCGATAATTTTCCAGAGTTCTATATTCTTTATATCAGAGAAAGACCATCCGTGCTGTGCAGCATCTACTGAAGGCTTAAACTCAGGTACAAGAGGAAACCAGTTTGACACATGGACAAAGAAAAGTCCCACCGCAATAAAAAACAATGCCACGCATATTTTAATTGCCACAATGATATTGTTTACCCTGGCACTTTCTTTAATTCCGACAATCAACAACGTCATAATAACAAGTGATATAACCACCGCGGGGAAATTCACAAGTCCATGCACCTGGGTACCGGGAATAACCTCGAACGGGGTCAGGGCAAGACGCTGAGGAAAACCATGTATACCGATAAGTTCAAGAAAATTAACAAAATGACTTGACCATCCGTTTGCAACGGCAGCAGTAGAAACGCCATACTCAAGAATAAGGTCCCACCCGATAATCCATGCAACCAGTTCACCCATAGTAGCATAAGAGTATGTATAGGCACTCCCTGCAATGGGTATGAATGATGCAAATTCAGCATAGCATAGAGCAGCCAGTATACAAACTGCTGCACATATCACAAAAGAAATAATTACCCCGGAACCCGCATTGGCAATTGCCACTTTCCCGGTAAGAACAAATATTCCTGTGCCGATTATGCACCCCACACCGATAGCTATAAGCTCCCATACTGACAAAGCGCGCTTCAGCTTGTTTGCACCCTGCTCAGCCTCAGCAAGTATCCTGTCTATGGGTTTTATTTTAAAGAGCTTATTCATGTTCTATTATATTGGGGTTTAGAATATTATCAGGGACTAAAATTAAAGATATTAATTAAAGTAGCAATCAGGAGTCATTTTCTCATCCTCTGTTTTTCAATTGACTATCAAGTATATGTAACCCTTCTTCAAAGGAGTGAGGAGAATAATTCAGAATTCTGACTGCCTTATCAAGTACAAAACCGGTTCTTGGAGGACGTTTAGCCGGCTGATGAAGTTCAGAAGATTTCACGGGGGAGATGAGTGTCTTATCAAGATGCCAGAAATCCGCAACCCTTTGAACCAGCTCCAATATACTCATATAGTCTTTTCCTGAAACATGAAAGATTCCTTCAGCCTCGATAAGTGCAGCGAAAACACACGCCTGTGCAAGATCCTCAGCAAGCGTCGGCATACGATACTGATCATCCACCACATTGATTTTTTTGCCTTGGGACAAGGCATCCTTTGCCCATAAAACAACATTAGACCGGCTCATATCATCTACAATCCCATATACAATAATAGTCCGCAAAATGGCCCATCTCAAAGAACTCTGAATGACAATTTTTTCGGCCTCATATTTTGAACATGCATAATAGCTGAGTGGATTGGGTTTATCACCTTCGTTATAGGGTCCTTCCTCCCCATCAAAAACAAAGTCAGTAGAAAGATGAATAAAATGCGGGGCATTGCCCTCAACTCTATACAGCGGATCCTGCAGTATTTTCACCATATTCTGTACGGAATTCACATTCACATCCCAACATTCTTTTCTTTTAGTTTCACAGGCATCCACGTTAGTCATCGCAGCTGTATTAATCACGCAATGTGGCTGGTATTTTTCAAAAACAGATTTTAGCCGTTCCCCGTCGGTAATATCAAGATCCTCATACAAGTATCCGTCTCTCACCGCAATGCGGTTAGGTCCTTTGGATACAGCAATCAGCGTGACGTCATTTTTTCCAAGAAGAGCATGTACCAGCTTCTGACCAAGCAAACCGTTGCTCCCGGTAACGAGGATTGTCTTCACCAGTTTTCGTGGTTCTTAGGTTTGAGAAGATAAAGCACGAGATAAAGCAAAAGTGGAGAAATTGACAAGAGGGGCATACGGAATCCAAGAATCACCGCAACAACAAGAACAATTCGGATACCGGTAATACTAAGGTTAAAGCGATTCCCGATCCATAAGCAAACGCCAAGAAGTACTTTCTCTTTTTCCATCAGGACAACAGTTCCTTGAGTTTATTAATCTGTTCGACAGTGCCAAGCACAAAGAGCTTTACATTCGGAATCATCTTCGTATCGGCAGAGGGGTTGATAACATATTCTCCTGAGACTGTTTTAAAGCCAATAATATTTGCTCCGGATTTATTTCTCACTTCCAGATCCCTAATAGTTTTATTCTGGAGATGTTCAGGAAGATTTTCAAAAGTAAGTTCTTCCAGATTAATTGAAAGACCGCCCTGACCTGTAATATAATCAACAAACTCTATCACATCGGGCTTTACAACAAGAGAGGCCATGTGGGCGCCGCCTATTTTATCAGGCATAATCACATTGTTTGCCCCGGCAACTTTCAGTTTCTTGTCAGAGTTATCGTCAGACGCACGGCTGATAATAGTAAGCCGGGGGTTCATTGACCTGGCAGTAAGGACAATAAACAGATTATCTGCATCAACCGGGAGAGCAGTTATAAGCGCTCTCGCCTTATCCACTCCTGCTTTTATCAATATATCCTCCTGTGTCGCATCACCTTCTATAAATAACATCCCCTGTTCTTTCAGGGATGATGACACTGTTTCTTTTTGTTCTATAACTACAAACTTTTGGCCATTCGCTTTAAGTTGCAGTACAGCTTGTTTCCCATTTCTGCCAAAGCCGCACACTATCACATGATTTTCAAGTTTCTGAATGGATGAAGTCATCTTATAAACCTTAAAATATTGCTGCATCTCTCCATCTATAACATAACGGGACAATGAAGATATGGCATACGCAAAAGTACCAAAACTTGTAATGATCAGGAAGGATGTAAATATTTTACCTGCATCAGAAAGGGGATGCACCTCTCCGAAGCCAACTGTGGCAATAGTAATAACCGTCATGTAAAACGCATTCAGCAGGGAGTAGCCTTCGATAATCATAAAACCTGCTATACCTGTAATCAAAATACAAAACAGGATAGCAAGCGGAAGATATATCTTGGAGAGTTGATACATCAACGGAACAGATTATTCAATGTCCCATACACTGGGTCTTCTTCTACCCCGGTTCGGCTTGAAATACTGCTTATGCTCAAGAATAAACGCCATGATAAAATAAAGAATTGCCGGAGAGCCAAAGGTGAAAAAAGAAAGATATATAAAATACATCCTGATATGCGTTGGATTGATTCCCAGTTTGCGCCCCCACCAGTCACAAACTCCAAATGCGCGCTTTTCAAAAAAATCTTTTATTTTTTGAATAAAGTATTTCATAACCTCTGCTATTGTAAACATTGCAATTTACGAATTTTTGATAAGAGAAATCCCAATATTGCACTGAAGACACTTCCGCAGGCTGCAATATTTTTTTGTAAGATGAAGCAGCGCCTGCGAATGAGATGCGTATAAAACGCTGATGCCAAATGATTTCCATTGCTTCACCACAGAGTTCTCTTCTCCAGGGATTTGCGAAAGTAATGAGAATGTTATTTCACGGCGTAATTCATCTCCGTTTCTTCCGGCATAGACAAACATAAAAGGAATCACTGTGTTTATCATAATTGTCGTCGTAGCGTCTTCACCAAGATCTTTTTCTTCGCACAGAGATTCTTTATCAAAAAGATAATGAATTTTCCAATAATCCGAAACACTTGTGCGTATAATGGTTTCAACAGATTTTACATTATCAGATTCCATCATCTTGGAAAAAATAAATTTATATTTATTCATTAAAGAGGCGAACTGTGCAAGCCTGATGGTTGGAAAATTTGCCGGGCGAAGCCTGAGAAATTTCCAGATATGAGCGGGTAAAGGACTGAGCGAGTATTTTTTCATCAAAAATTGATACTCTTCATTAAGCCTCCGTGGATATGGGTCCGTATATTTTTTATCAAGCAATCCTGACTGTCCAAAGATGAGTGCCTCCACACGAAACAGATTATCTCCCTGCCGGAGAATGCACTTAAGCGGGAGAGACCGGGCAAGCATCTCAAACGGGACCCCATTGACCTTAAATCCAAAACTCCTGGCAAGAAGCTGGTAAAATGTTTCTTCCCAGTCAAACTTGTTATTTCTCAGCAGGGACAATATCAATTCGGATTTTTCCTCAAGCCGTTCTGTAAGCATACGGTCCATCCAGGAATCAAGAATCAAATGATCCACTTTAGCAAGTTGTTTCCCGCAGGGAATCATATCTTTACCCCGAATCATTTTATTATATTTTTTCCAGATCGAATTATTAATCCCGTCTCTCAGTTCAAGAACAGGCACATCCCTGCCTCCAACAGGAGGAAGAACGACATCTGCTTCATAAACGACATGAAGCACAACACTGTCATAAGCCTTATCAAGATGATGCCTGTGCTTTTGCCAGTCAGAACTCTTCGTATGAATCTCCACATTTCCTGCCCATATTGTATCCCCGATAATAATCCTCGCATTAAAAAAGTCAGGGCCGGAATCGGTGTTGATTTCGCCCGGGTGTATAATCCGTATTCTTTCACCGGAGACTGTACAAAGAAAGTGTTCGCCAACGAGCCTGTATTGCCACAGATATTGAAGAAAAGCCTCAGTCATAAAAAAACATCAAAAGTTGTCTGAAAAAAATCAGAATGCTAATCCCTTAATAAATCCGCACCAAAATATCCTTTGAAACTCAGGAAGTAATTTTATCGAGCAACGCCGACATTTGTTTTTGAAGCCTAAAAGCTTCATCTCTTGACTTCCGGGCATAATCGGATTCCCCAGAAGCATAGATAATGCTCCTGGAAGCATTTACAAGAAGGCCACAGGTGTGAGTCATACCATATTTTGAGACATCCTCGAGGCTCCCCCCCTGTGCTCCAATTCCGGGTACGAGGAGAAAATGATCAGGGACAATTTCTCTCACCCGCTGAAGCATTTCTGGACGGGTAGCCCCTGCCACGTACATCATATTATTTTTATTTCCCCACTCCCGCGATGTTTTAATCACCTGTTCATATAGATATGAAACTCCCCGATTCATAATTTCCCTGTTAAGCTGAAAGTCGGCCGCACCTTTATTCGAGGTAAGAGCGAGCAGGATAACCCATTTGTTCTTATATTCCAGAAACGGCGAGATACTGTCTTGACCCATGTATGGAGAGAGGGTTACGGCATCGAAATTCATGTCTTGAAAAAAAGCCTTTGCATACATAGATGCTGTGGATCCTATATCCCCGCGCTTTGCATCAGCAATAACAAAGATTTTAGGATATTTTTCTTTTATGTAAGCAACTGTTTTGCCAAGAGCTTCCCACCCCTGTGTACCACATGATTCATAAAAGGCTACGTTGGGTTTATATGCAACACAAAGATCGTGTGTGGCATCTATAATTTCCCTGTTAAACGCAAACAGCGGTTCACGCCTATTTCTCATATGAGCAGGAATCTTTTCCCTGTCGGTATCAAGCCCCACACAGAGAAAGGATTTCTTTTCAAAAATTTCAGCAGTTATCTCTTTGTGCGTCATAAAGAATTATACGGCAAGGCCTTCTTTCATTCGTTCTGCATTTTCTGCAAGTTGAAGGGCATCAATAAACTCCTGTATATTGCCCGACATAAACACGGGAAGATTGTAGGTGCTCAGCCCTATACGATGATCTGTAACCCTGCTCTGGGGATAATTATACGTCCTGATTTTAGCAGAACGGTCACCAGTGGAGACCATTGTTTTTCTCTTCTTTGAGATCTCCTGCATTCGTTTGTTATACTCTATCTCATATATCCTGGAGCGAAGTACTTTCATTGCCTTTTCATAATTCTTAATCTGAGATCTCTCATCCTGGCACTGTACAACAATACCTGTAGGAAGATGCGTGAGACGGACTGCAGAATAGGTCGTGTTTACCGACTGTCCTCCTTTACCAGAAGAGCAGAACGTATCCTTACGTATATCTTCATTACGTATATCCACATCGACATCATCCACTTCCGGAAGCACAGCCACTGTTGCAGCCGAAGTATGAACACGACCCTGGGTTTCCGTCTGAGGAACCCGCTGAACACGATGGACACCCGACTCATATTTCAGTGTACCATAGGCGTTTTCTCCTATCACATTAAAGATAATTTCCTTATAGCCCCCCATGGTTCCTTCAGAATAATCAACGAGTTCCGTCTTCCATCCCCTGTTTTCACAGTACCGGGAATACATTCTGTATAAGTCACCTGCAAATATACTGGCTTCATCTCCTCCTGTCCCTCCGCGTATTTCCACAATAGCATTTTTTTCATCCTCCGGATCGGCAGGAAGAAGCATGAGGCGGATATCCTGTTCAAGCCGGATGCGTTCTGACTCCAGTTTTTCCATTTCTTCGCGCGCCATATCACGAAGTTCGACATCTTTTTCATTAGCAATAATATCCCTGGAGTTAATCATATTGCTCATTATATTCTTATACTTCCTGTATGCAAGCACTATCTCAGTCAACTCTTTATAATCTTTATTAAGGCGGGCAAAGCGCTTCATATCAGCAATAGTCTCCGGTTTCCCCAGTTCATCTTCTACTTCCTTCCAACGTTTCTGTATCGCTTCCAGTTTATCAAGCATGTCATTAATTAAAATTAAGTTACCGGATTCCTGTTCCCAAAAAACTTCCGTTTAATAAATAAAAGTTCCGTGTTCGGAGTGAATTGTTAATTTTTTCTCTTTTGCTTTTTCAACCCTTCCAATAATCCTTGCGTCAACATTAAACTGAGCACTTATTGAAACTATTTTTTCGGCAATCTCAGGCGGTACATAGATCTCCATGCGGTGTCCCATGTTAAAAACCCTATACATTTCCTTCCATGAGGTACCGGATTGCTCCCTGATAATCCTGAACAGAAGAGGGGTTTCAAACATGTTTTCTTTAATAACATGAAGTTCTTCAATAAAGTTAAGGATTTTTGTCTGGCCTCCTCCTGAACAGTGAATCATGCCATGTATTCTATCCCTGTATTTTTCAAAGACTCGTCTAATCACAGGAGCATATGTCCTTGTAGGAGACAACAATAACTCGCCTATTCTAACCTGATGTTTATCAGGTATTTCAATTTTATCAGTGAGCTTATATTTCCCTGAGTACACAAGTTTTGAAGGAATTCTTGGATCATAACTTTCGGGGTATTTTTTAGCAATGTACTTCGCAAAAAGATCATGCCTTGCGGAAGTAAGGCCATTACTGCCGATTCCTCCGTTGTAACTATTCTCATAAGTAGACTGCCCGAATGAAGATAAACCTACAATTACGTCGCCTGATCGGATTTTACTGTTGTCAATGACATCTTCTTTTCTCATCCTGCAAAAAACAGAGGAGTCCACAATGACAGTTCGTACCAGGTCTCCTACATCGGCTGTCTCACCCCCTGCTGAAACTATATTCACCCCATAAGATCTCATGCGTGAAAGAAATTCTTCAGTTCCTTCAATCAGAGCGGTAATAACCTCTCCCGGTATATTATTCTTATTCCTGCCGATTGAGGACGAGAGGATAATATTTTCTGTAGCTCCAACGCATAAAAGGTCATCGAGATTCATCACTATTGAATCCTGGGCAATCCCTTTCCACACGGAAGTATTCCTGGTTTCCTTCCAGTAAACGTATGCAAGAGAAGACTTTGTCCCCGCTCCGTCAGCATGCATTACGGTACAATACTCGTCATTTTCTCCGGCAAGATCAGGCAGTATTTTGCAAAAAGCCTTAGGAAAGAGACCTTTGCCCGTATTGGCAATAGCTTTATGAACATCCTCCTTAGAAGATGAGACTCCCCTTTGCCCATATCTTGTTTTATCTGTCATTCAAATCCCTTCAAAATAAAAAAGCATCCCGGCGTAATGTCGGGACGCTTTAAATACCGCCTTTGCAAGCTACTTCTTAACCCCAACCCGGAGGCGTTTGCCAATATATTCCTTTATAAGCGCACCTTTCTTTATATTATTCATTCTCATCAATTCGTCCATTTTTATGCCGGACTGCTTGGCTATTTTTCCAAAAGAATCACCTTTTACAACATCATGGTAGATATAGTCATCAACTATTTTGAGTTTGATACCGACTTTAGGCTTTCCTCCTCCTTTGATATCATTCAGATCTTTAAGATCATCTTCGGTAAAGCCGTATTGTTGTGCAACAGCGGCATAAGTATCTCCCTTCTTAACCACGTAGTATCTTTCTGCAGGTGCTGGAGTTTCCGCAACTGGGGCAGGGGTATCAGAAGACGAGGGAGTGGTCTCAGTTGTTCCTGACGATGAATTTGTTGAGGATGATTCCGTAGCAGAAGATTCTGTAGAAACAGACGATCCTTCTGCAGGAACATTACCGCCGGAGTTCCCGGTAGCTCCGGATCCGGATTTAGGTACATAGTCATCCCTCAGCACTTTAAACTCAGTACGCCTGTTCAGCTGGTGGGCTGCTTCTTTTTCATCATTGCTTTTCAGCCGGGCAATGAACTGGTCTGTAATTTTATCGTCTCTGTCAAAAGAATAATCCGTGCCATTTATATTAACTTTCTCAGCTTTCTGAAGCACGCGGGGAACACGCTCTCCGTAACCACGTGCAACGAGCCTGTCTGGTTCTATTCCTTTTGCAATAAGGTAATCCACCACAGATTGTGCCCTTGCCTGGGAGAGTTTATCGTTGTAGTCATCACTTGCACGGGTGTCAGTGTGGGATCCCAGTTCAATCACAATAGTGGCATTATCTTTTAAAGTTTCCACTAACCCGTCAAGCTCCTTCTTTGATTCCGGCCGGAGAGTTGCCTTATCAAGATCATAATAAATATTAGGAAGAACGATCTCATGGGAAGTGGTTTTCAACTGAAAATTGATCACAAAATCTTTTGACTCTTCAATACCGATTGTTGACTCCTCTGCTTTGGCACCGAGATAATTCTTTTTGTTTGCAGTAATCTTATACGATCTGTTTTCTTTCAGTTCAAACTTATATCGTCCGTCTTTCCCGGTTATAGCGCTTACCGCACTTCCATCGCTTCCAAAGAGTTCCACCTTAGAGTCGGCGAGGGGTTGTTTTGTGTCTATATCTGTAACCTGGCCCTGAAGTGTAAAGAGAAGGGAAAACACAGCAAATGAGTATATATCGTCACCGCCTTTACCTCCGTCGCGGTTAGAGGAGAAGTAACCTTTTTCAGATTCATCTTCCCACACAACATTAAAATCATCAGCACATGAGTTCAGAGGGGATCTGAGGTTTGTAACTTTATCCCACTGATTATTGATAAACTTTGCACTATAAATGTCAAGACCTCCCATATTACCTTCATTAAGATGTCCATTGGAGGCGAAATAGAGTGTTCCATCAGCATGAACAAAGGGAGACATTTCTTCTTCGGAAGTGTTGATAGTGGGCCCAAGGTTAATAGGTTCACCCCATTGTTTTGTTTTCTTATCAAGCTGGCTCACCCAGATATCGTGTCCACCCTGTCCTCCTTCCCTCGTAGAAGAGAAATAAAGATATGATTCATCTGCAGAAAGACTGGGGTAGCCATAGGCAAAAGTATCCTGTTCGCAAAAAGGAAGAATAGTAGGATCCGACCACGTTGTTCCTTTTTTGGAAGCGTAAAATATCTTACAGATAACAACCTTGTTCTTGCCTTCAGGACAGCGGGTAAAATACATCTCGGTACCTTTCCTTGTAATGGTTGAGGTTCCTTCTTTTTCAGCGGTGCTTACAGGTGCTGCAAGCGGAACGGGGGTACTCCATTTATTCTTCTTTGGGTCAAGGGTTGCTTCAAAAAGATCTGTATGTTTTTCACCGCTCCATGAGGCATCTGTGTTATTTCCGGTAGCTTCTTCCCGGGCAGAGGTAAATATGATATAACGATAGCCTTTCTTGGCATTGGAATAGGAAGCAGCAAAATCACTGAACTTTGTATTGATTGAAGAAACAGGATCAACAGTAAATCTTGAGGGGTGATCCTTCCATTTTTGGGACAATTCGCATGCTTTTATTGCATCCGTAGCCTTAGAGTCGGTACCACCTTTTTGCTTATATGCATTGTACTGTATTATAGCTTCGGTATAATTACAGTTAGCCCTGAGCATATCTGCATAATTCAGGAAAACAATAGGATCTTTGTAGCTGGCTTTAATCGCTTTTTGATACCATTGCTCAGCGTCTTTCGTGGCAGAAGTCAGACGATAACACTCTGCTGTTTTAAAGATAATATCGGCCTTTCCCGCTTTGCTTTTTTCTTTAGCGTACGCCTTTTTGAACTGCACAATAGCCTCATTGTAGTTTTTTGCTTCAAATACCTTATTTGCCTTATCGAGCAAAGGATTTTGGGCAATAGCTGCAAATACCACAACAAGCAGCACAGCGCAAAAACTAGTAACTTTTTTCATATTTCTGACTAAATTAACGCGGTTAACGCAATAAGGCAACAAAGGAATAAATAATTTTTATCAAAAACAAAAGATATGCAGCCAAATAATCACACTGATAAAAGGGTATTTTCCGCCTTTTTATATATATCTTCTATACCTGATTATAGACCGATTATTTAATAAAAAGCATTTCCCTGTATTTAGGCAAAGGCCACAGTTCGTCCTCTATAAGTTGCTCCAGTATATCCGCATGATTGCGGATTTCGTCAAAGTACCGTTTCACCTTATCACAATAATAAACAGCCCTTTCCCTTGCATGCTCAACAGCCGATGCTTTATCCAGTTCATTACTGATTTTATCTGCACAGTCTTTAATACCGGAAATATGCGCTGAAATTTTCTCGATGATTTCAACCTGTGTGGCATAATTATCCTGCTTGATACCAATATCTCTCATTCCTTTTACATTGAAAATAAGTTTATTCTGATATTTAATGGCAGCCGGAATAATGCTGTTGAGAACCATATCTACCGAGACTCTTGCCTCTATATCAATTTTCTTTGCATATGTTTCAAGAAGGATTTCATGGCGGGCCTCGAGTTCCCGGTCAGTAAGGACACCGCTATGTTCAAAAAGCTGTTTTGCTTTTTTCGAAACATAAACATCAAGTGCAAGAGGTGTAGTTTTAATATTAGACAACCCTCTTCTCTTTGCCTCTTTTACCCACTCTTCTCCGTATCCGTTTCCTTCGAACCGAATGTTTTTTGATGTTACTATATAAGAACGAAGTGTGCGAAGAATGGCCTCTGATTTTTCAACGTTTTTTGTAAGAAGTTCCTCGACTTCCTTTTTAAAATCAGTAAGTTGATTGGCCACGATGGTATTGAGTACAAGCATGGCAGAAGCACAATTGGCAGAAGATCCGACAGCACGGAACTCAAATTTATTTCCGGTAAAAGCGAAGGGGGATGTCCTGTTGCGATCAGTATTATCAAGAAGAATCTCCGGTATTTTACCAATATTGAGTTTTACATCTGTTTTCTCCTCTGCCGTCATTTTCCGCGATGACACTTTTGTTTCAATCTCATCAAGTAAAACAGAAAGCTGGGATCCGAGGAAAATAGACATAATCGCCGGAGGAGCCTCATTGGCACCAAGGCGATGGTCATTAGGCGCAGAAGCAATGCTTGCCCTTAACAAATCTGCATGATCATATACTGCCTTTATTGTATTAATAAAGAAGGTAAGAAACTGAAGATTCGTTTTTGGTGTTTTTCCCGGAGAAAGAAGGTTTTTTCCTGTATTGGTAATCATTGACCAGTTATTATGCTTACCTGAGCCATTGATACCTGCGTACGGTTTTTCATGAAAAAGCACTTTAAAGTCATGGCGGCGGGCTACTTTTTCCATAACATCCATGAGGAGCTGGTTATGGTCAACGGCAAGATTGGTTTCTTCAAACACGGGAGCACATTCAAACTGGCTGGGAGCAACCTCGTTGTGTCGGGTTTTAAGGGGTATTCCGAGTTTGAAGGCTTCTACCTCAAAATCATACATAAAAGCATATACTCTTTCGGGTATGGATCCAAAATAATGATCTTCAAGCTGTTGCCCTTTTGCAGATGCATTTCCAAAAAGTGTACGCCCGGTGAGCAGCAGGTCAGGGCGGGCATTATAAAGCGCCAGATCTATCAGAAAGTATTCCTGTTCTATGCCAAGCGTAGCGTTTACATGAGTAACATTCTTATCAAAATACTGGCAAACGTCAACTGCAGCCTTATCAAGTGCATGAAGAGCCTTAAGAAGAGGAGCCTTATAATCAAGCGTCTCGCCGGTGTAAGAAACAAAAATGGTCGGGATACAAAGGGTTTTCCCATTTCCGCTCTCCATGATAAATGCCGGTGAACTGGGATCCCATGCCGTATATCCGCGAGCTTCAAACGTATTGCGTATTCCACCGCTGGGAAAACTTGAGGCATCGGGTTCCTGCTGTACAAGTGCGCTTCCGGAAAAGTTTTCTATAGCTTTGTTTCCTTCGGCAAGCTCAAAGAATGAGTCATGTTTTTCCGCAGTAAGACCAGTCAGGGGCTGAAACCAGTGTGTATAGTGAGAAGCTCCTTTGGACATAGCCCATGCCTTCATTGAAGACGCAACCTGTTCGGCAACTTTGCGGTCAATCTGCTGCCCACTTTCAATAGCAGACATTACACTATTAAAAGGCTCTTTGGATAAGAACTTTTGCATAGTATCCTTATCAAAAACATTGGACCCAAAATAATCTGAAATTTTTACACCAGAGGAAATTCTTTTTTCCGGAACCCTTGAAATTGCGCTTTCCAGCGCCCTGAAACGCATTGTGGTCATGGTTTTATACTTTTTATAACTTTTTTGTAAAGATACTCGATTTTTCATATACCTTTTATAAAAAGTATAACTTTTTTTATAAACATGTGTTAATTTCATAGGGGGTATTAAATAAAATCATAGCCTTTTCTGTTATCACATAAAATTAATAGGTCTTAACCGCAAATTTCCTTTTACTCACTTTTCTCTTCTTATATTTGCCGGCTCACACACTAAATTTTGATGAAAAAAAACAGCCTGCTTTTTTTATCTCTGTTAATTAACCTTTGCTGCGGAGAAGCACCTAAACACGAAAAACATTCTGTATCCGGAGAAAAAAAAGCCGGTGACGCGAACAATACCATCAGAGTTGGCGCAGAGCAAACGGAGAAGTATCTTCCCCTGATCAAAAATAAGCGTATAGCGCTGGCTGCAAATCACACCTCCATGATTGGTTCAGTTCACCTCGCAGACTCCATGATTTCAATGGGTGTGAATATCAGGGTTATTCTTGCCCCGGAACATGGGTTCCGGGGAACTGCCGATGCCGGTGAAAAGGTCGACGACGGTATTGACCGTAAAACGGGTGTACGGATTGTTTCATTATATGGCAAACACCAAAAGCCCGATAAAAAAGATCTCCATGGAATTGATTTAGTGATCTTCGATATCCAGGATGTAGGTGCACGTTATTATACATACATTTCCACTATGCACTTTATAATGGAAGCGTGTGCAGAAAATGCTGTACCTCTTCTTATTCTCGACAGGCCTAACCCCAATGGATTCTATGTTGACGGACCGGTGCTTGAAAAAAAATACACTTCTTTTTCAGGCATGCACCCTGTACCCATCGTTCACGGGCTTACAGTGGCTGAATACGCATGCATGATTAACGGGGAGCGCTGGCTAAAGAATGGGGTACAGTGCAAATTAACTTATATCACCGCAGAACACTATTCCCACAGGGATCTTTACTCACTGCCTGTAAAACCATCACCCAATCTTCCCGACATGACATCCGTTTACCTCTACCCTTCATTATGCCTGTTTGAAGGAACTGTTGTAAGTGTTGGGAGAGGAACCAAAAGGCCATTCCAGATAATCGGGTATCCCGGATTTACAAACGAAGATTTTTCTTTTACGCCAGTAAGCATAGAAGGATCTGCAAAAAATCCTCTGTACGAAGGAAAATTATGCGGAGGCCTTGATATTATCAGGGATGCAGAACTTCACAAAATAAATATTCACAGATTGCAGTTGTCCTGGCTGAAAACTATGTACCAAAACTTCCCGAATAAAAAGAAATTCTTTAATGACTACTTTAATCATTTGGCAGGGAATTCAACCCTGAAGCAGCAAATTATTAATGACGTAAGTGAAAATGAAATCAAGCAGGGGTGGGAACCCGGAATCAAAAAATTCAAGTTCATCCGAAAAAAATACCTGCTTTACGAAGACTTTGAATAAACACTGCGGCAATGGCCTTAATTTTGCATACGTTATATTTGCTTATACATTGAGAACTACCCGTTTAATGAAATTCTTCACGATTATCCTGCCGCTGTTGATTTCCTGCATTTTTGTGAAAGCTCAGGAGAATGCCGAACAGTATAAAAAAAGTGCTGATACAAAGAGTGCGAACGGGGAATACAGAGACGCCATCTCAGACTATAATAAAAGTCTCGCGATAAAACCCGATTATGCCGATGCCTATTTAGGGCGTGGGATGGCAAAAATGTTTACCAGCAATTATTCAGGGGCAATCAAAGATTTTGAGAAGGTTCTGGAGTTCAGGCATAATGACGCAGAAGCTATCAACAGCAAAGGCCTGGCAGAGTTTCACATGAAAGATTACGCCAGAGCACTTTTGGACTTTACAAGGGCAATTGAAGTGAAGCCAGGTTATGCCGAGCCTTATAACAACAGGGGCTATCTGAAATTTCTCAGCAGGGACTACCCCGGAGCCATAGCTGACTATACAAAGGCAATCAGTCTCCGGCCGGACTATGCCACTGCATATAACAACAGAGGAATGGCTAAAATAGAAGCAGGTGATAAACCAGGCGCATGTCCAGACTTCCTTAAAGGAAGCAACCTCGGTGATGAACGATCAAAATATAACCTCGCTGAATACTGCGAAGAAGCACCTCCCCTACCTCCGACCCAGTGATCCAGCCCGCGGAAGCACCGGAATATTTACTTCTTCTACTGTTACCTTAGAAAGATCCAACCCAAAAGCTTCGCCCTCGGAAAGACTGAGTTTCTTAAGGATGGTATATAACCTCAGCATCATCTTTTCATATATGTTTACCTGCTTTTGAGGCTGTAATTTTCTGTCCAGTACAATAAAGCTGAAATCCCCTATTACAACTTTTTTATTGAGCATCACAAGATCCTCTAGCACTCTTCTGAATAACAGCCTTATTCTTGGTTCCACCCTGAATCCAAGATGAAAATCAATCTTGATCAGTTTATCCGGAATTAACTCTGTGAAGTCATACCTGAATGCATAAGGTTCGTCAAGCACATCTATGTGCAGGAACCAATAAGCATCAGCGCGTTTGGGATGCTTATCCAGTATTGAATCCAGAATAGTTGATTCTATCTCATGTTTCATATCAGCGCTGGTAAGAAACACCAGATTGGGGGTGATTTTATCTATTTTTTCATTACTGATAAGCTCAACTATCCTGGGATAATAAGCCTCTATGGAAACGAATTCGGTCTGCCTGTTCTTAATTTTTCTTGCAGAATACATGGTCCACATGACTGCCGCAAGGAGAGATGCAATTAACAGGGTGATCCATCCCCCGTGTACAAGTTTCACCAAGCAGGCCGCAAGAAAAGAAAATTCAATAGAAAGATAGACTGTTAAGATCAGCATGATTATCACGACAGGGTATTTTTTCAGCTTCATATAATAAGACAATAAAAGAGATGTCATAATCATCGTAAGAACAATGGCAAGTCCGTATGCCGCCTCCATATTAGATGATTCCCTGAAATACAGAACAATAGCCACACACCCGGCAAGAAGAAGCCAGTTAACGGAAGGGATATAAAGCTGACCCTTAAAGTTTGTAGGATATTTTATCCTGATTTTAGGCCAGAAATTCAGGCGAATCGCCTCATTAATTAAAGTATAGGATCCGCTGATAAGTGCCTGGCTTGCTATAATAGCAGCCAACGTGGCAATGATAATACCGGTAAAAAGAAATTCTTTGGGCATAAGCGCAAAAAAGGGATTAATGACATCACCAACATGATCCTGCTTCGAAAGAAGCCATGCTCCCTGCCCAAAATAATTAATAAGAAGCATTGCCTTTACAAATACCCATGTGATACGTATATTGGTTTTCCCGCAATGACCAAGATCGGAGTATAGTGCTTCAGCACCCGTTGTACAAAGGAACACAGCACCAAGCAGCCAGAATCCCCCCGGGTGTTCAGCAAGAAGTTGATAAGCATATGAAGGGTTTACTGCCTGTATAATCCCTGGATAATAGGTCAGCGCCGAAATACCGAGAATACCTATCATGAGAAACCACACAAGCATCAAAGGTCCCAGGAGAAACCCGATAAGCCTGGTACCAAACTGTTGTATGAGGAAAAGTCCGGCCAGTATTGACAATACTATGGGTATTGTTTTTATATCAGGGTAGACCAGACGAAGCCCTTCTACCGCTGATGAAATTGAAATGGACGGAGTGATTATTCCATCCGCAAGGAGGGTGCTTCCCCCTATAATAGCGGGCAGAACCAGCCAGCCTGCTTTTGCTTTACGCACCAGGGCGTAAAGAGAAAAAATTCCGCCTTCTCCTTTATTATCAGCACGCAGGGTAAAAATCACATACTTAAGGGTAGTCTGCATTGTAAGCGTCCAGAATATACACGAAAGCCCTCCCAGTATAACATCCCTTCTTGGATCTCCCTGGCCGATTATAGCCTGAAGTACATAAAGCGGCGATGTTCCTATATCACCGTATATTATCCCAAGCGTAATAAGGAGTCCACCTGCCGTTACCCTGTTTACATTATATTTTTTTTCAATCACAAAACCGGAGTAAAGGGTACAAAGTTAGGAATAGCAGACAAAACCCATAAGAACACACATAGACGGGGAGATTTGTTAACTTCTGAAGTTTTCAAACTGCAAAGGAATCTCAAAGCCGGTTATTCTTATCATCTGTATCATCTTCTGAAGATCATCCAGTTTTTTTCCTGTAACTCTTACCTGGTCATCCATTACAGTCCCCTGTAATTTCATGCCGCTTTCTTTCACAACCCTAACTATTTTCCTCGCAGTTTCTTTATCAATACCCTGTTTTATTTTTACCTCTTTCTTCACCATGTTTCCGGAAGCATACTGATCTGTCCCCATATCAAGAGATGCAGGGTTCAATCCCTGCTTGACCATATGTGCGATAATCACATCCTGCAATGCCTTCATCCTCATATTATTCTCCGTAAGAATAAAAATATTTAAGGTCTTTTTATCCAACTCTATTGCGCTTTTAGATCCATAAAAATCGTAACGGTGCATAATTTCTTTTTTAGCCGTGTTAATGGCATTGTCCAACCTTTGGATCTCCACTTTGCTTACTATATCAAAAGAAGCCATGTTCTTATATTCTCAATGCATCGTAAAATTAGGCATAAATCTCTATCTTTGAAATATGAAAAACTATTTTTCCTTATCCTTATTATTTACTCTGACAGTTGTGTTTCCGGAAAAAGTTCTGCAAGCCCAATATCTTTTCGGGCGGGCAGATACAATCCCTGTAATCATCTCAGGGAACATTCTTAAAAACCCATGGGCAGGAGGCTTGAATCAACCGCAGTTCTCCATGATTGACCTTGATGGAAACGGCATTAAAGATCTTTTTGTGTTCGACAGGAGTAACCTCGCAATACGGACTTTCATCAACAAGGGAACTCAAGACTCGGTTGACTATGTGTATGCCCCCGAATA
Organism: Bacteroidota bacterium; assembly: GCA_023251555.1. GTDB lineage: Bacteria > Bacteroidota > Bacteroidia > AKYH767-A > JAHEYN01 > JAHEYN01. The sequence goes on along the minus strand of JAHEYN010000010.1, from coordinate 59,557 downwards.
TATTTCAGCCTTCCCGAACCTTCATGATTTTAATCTGCTTGCCGATTATAACTGCGATGGAAAAGAAGATATCTTCGGATACTCCAATGCAGGAATGGCTGTGTACCGGAATGATTTTGACTCCATCACCGGGCTGAAATTTACCCTCGTCACAAATCTTCTTTACTCAAAATATTATTCCAGTTATATAAACCTCTTCGTTTCTCCCGCTAATCTCCCTGCACTTACAGATATTGACAATGATGGGGACCTTGATATTCTCACCTTCGACATATTCGGCATGTATGTGGAGTACCATCAGAATATGTCTATGGAAACATTCGGACACTGCGACAGCCTGAAATTTCAGCGCACCAGTGCCTGCTGGGGGAGTTTTCTTGGCAACTCAACTTCCAACAGCGTCACACTTCATATAAGTTGCAAGGCTGATATCCCCATTGACAGCCTTGCTACAGATAACACACTCCAGCATTCCGGCTCAACATTACTGACACTGGATATGGATGGCGACGGAGACAAAGAACTCGTAATAGGCGATGTACTCTCCAACAACCTCCTCCTGCTTACTAACGGAGGGACACCCGCCGTTGCAGATATGACAGCACAGGATGGAACCTTTCCTAAAAATTATAATAACACAGACTCGGTCAACCTCTCCTCTTTTCCCGCAAGTTATTACCTGGATGTGGACAACGACAGTATAAATGATCTTCTTGTTGCCCCTAACGCTCCAAGTGCATCTGAAAATTTTACCGGTATTCTTTTCTTTAAAAATACAGGGAGTACTTCTGCCCCTGTATTTCATTTTGTCAAAAATTCATTTCTCCAGGATGAAATGATTGAAACCGGTGAGGGAAATTATCCTGTTTTTTTCGATTACGATGGGGACGGACTAAAAGACCTTATTATTGGAAATTACGGTTACTTTAACCCTTCCGGGAATTTCATTTCTGAGCTCTCTTTGTATAAAAACAATGGAACATCCTCTATCCCTTCATTCCAGCTTGTTACAAGGGACTACGCTAATATCAGCTCTCTCGGACTTAATGGTGTTTATCCTGCATTCGGTGATCTGGACGGAGATGGAGACGAAGATATGATACTGGGGGATTATGCAGGAGAGATCCACTTTTTCACAAACACAGCACCCCCCGGCAATTCCGCCAGTTTCACCCTGACAGCTTCATCCTATAAAGGAATTGATGTTGGAGATTTTGCAGCACCTCAACTGGCAGACTTAAACCGGGATGGACTACAGGATCTTATTATAGGAAAAAGAAATGGTATGTTGTCGTACTTCCAAAACCTCGGGACAACAGGCAATGCCGACTTTTCTTCATCTCCAACCATAGACAGCCTCGGGGGAGTTAACGTGAGAGAGCAGGGAAACTATACCGGATACAGTATTCCGTTTCTTACGGATAGCAGTGGCTCCTTCAAACTCTTCGTGGGATCAGAAAGAGGTTATGTGTATCTCTATGATCACATAGACGGAAATATTGGCGGAACTTTCAGCATGGTTGACAGTATGATAAAGGGAATACAAGAAGGGAACAGAGTCAGCGTTTCAGGAGCAGATATAAACAATGACAATAAACTTGATCTTGTTGTAGGCAATTATCAAGGAGGCTGCGCCATATATCTCCAAAATATCACCGGTAATCTCTCTGCCCGACCGGTTGACATATTAACTGAAAAGCTTACTGTCGTGCCTAACCCATGCATATCCTCTGCCCGTTTAACAGTTCCCGGAGACCTTTGGAAAAGGAGCGATACAAAAGTTGTTATCTATGATATTTTCGGAAGAAAAATTAAAGAGTTTATCATAAAATCTGCAGAGACACTCCTAAGTGCAGATGCATTATCCAAAGGAATTTACATCGTGGAAGCCAGGAACAGCAACACCTTTGCATACACTAAATTTATTATTGAATAAGGATGATTGTCGACATTTTTATACCATGTTTTATTGATCAACTCTATCCTGATACTGCATCCAACATGATCAGGGTACTTGAAAAATTAGGGTGCGGGATAAATTACAATCCCGAACAGACCTGCTGCGGACAACCTGCTTTCAATGCAGGATTCTGGGATCAGGCAAAAGAAGTAGGTACGAAATTCATACGGGATTTCCCTAACGACCGCTTTATCGTATCTCCTTCGGCCTCATGCACAGGAATGGTCAGGAATTACTACCCAGAGATATTTCATAACTCTGTGCTCCACAACGAATACAAGCAGGTGCAGAAGAACATTTATGAGTTCTCTGACTTTCTTGTAAATGTCTTAAAAATAACTGATGTCGGAGCAAGACTGGATGGGGTCGCCTGCTACCATGACTCCTGCAGCGCCCTCAGGGAATGCAACATCCGGTCAGCACCAAGAGAACTTCTGAGCAAAGTCAGGGGACTTGAAATCCGTGAATTAAAAGACAGTGATGTGTGTTGCGGTTTCGGAGGAACTTTTTCAGTAAAATACGAATCTATATCAGTAGGCATGGCTGAACAAAAAGTAGAAAATGCAATGGCAACCGGAGCCGATTACCTGATTTCCACAGATATGTCATGCCTTATGCACCTTGACAGCTATATAAAAATGCAGTCCAGAGGAATGAAAATTATGCACCTCGCCGATGTGCTTGCCTCAGGATGGTGAAGATTTTCAGATAAGGTGGTAGTTTTTGTATTCCCCTATCCTCCAGCCTGTGTACTTTTCAATAAACTGTAACACTCTCACCTTCACGGAAAAGTTTTTTTTCAGAGGATCAAAAGAAAATTTCCAGTTTTGTTTTCTCACCCGTTCCTGCATTACCTGAGGGTGAGAACCCTTAAACAAAGCGAGCGAATCAATTAAAGAATAATCGAACTCATCCACCTCAGGAATATTTTTTTTCATCCAGTTATCATCGTGCCAAAGCTTATGAAAATTTTGCTGCTTTTGTTGTTGTATCACAGGAGGCTTTACCCACCCGTAATGATACACAACAGCATCTGCAGGCTTGACTCTCAGCAATTGTCCTTTTTTCCTAAAACTATGTGCGTCTCCATAAGAACGGATTGAACTGTCTTTTCTTACAATCCTGATCTCATGCCTCCTCCACTTCCGTGAATCTCCTATATAGTCATATGATCCATAAAAATTAAGGCACCCCAGAAGAATGCCCTCTACAGATGGGTCATCCTTCCACTTTTTCATTGTTTCTGATATGGCAGGAAGATACCTTTCATGCACCACTTCATCGCCCTGCACATAAAAGGCCCAATCAGAATCAGGTGAAACAGCATCAAAAGCCTTATCTGTTTCTGCTGCAAGCACCCTCCCTCCGTCACGCAGGGAATCATCCCATATCGTATCTATAATTTTTATTTTTAAAGGATCAATTGCAGTAATGAGATCCCGGGTGCCATCGTCAGATTTTCCAACAGCCACGACAACCTCGTCACAAACAGGAAGAATGGATAAAATAGCCTCAACTACCGGATAATCAAACTTTACTGCATTCCTGATAAATGTAAACCCACTTACCTTCATTATGGATATCTTAGAGGAGGAAGTTCTTTAAATTTCAGGAGTGTCATATATTTTCTTTTGCCCCTGTACCTGTATCCCAGTAATGCCGTGCCATTAAATACTATGGGGGCAATACAATTCTTTTCACCCGCCTTGTATGTAGCCTTTTCACCTTTCCCATCAGGCTCCATGGGATTCCTCTTTGAGGCGCTAAGGTATATTGTATCATTTTTCATAAACCCTGACCCGGGATTACCCCGCCCGGCATGTGACAAAAGCAGCGGGTAACAAGCATCCCCAGTCCATAAGGTATCAAGTATCAGCTTAGAAGAGGATTTATGCACAAGCAGCATAAGCCTGTAGTTAACGCCCGACCCACCGGAATGAGCACCTCCTGTCCATACCTGTAATGTAGCCTCAAGAATTTTAAACTGTCGCTGAGCATTTACAGAACTAAGAAAAAGAAATGAAAATAAAACAACAGTTGCTCTCATTATATTGTTTGTCATTGAAATCTCAGGCATTTACATGCATGGCATCAATATTACTTTGGTAAAACCCCACCAAAGCCTTCGCCACATTCATCCATAGAGTTACACCCGTATCTTTCTACAAGACAGATAAAAACAAAGGTAAAGATTAAGCCGGCAAGAATAAAAAAAACTAAACCGGAAGATTATTTACCCTTCATCAATTTGTTCAGATCTTCGAAACCCTCTGAAAAAAATTCTTCAAAAGAAATATTGTGATGGCTGAGAATCCAGAACAGGCTTAACAGGGTGAGGTTGGTACCTTTTTCGTAACGCCCGTATTGAGCCCTTGGAATATCACTTACGTAAGCAAAAGATTCCTGGTTTTTATATCCTTTTTCAAGCCGGATTTTTTTCAGGCGCTCACCGATTTTACCGTAAAGTACCTCCTTCTCTCTCTCAATCTTTGACATTTTAGAAAATAGCTTTTTTTCGATTCTGCAAAATAATAGAGAATATTTAGTACTGTCATCCCCATATAAGTAGTAATTTGAAAATCAACACTTTAGTACCTGATCAGATACTGCGACATGGCCTTTATAATACTACTTTTATCCAATAATATTTTTTTCACTGGAAATATAAGAAACATCCTCAAACCCACATTTGTGTTTTAATTTTAGGCTACCCATCCACACCCTTGTTTTAGTCAACTAACATTATTCATCCTCTCTCAAAAAAAACACTCAGGCAAATAAAAGAAAGTTCCGATATTTGCATAGACTTTTACTTTAATCATATTTAAAGGATAATGAATTATATATTGTTCGACGACCGCTCAAGGATTAATCTTTTACCCTTTACTTTCACCAGGCCTGTTTGTGATATACGTATTGGTATACTTACCATCAGAGAAAAGTGGGAACACTATCTTTTACAGAAAACAAGCACCCTTACAGAATCCTACCTCAGTGAAAAATACCCTCTGGTTATAATGGAAGATAACCTGCTTATTAATGGCAGTGTTTTACCTTCTCCAAATCTTATAGAACAAATAACCTCATTGAGTCAGGGCAGCGGCCTTGTTGCAGGCAAGAATATTATCGCAATGAGGGTAAACAATTCAGAGGTGAAAAGAATTAAAACTTTGGAAGATTTTAATTGGAGTAAAGAAACGGAAGTACGGGGCGATTTCTTTAAACTCTCTCATCACTGGGATATTTTTTCAAAAAACGGCCAGGCACTGTCAGATGACTTTTCCCTTCTCTCTGCTGGAAAATCCTCCATCACCCTGAGCAACACCAATACCGTTATAGGTGGTGCACCGGTGTTTATTGAGGAAGGGGCGAATGTGGAGTGCTCTACCATGAACACTTCTCTTGGCCCAATCTATATCGGCAAAAATGCAGAGGTAATGGAAGGCTGTACCATACGCGGACCTTTTGCACTATGTGACAATGCAACACTTAAAATGGGAACAAGGGTATACGGCCCCACTACAGTAGGCCCGAATTGCAAAGTTGGAGGAGAAATCAATAACTCCGTGTTTTTCTCTAACTCAAACAAGGCCCATGATGGATTCCTCGGGAACTCAGTCATTGCAGAATGGTGCAACCTGGGTGCTGACACCAACAGTTCCAATCTTAAAAACAACTACTCCTCTGTAAAAGTATGGAGCTATGAGAAGGAAGGCTATGAAGACAGCGGCCTCCAGTTCTGCGGTCTGATGATGGGCGATCATTCCAAATGCGCTATAAACAGTATGTTTAACACCGGAACTGTCGTAGGGGTTAATGCCAACATTTTTGGTTCCGGGTTCCCTGCAAAATTTATACCTTCCTTTTCATGGGATGGGGCAAACAACCTCAACACCTTTGACTTCAGACAGGCAGTAGAAGTAGCTAAAAGAGTTTTTGAAAGACGGAGTGTTTCCTTTACAGATACCGATGAAAAAATATTACATCACGTTTATAATGCCACTTCCCGTTATCGTTATTGGGAAAAGTCATGACTTAATGCCACATTATTTTTCTGGCACATCTATTGACTTATTAAAGACACATTAACTAAAATCTGATTTACAGAGCATTATCATATAGTTTGGTAATGACAAACACTTATATATGACATTATGACTGAAAAAGATAATTTTATTTTAGGAGAGTTTCCCATGTTCTCAAACATTATCAACGATGATGCAGAGTTGATTCCCCTTCTAAGCGCGGAAGATGAAGAGCAGATGAACAAAGAAAACCTCTCGGAAGTTTTGCCAATCCTTCCCCTCCGAAACACTGTACTCTTCCCCGGCGTAGTGATTCCCATTACCGTAGGAAGAGATAAATCCATACGGCTCATCCAGGATGCATACAAGGCAGACAAAACCATAGGTGTGGTGTCCCAGAAGAATAATAGTATCGAAGATCCTGCTCTTAAAGATTTGAACACCGTTGGCACCATCGCACTAATTATCAAGATGTTAAAAATGCCCGATGGGAACACAACCGTTATCATACAGGGAAGACAGCGATTTGAGCTCAAAGAATTTGTGCAAAATGACCCATATATCAAAGCAAAAATATTGCCTTATAACAGCACTAAGATTATTCCGAAAGACAAAGAGTTTCTTGCTTTGATAAGCTCCCTGAAAGACCTTTCTACCCAAATTATCCAGCTTTCTCCAAATATGCCTACAGAAGCCGCATTTGCTGTTAAAAACATTGAAAGCCCTTCTTTTCTCATCAATTTCATTTCTTCCAATATGAATGCGGAAGTTGATATCAAACAAAAACTGTTGGAAACCTCTGACATAAGAGAACAAGGCTCCCTCATACTTCAGCAACTTACAAAAAACCTCCAGATGCTGGAACTAAAGAACCAGATACAAACCAAGGTCAGAACCGATATTGACAAGCAGCAAAGGGAGTATTTTCTTCATCAGCAGATGAAAACCATCCAGGAAGAACTGGGCGTAAAAACAATGGACCAGGAAATCAATGACTTAAGAGAAAGGGGGAAAAAGAAAAAATGGAGTAAACAGGCTGAAGATACTTTTAATAAGGAACTGGAGAGGCTGAACCGTATGAACCCCGCAGCCGCGGAATATTCAGTCATCCTGAATTACCTGGAAATGCTGCTTGATGTACCATGGGAAGAATATACCAATGACAATTTTGACCTGAAACATGCCGAGAAAATTCTGAATGAGGATCACTTCGGTCTTGAAAAAGTAAAGGCGCGGATTCTGGAATATCTTGCTGTTCTGAAGCTAAAAAAAGATATGAAGTCCCCAATCCTTTGCCTCTATGGCCCCCCGGGAGTAGGGAAAACCTCTCTTGGGAAATCCATCGCACGGGCATTGGGAAGAAAATACGTGAGAATGTCACTCGGTGGACTGCGCGACGAAGCAGAAATCAGAGGACACCGGAAAACATATATTGGAGCGATGCCCGGAAGAATTATTCAATCCATCAAAAAAGCTCAGTCATCCAATCCTGTTTTCGTTCTTGATGAAGTTGATAAACTTGATAGGGACTTTCATGGAGATCCTTCATCTGCACTGCTTGAAGTACTCGATCCCGAGCAAAACAATTCGTTTTATGATAATTACCTCGAGGTGGATTACGACCTCTCCAAGGTATTGTTTATAGCTACGGCAAATCAGGTGGCCAATATACAACCTGCCCTGAGAGACCGTATGGAAATTATAGAAATTAATGGATATACCGTAGAGGAAAAAATACAAATCGCTTCCAAATATCTTATCCCGAAACAGATTGATGCGCACGGCCTCAAAAAAGAACAATTCCAGCTTGTTCCCGGCCTGATAGAATTAATCATTGAACGGTACACACGTGAATCAGGTGTAAGGAATCTTGATAAACGGATTGCTTCTCTGGTGAGAAGCATTGCGAAATCCGTTGCCACAGAGGAAAACTATAACAAAAAACTCTCCGGCAATGATATTACAAGAATTCTTGGAGCACCGATTTTTCAAAAGGAAAAGTACCTTAGTAAAGACATTCCAGGAGTTGTAACCGGACTCGCGTGGACTTCCGCAGGAGGAGATATCCTCTTCATTGAGGCCAGCCTTAGCAGGGGAAAAGGGAAACTCACTCTTACAGGAAACCTTGGAGACATAATGAAAGAGTCCGCAGTAATTGCCCTGGCTTACCTGAAAGCCAACAGTGGTTCGCTCAATATTGATCCCGACGTTTTTAATCACTGGGACATTCACATACATGTGCCGGAAGGAGCTACTCCAAAGGATGGTCCCTCTGCCGGAATTGCTATGCTTTCTGCACTCGCTTCCGTTTACACACAGAAATCCGTCAAATCAAAGCTTGCAATGACAGGAGAAATCACCCTCCGCGGAAGAGTTCTTCCGGTTGGAGGAATAAAAGAAAAAGTTCTCGCAGCGAAACGTACAGGCATTAAAAATATCATCCTCTGTACAGATAATAAGAAAGATATTGATGAAATCAAAAAAGAATATATATCTGATATGGAGTTTCATTATGTAAAAGGAATGATGGATGTGCTGAATATTGCCCTCGAAAACAGAAAAGTTAAAAATGCTCTTGACCTTTCGGCAGCAAGAGAGATGTATAAAAAATAACTGCTATTTTTCGAATAAGAAAAAGTATATGACTATTCGCTCATACTGGCGATGAACTGGTCAAAAAGATACCTTGAGTCGTGAGGACCTGGCGATGCCTCAGGGTGATATTGGACAGAAAACGCATTTTTCCCTTTCACGCGGAGACCTTCAATAGTATTATCGTTCAGGTTCACATGTGTCACTTCCACCTTTGAAGATTTTTTTACCCCTTCTTCACTTACGTTAAATCCGTGGTTCTGCGATGTAATCTCACACTTACCAGTCAAGAGGTTTTTTACAGGATGATTGGCCCCCCTATGCCCAATATGCATTTTATAGGTTCCAAGCCCGCATGCTTCTGCAAGTATCTGGTGTCCAAGACAAATACCAAAAATCGGTTTATTCTCTTCAAGTATGGCAGAGACTGTTCCAACCACATATGGCATTGCTGCAGGATCTCCAGGACCGTTCGAAAGCAGGTAACCATCAGGATTCCATCGCTTCATTTCCTTATAACTCGTTTTCGCCGGAAACACCTGTACGAAACAATCACGATCCGTTATATTCCTTATAATGTTAGCCTTTACACCAAAATCAAGCACAGCCACTTTATATTTAGCACCCTCATTCCCTGCGAAATAAGGGACAGAAGTAGATACACTGGTAGAAAGCTCAAGACCGGCCATTGAAGGTATTAATGCCATCCGCTCTTTCAACTTTTCAATATTCAGTTCCTCCGAAGAAATGATTGCATTCATTGCCCCTTTATCCCTAACATATCGCACTAGGGCACGTGTGTCAATCCCTGAAATTGCAACAATGTTATCTCTTTCAAAATATTTATTTATAGAAGCCTGCGCAGATCTCCTGGAGTATACTGAAGACAGGCTTCTACAAACTAGGCCAGCTATTTTTATGGAAGATGATTCAGTTTCAACTTCGTGAACACCATAGTTACCAACATGAACATTTGTCGAGACCAGGATTTGTCCATAATATGATGGATCAGTAAAAATTTCCTGGTAACCGGTCATTCCTGTATTGAAACAAATTTCTCCTGTGGCAATTCCTGTAACACCTTCTGACTTACCATAAAAAACAGTTCCATCCTCTAAAAGCAAAACCGCCTGACGATGTTCTGAAATATGCTTCACCTTTTGGTTCTTTGTACTCATCAAAGATGAATATTATTTTTAATACGGCACACACGTTTCAGTGAAAAATTATTAACAAAAAAGGATAAAGAGAAACTCTTTATCCTTAATTAATTAAAAAGTAGCGTTGGTGCTTTATTTATCTTCAGCCGCCGGTGTGTCTGAAGAAGATTCAGAAGCAGGTGAAGGCTTGGCTTTTTTTCCACCCCTTCTTGTCTTCTGTACTTTTACCTTTGAATCCTGACCTTCCTTTAACATGTTGTCATTATAGTCCACAAACTCAATAATGCATGTCTCAGCATTATCTCCCCGTCGGTTCCCGATCTTTAGAATGCGGGTGTATCCCCCCGGCCGGTTAGCAATCTTTACAGCAACATCCCTGAACAATGCAGAAACCACATCTTTATCCTTCAGGTAGCTGAAAACTACTCTCCTCGAATGGGTAGAATCAGTCTTGGATTTTGTAATAAGCGGTTCAATATAAGTACGCAGTGCCCTCGCTTTGGCAAGCGTAGTTGTAATCCGCTTATGGAGTATAAGGGAAGAAGCCAAGTTGGACAATAAAGCCTTACGATGATTTGTTTTCCTGCCTAAATGATTAAATCTTTTACCGTGCCTCATGGTTACTCCTTATCTAATTTATATTTTGAAAGATTCATTCCAAAGGTAAGCCCCTTTGCGCTTACAAGTTCTTCTAATTCCGTAAGAGACTTCTTACCAAAATTCCTGAACTTGAGAAGATCATTCTTGTGGTATGTCACCAGATCCCCAAGAGATTCGACATCTGCAGCCTTCAGACAATTAAGAGCACGTACAGAAAGATCAAGGTCAACAAGTTTGGTTTTCAAAAGCTGGCGCATGTGAAGTGAGGTCTCATCAAACTCCTCCGTAGGTGATTTATCCTTTGACTGAAGAGTTATTTTCTCATCAGAGAAAAGCATAAAATGATGAATCAGCACTTCGGCTGCCTCTTTCAGAGCATCTTTAGGATGTATAGACCCATCCGTTGTTAATTCAATAAGCAACTTTTCATAATCTGTCTTTTGTTCAACACGATAATTCTCAACAGTATAATTGACATTTTTGACAGGTGTGAAAATAGCATCGATGGGAATTTGTCCATGAGAATTTGTCCTGAACTTGTTTTCCTCAGAAGGAATATAACCCCTTCCTTTATCAATGGTAAGTTCCATCTGAAACTTCACATTTTTTTCCATATTGCAGATTACAAGCTCCGGGTTTAATACCTGGAAGGCAGAAGTGAAACGACCGATATCTCCGGCTGTGAATACATCTTTTCCATTTATGGATATCACAACTTTCTCACTTTCAGTATTGGCAATCTGTTTTTTAAATCTTACCTGCTTAAGGTTAAGTATCACCTCCACAACATCTTCTACAACTCCTTTGATTGTAGAAAACTCATGATCAACGCCTGAAAGCTTAACCGATGTTATGGCATACCCTTCCAGCGAGGACAGAAGTATCCGTCTCAGCGCATTGCCAATAGTTATCCCATAACCCGGCTCCAGTGGCCGAAACTCAAACTCTCCATGTGTTTCATTGGAATTCAACATGATTACCTTATCCGGTTTCTGAAATGCTAGTATTGCCATATTTATTGTTTATTATTTGTTAAACCTGATTTATTACTTAGAATATAACTCCACAATAAGCTGCTCTTTAATGTTTTCCGGTATCTGCTGACGTTCCGGGAAAGTCATAAATTTTCCAGTCATCGCTTTATCATCCCATTCCAGCCACGGGTATTTATTCAATTTCGATGAAAGGGACTGATTTATAGACTCAAGAGCTTTAGACCTTTCTCTGACTGAAATAATATCTCCTGGCTTTAAAAGATATGAGGGAATATTTACCATTTTCCCATTCACTGAAATATGACGGTGCCCAACCACCTGCCTCGCAGCAGCTCTTGAAGGGGCAATCCCCATACGGTAAACTGTATTATCAAGGCGTGACTCAATAAGCCTGAGAAGATTTTCACCTGTAATTCCTTCTTTACGGGAAGCAAGCTCAAACAGCCGGGAGAACTGCCGCTCTAATATACCGTAAGTATATTTTACTTTTTGCTTTTCCTGAAGCTGTACAGAATATTCCGATTGTTTAGCCCTTTTCTTTGACTGACCGTGCATTCCGGGAGGATAATTCTTTTTTTCAAAATACTTATCCGCACCAAAAATAGGCTCTCTGAATTTTCTTGAAATTCTTGATCTTGGACCTGTATACCTTGCCATAATTTTTCTTTTTTATTTAAACACGTCTTTTTTTCGGAGGGCGGCATCCATTGTGAGGGATGGGAGTAACATCAATAATTTCTACCACTTCTATTCCTGAATTATGTAATGTCCTTATTGCAGACTCTCTGCCTGAACCAGGCCCCTTAACAAGAACCTTTACCCTTCTCAATCCCATATCATAAGCGGATCTTGCACATTCACCGGCCGCAAGCTGAGCTGCATATGGAGTATTTTTTTTCGATCCCCTGAACCCCATCTTTCCCGCAGAAGCACCCGATATTACCTGCCCAGACTGGTTTGTAAGTGAAATAATGATGTTGTTGAATGTGGCATTTATATGAGCCACGCCAACCGGATCCACTTTTACATTTTTTTTCCTGGCAACCTTAACCGGAGCTGCTGATTGCGTATTACTACTATTCGTATTCCCTGTATTAGCCATCTCAATTATGTTTTATTTTGTTACCATTTTTTTGTTTGCGACTGTTTTACGTCTTCCTTTTCGGGTCCTGCAATTAGTCCTAGTTCTCTGACCCCTGACAGGAAGGCCTCTCTTATGACGCAGGCCACGGTATGTGTTAATATCTATCAACCGCTTGATGTTAAGTTGCGTTTCGGAACGAAGCGATCCCTCCACTTTATATTTTTCTGTAATCACAGATCTGATCCTCGTAAGCTGTAAGTCGGTCCAATCCTGGACCTTGGTATTAAGATCCACACCGGCTTCATTTAGTATCTTCCGGGCATTGCTGCGGCCAATACCATATATGTATGTGAGACCAATCTCCCCTCTTTTATTTTTCGGTAAATCAATACCTGCTATCCTTGCCATATTTTAATATTTAATTGGTTATATTATCCTTGGCGCTGTTTGAAGCGAGGATTTTTTTTATTGATTACATACAATCTCCCCTTTCGGCGGACGATTTTACAATCTGTGCTTCTTTTCTTTATTGAAGGCTTTACTTTCATAGTAAACTAATTATTTGTACCTGTATGTTATTCTTCCCTTTGTCAAATCGTAAGGAGATATCTCAACTTTCACCTTATCTCCCGGCAGTATTTTAATGTAGTGCATTCTCATCTTTCCGGATATATGAGCAATTATCTCATGCCCATTCTCCAGTTCAACTCGAAACATCGCATTTGATAATGCTTCCTTTATAGTACCATCCTGTTCTATTGAAGCCTGTTTGGCCATATTACTTATTTAATGCTTCTTCAATATAATTGAATGTTGTCAATACATCCGTTTTATCTTTTCTTATTGCAACTGTGTGTTCATAATGAGCTGAAGGCAAGCCATCTTTTGTAGTTATTGTCCAGCCATCCTTTTCTTCCCGAACTTCCCGTCTTCCCATATTAATCATTGGCTCAATTGCAATTACCATCCCTTCCTTCAGTTTCATGCCAGTCCCCTTTTTCCCATAGTTGGGCACCTCAGGACTTTCATGTAAATTTTTTCCAATCCCATGTCCAACCAATTCTCTTACTACACCATATCCGTTTTTCTCTGCATGTTCCTGTATAGCCGAACTTATATCACCAATCCTGTATCCTTCAATGGCCTTGGCAATCCCCATCATTAAGCATTCTCTGGTCACATGAAGCAATCTCGCCTTTGATTCATCAATAAGACCAACGGGGAAAGTATATGCCGAATCCCCATAGAAATGGTTTTTAAGAACACCACAATCAACTGAAAGAATGTCTCCTTCTTTCAATTCACGGTCGGAAGGCATTCCATGTACAACTTCTGCATTTAATGAAATGCACAAAGTATACGGAAATCCCCGGTAGCCTTTAAAGGCAGGAAGCGCCCCATGATCCTTTATATATTCTTCTGCCAACCTGTCAATATCAACAGTCTGGATTCCGGGGCGGATTGCTTTTGCAACCTCCGCAAGTGTTTTTGCAACAAGTAAAGAACTTTCTCTTATTAACTCAACCTCTTCGTCCGTCTTACAATATACCATTTTACATGGCAGCCCCTACTGCTGTTCTCCCTTTTATCCGTCCGGATTTCATCAGGCCGTCATAATGACGCATCAGCAAGTGACTTTCTATCTGCTGTAACGTATCAAGCACAACACCTACAAGTATGAGAAGCGATGTGCCTCCATAAAAGTGAGCGAAATTACTACTGATTCCAACAATAATTGCAAAGGTAGGAAGAATCGCTACCAGTGCTAGAAAAAGTGAACCTGGTAGTGTAATTTTTGACATAACGCTATCGATAAATTCAGCTGTTTTCCTACCCGGTTTAACACCTGGAATAAAGCCCCCATTCCTTTTCATATCTTCTGCCATCTGGTTAGAGTTGACTGATACAGCTGTATAAAAATATGTAAATAATATGATGAGAAGCGCAAAGGTTATATTATAAGAAAACGAAGTGAAATTGGTAAAAGCAGAAGCAACTCCCTGGGATGCACTTGATTCCGGAAAGAACTGTGCAATTGTTACAGGAATAAACATAATTGCCTGTGCAAATATAATCGGCATTACACCTGCAGCATTTACCTTTAAAGGGATGTACTGCCGCACACCTCCATATTGCTTATTCCCAACTATTTTTTTCGCTATTTGGACAGGTATCCTCCTTGTTCCCTGCACAAGAAGGATAACCATAATTATTACACCTGCGAGCGCAACTATTTCAATAAGAAAAGCTATCAAACCTCCGCTTGTAAGCCTGGAATTGAATTCAGCCCATAGCGATGCCGGCAGCCGGGCAATAATGCCAATCATAATAATCATGGATATACCGTTTCCAATACCCTTATCTGTGATTTTTTCACCAAGCCACATCACAAACATTGTCCCTGTTACAAGCATTACGATTGCTGTAAACCAGAATGTAAACGGAGATACAATTTCCGGGTGCGTTATAGAAATGATAGCCGACGGAGCTTGGGCTTTAAGATTTACAAGATATCCAGGAGCCTGGAAAGCTGTAATAAGTACAGTAAGGTATCTTGTAATTTGATTTATTTTTCTTCTTCCGCTCTCCCCCTCCTTCTGAAGTTTTTGGAAATAAGGAATCGCTATACCAAGAAGTTGTACTACAATGGAAGCTGAGATATAAGGCATTATGCCAAGAGCAAAAACTGACGCCTGGGAAAATGCCCCACCGGCAAACATATCCAGCAAACCCAGAATGCCGCCCGATGTTTGATTTTTCAAGTTAGATAATTCAGAAGGATCCACGCCCGGAAGAACAATATGTGATCCGAGCCTGTATATAAGAATAAAGCCAAGCGTATTGAGGATTCTCACCCTGAGATCTTCAATTTTAAAAATATTCCTTAAGGTGTTAATCAGGTCCTTCATCTCTTGACCACAACAGCCTCTCCACCGAGGGCTTCAATTGCCGATTTAGCACTCCCCGAAAAAGCATGGGCCTTAACTTCGAGCTTGGTTTTCAACTCTCCTCTTCCCAGTATTTTTACTAATTCTCTCCTGGAAGCCAGACCATGAGAAACTAACACATGGGTATCAATAGATGTAAGATTATGTTTTTCCGAAAGTTGTTGTATAACATCAAGATTTATACCCCGGTATTCGACACGGGAAATGTTGTGAAATCCGTATTTAGGCACCCTTCTTTGTAATGGCATCTGACCTCCCTCAAAACCGGCTTTATAATGAAATCCGGAACGGGACTGTCCTCCTTTATGCCCCCTCGTAGATGTACCGCCTTTCCCGGATCCCTGACCCCTCGCTATTCTTTTCCTGTTCCGGACAGATCCCCTCGCAGGTTTAAGATTTGATAAATTCATATCCTGATAAAATTAGATTTCTTCTACAGTTACTAAATGTTTTACTTTTGCAATCATCCCAAGAACCTGAGGCGTTGCTTCGATTTCTCTTACGCTGTGCATCCGCCTGAGGCCAAGGGCCTCAAGGGTTCTTTTCTGCTTTACAGGCCGGCCAATACCACTTCTAACCTGTTTAATCCTGAATTTTTTCATCTGATATTATCCTTTAAATACTCTTTCCATTTTAACACCCCTATGCTGAGCCACAGTAATTGCATCACGCATTTTAGTCAATGCGTCAATCGTGGCTTTTACGACATTGTGCGGATTTGAAGATCCCTGAGATTTGGCCAAAACGTCCTTAATTCCGACACTCTCAAGAACCGCACGCATCGCACCTCCGGCAATTACCCCTGTACCCGGAGCGGCAGGTCTGAGAAATATATATGCCCCGCCAAATTTCCCATATTGTTCATGGGGAACAGTACCTTTGTATACGGGAACCTTTACAAGATTTTTCTTTGCATCATTTACACCTTTAGTAACAGCATCTGTAACCTCTTTTGCTTTTCCGAGGCCAAAGCCGACAACACCTTTCTCATCTCCCACCACTACCATTGCAGAGAAACTAAACGTTCTTCCTCCTTTGGTTACTTTGGTAACCCTTCCTATGTGTACAAGACGATCTTTTAACTCTATCTCGCTAGACTTTACCCGTCTGATATTTGCCGTTGACATAATATTATAATTTTAATCCGCTTTCTCTTACAGCCTCAGCTAATGATTTTACTCTTCCATGGTACAAATACCCCCCCCTGTCAAACACAGCAATATCAATTCCGGCTTTCAAGGCTTTCTCTGCCAGAATTTTTCCAACCATACGGGCCTGTTCTGTTTTATTGGACTTCTGACTGGAAAACTCTTTATCAGCAGAAGAGGCGGAAATTAATGTAATACCCTTGCTATCGTCAATTATCTGGGCATATATCTGTTTGTTGCTCCTGAATACTGAAAGGCGAGGACGAGCAGATGTGCCTTTTATTTTTTTTCGTATCCGCTCACGAATACTATATCTTCTTATTTCTTTTTTAGTTGACATGATTATTGTAATGTTATGCAGAAGCCTTAGCAGCAGCTTTTCCTGCTTTTCTCCTTAATATTTCACCTGAAAACTTTATTCCTTTTCCTTTGTAAGGCTCAGGATGTCTTAAAGAACGTATTTTAGCAGCTACCTGTCCTAATAGCTGTTTATCGGCACTTTCCATGATTATGGTAGGATTGCTGCCTTTTTCTGTTTTGGTAGCAAGTTTGATTTCAGTGGGTATTTCAAAAAGGACATGATGAGAATAACCAAGTACAAGATCCAGCAATTGGCCTTGGTTTGACGCCCTGTATCCCACTCCAACCAGTTCCTGCTCAATCTTATATGGCTTAACCAGACCTTGTATCATATTGGCAACCAGTGCACGATACAACCCATGCATTGCACGATGTCTTTTCTGATCGGTGTGCCTTTCGAAAATAATCTTTGAGCCATCAACTTTCACAGAAATAGCGGGGTCTATATACTGAGACAGTTGCCCTTTAGGACTTTTAACATTAACTATATTATTAGCAATGATAACCTCTATCCCGGAAGGAATATTAACAGGAAGCTTGCCTATTCTTGACATCTTTATAGTTGTTTTTTTAATATAAATAACAAATTACCTCCCCACCGATATTCTTACTTCTAGCTTCCTTATTAGTCATCAGTCCTTTAGAAGTAGAAACAATAGCAATACCCAAATCATTTAAAACCCTTGGCAGTTTTGAATGCCCTGTATATCTCCTAAGACCCGGACGACTAACTCTCTCCACGTGACGGATGGCAGGAGCTTTACTTACAGGGTTATACTTCAACGCTATTTTAATATTACCGACAACAGATGTTTCATCAAATTTGTAGTTTAAAATAAATCCCTGCTCAAAAAGAATTTTAGTGAGTTCTCTTTTAAATTTGGAAGACGGTATTTCCACAATACGATGACCTGCCTTTACGGCATTTCTGATTCTTGTGAGATAATCTGCTATAGGATCTGTCATGTGTATTATTTAATTAGGTTTTTATTTTTACCAACTGGATCTTGTAACACCGGGTATTTTTCCAAAGGATGCCATTTGCCTGAAAACAATTCTTGAGATTCCAAATTGTCTTATATAGCCCCTGGGCCTGCCTGACATCTTACATCTGTTCCGCAAACGAACAGGAGACGAGTTCCTCGGCAACCTACTCAATCCCACATAGTCTCCTGCTGCCTTTAGTGCTGCTCTTTTAGCCGCATATTTTGCAACAAGCCTTTGTCTTTTCACTTCTCTTGCTTTGATAGATTCTTTTGCCATCGTTTTTATATTTTAATCAGCAAATGGTAACCCAAATTCTTTTAAAAGTTCAAGTGCATCCTTATCACTCTTAGCAGAAGTAACAAGTGTAATGTCCATTCCACGCACTTTATTGACCTTATCAATGTCTATTTCAGGAAATATTATTTGTTCTGTAATGCCAAGCGTATAATTTCCTTTACCGTCAAAGCCTTTCCGGCTTATACCTCTGAAATCCCTGATGCGGGGAAGTGCCACAGAAATCAAGCGATCAAGAAACTCATACATATTATTATCACGTAAAGTCACCTTTACACCTATAGGAACTCCCGCCCTGAGTTTGAAATTTGAAATGTCTTTTTTGGCCCTTGTGGAGACGGGCTTTTGACCTGTAATCAATGTCACCTCATTTATTGCACCTTCAATGATTTTCTTATCTGCAACAGCATCTCCAAGACCCTGATTGAGACACACTTTAAGAATTTTAGGCACCTGCATCACACTTTTGTAATTCATCTTCTTTTTCAAAGAAGGGACTACCTCTTTTTTATACTTATCTTTTAACCTCGGAATGTATGTCATTATTTAATTGCCTCCCCTGATTTTTTTGAATACCTTACTGATTTGTTATCTGAGTCCATCTTTCTTCCAGTACGGGTTGCGTTACCTCCTGCGGGATCAACCAACATTAAGTTAGAAATGTGCACCGGGGCTTCCTTTTTGACAATTCCTCCCTGTGGGCTGGATGCATTGGGCTTTGTATGCTTTGATGCCATATTTACACCTTCAACCAGCGCCTTACAATCCTTAACGATAATTTCCAGAACACGCCCTTGTTGTCCTTTAAAATTGCCCGCTATTATCTTAACGGTATCCCCTTTTCTGATATGAAACTTCGACTGCATATTTTTCTATTCTTAAGTTATAAAACTTCAGGGGCCAGAGAAACAATCTTCATATATTGCTTTTCTCTAAGCTCGCGTGCTACGGGTCCAAATATCCTTGTTCCTCTAAGTTCGTCAGTAGCCGTAAGAAGTACTACTGCATTATCATCAAAACGTATATAAGATCCATCATTACGCCGGATCTCTTTTTTCGTTCTAACCACAACAGCTTTTGTAACAGTACCTTGTTTAATGTTGCCGGTGGGAAGAGCATGCTTCACGGTAACCACTATTTTATCTCCGATTGAGGCATACCTTTTAGCAGTACCACCCAAAACCCGGATACAAAGCACTTCTTTTGCCCCGCTGTTATCTGCCACCTGTAATCTTGACTCCTGTTGTATCATGGTTATTTAACCCTTTCAATTATTTCAACTAATCTCCAGCATTTATTTTTACTAAGTAATCTGGTTTCGGCAATTCTTACTTTATCACCAATGTTAGATGAGTTATTTTCATCGTGAGCCATGAACTTGGTCGTTTTCTTTATAAACTTTCCGTATTTGTCATGCTTTACTTTCCGTTCAACAGAGACAACGATGGATTTCTTCATCCTATTGCTTGTTACAATGCCTATCCTGTCTTTCCGCAACTTACGTTTATTTTCCATAGTAAAAGGTTATTTAGTCTCCTGTTTTATTCTTTTTACCAGTTCAGTATGTATACGGGCAATTGTTCTTCTTGCATCCCTGATACGCATAGGATTCTCAACAGGAGAAATAGAATGGTTTGTTCTAAGCTTAAAATACTTGCCCTTCTCCTCTATAAGCTTTTCCCGGAGTTCCGTAGTAGATAATTCTTTTATTACCGCCTGTTTCATTGTCAATTTATTTTTTATTACTGAGCAGCATAATCTCTTCTCACAACAAACTTAGTTGTAACGGGTAATTTTTGAGCAGCAAGCCTCAAGGCTTCTTTAGCGTCTACTATTGTCACACCATCCGCCTCAAACAAAACCGTTCCGGGTTTTACAACAGCCACCCAGAACTCAGGATTCCCCTTCCCTTTCCCCATACGCACTTCTGCAGGTTTCCTTGTAATAGGTTTATCGGGAAATATTCTTATCCATATCTGGCCTTCCCGTTTCATAAAGCGGGTAACAGCTACCCTGGCAGCTTCAATCTGGCGGCTTGATATCCACGCATTTTCCAAAGACTTAATGGCAAAAGATCCAAATTGGATATCATTGCCTTTATGAGCAATACCCTTAAACTGGCCTTTCCCTTTTTGCTGCTTTCTGTATTTTGTTTTTTTCGGTTGTAACATCTGGATACTTTTTATTAATCTCTTCTGCCTTTCCTGCCAACCTGTGGTTTATTACCTCCCGGACCTTTAGCAGCAGCACTATACATACCTATGTTGGGGGAAAGATCCCGTTTCCCCAAGACTTCTCCTTTGCATATCCATACCTTCACCCCTATTTTCCCATAAGAAGTTTGTGCTTCAGAAACAGCGAAATCTATATCGGCACGAAAAGTATGCAGAGGAATTCTGCCTTCTTTGTAATGTTCTGATCGCGCAATTTCAGCCCCGCCGAGGCGCCCGGACGTCATCACCTTAATTCCTTCCGCACCCATTCTCATTGTAGACGCAATAGCCATCTTAATGGCTCTCCTGTATGAGATTCTCGCCTCAAGCTGCCTTGCAACGCTGTCGCTTACCAGTTGTGCATCAAGTTCGGGGCGTTTAATTTCAAAAATGTTTATTTGTATATCCTTCTGTTCAGCATCTTTAGCAGTGTTAATAATCTTTTTCAACTCTTCTTTAATCTTATCCACTTCGCTGCCTCCTTTACCTATCACAATACCGGGTCTTGCTGTATGAATGGTAACAGTAATTAATTTAAGCGTTCTCTCAATTACAACCTTGGACACACTTCCCTTTGCCAGCCTTGCATGAAGATATTTCCGGATCTTTTCATCCTCAACGAGCTTATCGGAATACTTCCTCCCTCCATACCAGTTAGAGTCCCAACCTCTTATAATTCCCAACCTATTACTTATAGGGTTAACTTTTTGTCCCATTAATTATATTTTAATAATTTTATTTTTCTGCTACCGGTTCCAAAGGTTTATCCCCTACTGACTGTTCTTTTTTCAACTTCTTTCCGTTTGTATCTTCCTCTTTTGAATCTACAACAAGAGTAACATGATTGGATCTTTTCCTAATCCTATAGCCGCGACCCTGCGGAGCAGGACTTAAACGCTTAAGCTGCCTTGCACTATCCACAAATATCTCCTTTATATAAAGACCTGCATCTTCCATTCTTCGGCCTTCATTTTTAGCCTGCCAGTTGGCGAGAGTGGAAAGCAGAAGTTTTTCGAGCCGCTCAGATGCTTCCTTCCTGGTATATTTTAAGATACTGATCGCTGTATCAACCTTCTGGCCGCGTATTAAATCCGCAACAAGCCTCATTTTACGAGGTGATGTAGGACAATTATTAAGAGAGGCAAAATATCTGGATTTGTTTGCCTCTTTCCTTGCGTTAGCAGCGGTACGTTTTCTTTCTCCCATAGTCTGTCTTAGTTATTAAGCAGCAGCGGCTGGCTTTGGTGCCGGGGTTTCTGCGGTCTTTTCCTTGTTACCTGCATGAGCCCTGAAAGTCCTTGTAGGTGCAAATTCTCCCAATTTATGCCCTACCATGTTCTCTGTGACATAAACAGGGATGAATTTATTTCCATTGTAAACTGCAATAGTGTGACCTACAAAGTCAGGGGAGATTACAGATCGCCTTGACCACGTTTTAAGCACAGTTTTTTTTCTGGATTCATTCATCGCAAGAATTTTCTTCTCAAGTTTATAATCTATAAAGGGACCTTTTTTCAGCGATCGGCTCATTGCTTCTTTATTTTATTATTTCTTTCTTCTTTCTACAATATACATGTCAGACGTTTTCTTTTTAGATCTGGTTTTATAACCTTTGGCATACAAACCTTTCCTAGACCTCGGATGCCCTCCTGATGCCTTTCCTTCACCGCCTCCCATAGGATGATCAACAGGGTTCATGGCAACCCCCCTGTTCCGGGGTCTTCTGCCAAGCCATCTTCTGCGTCCTGCTTTCCCATGGCTTTCAAGAATATGGTCTGCATTTGATGCTGTACCTATGCTGGCCATACAAGTCACAAGGACCATTCTGATTTCACCGGAAGGAAGTTTCAATGTTGCATACCGGCCTTCCCGTGCAAGCAACTGGGCATAGGAACCGGCCCCCCGTGCAAGTATGCCACCCTGACCAGGTTTCATTTCAATATTATGAACAAGTGTTCCAAACGGGATATCTTTAAGATACAGTGCATTCCCTATTTCCGGGGCAGCTCCCTCTCCGGAAAGAACCTTCTGGCCCAGCTTCAACCCGTTAGGCGCAAGGATGTATCTTTTTTCTCCATCAGCATATTGCAGGAGAGCTATTCTCGATGTGCGGTACGGATCATACTCAATGGATTGCACCTTAGCGGGGACCCCTGATTTATCTCTCTTAAAATCTATTACCCTGAGCATCTTTTTATGTCCGCCGCCAATATACCTGACTGTCATCTTTCCAGTGTTATTTCTTCCACCGCTAT
Organism: Bacteroidota bacterium; assembly: GCA_023251555.1. GTDB lineage: Bacteria > Bacteroidota > Bacteroidia > AKYH767-A > JAHEYN01 > JAHEYN01. The sequence goes on along the minus strand of JAHEYN010000010.1, from coordinate 36,936 downwards.
TTTTTTTAAAAACCAACAAACTCTTTTCAGGGCCTGTTGATTCTGAGGTCAACTCCTGAAAGTCAACAATTTCCTTGAAACGCTGACCAGGGGTGATTGGTCTGTATTTTTTTATTCCCATGATGCTTTTCTATATGTTATTAAAAAAGTCTATTGTATCTCCTTTTTTAAGGGTAACAACAGCTTTTTTATATTGATTTTTTCTACCCTGCATAACACCTGTCTTGGTATACCTGACTTTCTTTTTTCCATAATAAGACATAGTTCTTACAGATTCGACTGTAACACTATAAGTGCTTTCTATGGCCTTTTTAATTTGAAGTTTATTTGATTTTTTATCCACAATAAATCCATATGAGCCAAGTTTTTCACTGGCGGCAGTCATTTTTTCAGTAACAACCGGTTTTTGTATTATACTCATTTCGATAGCGATTTTTCCAGAAGCTTCACCGAACTCTCCAGCAGCAGCAAATTCTGTGCATTCAAAATATCATAGGTGTTTATCTCAGCTACAGTAGTTGCTTTTTGGGAGGGAATATTTCTTGAGGACAGATAGATATTGCGATTCATTTCAGGCATCACCAGCAGGATCTTTTTAGCTGCAAAGTTAAGACTCTTCATAATTTCCGTATACTGTTTCGTTTTAGGATTTTCGAAGTTAAAATCCTCTACGACAGTAATGCCATTTTCCTTTGCTTTATAACTAAGAGCAGAAAGACGGGCCAGTTTTTTAAGTTTCTTATTCAACTTAAAACTATAATCACGCGGAACGGGGCCAAATATTCTTCCGCCTCCTCTGAATTCAGGATTTTTCAAACTACCAGCACGTGCGCCACCAGTTCCCTTCTGGCGCTTAATTTTTTTTGTGCTTCCGGCAACCTCATTTCTTTGTTTCGATTTATGCGTTCCCTGCCTAAGGTTTGCGAGGTGCTGTTTTACATCAAGATATATAGCATGATCATTAGGATCAACAGCAAAAACTGATGCAGGAAGTTTTACTTTCCTGCCGGTATCCTCTCCTTTAATATTTATGACCTTTGCGTCCATGGCTACTTTTCAATAATTACATACGAACCCTTGTGTCCGGGTACGGCTCCCTTCACAAGCAATAAATTTTCATCGGGAAGAACTTTCACTACCTGAATGTTTTGCACCTTAACATTACTCCCGCCTGTCCTTCCGCCGAGTTTTTTTCCTTTAATAACTCTTGAAGGGAATGAAGATGCGCCCATAGATCCGGGTGCTCTCAAACGGTTATGCTGACCATGTGTCTGCATTCCAACTCCGCTGAATCCATGTCTTTTAACCACACCCTGAAAGCCCTTTCCCTTTGAAACCCCTCTTATATCAACAAAATCTCCTTCAGTAAAAAGATCTGCTTTAAGTACATCTCCAAGATTAAGGGCTTCCGGGAAATGGCGAAACTCTGTCACTTTACGTTTGGGTGTTGTCTTAGCCTTTACAAAATGGGCTTTAAGGGCGGCAGAGGTATGTTTTTCTTTCTTCTCATCAAATGCAAGCTGCACAGCCTGGTATCCATCCTTCTCAACCGTTTTAACCTGAGTAACAATGCAGGGACCGACTTCAACAACAGTGCAAGGAACATTTTTCCCCTCGGCGCTGAAGATATTTGTCATCCCTATTTTTTTTCCTATCAGTCCTGACATGACTATTGTAATTTTTTTATTGATTAATCAGACTTTTATTTCAACGTCCACCCCGCTGGGAAGTTCAAGTTTCATCAATGCGTCCACAGTTTTGGATGTAGAGCTATAAATATCGAGTAACCTTTTATATGAGCATAACTGGAACTGGTCACGAGACTTTTTATCCACGTGAGGAGAGCGGAGAACCGTAAAGATGTCTTTCTCTGTCGGTAAGGGGATGGGACCACTCACGACAGCTCCGGTTGAGCGCACTGTTTTCACGATTTTCTCAGCTGACTTATCAACGAGATTATAATCGTACGACTTAAGCTTTATCCTTATCTTCTGGCTCATATTTAAATTAAACTTTTTCCGTTTTACCTTTCACTTTTGCAACCACCTCTTCAGAAATAGACTTAGGCACTTCAGCATAATGGGAGAACTCCATCGTTGAAGAAGCCCGGCCAGAGGTTATAGTACGAAGTGTAGTTACATACCCGAACATTTCGGAGAGGGGCACTTTTGCTTTAATAACCTGAGAGCCGGCCTTTGTATCCACACCTTCAAGTTGCCCGCGCCTTTTATTAAGATCGCCCATCACATCTCCCATGTTTTCTTCAGGGGTAATAACTTCCACTTTCATAATCGGTTCAAGCAAAATCGGTTTAGCCTTCCTGCATGCCTCCCTGAAAGCATTGCGGGCACATATTTCAAAAGAAAGTGAATCGGAGTCAACAGTATGGTATGAGCCATCCATAAGCCGGACCTTAAGATTATCCATAGGATAGCCCGCAAGCACTCCATTTACCATAGCGGCATCAAACCCTTTCTGCACTGAAGGGATAAATTCTCTTGGGATATTACCTCCGACAACTTCATTAATAAACTGCAGGTCACTTTTAGCCCGATCGAAATCAGGGTCAACGGGGGATATTTCGAAGTAAATATCTGCGAATTTTCCACGTCCGCCGGTTTGTTTTTTATAAACTTCCCGATGTTCAATTTTTCCTGTAATAGCTTCTTTATAAGCAACCTGAGGTGCACCCTGATTGCATTCCACTTTAAATTCACGCCTGAGGCGGTCAACAATAATTTCAAGATGAAGTTCACCCATACCTGAAATTACAGTCTGTCCGGTTTCTTCATCGGTGTGTACCCTGAAAGTAGGGTCTTCCTCAGCCAATTTGGCAAGAGCCATACCAAGTTTATCCACATCCGCCTGGGTTTTAGGTTCCACCGCAAGACCTATCACAGGTGTTGGGAAACTCATTGATTCAAGCGTAACGGGATAGTCCGGGTCACACAAAGTATCACCGGTACGAATATCTTTAAACCCGACAGCGGCCACAAGGTCTCCAGCCTCCACGGACTCAACGGGATTTTGTTTATTGGCATGCATCCTGATAAGGCGGGAGATCCGTTCATTTTTCATAGTCCTTGTATTAAGGACGTACGATCCTCCGTCAAGCTTTCCGGAATAAGCGCGGAAGAATGCAAGGCGGCCCACAAAGGGGTCTGTCATTATTTTAAAGGCAAGAGCAGCAAAATGATCTTTTGCATCGGGGCGGCGCTCTTCTTCCTCTCCGGTTTGAGGATTTGTTCCCTTCACAGAAGGAACGTCAAGGGGACAGGGAAGGAAAGAAATCACCGCATCAAGCATAGTCTGCACGCCTTTATTTTTAAAAGCAGACCCGCACAAAACGGGGGTAATGCTCATTGCTATGGTTGCTTTTCTGATTGCTGCCCTCATCTCATCAGCAGTAATGGAATCCGGATTCTCAAAAAACTTGGTCAGAAGGTTATCATCATATTCTGCTATTGTTTCAACGAGGTTTGACCTCCATTGCTTTACCTCTTCCTTAAGTTCTTCAGGGATAGGGATCTCTTTAAAGGTCATGCCTCTGGTTTCTTCATCCCATATAATAGCCTTATTGGTAACGAGATCCACCACTCCTTTAAAAGTATCTTCCGAACCTATAGGGACCTGGAGTGGGGCAGGGCGTGCGCCAAGTTTATCTTTAATTTCCTTTACGACGTTATAGAAATTCGCTCCTGCCCTGTCCATCTTATTAACAAAGGCAATACGGGGAACATGATATTTATTAGCCTGACGCCAGACAGTTTCAGACTGAGGTTCTACACCGCCAACTGCACAAAATAAGCCAACTGCACCGTCAAGCACACGCAGGGAGCGTTCAACCTCAACGGTAAAATCAACGTGGCCGGGTGTATCAATTATATTTATTTTAAATTTTTCGTCATTGTAATTCCAGTATGTAGTTGTGGCGGCAGAGGTAATTGTAATGCCTCTTTCCTGCTCCTGGACCATCCAGTCCATGGTAGCCGCCCCCTCATGCACCTCTCCCATCTTATGAACAATACCGGTATAATAAAGAATACGTTCAGTAGTAGTGGTCTTGCCCGCATCAATATGCGCCATTATCCCTATGTTCCTTGTATATCGAAGATCCTGACTCATTCCGTCTTTATTACTTTTTAAACTTTAAAATGTGAAAAGGCTTCTGCCATACGATGGGTATCGTCTTTCTTTTTAACAGCCGATCCTTCTCCTTTGAAAGCGGATACGATTTCAGCTGCCAGTTTTTCTTTCATGGACTTTTCGTGTCTTTCACCCGCGTATTTTATCAGCCATTTTATGCCGAGAGATATTTTCCTGTCGGGCCTTACTTCGGCAGGAATCTGGAAGGTAGCACCCCCAACCCTGCGGCTTCTTACCTCTACGGAAGGCATTACATTTTCAAGTGCCTTTTTCCATACTTCCAATCCGTTTTCTTTGAGTTTACCCTCGGCTATTTCAAGGGCATCATAGAAAATACCATAGGCCTTAGGTTTTTTACCTGAGTCCATAAGGTTATTGACAAACCGTGTAACCAACCGGTCATTGAATTTGGGATCGGGCAGTAGTATTCTTTTTTTTGATCTTGCTTTTCTCATCGTAACTGTTCAACTGAATTGTTTTACTTTTTTGCGGATGCCTGCTTAGGTTTTTTAGTTCCATACTTTGACCTTCTCTGATTTCTCCCTTCCACTCCTGAAGTATCAAGAGCACCCCTGATTATATGGTACCTCACCCCGGGAAGGTCTTTCACCCTCCCGCCTCTGATAAGGACGATAGAGTGCTCCTGAAGGTTGTGTCCTTCGCCAGGGATATATGCAGTCACTTCAAATCCGTTTGTAAGCCTGACCCTTGCGACTTTCCTCAATGCAGAGTTAGGTTTCTTAGGAGTAGTTGTATACACGCGCGTACATACGCCTCTGCGCTGAGGACATGAAACCAGTGCGGGTGATTTACTTTTGTCAATCACCTGTTTTCGTCCTTTCCGAACCAACTGTTGAATGGTAGGCATGTTCTTTATTTCCCTCTTTTATTTACAATACAAAAACGACCCATTTATTTTTTTTGGGACTGCAAAGGTAAAATTATTTTCATAATCCAAAACGATTTGTATGATTTTTTTTGATTCTCACTACTTTTGAGTGCCCACCTTTGCTTCGGCCTCTTTAAAAAGGGTGAATAAACTCCCCTCACATTCTTTTTCGGGAAAAATAAGATCATTCAACATCCGTTATATACATTATTTTATAAATTTGCCTTCCGGGGAAAAGTTCCGTGTCAAAAAAAAGCCATGAAGAAACTTCTTGTAACATTTTTTTCACTGTTTCTCGTAAATATTTCATTTTCTCAGAAAACCGCCCTTGAGTTCTGGGCTGCCGGATTTGAAAAGGAAATGGCGGGTGATTATCCAGCTGCGCTTGACAATTACAATAAGGCTATTGATTTAAAGGCTGATTTTTCAAAGGCTTATTACAACCGGGGAAACGTAAAAGTTCTGCTGAAAGATCTGCGCGGTGCTCTGGAGGATTACAGCAAGGTGATAGAACTAAAGCCGACGTACCCTCTTGCATACAACAACAGAGGCATTGTTAAATTTAATCTCGGTGATTATAAAGCTGCGCTGGAGGATTATAACAAAGCTATTGACCAGCAATCCGACAATGCTGAATTTTACTACAACAGGGGACTTGTCAAAACTGAATTAAAAGACTATGAAAGTGCCATTAAGGACTTCAACCGGGCCATCGGAGAAAACCCGGATTATTACATGGCATATGTGTACCGGGCCATTGCAAAAGGTTCTACAGACGATACCAAAGGAGAATCCGACGATTTTGAAAAGGCTGTAGCTCTTCGTCCGGATGCAGCGGAGGCATTTTATTACCGGGGTGTTTCCACAGAAAGGAAAAAAGGGGTCAAAGCTGCCCTGCCCGACTACGAGAAAGCAATAGATGTGGACCCGAAATACGACAAGGCTTATATGAAACGGGCTTTGTTCCGCTTCAATTCAGAGCTATACAGTGCTGCCATAAAGGATTTCAGCAAAGCAATAGAGCTTGATTCAGGAATTGTTGATGCGTATTTTTTCAGAGGACTCAGTAAAAGCAGGTTCAAAGATTACAGGGGAGCCATTAAAGACTACAGTAAGGTAATTGAGTTTAAGCCGGATTTCTATAAAGCCTATTATAACCGGGGTGTTGCAAAAAGCGAGATGGAAGACTACCGTGGAGCGATAGATGATTTCAATAAAACAGTTGAATTAAAACCAGACTTTTCAAATGCATTTTTCAACAGGGGGAATGCGAAATACTTATCGGGCGATAAAGACGGAGCTTGCCTGGATTTCAGCAAGGCGGGAGAAATGGGAGATACGGAAGCATACGAGATCATAAAGCTCCACTGCAGGTAGTAACCCAAGGTATTTAAAAACGGTACTTTTAAGAATGCATTACCTTGAAGCACTAAATGAATCTCAAAGAAAAGCTGTAGAGCACAGTGAAGGCCCTGTGATGATCATTGCAGGAGCGGGTTCGGGGAAAACAAGAGTTCTGACCTACCGCATTGTTCACAAGATTAAACAGGGGGCCGATCCTTTTCATATCCTTGCCCTTACATTCACCAATAAGGCAGCAAGAGAAATGAAAAGCCGTATTATTGCTGCTGCGGGACCTGAATCATCCCAAGTATGGATGGGGACATTTCATTCTGTCTTTGCCCGCATCCTGCGGCTCGAATCAAAAAGGATAAACTACCCTTCCAACTTCACCATATACGACACTGATGATTCAAAGAACTTATTGAAAGACATCATCCGGGGAAAGGGGCTGGATGAAAAAACATACAAACCTGATATCATTCTGCACAGGATATCAACGGCAAAAACAAATCTCATTTCGTATCAGGAATACCAGCAAAATCCTGACTTTCAGAATGAAGATACATATTCAGGAAGACCTCATACGGGCAGGATCTATGAGACATACTGCATTAAATGTTACAAAGCGGGAGCCATGGATTTCGATGATCTCCTCTATAAAACATATGATCTCCTGAAAGAATCGCCCGAGGCTTTAACCAAGTATCAGGGAAAATTCCAGTATATACTCGTGGATGAGTTCCAGGACACCAACTTCCTCCAGTATGCCATTCTGAAAAAACTCGCAGCACGCAATGAAAATATTTCAGTTGTGGGGGATGATGCCCAGAGCATTTATTCATTCAGGGGTGCCACGATCAAGAATATACTGAATTTCTCTATGGACTACCCGGATCTGGCTGTTTTCAAACTGGAGCAGAATTACCGTTCAACGGGCATCATAGTCAAGGCTGCCAACAATATCATCAGCAGGAACAAAGACCAGATTGATAAATCCGTTTGGACTGAAAATGCAGACGGGGAGAAAATCAAATTACTGAGAGCCCTGACAGACAACGAGGAGGGAAATCAGGTAGCGAAATCTATTTTTGATCTTAAAAACCGTGAAGGTTTTTCAAACAGGGATTTCGCAATCCTGTACCGCACCAATGCGCAATCCAGATCAATGGAGGAGGCGCTCAGAAGATTCAATATTCCTTACAGGATATATGGAGGCCTTTCATTTTACAAGCGGAAGGAGATCAAGGACATTCTTGCTTATTTCAGGCTTGCCATTAATCCTTCGGATGAGGAAGCCTTAAAGCGGATTATCAATTATCCTGCGAGAGGCATTGGAAAAACAACGCTTGAGAAACTCATGGTTATTGCTGATGAGCAAAACCTGAACCTGTGGCAGATCATTGAAAATATCTTCCCGTATTCAGGTATTACGGGAGGCGCATCTGCTAAAAGAATCAGCGAGTTCTGCACCATGATAAAAAGTTTTGCCGGCGTTGCCAGGCAACAGGATGCATACCAGGCAGCGAGCCACATTGCATCCGCGTCAGGCGTTCTCAAAGAATTTTATTCCGACCATACACCTGAAGGCATAAGCCGGTATGAAAACATCCAGGAACTCCTCAACGGTATAAAGGAATTTGTTGAAAAGAGCTCAGGAACGGTAATTGCAAACCCAGAAGATGGTGAAATCCTTGTGGAGTCACAAGCGAAAACACTTGACATTTTCATGCAGGATATTGCCCTGCTCACGGATGCAGATGAAGATACGGGCGAAAACGATACCGTTTCCCTGATGACAATTCATGCCTCCAAGGGGCTTGAGTTTCCTAATGTTTTCATCGTTGGCATGGAGGAAAATCTTTTCCCTTCGTATATGTCGGCAGCCTCGAGGGAGGACATGGAAGAAGAGCGCCGGTTATTTTATGTAGCTGTCACAAGGGCACAGAAAAGATTGGTTTTATCATATGCAAAGAGCCGTTACCGGTGGGGCAACCTTACGGATTGCGAACCCAGCCGTTTCCTAGAAGATATTGACCGCAATTTTATTGAGCCTGTTCCCGGACACACCCGGCCATCACAATATGAAGAGCCCGTATTTCGCAACAGTCCGCGGGTGACCAACAATTTTCCATTAAAAAAAAATATTCCGGCAGAAACAAAGGTACCTGTCAATTTAAAGGCTGTCAGCAAGGTTCAGCACACGGGCGGCGCAGGGTTTTCAGATGACCTCAGCAAGATTCAGGTAGGCATGAGCGTTGAGCACATGAAATTCGGATCCGGAAAAGTCATCAATCTTGACGGGCCTTTCCCCGATATCAAGGCTACCATCCTTTTCCATCAGCACGGGCAAAAGCAATTGCTTCTGAGATTTGCCAAATTAAAGATTGTACAATAACTTCTTTTTGTCCGGTAATAAAAAACCGACTACATTTGATTTTTAACTCAACACTATATTAATTAAACTTATGGAGTACAACAGTGCAAGAGAAAATTTAATTCTGCCCGAATACGGAAGAAATGTACAAAAGATGGTGCAGTATGCGGTAAACGTAAAAGACAAGGAAGAAAGGAATAAAACAGCCAAAGCCATAGTAAGTGTTATGGCACAGCTCAATCCCCAGTTACGGGAGATTACCGACTATAAGCAGAAGCTGTGGGACCAGCTCTTTATCATTTCAGACTTCAAGCTGGATGTGGATTCTCCATACCCACGTCCATCTGCACAGGCTCTGCATTCCAAACCCGAAAAAGTTCACTACCCCAATAAACAGATCCGGTTCAGGCATTACGGAAATATACTTGAGCTCATCATCAAAGAAATCATAAAAATTGAAGATGGGCCGGCAAGGGATGCCATCATTGAGAAAACGGCCAACTTTATGAAAATGTCCTATCTCAGCTGGAACCATGATTCTGTAAGCGATGAGCTAATCATTGACGACCTCAACACCCTGTCGGGAGGGAAGCTGAAACTTCATGCCAATGCAAAGCTCAGCCAGACCAGCGAGATACTTGCAAGGACTCACATAGGGAAGAGAAGTCCGGCGGGGAAAGGAAAGAGCCATGGTAAATACGGGAGGCCGGATATGGGTAAACGCAGGGACAACAGAAGAAACAAAGGATTATACTAATGAGCAGTTTTGAAGTAACCGGGGGATCTTCTTTAAAAGGGGATATTATTCCTCAGGGGGCAAAAAACGAAGCCCTGCAGGTAATCTCTGCCGTACTTCTCACCTCTGAAAAAGTTACCATCAGCAACATCCCCGACATCAGGGATGTAAACAAGCTCATTGAGTTGCTTGGTAATATGGGGGTTACGGTTGAAAAAGTCAGCGAGGGCACTTATACTTTCCGGGCGAACAACATCAATCTTGAGTATCTCCATTCTCCTGAATTTGTGAGGCAAGCCGAGAGCCTCCGTGGTTCTATCATGATCATCGGTCCTATCCTGAGCCGGTTCGGGAAAGCAGGAATTCCACGCCCCGGGGGAGATAAAATCGGGAGGAGAAGATTAGACACTCACTTTATCGGGTTCCAGAACCTCGGTGCGAGGTTCGAGTTTGATGCGGAAGCCAACTTCTACAGTGTTTCGGCAAAAAAGTTAAAAGGAACCTACATGCTTCTTGATGAAGCCTCTGTTACAGGAACAGCAAATATTATAATGGCAGCTGTCCTTGCAGAGGGCACTACTACAATATACAACGCTGCCTGTGAGCCATATATACAGCAGCTCTGCAAAATGCTCAGCAGCATGGGTGCCAGGATAAGCGGCACAGGGTCGAACCTTCTCACTATTCAAGGATCAGAGAGCCTGGGGGGATGTACACACCGCATGCTTCCGGACATGATAGAAATCGGAAGTTTTATCGGACTTGCAGCAATGACGAGGTCGGAGATCAACATTAAGAATGTGGGATATGAGCATCTCGGTATTATACCCGGGGTTTTCCAGAAACTGGGAATACAAATGGAGCGGAGAGGGGAAGATCTGTTCATTCCAAAGCAGGAAAGCTATGAGATAGAAACTTTCATTGACGGGTCCATTCTTACCATTGCTGATGCCATCTGGCCGGGCTTTACACCAGACCTGCTCAGCATAGCACTGGTTGTTGCAATACAGAGTAAAGGAACTGTTCTCATACACCAGAAAATGTTTGAAAGCCGGCTTTTCTTTGTAGATAAACTCATTGACATGGGGGCACAAATCATTCTCTGCGACCCTCACCGGGCAACTGTCATCGGCCTGAACAGGAAACAGCCGCTGCGGGGCATTCAGATGACCTCTCCGGATATCAGGGCGGGCGTAGCTCTTCTCATTGCCGCCCTTTCAGCCGAAGGAAAAAGCACGATACACAACATTGAGCAGATTGACCGGGGTTACCAAAACATTGACCTGAGGCTCAACCAGATTGGAGCGAAAATAAAGCGCCTGTCATAATGGTATTATATTTGCTTCATCTTCATCAAAACTAAAAACAAAATGAAAAAGGCAACATTCATCATCATTACATTTTCTCTCTGCATTATGTTATTGGGGTTCGTCCTTGTTCGCCCTGAAAAAACAGAACAGGAGGGAACGGGAATCGGAAACAAGGCTCCCGAACTCAATGTGCCTAACCCTGATGGCAAAAACATAGCACTTTCTTCCCTCAAAGGCAACATTGTACTTGTAGATTTCTGGGCATCATGGTGTTATCCGTGCAGAATGGAAAACCCCAATGTAGTAAGAGCATACCAAAAGTACAGGAATTTAAAATTCAGGAATGCCAAAAAGGGTTTCACCATATACAGCGTATCCCTTGACACAGATAAAAATGCATGGATAAAAGCCATTGCCAAAGACAAACTGGAATGGGAAAACCATGTAAGTGATATGGGAGGATGGAGATCCGAAGCTGCCCGCAAATATGGAGTTAATTCCATCCCAACCAATTTCCTGCTTGATGCAAAAGGGGTGATTGTCGCCAAAGCGCTGAGAGGAGAATATCTAGAGATGGAACTGGAAAAATTACTGGCAGACAAAAAATAAAGGGCGCCTGCCCGGTATTCCTATTTTTCATAGATAAATACAACAACGTTCGATGAGTAACCCGTACTCCGTGAAATGTTTTTCTACTTTTGTACTGACAAATTGTCGCTGCACACACCAATGGCAATATTTTTGGATATAAGAATTACAAGACGTTAAAACTGCAAAAAACTGATGAAAGACCATCCCAAAGAAAAAACTGAGCAAGAAGAGAAAAAAGAAAAACAAGAAGATCCGGAAACTGAAAAAGATCCTGCGGCCGGTGAACAGCCTGATGAAATATCATTGCTAAAAGCCGAGATCGCTTCTGTAAACGACAAGTTTATCAGGCTCTATTCGGAGTTTGAGAACTATAAAAAAAGAGTTCTTAAAGAAAGGGTTGAGTTAGGTAAAATGGCGGCGGCCGAACTGGTTCTTGGACTTCTTCCGGTACTCGATGATTTTGACAGGGCTGCAATATCCATTGATAAAGCTTCTGAACTGAATGCCGTAAAAGAAGGTATCCGGCTGGTACATTTAAAATTCAGGAATCTTCTTGAGCAGAAGGGCCTTCAGGAGATGAAAAGCGAAGGGGATAAGTTTGACACCGACCTCCACGAGGCTGTTACCAGCACTGCCGCCCCTTCAGAGGGCCAGAAGGGAACAATTCTTGAAGTGCTTGAAAAAGGATACCTCTTTAACGGGAAGGTAATAAGACATCCCAAGGTAGTGATAGGCCAATAACTCACATTTATACGATAACTTCCGGTTCAAATTCTATTTATGTCTAAGCGGGATAATTACGAAGTGCTTGGTATCTCACGGAACGCCACTGAAGCAGAGATCAAAAAGGCTTACCGCCAGCTTGCGCTGAAATACCATCCTGATAAAAACCCCGGCGACAAAGCTGCCGAGGAAAAATTCAAGGAAGCTGCTTCGGCGTACGAGATTCTGAGCAATCCCGAGAAGAGAAGAAGATACGACCAGTACGGACACCATGGTATGGGCGGACCCGGAACGGGAGACATGAACATGGAGGATATCTTCAGCCACTTCGGGGATGTTTTTGGCGGCGCCCATCCTTTCGAAAGTTTTTTCGGAGGGGGCTCAAGGCATGGGGGCGAAAGACCTGTATACAGGGGAAGCAACCTGCGCATTAAAGTAAAACTCACCCTCGCAGAAATTGCCCACGGAACGGAAAAGAAAATACGTGTAAACAAGATGGGACCCTGCCACTCCTGCCATGGAACCGGGGCTGAAAAAGGATCCTCCTTCCATTCATGCTCCACCTGCAAGGGAACAGGACATGTAAGAAGGGTAACCAACACCATTCTCGGGCAGATGCAGACCACATCTACCTGTCCGCAGTGCCATGGCGAGGGGCAAACCATCACTGTAAAATGCAAACCCTGTTCAGGATCAGGAATCACGAGAGGGGAAGAAGTAATTTCCATCAACATCCCTGCAGGTGTCGGAGAAGGCATGCAGCTCAGCATGAGCGGGAAAGGAAATGCGGGTGAGCGGGGCGGAATTGCGGGCGACTTAATCATTGCTTTTGAAGAAATAAAAGACGAAGACCTCCAAAGAGACAACAACAACCTGCTGTATGATTTGCATATCAGCTTCGCAGATGCAGCCCTGGGTACACAGGCTGAAATTCCAATCATTGAAGGCAAAGCAAAAATCAAGATAGAACCCGGTACCCAGGCAGGAAAGGTACTGCGGCTGAGGGGAAAAGGATTGCCGGATGTAAACGGCCACGGGCGCGGGGATATTATCGTCAATGTAAATGTATGGACGCCGAAGTCACTCTCTTCCGAAGAAAAAAACATACTCGAAAAACTCCGGCACTCTGCCAACTTCAAGCCCAACCCCTCCAAAGAGGATAAAAGTTTCTTTGACAGGATGAAAGAATATTTCAGTTAAACTTATACCCTGTCACTGTTCTTTCCTGCCCCGCATTTGCCGCTTCTGCCCAACTTCCCTTCAAACGGAGATATCAGGGAAATAATCTTTTAGTATACATACCGGATTGACAATACCCTTTTTACTACTTTTGAGCGCTCAACGGGAATTCCTTTATGAATATTATAGAAATACAGGGTGTCACCAAAAGATATGCATCCCAGCTTGCGCTTGACAATGTAAGTATAAGTATACCGGAGGGCAGTATTTTCGGGCTTCTCGGGCCCAACGGTGCAGGTAAAACATCTCTCATAAGAATCATCAACCAGATCACTGCTCCTGATGAGGGGAAGGTGTTGTTCTGCGGGGAGAAGCTTTCTCCTTCTCATGTTTCCATGATCGGCTATCTCCCGGAAGAGAGAGGCCTTTACAAAAAAATGGAGGTGGGAGAACAGGCCATTTACCTTGCACAACTCAAGGGGCTTACAAGAAAAGACGCCATTGCTAAACTTAAATCGTGGTTTGAAAAGTTCGAAATGCAAAGCTGGTGGAAGAAAAAGATTGAGGAATTGTCAAAGGGTATGCAGCAGAAAGTGCAGTTCATTGTAACCATGATACATGAACCCAGGCTCCTGATCCTTGATGAACCTTTCACCGGTTTCGATCCCATCAACACCCGCCTTATCACGGAAGAACTGCTTTCCTTCCGGAGCAAAGGGGCCACCATCATCCTTTCCACGCACAGGATGGAGTCCGTGGAAGAACTGTGCAGCCACATCGCATTAATAAACAAATCAAAGAAAATCCTGGATGGGACGGTAAAGGAAATCCGTGCAGCACATAAAACGAACATATACGAACTGGAGTATTCAGGCAATGTCATTGGGTTTTCAAATGCGCTCGGAAGCGGGTTTGAGCTGGTTTCAAGCAGCCAGGATTTCACCACTACCAGAGCAAGGGTAAAAATGCTCGGGGACAATACCGTAAACAACCTGCTGCATGCACTTATTCCCCATGTACAGATTCACGGTCTCAGGGAGATCGTCCCGGGCATGAATGAGATTTTCATCAACAAAGTAAACGGATAGCCCATGAATAAGATACTGCTCATCATTAAAAGGGAATACCTTACGCGTGTAAAGAAGAAATCTTTCATCATTATGACCATACTGGGGCCAATCCTGATGGCATCCATTTTCATTGCACCTTTCCTTATCAATAAAATTTCGGAGGAGAAAATAGTCATAGAAGTCATTGATGAAATCGGGATAAAGCTCCCTGAAACAGAGAATATTACCTTCGACTACAAGAATATCTCTTTTGAGGATGCGAAAGCAAATTTCCGCAGGCAGCACTATTATGCGATCCTGTACATGCCCATGATCATGCTGAACTACCCGGGAGGCACCATACTTTATTCAAAAAAAGATGTAAACCTTTCCATCAAGGAATACATATCCAATGCCATAGGGCAGGAGTTATACGAGGCGAAGCTGGCTTCGCACGGTATAGACAAGGAGCTGCTGAGAACCCTGAAAACCGACATACAGATACGGACTATAAAAGCCACTGAAAAAGGAGAAGAAAAAAGCGAATCTGAAAAAGCCACCATGATAGGGCTGATAAGCGGGGCGCTGATCTACTTTTTTATTTTTCTTTACGGGGCGCAGGTAATGCGGGGCATTATAGAAGAAAAAACCAACAGGATTGTAGAGATAATTATCTCTTCCGTAAAGCCTTTCCAGCTGATGATGGGAAAGATCTTAGGCGTGGCGATGGTAGGACTTACGCAATTCCTGCTGTGGGTAATTCTCACGGCGGGCATTACCACATTTTTCATGAATTACGCTTTTCAAAACCCGGGCAGCAGGAAAAAAATAGAAAAAATGATGGTACAGAGAAACCAGCAGATGGGTGATTCCCAGTCTATCGCTGCAAAAGAGATTGCAAAAGAAGCACAAAGCTCCCCGGTGAAAGAACTCCTGGGCAACATCAATTTCCCTTTGATTGTCGGCTCATTTATTTTCTTTTTCCTCGGGGGATATCTTTTATACGGCGCGCTGTTTGCTGCTATCGGCGCGGCTGTTGACAGTGAGACGGACGTACAGCAGTTCATGCTTCCGATTACCATCCCGCTTATTCTTTCATTCATTGTTGCCCAGAGCGTGGTGATGACCAACCCTGACGGTGCGCTTGCATTCTGGTTTTCCATCATCCCGTTCACTTCTCCTATTGTAATGATGGTGCGGATTCCTTTCGGTGTGCCTGTTCCGCACTTTATACTTTCGGTGACCCTGCTCATAGCAGGATTTATTTTCACCACCTGGCTTGCCGCCAAAATATACCGTACCGGCATACTGATGTACGGAAAAAAAATCACCTACAAAGAACTGGCCAAGTGGCTTTTTTACAAGGAATAAAGCATCTTCAATTATCATTTTTCCCCATTAGCATATAACATGATCATCGCAATCCTGGATCTGGGAACGAATACTTTTCATTGCCTTATAGCCAGGGTAGAAAATGACGGGAGCGTAAAGAAACTCTTCAAGAGAAAAATCGCTGTAAAACTCGGTCAGGGAGGGATCAACAAAAAAATAATCACGGAAGATGCTGCTGCAAGAGGTTTACGTGCCCTCGGGGAGTTTTGGAATGAGCTGAAAAAGTACAACCCGGATCATACCGAGATCATCGGAACGGCCGCTTTCAGGGAAGCATCCAATGCAGCGGATTTTATAGCTGAAGCGAAAAAAATTACCGGGACAGAGATTCGCGTAATCAGCGGGGAAAAAGAAGCAGAACTGATCTACATGGGAGTAAGAAAGGCTGTTGAACTCGGTAAAGAAAACTCGCTTATAATGGACATAGGCGGGGGTAGCACGGAATTCATCATAGCGAATGAAGAAAAAATATTCTGGAGGCAGAGTTTCATGCTGGGAGCAGGTTTGATGCTTGAGCATTTCATCCCATCGGATCCCATAAAGGAAAGTGAGATTATCGGGATAGAGCAATACCTTAAAGAAAATCTCCTGCCCTTATTTCATGCACTTAAAGAATACAAACCGGAAGCACTCATCGGATCTTCAGGCTCATTCGACACCTTTGCAGAAATAATTGCACACCGCTACTTCACCCCTGCCCTGCTGAAAGGAAAAACCACCTTTGATTTTGACATGAATCAATTCGGGGAAATCTACCGGCAGCTCCTGGAGTCGACTCATGCCACACGTTTACGTACCAAGGGACTTATACCCATGAGGGCAGACATGATAGTGATTGCAGGTATTTTTGTTAACTTTATTATGCGGGAGTCAGGCATAAAAAAGATGCGCTTGTCCACGTATGCCCTTAAAGAAGGGCTGCTGTGGAGAACGATCGAAAGGCTTACAGGAAAATAAATACACATGCCATCCATACTTATCATTGACGACGAAAAAAGTATCCGGGACGCCCTCCGGGAAATTCTTGAATACGAGGGCTTTGAAGTGCATGAGGCTTCTGACGGGAAAGAAGGACTCCGGCTCATCGGGAAAACAGCATTCGATCTGGTGCTGTGCGACATCAAGATGCCGCATATGGACGGGATTGAGGTTCTTTCCAAAATACAGGAGGCTCAAAATGACATACCTGTAATTATGATTTCCGGCCATGGAACCATAGACACTGCGGTAGATGCCGTCAAGAGGGGTGCTTATGATTTTCTGTCCAAACCTCTTGACCTCAACCGGGTGCTGGTGAGCGTCCGCAATGCGCTTGACAAATCCTCTCTTGTAGCTGAAACAAAAGTGCTGAAAAAGAAAATCAGCAAGATTTTTGACATGATAGGAGAATCAAAAGCCATACGGCGGGTCAGGGACCTTATAGAAAAGGTAGCACCCACCGAGGCCAGGGTTCTCATCACCGGGGAAAACGGAACCGGCAAGGAACTCGTAGCACGTTGGATCCATATGAAGAGTGCGAGGGCTACCGGCCCCCTTGTTGAGGTTAACTGTGCTGCCATTCCCTCGGAACTGATTGAAAGCGAGTTGTTCGGTCATGAAAAGGGCTCCTTCACATCTGCCGTGAAACAGCGCATCGGGAAATTTGAACAGGCAAACGGAGGAACACTTTTCCTTGATGAGGTTGGAGACATGAGTTTATCTGCCCAGGCCAAGGTGCTGAGGGCGCTCCAGGAGAGTAAAATCACAAGAGTTGGGGGAGAAAAAGAGATTCCGGTAAATGTGAGGGTTATTGCGGCAACCAACAAAGACCTTAAAAAAGAGATTGAAAAAAACAACTTCAGGGAAGACCTTTTTCACCGGCTGGGAGTGATTCTCATTCATGTGCCTTCGCTGAATGAACGGAAAGAAGATATTCCCCTGCTCGCAGAGCACTTTGCAAAAGAAATCTGTACCGATTACGGGACGCCATTAAAAACTTTTACCGAGGATGCCGTAAAAGAGCTCCAGAAAATAAACTGGACAGGAAACATCCGGGAGTTGAGAAACGTGGTAGAGCGGCTGATTATCTTTTCAGACAAAAAGATTAGTGGCAAAGATGTGCAGGCGTTTGCAGGAAATGCCCAGTGAAGTACTGTGCGCTTACTTAGGCAGCTTATACCCTCTTGACTTAGCCATCTCCTCAAGTTTCTGCTGGAAACGGGATTTTTTAGCCGACTGCGGGCGGTTTTTATTTTCCTGTATCTTTTTGTGAATAGCCTTCTCATCTATCATCAGCCGGAAAAGATACTGCTGTCCGAAAGCCATTACATTAGAAAGGAAGTAATAATAGCTGAGTGCAGCAGCATAATTGTTCAGAAAGCCGAGAAAGACGAGCGGCATGATATACATCATCCATTTGGTCATTTGGGCATTCGGCCCGCTGGCCGAGAATTGCTGGCTGTTTGCCTTGGTATACAGGATGGTGGAGATTGTCATCAGAATTGTAAAAAGGCTGACATGGTCGCCATAGATGCCATTGATAAATGGAACGTATCCGAAATCCCATACAGAATCATACGTTGAGAGATCGTGCGCCCAGAGGAACCCCTGCTGCCTGAGTTCAATGGAGGCTGGGAAAAAGCGGAACATCGCAATCAGTATAGGCATTTGAAGAAGGCCGGGGATACAGCCACCGAGGGGATTCACCCCTGCCCTCCGGTACAGCTTCATCATCTCCTGCTGCATCTTCATGGGATCCCCGCCTTTATGTCTCGCATTAATCTCATCCACCTCGGGTTTCAGTACTTTCATCTTAGCCATGGAGCGGTATGAACTGTACGTAAGCGGGAGCAGTATCAAACGGACAACGATGGTGAGTATGAAAATAATCAGTCCGTAATTCAGGTGAAAGGCATTCAGGAAATTAAAGACCCATATGATAAAATATTTATTCACCCAGCCGAAGATGCCCCACCCCATTGGGATTTGCTTTTCCAGGGAAAGGCCGTATGCTTTAAGCGACTGGTAATGGTTGGGGCCAAAGTAAAATTTCATGGGGAAAACCTCTTCGGCCTTATGGTTATACGGGAGCGTAAGTTCTGCAGAAAAAGTTTTAACATACTTTTCCGTAGTGTGGTCCGTAACTGATTCTACTGAAGTAGGCTTATCGAACTCATTATCCGCAATTAGGACAGAGGTAAAATACTGCTGTTTGAAAGCGATCCATTTTATCTTTGTAGGAATATTTTTTTTCTCATCTTTAGTTTCAGAAAGGTAATCCACCTCTCCATCTGAATACCTGTAATAGAGGGAGCTTACAGCTCTTTCGGCCTTTACACTTTGCTCCTGCCTTGGAAGATGTGTTTTCCATCCCATGCCGATATAGCTGCTGTTGGGAGCAATAACCTCATTCATCCCGCTGATCTTTATTGTAAATCCAAGCATATAGCTCCCGGGATCCAGGGTATAGATATAATCAATATAGTGGCCTTCTCCTGCCTGCAGGCGCATGGTGATAGCTGACCCTTTTCCGGCAGGGTTTCCGGGAAGGGGAATAAAATACAGGCTGTCGGTATTGATTACGTTATTATCCCGCGCAGGGAACTGCAGGTTAAACACATTGGTATCTCCGTCAAAAAGAACAAGAGGATGCTTATCAAAAGTTTTAAAATTTTTCAATTCTACTGAGCGGACCTTGCCTCCCCTGGTAGAAAGTGAAACTTTAACCAGTTCATTTTCGAGTGTGACTATTTTCTTCTCGCCCTGTGCTGCCGGGGCAAATAATCCAAACCGGAGCCTGCTGAGAGAATCGGCAAAGGAGCTGTCAGCCGATGCCTGCGCCGGCAAAACGGGAAGATGATCTTTCTGTGCAGCACGCACCATTTTAAGACTATCGGCAGCAGCCATGGTAAGGGAATCCTGGCGGTGCTTCATCTGCCTTAGCTGTTCCTCTCCGGGACGGGTTATAAACTCATACCCCACAAGTATGGCAATGATAAGGGCAAATCCTAAAATAGTATTACGATCCATAAATTAAAATGCGGGATTAATGGTTCAGGGCGGCTTTCACAAAGCTCACAAACAGGGGGTGGGGGTTGGCAACAGTGCTTTTATATTCGGGGTGAAACTGCACGCCGAGAAACCAGGGGTGATCTTCCAGTTCAATAATTTCTGCAAGCCCGCTATCAGGGTTTATCCCGGAAGCGATCATGCCTGATTTCCTCAGTTCTTTGACATACCTGTTATTCAGTTCATACCGGTGCCGGTGCCTTTCATTCGTTTTCAGCCGGCCGTAAACCTGCCATGCCCTTGTATCTTTTTTTATAGTACACGGGTAACTCCCGAGGCGCATGGTTCCTCCTTTGGTTGTAACCTTTTTCTGCTGGTCCATAATATCTATCACAGGGTACGGAGTAGAAGGGTTCATTTCGGTAGAGTGTGCATTTTTCATTCCTGCAACGTTTCTTGCGAACTCCACAACAGCGCACTGCATTCCAAGACATATCCCGAGGAACGGAATTTTCTTTTCTCTTGCATACCTGACCGCTTCTATTTTTCCCTCTATACCCCTGTCACCAAAACCCGGCGCCACTACAATTCCCTTAAGGCCATGCAGCACCTCCTGTACATTCTCTTTCATTATCTTTTCAGAATGAATCCATTTCAGGTCAACGCGGCACTCATTGGCAACACCTGCATGGATAAACGATTCAGCAATAGATTTGTATGCGTCTTTCAGTTCAATGTATTTTCCCACCAGTCCAATTTTCACTTCGGAGACAGGATTTTTAAGTTTACCCAGAAAAGATTTCCACTGCTCCATATCCGGTTCCTGGCGAAGGGGCAGGTGGAGTTTGGCGAGCATCACCTTATCAAGCTGCTCTTTCATCATCATAAGAGGAACATCATAAATCGTTTCCACGTCAATGGATTCCATTACTGCATTATCCGTCACATTGCAGAAGAGGGCTATTTTTTTCCTGAGTTCCTTGGTAATATGTTTCTCGGTCCGGCAAATCAGCACATCAGGCTGTACCCCGTACTCGAGCATGGTTTTAACAGAATGCTGCGTAGGTTTTGTTTTCAGTTCACCGGTAGCAGCAAGGTAGGGCACCAGAGTAAGGTGTACTACTGCACAGTTGCTCCCAAGTTCCCATTTAAGCTGGCGAACAGCCTCAATGTACGGAAGTGACTCAATGTCACCAACAGTACCCCCGATCTCCGTAATCACAATCTCAAACTTCCCGGTACTGCCAAGAAGCTTTACTCTTCTTTTTATCTCATCCGTAATATGGGGGATGACCTGCACAGTTTTCCCCAGGAAAGCTCCTTCTCTCTCCTTGTTGATTACCGTCTGGTATATCTTCCCGGTAGTTACGTTATTGGCCTGGGATGTAGGTACATTCAGAAAACGTTCATAGTGACCGAGGTCAAGATCCGTTTCAGCACCGTCATCTGTTACAAAGCATTCCCCGTGCTCATATGGATTAAGCGTTCCGGGGTCAACATTAATATACGGATCAAGTTTCTGTATAGTGACCGAATAGCCTCTTGCCTGTAAGAGCTTGGCAAGGGATGCTGATATTATTCCTTTCCCGAGGGAGGATGTAACACCTCCTGTTACGAATATATATTTGGTAGTTGACACGGCCCGTGGACAGGATAAGCGGATAAGCGCACAATATTAGTAAAATTCACAGGGGTAAACAAAATAATCCCTCCCGGTTAATTTTTCATCCGGGCGAGCCTGTCATAGTTAGTCACAGTGATAGCACTACCATCAATCTCCACCAGTTTTTCTTCTTTAAAATCGCTGAGCATGCGTATAGCTGTTTCCTGGGAAGTACCAACGATATTGGCAAGGTCTTCCCTCGAAATCACGATGCTGAAATTTTTTTCATCGGCTTTTTTATAGCGATCCTGGAGCATCACGAGAGCTTCTGCCACACGCTTCCTGACAGAATTATAAGCCAGCCTGATAAGCTGGTCCTCCTTCTCGGCAATATTATCCGAGAGCATCCTGATAAACTTCCTTGAGACATGGGGGTTACTGTATATCAGTGCAAAAAAATCTTCCTGTGGAATAAGAGAAATCTCGGCATCCTCAAAAGCAACGGCTGAATCCTGATAAGCAGATTCTTCAAGGAGGGGTATGTAGCCGAAAAAGTCTCCTTCTTTGCAAAGTGCGGTAATGAGCTCTTTGCCATCAGGATTGCTCCTGAATATTTTCACACGGCCCTTGTTCACAAAGTGAACACCCCTTGGGAAAGATCCTTCTGAATATATCTGCTCCCTCTTTTTATAAATCCTTACTTCCCTTTCGCCCGACAGTTTCTTCAACTCTTCAAGGACCTTAGCTTCGCTCATAAACTCATCAAGCCCTTCCGGATTTCTTTTAAAGTCGGACTTAAACATCTCGCTTTTTTTAAGGCGCACCTCCACTGCATTCAGCAGCTCAATATCATCAAAAGGCTTGGTGAGATAATCATCTGCCCCCATCTCCATTCCCTTCCTGAGCTCAGAGCGTTCAGCTTTGGCGGTAAGAAAAATAAACGGGATGGAAGATGTGGACGGGTTTTTTGAAAGCATGTGGAGAACTCCGTATCCGTCAAGGACGGGCATCATGATATCACAGATAATCAAATCCGGGGATTCTTTCATAGCCAGCTCCACGCCTATTTTCCCATTCTTCGCCGTAAGCACACTATAGTTAGACAACTCAAGTATTTCAGCCGTATTTTCCCGCATCTGGTCATTGTCTTCGATAAGCAGAATTGTTTTCATAATATTCTTCAAACTATCAGGTTAATATTTTTTTCTTTCACCGTAAAAATACAAAGCGTTTTGGAAACATAGCTGTATGCAATTAATAAGTCTCGGCTTTTTCAGCAAACACAATGGATATTTTCGTGCCTTTTCCAAGTTCACTTTCAAACTCGATTTTTCCGTTCATCAGTTCCGTGTATTTGGAAACAATATTCAATCCAAGTCCGGTTCCCTGGATATTGGTTACATTCTGCCCCCTGAAAAATCTCTCGAAAAGGTGCTCCTGGTCTTCCTTTGAAATGCCCACTCCTTCATCGGAAACAATGAGCGCTGTTTCCATGTTGCCCGTAGCTGTTGAAAGACGGATATTTTTGTTTTCGGCAGAAAATTTGATTGCATTAGAGAGAAGATTGATGATAATATTTTTGAGAAGTTTCTTGTCGAGGCAAACCTGTTTCCTGCTTCCGGTATGAGAATACTGTATCTGCTGTCCCTGCTTTGCAACGGCCTGCATCTCCTGTACTGATTCGGAAGCAAACTCTTTGATATCAAAGAGTACAGGACTGCTTTCTGTTTTTCCCTCTTCCAGTTTTCCGATGGAGAGAAAGTCATTCAGAATCTCGGTAAGATTATGAACAGAGGACTTTATTCTTTCAATATGTTTGTTTCTTTTTTCTTCATTCTGCTGACCCGTATATTTAGAAACAAGGGAGAGGGATGAGAGGATTGTCGCGAGGGGTGTGCGGAACTCATGGGAGGCCATGGAAACAAAACGTGATTTAAGATCATTCAGTTCTTTCTCTTTGACCAGAGCTTTCTGTAATTCTTTCCTGGAACTTTCTATTTCCATCAGGGCCTCCTCCAGTATCATGGTCCGGTCTTTCACCCTTTTTTCGAGTTCAGCATTAAGGAGGCGTATTTCATTCATATTTTTTGCATGCTCAATGCTGTAACGAACGGAACTTTCGAGCTGGCGGGATGATATAGTCCCTTTCACAAGATAATCAGCAGCCCCTGCACGCATCGCCTGTTCATCAACCTCCGGGTCATTCTGTCCTGTCAGAAGGATCAATGGTGCAGTGCAGCCTGATTCCAGCGCAGCACGGATGAGGTCCAGGCCGTTTTTTGCCCCGAGGCGGTAATCAACGAGATACACCTGGTACTCTCCGGCGCGGATTTTGAGGAGGGCTTCATCATAAGCAGGAACCCAGTCTATAATGTATTTTCTGCGGGGAATCTCATGGAGCACATCGCGGGTGATAATAAAATCCTCTTCATCATCATCAATCATCAGAATTTTTATAGGGGTATCCATAAAAATATCTTCACGGAATAAGCGGAAGCTCAACTATTTCAAACCAGTACTTGTTAAGCGTCCGCATGATATCAACCAGGGATGCAAAACTGACAGGTTTTGTGATGAAAGAGCTGACACCAAGCCCATAGCTTCTGATGATATCTTCTTCTGCTTTGGAAGTACTGAGTATAATCACCGGTATAGCGCGAAGACGGTGATCATTTTTAATTTCTTTCAGTGCTTCACGCCCGTCTTTTTTAGGCATATTGAGGTCCAGCAGGATAAGTCCGGGCAGGGGGTATTTTTCCTTGTCTGAAAAGACTCCTGTATTCTGCAGGAAATCCATCAGCTGCTCCCCGTTTTCCACGAAGTGCACGGGATTCCTGAGCCTGCTCTCTTCGAGCGCCTCCCTTATGAGCATTCTATCCTCAGCATCATCATCAGCGATAAGGATATGGATTGATTTAGATTCACGTGTTTGCATAGTATTAAGGTTTTATATGTTTCGTATCATTTCTTCATCCTGGAATTGTGACAACAAAGGTAGCGCCTTCACCGGGTTTGCTGCGGGCTGCAATACTGCCTCCGTGACGGGTAACAATTTTCCGGCAAATAGCCAGCCCTATGCCCGAACCTTCGTATCTATGTCCTTCGAGCCGCTGGAAAATATTAAAAATCCTGTCATTATACTTTTCATCGAAGCCTATTCCATTATCACTGAAGGAAATATCAAACATGCTTTTATTCAGGGGAGATGGTGCAGCCGATATTTTTACCACGGGGTCTTCTCCCTCTTTCCTGAACTTGATGGCATTCACAATAAGATTCTGGAACAACTGGCGCATCTGGGTGGGCTCGGCTTCAACAACAGGAAGTTCGCCCGACTCTATGCGGGCCCTATTTTTCTCAATTGTTACTTCAAGATCAGAGAGTACCTCGGCAAGAACGACATTCAGATCCAGCCTGGAAAAAGATTGTGCTCTCGTTGTAACCCTGGAAAACAACAGCAGGTCATTGATAAGATTCTGCATACGGGCAGAAGCATTCAGCACGCGGTCAAGATAATCTTTCCCATGGGCGCTGAGATTGTCCTTCTCCATTGTCTTTATGCGATCACCGAACGCCTGTATTTTTCTCAAGGGTTCCTGGAGGTCGTGGGATGAAATATAAGCGAAGTTTTCGAGTTCGGCATTGGACGCTTTAAGGTCTTCCGCCGATCGGAGAAGATCGCTGTGAGCTTTCTTCAGCGCTCTTTCCTGCTGCCTGTGCCCGGTGATGTCAACAATAAATGCTATTACAAAGATTCCCTCTTCCGTTTTGTAATGAGTGAGACTGATCTCGACAGGAAATTCGTCTCCGTTTTTTCTTTTGGCAAAGAGTTCCATATCCCCTTTGCCCATTGAACGGGGTTGAGGACGGGCATAATATGCATGACGGTGAGCAACGTGTTTTCCCGTAAACCTGGATGGGATAAGATCCTCGACAGTTCTCCCCAGCAATTCTCCTTTTTCATAGCCGAACATCTCCTCTGCCTTCGGATTCACCATCACCATTTCTCCCCTGGAATTACTGATAAGAAGACCTTCCGTAGCATATTGAAACAAAGCCGCAAGGCCTTCTTTGTTCTTTCTCCCGACCTCTTCAGATTTTTTAAACCTTAGTATTACCCATCCTGAAAGTACGATACCTCCTATAGCAAGAGCCCTGTTCGCAATGGCAATAGAGAGCATTGTGTCATTGGGAGGAGAAAGCAGGAAGCCAATTACTGTCAGTGCAATAGCGGCTAAAGCCATTATATAGGTATAGAGAACCCCCTGCATCCATATCGTAAGCAGAACCACCAGCACATAGCTTATTGCATCTGCAACACCAAGGGGAGTCATGAGGTCAATAATGAAAATAACGATCGAAAGGGCAATGGCTGCCGTAAAGATTTTTATTGTGTACTGATCTGCTTTTAACATGTAATAATCAAATAATTCTCACAACAAGAGGCGGGGGCAAACAGGGCTTCAGAAAACAACCAAATGTATTACATTTTTAATTTTCCTCATAAGTAATCACGATAAAAAATATGATTCGAAGGTTCCAAACGGCCGGGTATGCTTCACGAATTTCATTATCTTTGCATGCCCTAAAAAAGACCGTTCACTCAATGAACACAATCAAAATTACTTTTCCGGATAAAGCAGTGCGGGAGTACCCTGAAGGCATTACAGCCCTTGAGATTGCAAAAAGCATCAGCGAGGGGCTGGCAAGGAATGTCCTGTCGGCGAAAGTAAACGATGAAGTCTGGGATGCCGCGCGGCCCATACGTTCGGATGCAGCACTGGAATTGCTGACCTGGGAGCACCAGGAAGGAAAATCTACCATGTGGCATTCCTCCGCACACCTGATGGCAGAAGCCCTGGAAACTTTTTATCCCGGCATAAAGTTTGGCATTGGCCCTCCCGTTGAAAGCGGATTCTACTACGATGTGGATCTCGGCGGCAGGGAAATTTCTTCGGATGATTTTAAAAAGATAGAAGACAAGATGCTGGAGCTGGCAAGGCAGGGAAATAAATACGAGAGAAAAGAAATTTCAAAGAAAGATGCCATTGCTTATTTTGAAGAAAAAGGAGATCAGTACAAACTTGATCTCCTGAAAGACCTGGCAGACGGGACCATTTCCTTTTATACCCAGGGCGGATTTACAGACCTGTGCAGGGGACCTCACATTCCAGACACAGGGTTCATCAGGGCGGTAAAGCTCATGAATATTGCAGGCGCATACTGGAGGGGGGATGAAAAGAACAAGCAACTGACACGCATTTACGGGATTACTTTCCCTAAACAAAAAGACCTTGCCGAATATCTCACTCTGCTGGAAGAAGCGAAAAAAAGAGATCACCGCAAAATCGGGAAAGAGCTTGAGTTGTTTACGTTTTCAGAAAAAGTTGGTTCCGGACTGCCGCTTTGGCTTCCAAAGGGAGCCGCAATGAGAGAGCGTCTCGTAAATTTTCTGCAGAAAGCGCAGACAAGGACAGGATACCAGCCTGTAATAACTCCGCATATCGGCAGCAAGCAGTTGTATGTCACTTCCGGGCACTATGAAAAATATGGTGCAGATGCTTTCCAGCCGATACACACCCCGGTTGAAGGGGAAGAGTTTTTCCTCAAGCCAATGAACTGTCCCCACCATTGCGAGATTTATAAAAGTAAACCCCGCTCCTACCGCGACCTTCCGGTTCGCCTGGCAGAGTTTGGCACCGTGTACCGTTATGAGCAGAGCGGGGAACTGCACGGGCTGACAAGGGTTCGCGGCTTCACTCAGGATGATGCTCACCTGTTCTGCCGCCCTGACCAGGTAAAGGAAGAATTTATTAAGGTTATAGACCTGGTTTTCTATGTATTTAACGCGCTTGGCTTCGAAAATTACACGGCACAGGTATCGCTCCGCGATAAAAACAACAAAGAAAAATACATCGGTTCCGATGAACACTGGGAGATGGCGGAAAGAGAAATCATTGAAGCTGCCGATGAAAAGAAACTTACAACCGTTGTTAAAACGGGGGAGGCCGCTTTTTACGGCCCCAAGCTCGACTTTATGGTAAAAGACGCCTTAGGCAGAGCATGGCAACTCGGCACCATACAGGTGGATTATAATCTCCCGGAGCGGTTCGACCTCGAATACACAGGCAGCGACAACCAGAAACACAGGCCGGTGATGATACACAGGGCACCTTTCGGCTCCCTTGAAAGGTTCATGGCAGTGATGATAGAGCACTGTGCCGGGAACTTCCCGCTCTGGCTCACCCCTGAGCAAGCCATCATTTTGCCGGTAAGCGATAAGTACAATGATTATGCACTCAAAGTTTTGAATTTATTAAATAATTCCGATATTCGCACCTCTCTTGACGAAAGGGGCGAAAAGATTGGGAAAAAGATACGTGACGCAGAGGTAAAAAAGATGCCTTTTATGCTGATTGTCGGGGAAAAAGAACAGGCGGAAGAAACAGTTTCTGTCCGCAGGCATGGAGAAGGAGATAAAGGATCTTATAAAATAAACGAATTTATCTGCTTAATAAAAGAAGAAGTAGAAAAAAACATTAAGTCTAACCAATAATAAATAAGGAGGAACACACATAGCTACTTTTCATTACAACACAGGAAGGCCTTTCTATGGTAACAGGCCTCCGTTCAGGACCCCAAGAGTCTTTAAAAGGGAGCCTGAGCACAAAATCAATGAGTTTATCACTGCTTCTGAAGTAAGGCTGGTGGGGGAAAACATCAAATCCGATGTCTATCCCATCAGGGATGCATTGAAGATAGCAGCCGATAGAGGCCTTGACCTTGTTGAGATAGCACCGGGCGCCAGCCCGCCTGTCTGCAGGGTAATTGAATATCAGAAATTCCTGTATGAGAAAAAAAGAAAAGAAAAGGAGCTGAAATCCAAGGCTGCAAAGGTAGTAGTGAAAGAACTCCGTTTCACGCCTACCACCGATGAACACGACTTTAACTTCAAGGTAAAGCATGCAAAACGTTTCCTCGAAGAAGGAGCAAAAGTAAAAGCGTATGTACACTTCCGCGGCAGGTCAATCACATATAAAGAGCAGGGGGAGCTCATGCTGCTTAAATTCGCTCAGGAACTTTCGGAATACGGCAAGGTAGAATCCCTTCCCAAGCTGGAAGGAAACAGGATGTTTCTCCACCTTGCCCCGGCAGGAAAGAAAAAAAATTAATAAACCCGTCACTAAAAACAGGAACAATGGCAAAGATGAAAACCAACTCCAGTGCAAAGAAGAGATTCTTTATCACCGGAACAGGAAAAATTAAACGGAAGCACGCCTTCAAGAATCATATTCTCACTAAAAAGTCCACTAAAAGGAAACGGGGGCTTGAAAAAGTCGCCCTGGTCAATGTAAGTGACGAAGGAAGAGTAAAGCGGATGCTCACCATCGGAAAATAAAACAACAATCAATTACTAACCTGGCGATCAGCCCACAAAGTGTTCACGGATAGTCCGGGGCCGCTGACGCCACAAAACCAAGCAGTATGCCAAGATCAGTAAATGCAGTAGCCTCCAGGCAGAGGAGGAAAAAAGTTCTCAAACGCGCCAAAGGAAATTTCGGGGCAAGGGGCAATGTATGGACCGTAGCAAAGAACACGGTTGAAAAAGGCTTACAATACGCCTACAAACACAGGAAGCTCAAAAAGAGAACCTACAGGGCTATATGGATACAGCGTATCAACGCAGCTGCCAGGATGCATGGTATGTCCTATTCTGAATTCATGGGAGAAATAAAAAAGAAGAATATTACCCTGAACAGGAAAGCTCTCGCAGACCTTGCCACCAATCACCCGGAGGCATTTGAGGCCGTCCTGAAATCGGTAAAGTAAAGTCTTCTCATTAAAAAAAAGGAAGCCCCAGTGCTTCCTTTTTTACTCACCCCCTCCGGGGTTATTCTTTTATTTCAGACATATACACCTAAATAACAATCCACACTATGAAGAATCTCTATCTTTCCTGCCTGGGGCTTATAGCCGCTCTCTCGGGACATTATGCGGTATTCGGACAAACCATAACCTATGCAGACTCTGTAATCAGTTTCAGCAGTGAATACACTTCCACAAACTGGAGCGCCAAACAGGTGCTTGATACACCAAACACCTACCCGAATTATGGTGATATTCCAACTTCATGGACATCACAAAACATGGACGGACAGAGAGAATTCCTTGAGCTCCACTTTTCCAATTTTCTTCCCATTGATTCTATATGGGTTTACGAAACATACAACTGCGGGTTCACTGACACTGTGTACGTCAAAAACCCAGGCACAGGCTTGTGGGAAGTGGTTTACAGCCACCCGGTGGATACCATTTCCGTTGCCCGTATTCTGCGGGTAGGGTTCCCCATGACTTCTTTTGTCGTAACGGAAGTACGGCTGGCCATTAACTCCCCCGACCGCACCGGCTGGAACGAAATTGATGCCGTAGCAGTGATAAATTCTGTTGTTTCGTCGGTTAACAACAACTATAACAAACACACATTCAATATATTTCCCAATCCTGCAGGAAAGCAAGTGTATCTTGATGCAGGCGATTATACAGGAAGCGGGATTGTCCGGGTACTTGACCTGGCCGGAAGGGAAATTACAACAGCAGCATTTAACGGGCAAAGAATTTTCCCACTTGACCTGGGTATGCTCCCGGAAGGAATGTATTTTATCAGGGTAGAAACACCCGGAAGGAAAGATCTGCAGAAAATTTCCGTTCAATAAAATCTTTTTCCTGTCCTAAGCCATTAAATTGGTATTAACCCCGGGCACTGAATTCTGCAGCAGGTTACGGGGAATTGAACCAAACCTTCTTGTCCGCCGTAGCGGAACGCAAAGGCGGATTAAAATCCATACCTGTACGGCTTTTAATATATTTGCATACGCACATCCCGGAATGCAAACCATAAATAAAATCCAGGCCGGCTTTCTTACTGCCATAAGTGTTGTTTTCCTGCTCCTCTATCTTATGCTGAGTTTTCACAACCGGCTGGCAGGGGATGATTATGTAAATCTTTACAACCTGAAACTTCATGGAATATGGGGCGCTTTAAAATACATATATGCCACCTGGAATGCCCACATGCTCCCATGCCTGCTGATATTTTCAGTGCTGAAAATATATCATACACACTTTACTCTTTTTGCCTATCACATAATCTCCATAGCAGGTACCATTGCTTCATTTTATATCCTTCTGAAAGAACTTCTGAGCAAATTCTTTCCAGGGCATAAAGCAAACAAATTCATACTCCTCAACTATGCAGTACTCCTGTGCGCTTCCTTCTTCTTTCTCAGCTTCAGCATCAGTGAAACATGGTTCTGGTTCAGTACTTCTACCACTTATCTCTGGGGCATCAGCGCATGTGCTCTGGGTATTGCATGCCTGGTGTCTTCCTCCTATTCAATTCCCACAATAGCAGTTCTTACCACCTCATTTCTCTTCACAGGCTCTTCCAGCGAAGCCTATGCAATCACTGCTCTGGTATTGTTATTGTTCGTTTCGGGCCGTCAATTAATGAAAGAAGGTTTCAGCACTTTGTCCACCGATAAAAATCTGAAAAAAATCATTCTTGCCTTTTTCTTATGCCTGATTTCATTTGTCATTAACTATTCAGCGCCGGGCCGGGCATACAGGCAATCCTGCCTGCCGCCGGTGTCAGTCCCTCACAGCATACCAACCCTTGGAATCTCGCTCCTGAAAATCATGCTTCTGATGATCCCTGTCAAACTACCGTTTGCACTTTTTTTCTGCGCTCCTTTTGTTTTGCTCGGGCGGCAATTTTCATCCAGACAATCATCCTTTTCAGAATCAAGGAAAGTATTCTTCCGGGCATTAGCAGTATTCCTGCTGATTACCATACTGAGCCTCTACCCTATTGTGCTTGCGATGTCTGAAATGGGGCCGCCAAGGTCTCTTACACATATCTCATTTTTTCTTACATGCCTTTTTTCATTTTTCTTCTTTTATGCGGGATACCGTATCCGGATTCCACGGAAATATATCCAGGCAGCATTTTACATCCCTGCTGCAGGATGCATTCTCATTATCTCGGATACATTCATTACACAATACCCTGTGGTGTCAAAGTATTCGGAGGCAGCTGATAAGAGGGTACAGTTCCTGGAAGAACTCCAACACAAAGGCAACAGGGATCTTATTGAACTTGACAGCCTGCCTCCTTCCGGGCTTTTGTACTCTGCAGAGATCTCGCATGACACGGCCTTCTATGCCACCAATGATCTTGGCAAAGGGCTCTTTCTCGATTTCAAAATACGGGTGAAGGGAGAAGAATAATGTCTCTCCATCCCTGAGAGGCATGGGTGTACGGTATTTTGCACTTTTGCCATTTATATTCATATAGTCTCCCGGGTGTTAACTATGAAAGCCATAACGAACAGTATATTTATCATACATTTACAATGTGAAAAGAACAGTTTTCATATTAGCCTCCATTACAAGCCTTTTCTGTGCCTGCTCGGAGAAGACTGATATCACTGCCGACTGGCAGGAGATACCCGTCATTTACGGGCTGCTGAACCCTTACGATTCTATACAGTACATAAGGATTAACAGGGCTTTCCTTGGCGACGGGGATGCCACGGTTATGGCGGGAGTGGCAGATTCCATCAATTATACCCCTGGAGACCTGGATGTAAACATTCAGCGAATTGAAGACGGAAGCCTTATCCACCTCACTCCTGACCTAAGCCTTCCTAAAAATGCAGGCACCTTCGCCAATGTGCCCAATATACTTTATAAAACGACTACCCCCATCCAGAAAAACAGTAACTACCAGCTCGTTGTAAAAAACATTAAAAGCGGGAAAACTGCTACAGCAAAGACTCCCACCATTGATGGGTTCTCCGTTTCAACCCCTTCTGCCAATCCCCTGTTCAGCATTGATTTCACAAACAATGCATTTTACCGGGTGAAATGGATTTCGGCAAAGTACGGGAAACTCTATAACCTCACTATCCGCTTTCACTACAGGGAAGTAGATAAGAACAACACCGCTGATACCACCGACAAATACCTTGACTGGTCATTTCCTGATGAGAGTTCAACTTCAACTGCGGGAGGAGAAACTATGGAGCTGCCTTTCACAGCATCCTCTTTTTACACTATGACGGCCTCAAAGGTAAAGCCCGACATTAACCTCAAAAGAGTTATCGGGAAACTGGATTTCATGTTTACAGTAGCCTCTGAGGAGCTGAATAACTACATCAATATAAATAAACCCTCAACCGGGATTGTCCAGGATAAGCCCCTTTACACCAATATCACAGGTGGTATCGGGATTTTCTCATCCCGTTACACCCAGGTAATTTCAAATAAAATTCTCAACCAGGCCTCGGCCGACAGCCTTTGCAGGGGCTCAGTTACAGGGCTTCTCGGCTTTTGCGATCCTTCCCTTCCCCCGGGAAATGCCTGCAGCTGCAACTAACCTCTGCCTTTTTGTCATAAACCGACATTTGGCACATCCATTGACAGTCAGGAAGTATCAAATTGAATCTTAACTAAAAAAACAAATAATATGAAAAAAGTGATCGGTATTGACTTAGGAACAACGAACTCCTGTGTTGCAGTGATGGAAGGCAGCGAGCCTGTTGTGATTCCAAACAGTGAGGGAAGAAGGACAACCCCTTCGATTGTTGCATTTTTAGATAATGGAGAGCGCAAGGTCGGGGATCCTGCAAAGAGACAGGCGATCACCAACCCGAAAAAAACAATATTCTCCATTAAACGATTCATGGGAGAGGGTTTCGGGAATGTGAGTAAAGAAACACAAAGAGTTCCCTATGAGGTGGTGAAAGGAGATAACAACACGCCGAGGGTAAAAATTGCTGACAGGCTATACACTCCCCAGGAGATTTCCGCCATGATCCTTCAGAAGATGAAAAAAACTGCCGAAGATTATCTGGGGTCAGAGGTAAGCGAAGCAGTAATTACCGTTCCCGCATATTTTAATGACTCCCAGCGGCAGGCCACCAAAGAGGCGGGTGAGGTTGCAGGGCTGAAAGTTCTCCGGATCATCAATGAGCCCACTGCAGCAGCTCTTGCATACGGACTTGACAAGAAAAGCAAAGATGAGAAAATAGCTGTGTTTGACCTTGGAGGCGGAACCTTTGATATATCCATTCTCGAACTGGGAGATGGAGTTTTCGAGGTGAAGTCGACCAACGGCGACACCCATCTCGGCGGTGATGATTTCGACCAGGAGATCATTAACTGGCTTGCAGAAGAATTTAAAAAAGATGAAGGGATTGACCTCCGCAAAGATCCTATGGCTCTTCAAAGACTTAAAGAGGCCGCAGAGAAAGCCAAGATAGAATTATCAAGTTCTACATCCACGGAGATCAACCTCCCGTACATCATCCCTGTGGACGGTATTCCGAAGCATCTGGTCAAAACTCTTTCAAGAGCAAAATTTGAGCAGCTTTGTGACAAGCTCATCCAGGCAACGCTTGAGCCCTGTAAAAAAGCTCTCAGCGATGCCGGCATGAATCCTTCGGACATTGAAGAAGTCATCCTCGTGGGCGGATCTACAAGAATCCCGGCCATACAGGCTCTCGTTGAAAAATTCTTTGGCAGAACACCGCACAAAGGCGTAAACCCGGATGAGGTGGTAGCCGTTGGCGCTGCCATACAGGGCGCTGTACTCACCGGTGAAATCAAGGATGTGCTGCTACTGGATGTAACTCCTCTTTCCCTAGGCATAGAAACCATGGGAGGTGTGGCAACGAAGCTGATAGAGTCCAACACCACCATACCCACAAAGAAAAGTGAAGTTTTTTCAACCGCTTCGGACAACCAGCCTTCCGTGGAAATTCACGTACTTCAGGGAGAACGGGCTATGGCAAAAGACAACAGGACCATCGGGCGATTCCACCTTGACGGGATTCCTCCCGCCCCAAGGGGAATACCCCAGATTGAAGTCACCTTTGACATTGATGCAAACGGGATACTCAACGTAACAGCCAAAGACAAAGCGACGGGAAAATCACAGAACATAAGAATTGAAGCGTCCTCAGGGCTGTCGGATGCAGAAATCAAAAAAATGAAAGCTGAAGCTGAAGCCAATGCTGAAGCCGACAAGAAAACAAAAGAAGAGGTGGATAAATTCAATGCTGCCGATTCCCTGATATTCAATACGGAAAAACAACTCAAAGATTACGGAGATAAACTCCCGAGGGAGAAAAAAGAAACCATACAGAAAGCATTGTCTGAGCTGAAGGATGCACACAAAGCACGGAATGCGGCCGATATGGAAAAGGCTATGGAGGCTTTAAACACAGCCTGGCAGGCGGCATCTGAAGAGATGTACAAAGCCACACAGGGCACCGGGACCGATGGTAAAGCCCAGCCCCAGGATGAGAATCAGCAGGCATCGGGAGAACCCGGAAAAACTGACGGTAACGTAACCGATGTGGACTTTGAAGAAGTAAAAGACGATAAGAAATAAGGAGAGAAAATTATCAAAGAGGAACTTGTTTTCCAGGTTCCTCTTTCTTTTTTCTTTAGAATTCATTTCAAAACCTTTCCCCGCCCAATCGTTTCCGGTCACCTATTTTTCCCGCAAAGTTTCCTGTTTTTGCCTTGCCCTGTTCATTGCTTTTACAACAAGAAACATCACAAACGCCACGAGAATAAAATCAATAAAAATTGTAATAAACTCTCCATACTTAACCGAGGCTTCTGCAGCTATTATCCTCCCTGATGCATCAAACCGGGCTTCACTCAGTACATACTTCATGGATTTAAAATCCACACCGGTAGTAAGCTTTCCGACTATGGGCATCACCATTCCATCAATGAAGCTGCTCACCACTTTACCGAAAGATCCACCCATTACAAAGGCAACTGCCATATCAATCAGATTGCCTTTCATGGCAAAGGCTTTAAATTCTTTAATCATGTTTAAGGGTTTTGGTAATAACAGGAAATTGCTTCCGGCGTTCCAGGAAGCTATGCAAAATAACGGTGGCAACCAGCAATGCGCTTCCTGCAAAAAAGCCTGCATGAAGAAACCTGTCTTCCCTGAAAAGGACCACTGCCAACAGGATTCCGTAAACCGGTTCCATATTCAGAATGAGGTTGCTGGTAAAAGCCGAAAGTTTTTTCAGTGCATAAAGGGAGAGCGTAAAGGGGATCACCGTGCAAAAAAAACTGAGGCAGAGCAGGTATATGCAATCCGCCGCTGATGGAATCATTTTTCCTCCCGGGAAGAAGGAAAAATAAAGAGGCAATATGGCAGTGAGAAACAGGAAACCGCTTCCCATCTCAAGAAAAGAAACGATGAGCGGATCCTGTTTCTCCATCAGCTTCTTGTTAAGAATGGTAAAGAGCGCTCCGATAGCGGATGCCGACAAGCCCAGCAGAAGTCCTGAAGTATATGCCCCCCTGTATAAATACAGCATACTGATACCGGCAATGGCGGCCAGTCCGAAAAAAATTTCCCTGAGGTGAATTTTCTTTCCCCCGAACACGGGGTTCAGGAGGGAGGTGAAGAGGGCTGTGGAAGCAAGACAGCTCAATGCAACGGAAGCGCCGGAAGATTTTATAGAGCCGTAAAAGCAAAGCCAGTGGAGAGAAACAAGAGTTCCCACAAGTGATATCCTTAAAACTTCCCGGGCAGTAGGCATGCGGAAATTTCCCCGGAGCAGCAGGCCTATAAGCATCATCAGGGCAGTAATAATCATACGGTACCATACCAGCAATGCATCCGGCAGGTCTATAAGGCGGCCAAGGATGCCGGTAAACCCCCAGAGGAACACTGAAATATGAAGCTGCAGGTATGCCTTTTTCATAAGGCTGTAAAAGCGGACAACTCCTCGTATAATTCCTTTACCGGGAGCCCCATTACATTAAAATAAGAGCCGGCTATTTTCTCTATCCCGATATATCCTATCCATTCCTGGACACCATAAGCACCGGCTTTATCATAGGGCCTGTAATGTTCAAGATAGTAATCTATCTCATCCTTTTTAAGGGTGCGGAAAAAAACTTCCGTTTTTACAAAAAAACTTTTTTGATTTTGAGTGCTGCACAGGCATACTCCCGTAATCACTTCATGTTTTTTTCCGGACAAAATACCGAGTATTCTTTTTGCGTCCGCCTCGTCCGAAGGCTTTCCTATTATCTGCCCGTCAATGCAAACAATCGTATCTGCAGTAATGAGAATATCATCAGGAGAAAGATCTCCTTCGAAGGCCTTTGCTTTCAGGCGGGCAAGGTACAGCGCCACTTCTTCGCGGGGAAGACCGGGGGGATATACCTCCTCCACCTCTTTTGTCCTAACCACGAATTCCAGGTCAAGACCTTTCAGAAGCTGCTGCCGGCGGGGAGATTTCGAGGCAAGGATGATATTTTTCCCGGTCATAAGTATAGTCTTCATTTCAATATCAGGAACCACAGCAGCGGCATTGTCATGATCCCAGCCAGCATGAGCATGCGGATATAACTGCTCACAAAGTGAATTTCTTTTTTTGTCCCCGAGGAGAAGATAAGGTAAATCAAGCCTGCAAAGGGAAGACAGGCAATAACAATAAGGCTGGAAAACCCCATAAACTGGTTATGGTAAAAATTTCTATGCAGGACAATCCCTGTAAAAATCATTGCC
>JAHEYN010000009.1 GCA_023251555.1 Bacteroidota bacterium | reverse complement strand
TAATCCTGCATTCTATAGCATGCATTGCAGGAATATAATTCCGGCCGGATATTTTTGTACCTGCGGCAATCATGATCTGTTCTTTAATCAAATCATAGTTAATAACTTCTTCAGTAATGGGGTGTTCAACCTGAATACGGGTATTCATTTCCATGAAATAAAAATCCCTGTTTTTGTCCACGAGAAATTCAACGGTCCCCACCCCTTCATACTTCACTGCAAGAGCGGCTTTGATGGCGGCTTCTCCCATTTGTTTGCGAAGCTTTTCGGTCATAAAGGGGGAAGGTGTTTCCTCCAGCAGTTTCTGGTGCCTTCTCTGTATGGAGCAATCTCTTTCCGAAAGATGACAGGCTTTTCCATACTGATCGCCTGCAATCTGTATTTCAATGTGGCGGGGATTTTCAATAAATTTTTCAAGATAAATCCCGTTGTTTCCGAAAGCAGCTCCGGCTTCCTGTCTGGCTGCGTCCCAGGAAGCCTCGAAGTTTTTTTCTTCCCATACGATGCGCATGCCTTTCCCGCCACCGCCGGCGGTGGCTTTTAATATTACAGGATAGCCGATTTTGCGTGCAACTTTTTTCCCTTCATCAATAGTAGTAATTAAGCCTTCAGATCCCGGGATTACCGGCACTTTGGCTTTTTTCATAGTTTCTTTTGCAGTAGCCTTGTCTCCCATTTTATCAATCTGGTCGGGGAGGGCACCGATAAATTTTATCCGGTGTTCTGCGCAAATAGCAGAAAATTTGGCATTCTCTGCGAGAAAACCATACCCGGGATGAATGGCATCAGCATTGGTGATTTCCGCAGCGGAAATGATACGGGGAATATTAAGGTATGAATCTTTGCTGGGGGGAGGGCCTATACATACAGCCTCATCTGCGAACCGTACGTGCAGGCTATCCCTGTCGGCCGTAGAATAAACGGCTACCGTCCGGATGTTCATTTCTTTGCATGTCCGGATAATCCGCAGGGCAATTTCCCCTCTGTTGGCAATCAATATTTTTTTAAACATGAGAGCAGCGATTATTTATGACACAGATTTTTAGGGAATAAAAAAGATTCAAGACAGCCAACTTTTGCCTAATTGGGCTCTACGAGGAACAGCGGTTGTTCATATTCTACCGGGGTGGCATTATCTACCAATACTTTAACAATCTTCCCGGAAACTTCCGATTCAATTTCATTGAAAAGTTTCATCGCTTCAATGATACACAAGACCTTCCCCTGTTTGATTTCATCTCCTACATTTACAAATGATGGCTTATCGGGCGAAGGGGTGCGGTAAAATGTACCAACCATAGGGGCTTTGATCGTAATTAACTTTGACTCATCAGCTTGTTTTTTATCCGGAGTCGCCGGCTTTTCGGATTCCGCAGCAGGCTGAGATTGTGCTGTAACGGCCATGACAGGAGGAGCAGACATAACAGGAGGAGAAACAGCAATAATTTCTTTTGCTTTGGATGAAGTTTTGATAGAAATCTTAAAATCCTTGTCTTCAATCTGCACTTCTGCCACACCCGATTTGGACACAAATTTTATCAGTTCTTCTATTTCTTTTATGTTCATGGTAATAACTACTATTTTGATTTCAAATATACATTTATTTTATAAAGAATTCGGGAGAGGAGATTCCCCATGTACTTAATTAATACGCCCACTTCAGATAAACAGCACCCCATGTAAAGCCTCCGCCAAAAGCAGCGAGAATAATATTATCCCCCTTGTGAAGTTGTTTTTCCCATTCCCAAAGGCATAGCGGGATTGTAGCGTTAGTAGTGTTCCATAGCGCTGGATATTTATCATCACCTTCTGGTTAGTGAGGCCCATTCTCCGGGCAGTTGCATCAATAATTCTTTTGTTTGCCTGATGAGGCACAAGCCAGGCAATATCTTCTGCCCTGAGATTGTTTTTTTCCATGATCTCTGCCGAGACATCGGCCATTCCCTTAACAGCAGCTTTGAAAACCGGTTGCCCGTCCTGGTAAATGAAATGTTCCTTAGCATCAACCGTAGCATGAGAAGCGGGTTTAACGGAGCCCCCGGCTTTCTGGTGAAGGAAAGAACGGCCCGATCCATCACTTTTAAGAATAGCATTAATAATCCCCAATCCCTGGTCATTCGGCTCTAAAAGGACGGCAGCGGCGGCATCTCCGAAAAGCACGCAGATAGAACGGTCGCTGTAGTCAACAATTGACGACATCTTATCGCTTCCCACAACAACGACTTTTTTATGCGTTCCGCTCTCAACAAATTTAGAAGCAGTGGTAACGGCAAAAAGGAACCCCGAGCAGGCGGCCATAATATCATATCCGAAAGCATTTTTGGCTCCAGCTTTGTCTGCAATAATATTTGCGGTGGCCGGAAACAGCATATCGGGCGTGGCGGTTGCACAGATAAGCATATCAATCTCTTCGGGGGAAATTCCTCTTTTTTTACAAAGCCCTTTTACTGCTTCCGCTCCCATGTCTGAAGGCCCCAGCCCTTCTCCTTTTAATATTCTTCTTTCATAAATTCCGGTTCTTTCGCGTATCCACTCATCATTGGTATCAACCATTTTTTCGAGTTCCTTGTTGGTGAGAACATAATCGGGAACCCATCCGTTAACAGCAGTTATAGCAGCTCTTATTTTTGACATAAACTAAAAAATTACGCAAGTAAATTTTTTATTTTTTCTGTTAGATTGGCCCGGGCGGTTTCCTGGGTAATAAGAATCATATTTTTAATCGCGGTTTCATTGGAGATTCCGTGCCCTATGACTACAGTTGAATTTAACCCAATTACCGGGGTTCCGCCGTAATTTTCGTAGTTAAACCGGTCGAAATATTCATCCCGTATGCCTCTTTTCCGGATGAGTTCGTAAAAAGACTCTGCCTGTTTTAATACTACATTCCCGGTAAACCCATCTGACACTATAACATCTGCCTTATCATTAAAAAGATCACGTCCTTCCACATTTCCTATAAATTTATATTGAGGAGTATCTTTCATAATCTTATGTGCAGCCTGAGCAAGCAGGCTTCCCTTTTCTTCTTCCTCTCCTATATTCAGCAGCCCGACTCTGGGCACATTTATTTTATATACATGTTCCGCAAACAAAGATCCCAATATCCCAAACTGATGGAGCACGTCATGTTTACAGTCGGCATTTATCCCCACATCCAGCAGAAATCCCACTTTGCCATTTTCTTTTGGCAGGGTGGTTATAGCGGCAGGCCTTATAATCCCGGGGATAGTTTTTACGCTATACATAGCTCCAACCATCATGGCCCCTGAGTTTCCGGCGCTTGCAAACCCTGCTATGGCATTCTCCTTAAGCATCTGGAATCCCATGGCAATGCTTGATCGGGGTTTTTTAACAATAGCCTTGGTAGGGTGCTCTCCCATGTCAATGACCTCGGGAGCATGAACAATATCAAATTGATCAGGAGAAGCTCCCTGTGCAGTCAATAAAGGAAGAAAAACATCCTTATTGCCAATCAATACGAGTTTGGTGTCAGGAGGTAAAACTTTTTGTGCCTGGATGGCCCCGGAAACAGTAACTCCGGGAGCAAAATCACCACCCATTATATCAATTCCAATTCTCATGGAAGGTAGAAAGCCGGGAATTAAACAGCCACTTTCTTTTCGATAGCCAGTTTCCCTCTATAGTGGCCGCATTCATCGCAAACCCGGTGCCTCTGCTTGGGAGAGCCGCAGTTAGGACAGGCCGTCAGGGCAGGTGCAGAAGCTTTGTAATGGGTTCTTCTTTTATCCCTTCTTGATTTTGAGTGTCGGTGTTTTGGATTTGGCATTGTATTCTTGGTTTATGTTATGCTGCTTCCTTCTTTTGCTATGAAGGGGAGCAAAGATAATTTAAATTTTCTTATGTTTTGCTCAGTTTTCTCAAGGCTTCCCAGCGAGGATCTGGATTTTCAGAACTTTTTGAGGCATGCCGGAGCTTATTTAAAACTCCAAGCGTTTTTTTATCACACTTATTATCCCCGGAAGTTCCCATTGAATGAATTATTTTATGCGGGACCAGCAGATGAATATATTCATAAATATATTGTGCGATGTTTACTTCGGAGGTGTCCTTGGTCAGTACAATAATCTCGTCCGTATTTTCATAGGACTCATTCCCAAATTGTATTATTAATCGGTTTTTTCCCTGGATGGGAAGATGAAAGTATTCAGTACATAAATCGCAGGGGACACATACAGTTCCTTTGGTATTAAAATCGAGGATAAGCATCCGGCTCTCTTTCGTCAAATCAAGATTAACCCAAATCCTCGCCTCTTTAATGGCAGAATGTTCAAAAAGCCGGAAGAACGAATGCTCTATCAGGTAGTCATAATGAGACAATCCCGCTTTGAGGCCTGTAAAGGAAATAGTATATTCTTTAAACGGGTTCATCAGTTGAGCAGCCCATGAATTACAGACCGCTTTTATTGATCTCCTCCCATGCTTGAAAACCCAAGAGGGAGGGGATTCGCATGAAGTTCTTTATATTCTTTCCGCTTGGCAACAATGTCGTAAGCAAGAAAAACGGCCTCCCGGAAAGAAGCTTCTGAGGCTATGTTTTTACCTGCAATATCATAAGCTGTGCCGTGATCCGGGGAGGTTCTCACAACCGGCATGCCGGCTGTATAATTTACTCCTGATTCAAAGGATAAAGCCTTAAAAGGAATCAGCCCCTGGTCGTGGTACATGGCAAGAATTCCATCGAACTGCGCAAAGGAGCCAGACCCGAAAAATCCATCGGGAGAAAAAGGGCCGAACACAAGGATCTTTTCGTCAAATGCTTTTTTAACGGCCGGGAGGATGATTTCTTTTTCTTCATTTCCCAAAGCTCCGTTTTCCCCTGCATGCGGATTGAGACCAAGGATGGCTATTTTCGGTCTGTTTATCGCAAAGTCCTCCTGCAGGGATTTGTTCATTATTTTTATCTTTTGCAGGATAATATCCTGGTTAAGGGTTTCAGGCACTTTTTGCAGTGGCATATGGCCGGTAGCAAAGCCAATCCTCATGCGCTCGCTGATCATAAGCATAAGGGGAGCAGAATTAAATTTACCGGCGAGATATTCTGTTTGTCCCGGAAAATTAAAGCCGGCTTTTTGAATGGTGTCTTTATTCACCGGAGCAGTAACAAGGGCAGCGATTTTCCCGGCTGCAAGATCTGTGGTTGCAGCTTCAAGAGATTTAAAGGCATACTGTGCGGCTGTATGGGTAGGGGCACCCGGGTCTATCGAAACTTCTTCATCCCAGCAATTTAAAACATTTATTTTTTGAATGGCTGCAGCATCTGCGGAGCGGATAGAGTTGAAATTAAAAGCAGTTGCATTCAGAAGTTTCCTGTAAAATGAAATCGCTTTTGAGGAACTGTAAATAACAGGAGTAATGCTCTGGAGTATTTTCCCCTCCGCAAAGGTTTTCATGACGACTTCTGCCCCGATGCCGTTCAGGTCCCCGGAAGTAATCCCTATTTTTATGTTCTGACTGTAATCCAAAATATGTTGACTGCATGCCTGCAGCCATACAGCAGCAGGGGTTTCTTTTGAGACAGAGTAAAAAAAATTTATTTGGCAACCTCCGAAAGGAAGTCAAACAGAAGTCTTATCCCTACCCCCGTACCTCCCTTGCCCCGGTAACTATCACGTTTATTCAGGAATGCAGGGCCTGCAATATCCAGGTGAATCCATGGGTAGTTGACAAAATGCTGAAGGAACTTTCCCGCTGTAATAGCTCCGGCTACAGGTCCTCCTATATTTTTCATGTCGGCAATATCCGAGTGCAGAAGGTCCCCATACTCATCCCAGAAGGGAAATTCTGCAAGCCGTTCATAGACATTATTCCCTGATGCTTTCAGGTTTTGCATCGCTTTTTCATTTGCAGTTCCCATACACACGATACCAAAGGGACCTATGGCGGTAGCCGCCGCTCCCGTGAGAGTGGCGAGATCAATCGCGAGTTCCGGCTTGTACTGCCGGGCATAACTGAGTGCGTCCCCCAGCACCAGTCTTCCTTCAGCATCGGTATTGAGGACTTCTACTGTTGACCCGTTATGCATGGTTATAATATCTCCGGGGACATAAGCATTTCCGCCGGGGCGGTTATCGGTCGCAGGGACAAGAGCAATTACATGTATGGGGAGATTGGATTTGGCAATAGCATACATTGTACATCCTGCTGCTGCTGCGCCTGACATGTCACACTTCATGGAATCCATGGAGTTGGCTGTTGGCTTCAGGCTAAGGCCCCCGGTATCAAAGACAATGCCTTTCCCGATGAGTACAAAAGGTTTTTTGTTCCTGGCATTTTTAGGCTTCCATTCCATAACCGTAAATGAGGGAGGATCGATGCTGCCTTTGTTTACTGCGAGCAATCCCCCCATCTTCAGGGCCTCAATACGGCTCTTGTTGAATATTTCTACTTTAAAGCCTGCGGCGCTCCCCAGTTTTTGCAATTCCTTTGCAAGTGCAACAGCAGTAAGTGTTATGACTGGCTCATTAATGAGATCACGTGCTTTTGTTACGGCCTCGCATACGATTTGAAGCCGGGAAACATCTTCGCCACTTACGGATTTGCTGTTTATTTTTATTTCCCGGAGAGAGTTAACCTCTTTTTTATCCTTTTTGGTGCAATACCTGAGAAACTGGTAATTCCCGAGTAGCATTCCCTCTGCAAGAGAAAGGGTCTCCTGCCCGTGGTTGAAAGTATCTACTATTGTAGCGTCCTTTATCCGGTACTTATTGAGTATTCGCTGAAGCTGGTCCCCGGCTCTTCTTGCAGCTTCGTTGGTTTGATATTGCTCAGGTTTTTTTTCTATTACATAGACAAAAACCCAACGTTTGTACTGGTTGACAGAAATTATATTCTGATCTTTTTTGATTTCATCCTGTATATGACTTATTTCTGCTTTTGTGAGCTCATACTTTGACCAGTTAATTACATTGTCGGCGATAAGAATAATACATTCTTCTGACGGGAGAGTGACTGATTTTCTGATGGTGGGTTCCATTATAAATTGTACTTTTAAGCGGGCGAAAATACTTAAATTGACCAAGACTAAAAAATAAAGAAAAGCTTTTGAGTAATTTGCAAATTTAATCCACTGTCCTAATTTTGGTGAGTATTATAAAGGTACTGCCATCACTGTAAG
Source organism: Bacteroidota bacterium (assembly GCA_023251555.1). Lineage (GTDB taxonomy): Bacteria > Bacteroidota > Bacteroidia > AKYH767-A > JAHEYN01 > JAHEYN01. The sequence goes on along the minus strand of JAHEYN010000009.1, from coordinate 114,804 downwards.
GCGGTATCAAAAAATGCTCTAAAGCGCCACACATGAACACCGCAGCCATTTTTCAAAAAGCATTGAACTTTGAATTTCTTTCGGCAGAAGAAGGAGTTTTTCTTTTTGAAACAGCTCCTCTTTCAGAGCTCATGTTTGTGGCCAATGAACTCAGAAAGATTCAAAAGAAGGACAATAAGGTTACCTGGATCATTGACCGGAATGTGAATACCACTAATGTGTGTGTGGCCAATTGTAAGTTCTGCAACTTTTACCGGATCCCCGGGCATCCGGAAACCTATATTACCACCATTGAACAATACAGGCAGAAGGCAGAGGAGACCTTTCGTTACGGGGGAGATCAGTTTTTGCTGCAGGGAGGGCATCATCCCGAACTGGGGCTTAAGTTTTATGTAGAACTCTTCAGAGATCTGAAAATTCTTTTCCCGCAGCTTAAGCTCCATGCACTTGGTCCCCCGGAAGTAGCACATATCGCAAAGCTCGAAAAACAGTCGTTTACAGAAATACTCTCTGCGTTAAAAAATGCGGGGCTTGACTCTCTCCCCGGAGCCGGGGCGGAGATATTAAATGACAGGGTACGGCGACTGATTTCCAAAGGCAAATGTTCGGGAGGAGAATGGCTTGAAGTGATGAGGGCAGCTCATAAACTTGGAATCACAACAACCGCCACCATGATGTTCGGACATGTGGAAACCCTGTATGAGCGCTTTGAACATCTTGTGATGATTCGCAGCGTTCAGGCTGAAAAACCTGCCGGATCCAAAGGCTTTATTGCATTCATCCCCTGGCCTTTCCAGGATAAAGAAACAATGCTTGCAAGAGTTAAGGGTATCCGTAATTCAGTCACATCTGATGAGTATGTGAGAATGATAGCGTTGAGCCGGATTATGCTGCCTAACATTATCAATATCCAGGCTTCATGGCTTACTGTAGGAAAAGACACAGCCCAGGTATGTTTACATGCAGGAGCAAATGATTTCGGCTCTATCATGATAGAGGAAAATGTGGTTTCTGCAGCCGGTGCTCCCTACCGCTTTAATTCTGCCGGGATACAACAAGCCATCCTTGAAGCCGGCTTTGAACCCTGCCTGAGGACACAGCAGTATGAATACCGGAAACTCCCGGAAGTGATGGAACAACAACAGCTTTAAGTAAAAATCCCGCAACACATTTATGTTGTTCTGTATAAATAGTAAATATTGTATCATTTTTACCCTTGCGGCAGGCCTGTTCTTTTTTAATTCTTTGGAGGGGCAGAACGGGAATCCCGATGGCTATAATAAACTTTATTACAAAAACGGACAGGTTTCCAGCGAAGGACCTATGAAAGACGGAAGGCCCGATGGATACTGGAAAACATATTATGAAACCGGGCTGCTGAAATCAGAAGGGAACAGGGTTAATCACCAGCTCGAAGGCGATTGGATTTTTTATGGAGATAGCGGGAAAGTAACAGGAAGGTATTCTTACAAGATGGGGAAAAAGGAGGGGAAACAACTTAATTACTTTCCCTCCGGAAATGTTTTATCGGAAGAGTGGTATAAGGCCGATTCCCTTGATGGAGTATGCAGATATTATTATGAACCCGGCGTCGCAAGGAAAACCATTCCTTTTTCAAATGGGAGAGAAGAAGGTTATGGGAAAGAGTATTCCCCTGAAGGCCTTCTGCAACTTGTTACCGAATACAGGAATGGATATATTGTAAGGGAAGAGAAAATAAACCGCACCGATCATGCAGGCCTGAAACAAGGCCCCTGGAAGGAGTTTTATGCGGACGACCGCCTTAAGTCCGAGGGGCTTTACAAGGACGGGAAGAAGCAGGAATTGTGGAAAGAGTACGACCAGGCAGGAAATCTTCTCCGGACAGACTTATACATTAATGGAGAATTAATCGCCAAAGAAAAAAAAGACCCTGTAAAGCTTGATGTGAAAAAAGAATATTATCCTGACGGGAAAGTGAAAGTAGTCGGAAGTTACAACAAAGGCACTCCGGAAGGGGTATTCCGTCACTATACCCCCGATGGAACAATAGAAAAAGCCGAGATATACACCGGGGGGAAAATGATCCGGCAGGGAGTAATGGAAGAAACAGGCCTCGAACAGGGCCCCTGGAAAGAGTTTTATGAAAGCGGAGCATTGAAGGCAGAAGGCTGGTACAACGGGGGAATAAAAGAAAGGGAATGGAAATATTATTATGAATCAGGAGCGCTTGAACAGAGCGGAGTATATATAGCCGGAACCCCGGATGGGCCGTGGAAGTGGTATTACCCGTCAGGGCATATTCTCAGGGAAGAGAATTATAAAAACGGGAAAGAAGACGGTTATATGAAAGAATATTCCGACAGCGGCTCTGTGATTGCCGAAGGGAATTATGTGAAAGGGAAAAAAGATGGTATTTGGAAATATGTTTCTGCGGAATCAGGTGCGGAAGGGAAATATGCAGAAGGGCGGGAAGAAGGATTATGGAAACATTATTATCATAATGGGGCACCAAGCTTTGAGGGTACTTACGCTTCAGGGGATGAAGATGGCGTGCATAAGTATTTTCATGAAAACGGGAATTTGAAAGAAGAGCGCAATTATCGCCTTGGGGTGAGAGAGGGATCGTGGAAAATATACGATTCACAGGGGCGTCTTCTTTTTGAAATAACTTATGCCGGTGGAAAGGAAATAAAATACGACAGGACTAAGGCGCTTTTCCCGGAAGAACAGCATCAGTAAAATATCGTCTCATGCTCCCCTTTTTTCGGTGCGCATCTGTGGAAAGAAAATCACATCCTGTATGGAGGCGGAATCTGTCATGATCATTGAAAGTCTGTCAATTCCTATGCCCAGGCCAGCGGTGGGGGGCATCCCATATTCCAAAGCTCTCAGGAAGTCTTCGTCCAGAACCATGGCTTCCTCATCGCCCCGTTTCCCCAGTTCGAGCTGTTCTTCGAAACGCTTGCGCTGGTCAAGCGGATCATTCAGTTCGGAAAAGGCATTACAGATTTCTTTCCCGTTGCAGATAGCCTCAAAACGTTCCACCAGGCCGGCTTTGCTCCTGTGTTTTTTTGCCAGGGGCGACATTTCTACGGGATAGTCTGTAATAAAGGTGGGTTGTATGAGGTTGGGCTCGCATTTGTTTCCGAAAATCTCATCAATGATTTTACCCCGTCCCATGGTTTTATCAATAGGCACGCCCATCTTCCTTGCGGCTTCTGCCATCCCGGCTTCATCCATTGCTGAAATATCGGTTCCCGTGAAATGCAGGATGGCCTCATACATAGTGAACCGTTTCCATGGCCTCTGGAAATTGATAAGATGTTGTCCCACTTTTATTTCGGTGGTTCCATGAAGGTCGAGTGTTATTTTTTCAACCATCTGCTCTACAAGGTCCATCATCCAGGCGTAGTCTTTATATGCTACATAAAGTTCCATCTGAGTGAACTCCGGATTATGAAAGCGGTCCATTCCTTCATTTCGGAAATCTTTTGCAAACTCATATACCCCGTCAAAGCCTCCGGCTATAAGTCTTTTCAGGTATAACTCATTTGCAATGCGCAGATAGAGAGGAATGTCAAGGGTGTTGTGATGTGTTTTGAAAGGCCTTGCGGCCGCACCTCCGTAAACAGGCTGAAGTACCGGGGTTTCTACTTCAAGGTATCCCTTTTCATTCAGGAAATTCCGCATGGAATTGGTAAGCATGGTCCTTTTTATAAAAGCATTTTTTACCTGTGGATTAACTGTTAAATCAACATAACGCTGCCGGTATCTTTGCTCAGGGTCTGAAAATGCATCATGTACTTTTCCTTCGGCATCTTCCTTGACTATGGGCAGCGGCCTGAGCGATTTGCACAGCACTTTCATTCCTGTAACATGAATAGTGATTTCCCCGGCCTGAGTGGTAAACACAAACCCGTTCACCCCGATAATATCTCCGATATCAATCAGTTTTTTGAATACAGTATTGTACAGGGTTTTATCTTCGGAAGGACAGATATCATCCCGTTTTATATAGAGCTGTATTTTCCCGCTGGAATCCTGTAGTTCAGCAAAGGATGCGCCTCCCATGATTCTCCTGTTCATGATACGCCCGGCGATGCTGATATTTTTATAATTCAGTTTTTCCCGTTCGTAATTTTCATGAATCTCTTTTGCAGAAACATTCACTTCAAACAACTCTGCAGGATAGGGATTTATTCCCAGCCGGATCAGTTCTGCAAGGGAGTTTCTTCGAATGTTTTCCTGTTCGCTTAACTCATTCAGCATAAAAATTTGTTATTTTGCACAAAGATATAAAAACAGCTTCACCCTCTCCCGCCAAATGCTGGTTTTAAGAAGCGTCTGCGGGAAAATGGTTTTTGAACAAAAAGCGTTTACAGTACCGTATTATTATTATTATGTTTATATAACTTGCCGGATAAAATATACAACTGCTTATGCATAAATTAATCTCCCGTTTCCCTCAGCAGCTTGAGGAAGCACTTGAAATAGGCGTTTCAGCAAAACTTACACCTACTCAATCCCCTTTATCAAACATTCTGGTTACCGGCCTCGGAGGATCCGGGATCGGGGGAACCATTGTGTCAGAGCTCGTCTCCCGTGAAGCAACGCTTCCCATTATTGTAAACAAAGATTATTTTCTTCCTGCTTTTGTCGGTAAGACAACACTGGTTATTGTCTCTTCCTACTCCGGGAATACCGAGGAAACTCTTGCTGCAATGGAGGCTGCAATAAAAAAACAGGCAAAGATTATTTGCATTACCTCAGGAGGGAAAATATTGGAGATGGCGCAAAAAAACGGGATCGATCATATTATTATTCCAGGCGGGATGCCGCCCCGATCCTGCCTTGGATATTCGCTTACCCAGTTATTTTTTATACTGGAATTTTTCGGTGTAACCAGCGGCCATTTTAAGAAAGATTTGTCAGCAGCTATTGCACTTTTGACGAAAGAACAGCCAGGGATAAAGCAGGAGGCATCATCGGTTGCAGCCAGGCTGTTTGGCAACATCCCCATTATTTATGCTGCTGCGGGGGCCGAAGGCGTTGCCATCCGCTTCCGCCAGCAGATTAATGAAAACGCCAAAATGCTTTGCTGGCACCATGTAATTCCTGAAATGAATCACAATGAGCTGGTGGGATGGAAAGAGAATTATAAGAATACGACAGCAGTAATTTTCCGGAATACCCTTGATTACGAACGAACGCAAACCCGCATAGAAATCAATAAAAAAATTATAGCTCCCCGCTGCCATGAAATTATTGAGCTGTGGTCAAAAGGGAATACCCCGACGGAACAGGCGATCTATCACATACACCTTGGCGACTGGATTTCCGTTTACCTCGCGGATTTGAAAAAAATTGACGCCACAGAAGTAAAAGTGATTGATTTCCTGAAGGAAGAATTAAGTAAAAAATAGCCGGATAATGAAAGCAGAAAAAGTAGCATTCAGGGATCTGGGAACCATTGATTATAAAAAAGCCTGGGATATCCAGGAATATTTTTTTAGCAAGGCGGTAGCAGCAAAACTCAAAAACAGGGCAAGCCCGGAAGTTCTCCGCGAGCAGGCCTCACATATACTGTTTTTTTGTGAGCACCCTCATGTGTATACCCTTGGCAAGAGCGGATCGGAAAAGCATCTGCTTATAAATGAACAGACCCTTTCTTCGCGTGGAGCAACATTTTACCGTATCAACAGGGGAGGAGATATTACATACCACGGTCCCGGGCAGCTTGTAGGATATCCCATTTTCGATCTGGATTATTTTTTTACAGATATTCATAAATACATGCGTTTGCTCGAAGAGGTGATTATCCGTACGCTCGACGAATATTTAATCAAAGCGGGGCGTATCAAAGGCCTTACAGGAGTGTGGCTGGATCCTGACTCTCCCCGTGCCAGGAAAATATGCGCTTTTGGCATACGCTGCAGCCGTTGGGTAACCATGCATGGATTTTCGTTTAACGTAAATACAGACTTAAGCTATTTCCGGGATATCATTCCCTGCGGTATTGCAGATAAATCTGTTACATCCCTCTCAAAAGAACTAGGAACCACTGTGGATATTGGAGAAGTAAAATCAAAACTGAAAAAATATTTTTCGGAAATATTTGAGATTGAAATTGTCGAAGACAAAGAGGAATCTGCTGTAATCCGGGGATTATGAAACAACGCAGGATACCCGGAAGAATATTGCTGTGGATAATAATTATCCTCTCTGCGGCTAATGCCCTGATTGTTCTGACAGACAATACCTATCTCTATAAAGCTTTTTATTACAACTTCGCCGATATTGATGATGCCCGCCTTTTCGCCAACAGGCGGATTCCCAATGGAACACCCGAAGAATGGCCGTTAGGCAATAATTATAATAAAATACTTGTTCCTGCAAACCTTATTAAAACGCTTGAAAATTACCAGAGTGTTGCTTTTCTTGTAATAAAAAATGATTCTGTCCGGTATGAAAAATACTGGGAGGGTTACGGCCCCGATTCGGCATCTTCTTCTTTTTCCATGGCGAAGTCTTTTGTAGGAGTGCTTACAGGTATTGCCATTGCAGAGGGGAAGATTAAAAATGTGGACCAGCCCGCCGGAGATTTTTTACCCGAATTCAGGGAAGGAGAAAAATCAAAAATTACAATCAGGCACCTGCTTACAATGTCTTCGGGCCTTGAATGGAATGAAAGTTATGCGAATCCTTTTTCTGTTACTACAAGAATTTATTACGGCCATGATTTGCGCAAGACAGTTGCAACCCTCCCTGTTGTTTCGCCTCCGGGAAAAGTATTTAAATATTCAAGCGGGGACACCCAGGTGCTTTCTCTGGTAGTGGCGGCCGCCACCGGAGAACATCTTGCAGAATATGCCTCCGAAAAACTCTGGAAAAAAATCGGAGCAGTACACCCTGCCTCCTGGAGTCTTGATAAAAATGACGGAGATGAAAAAGCATATTGCTGCTTCAATTCCAATGCGAGAGATTTTGCCCGTATAGGTAAATTGTTTATGAATAAAGGAAAATGGGGAAACGAACAGGTGGTGCCCGAAGATTATGTAAAAGCCTCCCTGACTCCTGCCGGGCTTGTAAATAACGAAGGATTTCCTGTAAATTACTATGGATACTCCTGGTGGCTGCTCCCCGCCTTTAAAGGACATGACATATTTTATGCGAGAGGAATACTCGGCCAGTATATTTTTGTGATTCCCGATGAATCAATGATCGTTGTGCGCCTTGGACATAAACGCAACAGTAAGAAAAGAAATTTTCATCCTGCCGAAGTGTTTGATTACCTTGACGGTACAATGGATATGTTTACCGGAAAATGAAAGTCCCGTTTTATGCTCAAAGATCTGCCCGCAAATGTTGTAAAAGATATCGCGATAGCTGTTGTGAAAGAGACAGAAGAAACAGGGGAAATCGTGTGGAGGGTTTACCTTCTTAATTTAAAAAAGGAAAAAATATGCCAGGTTCTGATCAGTTCAAAAGGCTATGGCGACTACGAAGGACGCAAAGTAACCACAACTGTATTACGGCATGCACTTGGAGATGTCATGCCCCTCAGCTTTGTAAAAGTGGAAGCCATTATTGATAAACTTTTCGGGTTGAGCAATGAGTACTGGATAAGCTTTTCGCTGGGAGGGGTGATGTACGATAAAAAATATGTTTTTCTCCCTGAAAGCATCATAGAAAAAAATTTAGTGCAAATACCCCTCATCGGGAAAATGGGGGTCATAATAAAATAACTTTTAACGCCATTTTTATGCTTGATAATTTTCACTTTCAGAATGTACTGTTTATTGATATTGAGACAGTTCCGCTTTATCCTTCATATGAGAACCTCCCCGGGAAATGGAAGTCTTTGTGGGATATTAAGGCATCACACCTCACCAGGACGGAAGAACCCCCCTCTGAACTCTACCGTCGGGCAGGTATTTATGCAGAGTTTGGTAAGGTGATTTGCGTCTCAGCCGGCTATTTCAGGCTGCTCCCTGGGGGGCAGCGGCATTTTCGTATCAAATCATTTTTCGGGGATACGGAGAAAGATCTTCTTCTGAAATTTGCAGAACTCCTGAACATGCATTTCAACGGGAAAAATCATCTTCTTTGTGCCCACAATGGAAAAGAATTCGACTTCCCTTACCTCTCAAGGCGTATGCTGGTGAATGGAATCTCCCTCCCGAAACTGCTCGACAATGCAGGGAAAAAACCATGGGAAGTAAACCTGCTGGATACTATGGAAATGTGGAGATTCGGGGATAATAAAAGTTTTACCTCTCTTCTCCTGCTGACCAGCCTTTTTGATATCCCCACCCCTAAAGGAGATATAGATGGCAGTATGGTTTACGAAGTTTACTGGAAAAACCGTGATCTTCCCCGAATTGTGAAATACTGCCAGAGAGATGTGGTAGCTGTCGCACAAATTATGCTTAAATTCAAAGGGGAACCGCTGCTTTCCGATGCAGAAATTATGGAAACAGAGGAGTAATCCGGCAAATCATAGGACGGGGACTTCAGTATAATCTGTTGAGCATTAAGAATTAAACCAAGCCCCCGGAACCCCGTCTAATTGTTTCTGACCGAAATTTATCTTACTTTTGAAACTCATAAATAACCTCAAAAAATGAATAAACAAATACTCCTTGGTCTTTCAGCCTGTAGTTTAACCCTTGCAGCCTCTGCACAATGGCTGGTTCCCAATGAAGGTTTTGAAAACTGGACGGCTTCTTCCAACTACGAAGAACCTCTAAATTGGCATACTGCGAACCCATTTGGCTCAGGGCTTAATGTTATTACTGCTTCAAAAGACAGTATTAGTAAACACGGAGGAAATTACTCTCTTAAACTTGAGAGCAAGACGGTGGCTTTGTTAAGCCTTACCATTCCCGGAGTAGCTACTACAGGAGATATCAGTATTAACATGCAGGGTTCATTTACTATTAAAAAAGGATTCCCTTTCACGGCGTCTCCTACTGCACTTACTGCATATTATCGTTATGCTCCCATGGCGCAGGATAGCTTTGAAATCTCAGTGCTTTTGACTAAATGGAATACATCAAACAATAAAAGAGATACAGTTGCTACCGGCCGTTACGCAAGCAAATCCCCTCAAAGTTCTTTTGCTATGTTAAGCGTTCCGGTTACGTATGCCCTGACCGGGGTGGACCCGGATTCTGCGAATATCATTATTATGTCAGACCAGATTGGCTATGCAATGGCAGGCACTACCCTCAACATAGATGATATAGCCTTTACCGGAGGTAACGTTGGATTCAGGTACCTTGCAGATATCCTTGCAGAAACACATGCCTATCCCAATCCCGCAAATTCGGAGGTTACGCTTTCTCTTCCTTCCCATGCAGGAAAGATGAAAGTAAGCGTATTCAACGCCATTGGGGTTAAGGTAAAGGAGTTTGATACTGAGAACACTTTTTCTAAAATAGATGTTACATCTTTCCCGCAAGGCCTCTATCTTTATCAGATAGCAGATATGAAGAATAATATTCTGTCTGCCGGTAAGCTTACCGTGAATTAACCCCTAATCAATTTATAAAATAATTCCATGAAAAAACTCAGCCTCCCTCTTTTACTGTCTGCTTTTGCAGCGGCATCAGTTATCGCACAGGTCCCCAATGCGGGATTTGAAACCTGGAACAACCTTGGTATGTATGAAGACCCTCAGGGTTGGACAACCCTTAATTCCACTACCTCCGGATATGGATTTACCACTGCATCCAAGGATGCAACAGCTCCCTATGCAGGCTCATATGATCTTAAACTCGAGACAAAAAGTTTTTTGACATATGGTGTTCCCGGGGTGATTACCACAGGGAAGATTACGATAAATATCAGTACCTATACTTATACCATTGACGGGGGAATACCCTTGACCGGGATCCAAACCCCTGACTCTCTCGTGGGCTATTACAAGTATGCGCCTGCAGGAGCCTCCGATATGTTTTCCGTTGCGGTGATGCTCACAAAATGGAACGGGACATCCAGAGATACTATTGGCAGCGGGTTGTTCACCAGCAGTGCTGCGCAATCAACTTATTCCATGTTCAGCGTGGTGATTGCATATAATCCCCTCTTTACCGGTACAGCAGCTGATACTGTCAATGTTACTATTTTTTGCGACCAGCCTGCTACAGCCACTGCCGGCACAGTTCTGAATGTGGACGATCTTTCCCTGATGGGGCTTCCTACAGGAACGATATCTTTGAACGAACTTCTTTCAAAAAACAAAAAAGTAGCAGAAGTGTTTCCAAACCCTGCTGTGGATAAACTGTTCATCGCATCAGTATACAACAACAACAAATTGCTCATCTACAATATTCTCGGAAATAAAATTGATGAGCTCCCCATGACCGGAAATGCCGTTAATCTTTCTTCCTACCCCGAGGGAATTTATGTTTATGAAATCAGGACATCCGCGAACACACTGCTCCATACCGGGAGATTCATTGTAAACAAATAATTTAACCTATTCTGTATTATGCTTAAAAAAATCCTTCTCCTATCCGCTGTATGCGGAACTCTTGTTCTGGCTAACGCCCAGGTTACTATCACCCAGGTAAATATGCCAGGGGTTGGCTATGTGGTCGCCCAGGCCAATGATACAGCCCCGACTGTTTCCATTTCTGCGGGGGGCACTAATCAGACCTGGAATTTTACATCACTTCAGAATCACAGTCAGGACACCACGATCTTCACAAATCCTAACTGGACCCCTTTCGGATCTTCTTATCCCTCTGCCAATCTGGCTATACCGGAAGGCAATGGAGGGTATATTTACCTGGGAGTCTCTTCTGCAGGACTTGATATTATTGGGTTCGGGGACTCTTCCGGTGGAGCATCTTTTACTCCTCCACAGCGTTTTATTGCCTTCCCTTCAAACTATCTGGATGTGTTTAACGGCAGCAGCAAGCTCTTCACCATGGAGTTTGATACTGCAGGCATAGGGTTTGATTCCATAAGAATGGTTTCTTCCCTTGCCTATTTCAGTCAGATAGATGCATGGGGCTCTGTTACAACACCTCTTGGCAGTTTTAATAGTCAGCGTCAGGCATATACCGAGGTGTCCGTTGACAGTTTGTTTTTACATTATACTGCCAACAATATGTGGCAAAATATTTATGCAACTGCTGATACCCAGGTTACTTACAGGTGGTGGACGAGTGACACCAGCGCCCGGTTCCCTATTGTGGAGATTAAGACAGATGCAAATAATAATGTTTATAGGGCTTCATACCTGCTTGCTCTGCCCACGCCCAGCGGCATAGAAAGCCTGGAAATTCCGGAGGCGAAAGGGTTTCCCAACCCTGCTGTTAGTGATTATACAATTATTGCAGCAGGACATGTTAAAGAAGCCGTTATATTCGATGCAACAGGCCGGGAAATTGAGCGGGTAATGTTTAATGCGGGGAAAGCCAGAATAAATACTGCTGCCTACGCCCGGGGTTTGTATTATTATCAGGCGGGAAATATGAAAGGAAAATTCCTTGTCGGGAAAAACCAATAAAGAACATCCTGTTATTGGCAAACAAGAAAGCCGTCTTTGCAATGCATGGACGGCTTTTTCATTTTTTTAGACATGTGTATGTCAGCGTTGCAGGTTGAATAGCAAAAGGGGGATGCAGCAAATTCAGGGAAGATGCGCTATAGTATAAAGCCGGGAAAGTAAGTACTTTGCCGAATCCCTTATTATAATCTTTTGCCTTGAATTGTCCGAACTCCGCAGGTGTCGTAAAAATCACATAGTTTAAGGCTGTATCATTCCGGAGAACTTCCCAAAGGCTGGTTGCCGGCTTTCGCTCCTGCAGATGCATCGCCCCGGTGTTTGTTATAAGGAGAGAATCAGGATACAGAATAGCGGTTTGATCTTCGAACAACTCCATATATTTTACAGGCACATTTATGTTCCGCCTGCTTAATTGTACCAGCGTGGATTCAAAAAATTCATAACATTCCCCATTGCCGACCACTACAGCCAATGATGTTGGCCGTGAACCGGCAACAGTATCAAGCATTTTGTGATAAGCCTTTGCTCTGCTGCCATAAAAATAGCTGTTTACAAAAACGTTTCTTGCATTCAGCAGGAGAAACAAAACCAAAGCTCCCAATAATATCCTGTATAGTAATAATGGCATATTCCTTTTAAGTACTTCTAATAATACGGCAGCAAAAACAAGTACAACCAGAGCTCCTGGCACTAAGTAACGGCATGAAGGGAAAATGACAATGTCTTTATAGATAAATAACTGGGACAGGATCCAGGCGATCATAGTAGCGGCAAAGAGAAACAGTTCCGGGACATTCTTCTTTTTCCCGGAATATATGAAAACCCCCGCAGCAATTATCAGCCAGTAAGGCCAGGGGCCGGTTAAGTGCAGTAGATTATTGACAAGGAGATTCTTTGAGAAAGAAAAAATCCCATTCGGAACCATGGCGGGGTTTCCCCGGAGCGTGAGAAACAACCCTGCAAGGCACAACAGCCCGGAGAATATGATCCCCCAAAGAATAAATTTGTTTTTCCCGGGCACCATCATATATCCGGCAATTATAACCGGGATAAGAACTATAAAGCTTTCCTTACAGAGGGCAGAAAGAAAAAGAAAAAAAATACCACAGGCACCATTGATAATTCCGGCATTTTCCCGCAAGGACAACAAAAGAAAAAACAGGGACAACAGTAAAAAAAACATACCGAAGGTTTCTCCTGTAGTCCGCCACCAGACTTCGTCATAACGGCCTGTAAGAAAAAGAAACATAAACAGGACTGCCGGAAAAACGGACACCCCAAGATGTCTCAGGACTGAAAAAAACAACACAGCAGTTGTCATTGCAAATAAGAAGATAATTATGTGAACAGCCACCGGATTGGCATGGGTGACCCTGGCAATGAGCCATACCCCCGTTAGTGTTACAGGATGGAACCTGCCAGTACGCAGGTATAACTTATTGAATTGTACCAGGCTGCCGTAATACTCATGTTTCTCATACTTTTCAAAGTACCCCATTTCCGGATGAACTATCTTTTCATAGATATGATCATCTTCAAAGCTTAAGGGAGAAAAAATGCTGTGAAATGTAAGCGTAAAAAGAAAAGCAGCAGCGAAAGGGGATATCAAAAAAACTTCCTTCCGGAGATTCAGTATTTGTTGTTCTCTAAAGAACACGCTGCATGATTATAAGAAATCCACATCTATGTTGAAAGGATAGTCCATCAGGTATTTCATTCCTTCTTCTGCAGTAAGCCCTTCGTAAACTACTTTGTAAAGCGTTTGTGTAATGGGAACCCTTATTTTGTAGTGGTCGGCAAGACCTTTGGTTACTTTAATGGTATTGAGTCCCTCTGCTACCTCGTTCATGGAGCTGAGAATTGCTTCCAGATTTTCTCCTTTTGCAATACGGTGTCCAACAGTGAAATTACGGCTTAGCTTACTGCTGCATGTGGCTACAAGATCCCCGACTCCCGAAAGCCCGAAAAATGCCTGTTGTGCGGCACCGAGGACTTTTCCCAGGTGCATCATCTCGGCAAGACCCCGCGTGATGAGCAGAGCCCGTGCATTATCCCCAAATCCCAGCCCGCTGAGAATTCCCGATCCGATGGCCATAACGTTTTTCAAAACCCCGGCTAACTCCACACCCGTCAGGTCATGTGTTCCAAAAACTTTAAAGCGACTGCTTTTCAAAGCCTTCTGGCCCTCTTTTATTACTTCGTCGTACCGGCTTCCAACTACGGTAGCTGCGGGTTGTCCTGCTGCAAGCTCCCCGACAAGATTAGGGCCCGCAAGGCATCCTACTTTTTCAACTGAACTTTCTTCGAGCATCACTTCACTCATAGTGCGCACCTGCTCCCGGCTCAGGGGAATACTTTCTCCCGCACTGGCATCTTGTCGGGCAAATTTCTTGCCCTCGGGAAGATTGACATCAAATCCTTTTGTGCCGTGAATAAGGATATGATCCTTGTGAAGAGAAGGAGAAAAGTTTTTTATCATATCCCGGAAGTTGGCTGAAGGAACTATAGGAAAAATAAGCTTACACTCACCGGTTATATGCTCAATACGGGTAGTAGCGGTAATCCTCGGATTTATTTTCTGATTATTGTGCTCGTGAGATTTATTAATGTTTGCCGCAACATCGTCTCTCCGCGTGTATAACAGTACGACATTATTTTCTGCAAGAATATTTGCAATCGCAGTTCCAAAACTACCGGAGCCTATTACTGCTACGGGGGCCCCGTTTTCTTTGCTATTCATATATAAGGAAGGCCTGATTCGTATTCCGGAGGTAAATTAAATATGCATTCTGTTTCCCAATCTTTTTTTATTCCCTGTTATTCATCTGCCTGCGAAGGAATCTGAAGCACAGATATTATGGAGGAATGCGAATATACAGGTTTTCTGTGTAGGCGGAATATCCCGTTGGCCATGAATTGCATATTCAATTCGCAAAAGATGGGATCTCTTCTGGCAAGGACTCGTTTTTCAGAGGCTTAAATCGCTCCTGTCCAGACAGCTCTTCCTTGTGCATCATAGGGAGTGATAAATTTGACTTTACGGGAGATGCCCTGTTCTTGCCGTTTTTCTCTATTTTTACTTTTATGTGTGGAATTGCCGGATTATTCGGAACAGATTCTTCTGCCGTCTCACGTGATCTGCTCAAAAGGATGACAGACTCTCTTGTACACAGAGGCCCTGACGCGGAAGGCTATTTTATTTCAGACGACGGCAAACTCGGTCTTGGGCACAGGAGACTTGCCGTTATTGACCTCAGCGAAAATGCCGGACAACCCATGTCGTATCTTGACAGGTATGTAATTACCTATAACGGCGAAATATACAACTACAGGGAATTAAGGAATGAACTTCAAAAAAAGGGATATAATTTCAGATCTCTTTCTGACACGGAAGTTCTTCTTGCATTGTATGATTTGAAAAAAGAAAATTGTCTTGCTGAACTTGACGGGATGTTTTCTTTTGCCATCTATGACAAACTCGAGAAAAAACTTTTTTGCGCGCGCGACAGGTTCGGGGAAAAACCGTTTTATTATCACTATCAGCCCGGAAAAGGTTTTGCTTTTGCTTCAGAGATGAAAGCTTTGTTTGCTGCAGGCATTGTAAGAAAGGTAAATCCTGTAATGCTTTGTAATTTTCTTGTTTCAGGATATGTTGATAACCCGGACAATATGGAGGATACTTTTTTTGAGAACATCTGCAAATTGCCTTCTGCACACTATTTTATTATTGATAACAGCCTCCGGCTTCAAAAAAAGAAATACTGGAACATTGATACGGGTAAAAACACTAATCTGCATATAGAGGAAGTTTATACGCAGATAGGCAATCTTATGGTTGATTCTGTCGGTAATAGGTTGCGCTCTGATGTGCCGGTCGGGACAAGCCTTTCAGGAGGGATAGACAGTTCGATTGTTGTGAGTATTATCAGTGAACTGAATAAAGAAAAAACTTTCCGGCAAAAAACATTTTCTGCCCGCTTCCCCGGCTTTGAAAAGGACGAGGGAAAATACATGGATATTCTTCTTTCCCGCGTAAAGGCGGACCCTCACTTTGTTACTCCCGGAGCACAGGATCTCATTGACCGCATAGATAAAATCTTCTACCATCAGGAAGAGCCCTTCCTTTCATCGAGCATAGTGGCACAGTATGAAGTGATGAGGCTTGCCAGGCAGAACAATGTTACGGTATTACTTGACGGGCAGGGGGCCGACGAGGTATTTGCAGGCTATCCATATTATTTCCGGTATTATTTCGAAGAACTTTTTTTGAAAAACAAAAAGGCATACAAGGAACAGTTGAATAGGTATGCAGAAACAAATGGTTCGGATTACAGAAGAGATATTAAGTTCTGGATGCAGGTAATGATGGGCAGGAACTATAAGCAACTCGCCACCTTTAAAAGAATTCGTTACGGTATTGCCCAACCCGATCTCGGGCATGATTTCTTTGCGTCCCACAAAAAGCATTTGTATGCTGTCCGGATCAGAACGGAGCCAGATCTTGGAATGGTCATGAAGGACGGCGTTTGCGGGGAATCTATGGAGCAGATACTCCGCCATGCCGACCGGAATTCAATGGCGCATTCTGTAGAAGTGAGGCTGCCGTTTTTGTCGCATAAGCTTGTGGAGCTTGCTTTTCAGATTCCTTGTCTATACAAAATGTATAATGGATGGACAAAATACCCTTTACGCAAAGCCTTTGAAAAAATCCTGCCCGCTGAGATTGCATGGCGCAAGGACAAGGTGGGATTTGAACCCCCTCAGAAAAAGTGGATGCAGGAAAAACGGGTTCAGGAAAAAATAAAATGCTCTAAAGAGTTCCTTGTTAAAGAGCAGATACTTGACAGGAAAGTATTGGATAAACAACCAAGCCCTGAAAGTGCAGTGGAAACAATTGATAACAGCTGGAAGTACTGGATGGCGGGAAAATTATTTGAACACTGATTATTTTTTCAGAATTCTTTTATTCAGGAACAGCATTATTCCCCCGAAGCACAGGGTTATCACAATCTTAATTACAAGACCCGGAATGAAATTACGGGGAAGAAAATAAAGCGTGGTAATGCCGGCAAAAAAGGAGACGGCCGGGACTATTATTGCATATCTGAAATTGTACGGAATAGGATATCTTTTCTGAGCTGCAGAAAAAAGAAAAATACATCTTACGGTTTGCCCTGCCAGTATGGCAATTGCCGCCCCCTCACTGCTGAATGCCGGGATCAGCAGGTAATAAAGGGCAATATTCAAAAGCGCTCCTGTAATTACGGTTTTAACATATGGAATATTGGTTTTGACAATGTTAAGCCCTATAGACGCGACATATACTGTGCCTGTCAATACAATGTTATAGCCTAAAATGCCTGTTATATAACTTGCAGAATGATAGCTTTCACTTGTAAACAAGTCAAGTATTTCAGGGGCAAAAAGAAACAGCGCCATGGCAAGCAAAGAGGCAGCAGAAATATACACCCTGAACATTTCCGCATAAATCTCTTTTGCTTTTTCATTTTTCTGGAGCGACAGGGCAAATGGCCCCCAGGCCATTTGGAAGGCCGCTATGGCTATTCCCATTCCTGAAGCTATAGTGCTTCCAACCTGGAAAATACCGGCATCCCCCAGGCCTTTATAGTGCTCAAGAAAATAAGGACCGGACGCGCTCAACAGCCAGGATGCTATTGCAGCAGGAATAAGCGGGAAGGAAAAACGAAGCATCGCCTTCAACTTGTTAAGGTCAACATGTGCAAGGCTCAGCCAGTTTTTCATCATGAAAAGGGTGATGACAGTCCCTGCGGCAGATGTAATTACCTGGCTCAGAAAAACCCCTTCAAGCCCTCTTTTTAAAACAGCTACAAATAAGATGTTGCACCCTATACTGATAACACTTGTTACTGCAGAAAAATAAAAAGTGGCCTTCGCCCTTCTTTGCAGCCTCAGCCAGTTTATTAATATATCAGGGATTCCGGCAAAGACAAGGTTTATGGCGCCAAGAATAAAATAATATGAAACATCTTCTGTGTTAAGCAGCCTGTAACTTACTCCCTTGCTGAAAATGATGAAAGCAAATGCTGCCAGGATGCTGAATAAGAGTTGCATCCAGAACCAGGATGAAAAAGTTTTCTTTTGCTCCTGTTCTTCGTTCCTGTCCCAGAAAAATACCCCGGCAGCAGTGTCAAGGCCGAAAACAACAAAGATTGACGCAAAGAAAAAAGTATTTGTGGTGATGCTCAGGGTCCCATATTCGGAAGGCGTGAAAAGATGCGTATAAAGCGGGACAAAAAAGAAACTTACTAATCGCGTAAATACTTTTGATAAGCCGTAAACCAGGCTTTCCGAGGCTAATTGCTTAAAATGCTTCCGCATGGCCTTACTTCTTCTTCCGGTCTATTATTCCCCGGTAGATGTCTATCAGCTGTAATGCAATTTTTTCTGCATTATGGTATTGCTCCACATAACCTCTTCCTTGTTTCCCCTTTTCGTTTCTCATCTCCGGAGACTGAATCAGTATTTCCAGTTTTTCCGCTATTGTATCCGGGCTGGCGTTGACAATGGGCAGGCTTTCCCCGGTTTTTTTTTCTAATTCCGGTTCAATATAGCAAATAACAGGCTTCCCGTATGCCATTGCCTCCAGGGCAGTGGTCCCAAAGGCCCCCAGGATCAATTGGT
This sequence comes from Bacteroidota bacterium, assembly GCA_023251555.1. Lineage (GTDB taxonomy): Bacteria > Bacteroidota > Bacteroidia > AKYH767-A > JAHEYN01 > JAHEYN01. The sequence goes on along the minus strand of JAHEYN010000009.1, from coordinate 96,638 downwards.
CAATTACAATGTCTGCACGTTTCATCAACTCATGTATTTTTAATGCCGGCATATTTTCAATCAATACAAATTCCAGGTCAAACCTGGATTTCAGAGCCTCAATTGCATTTAAGATATAGCCTGTGCCTTTTGCATGACGGGCGGTCGAAGCGTGTATAACGAGAGGCTTCTTGTTATCAACAGCAGGATAACAGGGCTGAATATTTTTTACATCAATGCGGTTATTGATTTTGTAATAATCCGGAAAAATATCCCTCTGGATAAAATCTTCAAGCTCCGGCCTCACAAGGGCTGTGAAACCAGCAGCCCGGAATTTCTGCTGCATATCTCTTGAATGCCCGAGACTTTCGTACTGATATTCGTAATCTTCCTTAAAACTCGCGGCATAATAGGGATTGTTTTTCGCAAGTATTTCCGGGATGCGGATGTCTGAACCTGCCCATTCTACCACTGCCGGCTTGTCCAGCTTTCTTATATGATTCAATGCCCAGGCCGAATGGAGCACCCTGTAATCAAAATACCAGTGCACAATATCTGCCCATTCAATAAGACGATATAGTTTGTAAAAACTCTTTATTACTGAAAAATATTTGCCCGGTTCAAGAAAACTGTACGCTGCAGGATTTATCGTAAGGATATTTCTTGCATTCTGATTCGCCTGGTTATTGATGGCGATCCCCTTAGCATCTATCCCTTTGCTGTTAAGCGCATCAACTGTAATGCTGATTTTTGATGCGACATTATGAGGAAGGTGGAGGACTTTCATATGTGAAGCCGGAGTGTGATTTTCTGGGGAACGCTATGCAATTCCCCGTTCCCTTTTGATTTTTTCATACGCTGCACTGATAGCCTTAAACTTTTCCTGTGCGGCTTTCTGGAAGTCGGGTCCCAGGTGGTGAACTTTGTCCGGGTGATGCATGGCTGCAAGTCTCCGGTATGCTTTTTTAATTTCTTCATTGGAAGCTTCAGGATCGGTTTCGAGAATTTTGTATGGCGATAAAACATCTTTCTTAAACATTGCCATGACAGATTCGAAATCCATACTGCTTATTCCAAGATACCCTGCAATAACGCGGAGGATCTCAATTTCACGCGGATGCGTCTCGCCATCGGCTGCGGACAGGCCGAAAAGAAGATGAATAAGCTGCAGCCGGGACGGAACATCCAGCGAATGTTTTATCTGAAAACAGACATCCTGTAAAGGAATTTCCTGTTTGAGAATCTCGCGCAAAAGCAGCACACGTTCTTTTGCATATGCAGCACCGAACTGCCGGACGAAAAATTTTTTTACAAAATCAAGCTCTGATTTTAAAATCTTGTTATCTGATTTCATCACAGCGGCACATAATACCATCAGTGCCGCTCCGAAGTCTCCCGCCTGCGTCTTTTTCCCGGACAACATCTTCTCTTCGCTGGCCCCTATGGCACTCCCTAAGGCAAAGCCTATAACGGCTCCTATTGGCCCTCCCAGTGCCCAGCCCATTCCGCCGAAAACCCATTTTCCCCATCCGCGCATATTCAGATTGTTTTTTAATTACCTGTTTTGACCCCCGGCCCCTTTGCAAGTTTTTCCATGCATTCTATCACCATCCCTGTAAATGTGTTGCTTTCCGATACCCCTATTTCCGCCTTTTTTTCTTTTACAGCCTGAATCCGCTTCAGGCCAATTATTTTCATTGATTCTATTATTTTTCTCCTTTCGCTCCACTTCATATCAACTGCTTTTTTAAGATCATCATCACTGGCAGCGTGAAGACTATCGGGTAATAAATTCCTGTCTATGTTTGAAAAATTAATGCGGGTTTCATTGCTGAGGTCAACCAGGTCCCATGCTTTGTTCTTTCCCTGATAGTTCGCAGAAGCTTTGGCAGTTGCTCTCGAAAGAAAATACAGGAAGTGCATTTCTTTCATTTTATTATCAAGCTCGACCTGCAAGGCACCCCTGGATTTCCCTTCCGGCCCGTAATAAAGATAGGTATTGTTTAGCGCGGTATTCAGGTTTTCCAGCCCCGCATTATCAAAATCGGAGGGAATCAATACCGGTTTCCGGTTAATATCTATTTCATAGTAAGTGCCCCGCCCGAGGTCGGCTATTTTTTTCCACTGCATGATTTCTTCCATGTTTACGTATGTTTTACAAAACACGGAGTTGACAATTATTTTCTTTGCAACGGCTTTCTCGCAGGCAGTCATATATTCATTCCCTCCCAGATTCACAAGCCCGTTGCCTACAATGAAAATTACCTTCAGGGCATTTTTGTCTTTCGACCAGCTTAACTCTTCCACACATTTCAAGAGGGCGGGGCCCACATATTGCTTTCCCTGCTCGGTAATGGTTTTAATGCTGAGCAGTTCATTTTCCACGCGATCCAGGTCGCCGGTGAGGTCGGAAATGATCTTTATATAATAATTTTCCTTGCCATACTTCGGCCTCGAATAAGCTACTACCCCCACTCTTAGTTGCGCCGGAGGGGAATACATGCTTATTTCATTCGAGACGTCCCAGAACTTCGTTTTGAGATTGTCAAGCAGTCCGTTGGTGCTTCCGCTCAGGTCCATGCAGAAAACAATATCAACGGGCATGGCAGCAGCACCCCGTATCATCAGCAATACAAGCACGCAGACAAATGCGATTTCTCTTCTTCCGGCCATGCTTAAAACTCAAAACTAATAAAATACGCCCAGAACTCATTCGCGGATAAGGTAGGGTGCCCTTTCTTCCCATATCCTGAGTTTGACCGGTATGTTTATTCACCTTCCTGTTCCAGCCGGAGCAGTAATGGCTCCTTCGCCTGTAAAATGATGAGACTCCACATAGCTGAATCCGGATATGGGGGCCTTGTGAAAAAATGGGAGATAAGGGGAGAATTGCTTAAAAGCCCATACTGTAAGGGGTTGGGGCAATAAAGATAACGAAGCATGAAGGGAAAAGACACCGGAAAATCAGACAAAAGATATTTTTGGGATGGCTTCTGGTTAATCTTTTATTCCATCACGGTTAACTTTTTTTCCTGATGTTCAGCCCCCGCATTTACTTTTACAATATAAATTCCCGCAGGCAATGAACTTATATTTATTTCTTTGTTGTAGAAATACGGAACTGATTTTTCTAACTTCTTTTCAAAAACTTTTTCTCCTAAAAGGCTGTAGATTCCAATTGTGATTTTTTCATTGTTTTGATTAGGTATTTGGAAAGATAGTGCAAAAGAATTTTTAGTCGGATTTGGATAAATGCTGATTGTATTGTCCAGGTGTCCCATTGTTAAAGAGATAACACTGGAGTATGTGAAGTTGCCGTCAAAGTCAGATTGCTTTAAGCGATAATATAAGTAAGAGGAACCGGGGAATAGTGCATCCGTATATTGATATTTGTTGTTTGACTTTCTATTACCTGAGCCTTTCACTTCCCCTATTACTTCCCATTCATTGTTGCCTTCACTTCTTCTTTCTATTTGGAAATAGTCATTATTGAATTCACTGGCAGTAATCCATTCCAATACATTTTTAGCTCCTTCATTATGCCCTGTAAAAGAAAGGAGCTCAATAGGAAGAGCGCAAGTACCGCCTAAAACTCCGGAGGCATCTACCTGCTGGGTGTAAATATCATCATTAGTGCCACTTCTGTGATCATACCAGGTAATAATAACCCCACAAGAACTGGATACAATTTGAGGATACTCCTGAGTATTTGCTGCCGTGGAAACAGCTACACCATTGGCGGTCCATTGCACTACCCCGCCAGCATTGATTCGTTGGGCATAAATATCATAATCAACGCCACCTCTGATATCATACCATGTAATAACAGCACCTCCGACAGTGCCATCATTAGTAATAGTAGGGTAATATTGACTTTGTGCGGCTGTGCAGATGGCTGCTCCATTTGTAGTCCATTGTACCGTTCCTGTAGCATCAATCCTTTGGGCATAGATGTCCTGATCAGTTCCGCTTCTGAAATCATACCATGTAATAATTGTTCCGCCAATAGTCCCATCACCCGTAATGGATGGGTAATATTGACTTTGTGCAGCTCCGCTGATAAGCACTCCGTCGGTTGCCCATCCTGTATGAATTGCTCCATTCCCATCTATCCGTTGGGCATAAATATCATAATCAAGAGTATTTCTGAAATCATGCCATGCAATAACAGCCCCTCCGCTGCCATCGCTGGTAATGGATGGCCATTGCTGACTTTGTATCGCTGAGCAAATAGCGGTTCCGTTGGCGGTCCATTGCACCGTTCCGCTTGCATCAATCCGTTGGGCATAGATATCATAAAAAGTGCCGCTTCTGAAATCATGCCATGCTATAATGGCTCCTCCGCTGCCATCGCTGGCGATTTGGGGATAATATTGACTTTGTGCGGCTCCGCATAGAAGCACCCCATTGGCGGCCCATCCTGCATGAATTGATCCATTCCCATCTATCCGTTGAGCATAGATATCATAATCAACGGCACTTCTGAGGTCCCACCATGCAATAACCGCTCCTCCGCTGCCATCGCTGGTAATGGTCGGGGATTGTTGCCCTTGTGGGGAAGTACAAATAGCTACTCCATCGGTCGGCCACCCTGCATGAATACTTCCATTAGCATCAATCCGCTGGGCATATATATCCGGATTACTGCCGTTCCGGTTATCCTGCCATGTAATAATAGCTCCACCACTGCCATCAGCAGCAATGGTCGGGTATTGTTGATTATTTGTTGCAGTGCATATAGCTACTCCATCACATGTCCATTGCACAGTTCCCCCTGCATTTATACGCTGGGCATAGATGTCGGCATTAATAGCGCCGCCTCTGTAATCATACCAGGTGATAAAGGCACCACCGCTTCCATCACTGACAATTTCTGAATGTTGTTGATCACTTGCTGCTGCGCAGATAGTATTATTCACAGCGGAACTGGTGGACCACGGTCCTGCAACCGCAATATTGACAGTTGCCGTTACAGGCGTTCTTGGACTACTCTCACATAAAAGTGTTGTATTGTATTTTGTTACATAATAAGTAGTAGTGGCTGAGATGGGAGGGGTGGTATATGATGTACCATTGGTTTGCAATAGCGTACCTCCTGTCAAAGCATCATACCATTTATAATCCTCTCCTGCTGCTGCTCCGCTTGCTGTGAGGATAACAGTCCCCGGAACAGCACAAATGGATCCTCCTGCAGCAGTAGGAGCAGTAACTCCTATTGTTTGCATACCACCCGCAGTTGTAGAACCTGCAAAAGAACCTGTAGATACGGTAAAGTTAGCAGCAGAAACGGCAGAAACAACGACTTTACTGCCATTAGCAGGCGATGCCGCGATGTCTGTAGTTATCCAGAAATAATTTAAGACACTTGCAGTTAATGCTTGAGTAAAAGCAGCGAATGAATGCGAAGCAGGACCTAATCCTGTAGTAATATCCGTACTGATTTGAGATGCCCCCGATAAATTATTGGTGGTACTCCACCACAATTGAAATTTAGTAATATCAGAAACAGTATAAGTCCCTCCGATTGTGGAAAAGCTAACCCCCGTTAAGTTTGTAGCTCCGCTTGGATTTAATGTGAAACTGTATACTGGAGTTTTTAATGTCCCCGCACAAACGGTCCCTGCTGCCACCTGAGTGGCCGATGCAAGAGTTATGGTAACAGGTGGTAATGCCTTTACTTTTTGTGTCCCTATGGTTATAATTACAGTAAATAAATAAATAAATAATTTAATTTTTCCCCGGCCCAAGGCAGATTTTCTCATAAGGACAGATTGCGATTTGTTCAGCATCATTTTATTCTCGTGGGTTAAAGTAGTTAAGATTTCTATGATAAAAGTAAGGCGGGAAGGAAGGGAAAGCAAATAAAAAGCTTTATATTCTCTATATCCTATCTTTAAGAAATAAGTATTTTTGTTGTAAATTAAGAATAAAAAAGTTAAAATAACTGTATAAATTCTCTGAATCCTATGAAGAGTTCGCCCGACCTTTTTCAGCTTATCAAGTCATTAACCAAATCGGAAAAAAGATATTTTAAATTGTTCGCTTCCCTGCAAAAAGGGGAAAAAAAATATCTAAAATTGTTTAACAGCATTGATAAACAAGTAGAGTATAGCGAAGAAAATATCCGAAAAGAATTCAATCATGAAAAATTTATTAATCATCTCCCTGACCGGAAAAATCATTTATATTATCTCATATTAAAAATATTGCGTGTATATGATAGAGATCAATCAGTGGATGTGGAATTAAAGGGACTGCTGCATAATGTAAAGCTATTGTTTGACAAGGGTTTATATAATCAATGTGAAAAAATAATTTCTAAAACCCGTTCGTTAGCTGAAAAATATGAAAAACATCTGGTGTTGCTTGAATTATCAGGATGGGAATTTGAATTAATGCGCGTACAATCCTATCAGGGAAAACCGGAAAAAGAAACAGAGAAATTTTATAAGGATGTGTTTCGTGTTAAGAATAAATACAGTAATGAGAAAGAATACGAACATCTTTTAATAAGAATGTTTGCCCGGATACATCAGCAAGGATATACAAGAAAGGATGCTGATTTAAAGTTATATCAAGATATAATTAATAATCCGCTACTACCTGTAGATATGCCTGTTGGGCAGGTAGAAAATAAGACCATGACTTATCAGGCACTATCTCATTATTATAATATTTTCACTGCTTATTATTTTATGCTAAATGATTTTGCCAGGGCATATTCATATGGTCAGAAATCAGTAACCTTAATGGAAGAACACCCTCACCTGCTTGAAGAACGCTTGCAGGAATATGTAGCTGCATTAGACAATGTTATTATTTGTCAATACAGTCTTAATAAATACAAAGAGATGCTGTTAACGATAAAAAAACTTAAAGAAATCAATACTAAATCACGGACAATAAAAAATCATATATTCTTTATTGCAAATAATATGGAGTTGCACACATACATTAAAAGAGGTGCGTTTGCTCAGGGAATAAAATTAATTACGTCCATTGAAGGCGATCTTAATAAGATTGGTTTGTCTAAAAGCACGAAAGTGAATTTACAGTATATTATTGCTTACATGTATTTTGGAATTGGCAATTATCGCGAAGCACGCAACTATTTAAACGAAATAATAAATGATACAACTGTTGATTTAAGAACAGACATTTATTGCATGACAAGAGTAATGGCTATCCTTGTTCATTATGAATTAGGTCATGATGAGTTGCTGGAATACATGGAGAAATCAGCCCATCGCTATCTTGAAAAAAAGATGCGTTTATATAAAGTGGAGACTTCTATTCTTGATTTTATGCGGAAAAAGATTCCCAAAATAAGTAACGGGAAAGACCTTACAGCAGCTTTTAAAGAACTTCGAAAAGAATTGGAAGAAATAATGAAAGATCCTTTTGAAACTAAGGTGCTTGATTATTTTGACTTTATCTCATGGCTCGAAAGCAAGATTCAAAACAGGCCTTTTGCGGATATAATAAAGGAGAAATTAAAAGAAAATAACGTTGCCCCATAAATTATAGTCTCAATCCTTCACAAATTTAATTTGTGTTTGTTGTGTTCCGTTTCTTACTTTAAGAAAATACATTCCCTTTGAAAGCGTGCTGATGTCAATTTGGAATGGAGAATTGTGGGTGTCTGTTTCTAAGAGATACACTTCTCTTCCTAAGACATCAAAAATTGCAATTTCTATTTTGTTTTTTTCTTTTCGCCAATTATTAACTGTCAAGAACAAACTTTCTTTAGCAGGATTTGGATAAATAGTAACAGATTGCTTCGTCTCGTTCGCAATGACATTAATAATGTTGGAATATGTATATTTCCCATCATAATCAACTTGTTTTAACCGATAATAACACACTCCTTTATTCCCTCCTGGAAGGGGAGATTGGTCAATGAATTGGTAATTATTAATGGAGTTGCTGTTTCCTGCACCATTGACTGTACCGATTGCAGTCCATTCTCCTTCCCCTTTGGGGAAGGTTGGGATGGGGCTGCTTCTTTCTATAATAAAGTAATCATTGTTATTTTCTGTTGCTGTTGTCCACTCCAATATATTTTTATTCTCTTCATTGTATCCTGTGAAAGAAAGCAACTCTATGGGCAATACTACACCACAACTTGGAAATTTAGCAAGAAAAGCGTCATAAATCCCTCCAAAAGTATTATCATATCCCCCTGAGGCAATAAAGTTGGTGCTTGCTGTATATCCTGCCAAATACACATTACCCGTACCATCAAGGGCTGCCGAATAACCGTAGTCAACCCCTGCTCCTCCGTAATAAGTCGCACATTGCCGAATTCCAGAAGCATCAAATGTTACCAAAAAAGCATCATAGCTTCCCCCATTAGTATTCTGAAATCCACCGGAGGCAATGGCGTTGGTACTATTGGTCCATCCTGCCAAATACACATTGCCGGGAGTATCAGTGATTACTGACTCACCAAATTCATTTCCGGTTCCTCCGTAATAGGTAGCCCATAGTAGAGTGGTGCCGGCAGCATCGAACTTGACAAGAAAAGCATCCTGACCTCCTCCTCCGTAAGTATTCTGATGTCCACCGGATGCGATAGCACTAACACTACTTGTATTTCCTTCGAGAAATATATTTCCCGAAGCATCAACGGCTGACAAAAAACCATAGTCAGTGCCAGTTCCTCCATAATAGGTAGCCCATAGGCGAGTGCCGGCAGCATCGAACTTGACAAGAAAAGCATCATATCCTCCTCCAACAGTATTCTGATATCCCCCGGAAGCAATGTTGATGGTGCTTTGTGTGGATCCTGCCAAATACACATTATTACCGGAAGCGTCAACTGCTACTGAATAACCCTCATCATTTTGGGTGTCTCCGTAATAGGTGCCCCATTGCCGCACTCCGGCAGAATTGAACTTTACTAAGAAGGCGTCATTGGACGTTCCAAAAGTATTCTGAAATCCTCCGGATGCAATGTTGCTTGCGCTTGTTGTATATCCAGCCAAATATACATTGTCCGAAACATCAATGGCTACAGATTTCCCATAATCCTGACCAGTCCCTCCATAATAGGTAGCCCATAGGCGGCTACCGGCAGAGTTGAATTTGACTAAGAAAGCGTCATTGGTTCCTCCTCCATAAGTACTTTGATGCCCCCCGGCAGATGCGATGAAATTAGTGCTTGCTGTCTGTCCTGCCACATACACATTGTTTGAACCGTCAACAACTACTGATTTAATAGTTTCATTTCCGGTTCCCCCGTAATAGGTTGCCCATATTCGGGTAGTTCCGGAAGAATTGAACTTGACAAGATAAGCATCAACACTTCCTCCAAAAGTACTCTGATATCCCCCGGCAGATGCGATGAAGTTAGTACTGGTTGTCTGTCCTGCCAGATAAACATTGCCCGAACCGTCAACGGCTGTTGAATAACCATAGTCAAACTCGGCTGATCCGTAATAAGTTGCCCAGGTGAGAGTGCCTTGGGCGAAGGATGCAAGATGTAAAATGAGCAGAGCAAGTGTCAACCCGAATTTGTTTCGGGTTCTCATCAGATGCTGAAACAAGTTCAGTATGAACAGTACAAGCAGTTGTTTCATAGTTTTAAGTTTAAAATTGATTTATAAATATTAATTGTTAATGGTCATTGGTCATTTTCAAATTATTTTTTCAAACATTAATAATAACAATATGTTGCCATGTTTTTGAAATTTCAAATTATGAATTATTGCTAATTTTGTTAAATTTACCTATTTTAATCACATCCCGACCGTCCAGGAGTGCATCCCGAGTCCAGAAGCATATCTAAACCATCCAGACGGGCTTTCTTAATCTTCTGGGCAGCGGCTGGAGTCATGTTATTAAAATTATAAATTGTATTGTTTTCATTTTTTTTATTTGATGAGACAAATGTAATGCGGTGAAGGGGGGGGGCAAACTAAAAATTATTTATTATACAAAGGCAAGTGTTTATTAATTTTTGTAATTTTGCCTTTTTCTATAGGTATTTAAAATAATTTTGATACGATGGCAAGTTCGGGTTCTGATAGTTTATTCAAGCTGATAAAATCTTTAACTCAATCGGAAAAGAGATACTTTAAAAGGTTTGCATTAATCAACTCTTCGAAAGGATCAACCAATTATATAAAACTTTTTGATGTTGTTGATAAGCAAAATGAGTATGATGAAAATAAGATTATACACAAAGGAAAATTTAATGGGAATAACCAACTTCCCAATCTAAAAAATTATCTGTATAATCTTATTTTGAAAAGTTTAAATTCTTTTCATAGCGGTGTATCCGCTAATGCCCAGTTGAAAGAGTTTTTGCGTGCTATTGAAATTCTATTTAAAAAAGGGCTGTATGATGAGTGTGAAAAAATAATATCCAAAGCAAAAGTATTGGCTGAGAAATATGAAAAACATTTGGTGCTGCTTGAATTATCGGGTTGGAAAATTGAACTGAGCCGGATATATTTATATCAGGGAAAAACAGAGGATGAAATAGGAAATATTTATGAGGAAGTATTCAATGTGAATGAAAAATACAGGAATGAAAAAGAATATGAGCGACTCTCATCAAGCATGTTTATGCGAATATCTAAACAAGGTTCTACGACAAGAAGTGATGCTGATTTAAAGGTATATCGAGACATTATTAACCATCCTTTACTTGATACTGAAAATAAAATGATGTCTTATCAAGCAGCATACAATTATTACACAGTTTACACTGCCTATTTTTTTATGCGAAGTGATTTCCTCAATGCGTATTCATACAGTCAAAAATTAGTGAAATTAATGGAACAACATCCTCATCAGAAAGAAGAAAAATTAGAAGCATATATAGCGATGTTAGGCAATCTTATTGCTTGCCAAAGTTATCTAAAAAAACACAAGGAGATATTTTTGACTCTAAAAAAACTTAAAGAAATAAATACGAAATCCCAACGGATAAAAAATCGGATATTCTTTATTGTAAATTATACGGAGTTGAACATTTATATTGATACTGGTGAGTTTGCTCAGGGAATAAAATTAATTCCACATATTGAAGAGGAACTTGATAAGATTGATTTACCTAAAGATGATGAAATGGCTTTTTATTATAATATTTCTTATATTTATTTTGGAGTTGGCAACTATCGCGCAGCACGCAACTATTTAAACAAAATAATAAATGATACAACTGTTGATGTAAGAAGTGATATTTATTGCATGGCAAGAATAATGTTGTTGATTGTTCATTATGAATTAGGTCATGAAGAGTTGCTGGAGTATATGGAAAAATCCGCTCATCGTTATCTTGATAAAAAAAATCGTTTATATAAAGTGGAAACTTCCATTCTTGATTTTATCAAAAAGAAACTTCCTAAAGTTATTGCTGATAGAGAACGGAGAGCAGCTTTTAAAGAATTAAAAACTGAATTGGAGGAAATAATGAGAGACCCTTTTGAAGCTAAGGTGCTTGATTATTTTGACTTTATCTCATGGCTCGAAAGCAAGATTCAAAACAGGCCTTTTGCGGATATAATAAAGGAGAAAGCACAGGGGCTATATAATGCACCCCGTTTTTAGGACAGTGATTTTGAGAAAGTTAACATATCCTACATTTGCCCTATGGATACGAACGGTCATGATGAAATGAAAAAAGCCTGGCAGGATCTTACAACAACCCTTTCTGCCCGGTTTGGCGAAACCCCCGATCTGCAGGCTATACTTTTTTTAGTGGGAGTGCAGGAACTCGGGCAGGGGTACCGCTCTTTTTCCAAGTCCGAAAAGGAAGACCTTATACATATTGCCATTTGCAGGCTTCTCAGCACCTATGGCTATTACGAATTTCAAACCCGGGATGCCGATGGCTGGCCTCACTGGAAACTCAAAGTCAAACTACCTCATCTTACCCTCGCAGATCAAACAACTCTCCTGAAACGGGCTGTCGTAGAGTATTTTGAGAAAGAAATGCCGTAAAAAATGTTATTGTGAAGCCTTCGCGTTCCGCTACAGCGGACAAAAGGGTTCGGGGCTTGCCCCGGGGTTAATACCAATTTAATGTTGTAAGTTGTCTAAAAGAAAAGATACACCCCGCAGAAAAGCTCACTTTTCTCTCTTTGTTTCCAGCGAGAGTTCCCGGAGTTGTTCTGCGGTAATTTCGGAGGGGGCGTCCAGCATCATATCCCTTCCTGCATTATTTTTCGGGAAGGCAATAAACTCCCGGATATAGTCCTCGTTGGCAATCATCATTGAGCAGAAACGGTCAAACCCGAACGCAATTCCCCCGTGCGGAGGTGCCCCGTATTCGAAAGCGTTCAATATGAAAGCAAACTTTTGTTCAGCTTCTTCCTTCGAAAGACCTATGGCGCGGAACATACTTTCCTGAAGCCTGCGGTTATGGATACGGATGGAACCGCCCCCTATCTCAGTTCCATTAATGACAAGATCATAAGCACTGGCTTTGATTTTACTGAGATCCCTGTTTTCCTGCAGCAGGGGGATGTCTTCCGGTCGCGGAGAGGTGAAAGGATGATGCATGGCATAATACCTTTTGTCCTCTTCGTTGTACTCAAGCAGAGGGAAATCTGTAATCCATAAGGGCTTGTAATCTTCTTTTTTTCTTAATCCGAGACGGGCACCCATTTCCAGTCTCAGTGCAGATAATGCGCTTCTTGTTTTGTTTTTGTTTCCAGCCAGAATAAGCAGGAGCGATCCTTCGGCAGCGCCTGTGTGTGTGCATATTTTTTCCAGGTCGGCAGCATTGTAAAATTTATCCACGGAAGATTTAAAAGAACCGTCCGGCAGATGTCTGATGTAAACCATCCCGGCGGCTCCCACCTGCGGCCGCTTTACAAAGTCCGTAAGATCATCCAGCTGTTTGCGGGTATATTCACTGGCCCCGGAAACACAGATGCCCCCAATCATTTCCGCATCATCAAATACCTTGAATGATTTGCCTTTAATGATATCGTTCAATTCAATGATGGGCATTCCGAATCGTAAGTCTGGTTTGTCGCAACCGTACAGTCTCATGGCATCCTCATATTTCATTACCGGAAATACAGGGAGCTCGGTATTTTTCACTTTTCTGAACACATGCTTCACCATGCCCTCGAACATCTGCAGCACATCTTCCTGTTCCACAAAAGCCATCTCGCAGTCAATCTGTGTGAACTCGGGCTGGCGGTCGGCACGGAGGTCTTCATCCCTGAAACACCTGACAAGCTGGTAGTACCTGTCAAAGCCTGCAACCATCAGCAACTGCTTGAAAGTCTGGGGAGACTGGGGCAGAGCGTAAAACTGCCCTGGATTCATTCTCGAAGGGACTACAAAATCTCTTGCACCTTCAGGAGTGCTTTTGATGAGAAAAGGAGTTTCAATGTCGATAAATTTCTGCCCGTCAAGATATTCCCGTACCGCGCGTGCTACCTGATGGCGCATGATGAGATTGTTCTTATTGATGGTTCTTCTCAAATCAAGATAACGGTATTTAAGCCGCAGATCATCACCCCCATCGGAATGATCCTCAATGGTGAAAGGAGGAGTCTTTGAAGGATTTAGAACTTCAAGTTTTTCTACCTGTATTTCAATTTCCCCGGTGGGAAGATTTTTGTTTTTATTGCTGCGCTCCATAACAATTCCGGATGCACTGATGACATATTCTCTCCCAAGGCTCCGCGCTTTCTCACAGAGAGCCTTATCAGCCTCCATATTAAATACCAATTGGGCAATTCCATAACGGTCACGCAGATCAATGAAGGTCATGCCTCCAAGGTCTCTTGATCTCTGCACCCATCCGCATAGGGTTACTTTCTGGCCTGCATTTTTGATGTTTAATTCGCCACAGGTATGGGTATAAAACATGAAATATAAATTAAGAAGTTACAAAGGCAGGCAAAAATAAAAATAAAAACAGTGAACTGAAACCCTCTTCCTTTCAAATAGTAACTATACGATAGATTGATTCGCTGATTTCTTCCTTTGAAGGGAGGGAAAAGAGTGTGTCTATATCGAAGAAACAGTTATCTATGATGTTTGACATAATTCCTTCAAAAATGTTCAAAAAAAACCCATATTGTTTGTTAAGTCAAAAATGTTTCTTCTATATTTGCTTCCGGAAAAATCAAAATTTCTTCATTTTTGTGATAAAGTCTCTCGCAAGAATTCAAAAACCGTTCATTATGACTCATCCCAAGCTGCGGGGGGTACTTCTGCCCCTGGCTCTGTTATTTATTTTGCCGTTTGCCGTGAGTGCAGCGGACCCTGATGGGGCATCTCTCTTCAAAGCCAATTGTGCAGCATGTCATAGTGTGGGAAAAGGGAAGCTCGTGGGGCCTGACCTGAAAGACATCCAAAAACGGCAGTCTGAAGACTGGCTTTTGAAATGGATTAAATCTTCAGCCTCACTCCGTAAGAGTGGGGATGCCTACGCCAATGAAATTTTCGGGCAATACAATATTGAAATGCCCGACCAGAGTCTGTCTCCCTCTGAAATCAAGGCGGTGCTCGGATACATTAAATCAGAAGGAGATAAAGCGTCTGCTCCGGCATCTGTTTCCACTCCTGTCGGTGGGGAGGGTGCTTCTGCAGAAACAGATTCTTCAGGGGACAATTCTTTTTATGTATTACTGCTCATCGCTGTAATTTTGCTTGTTGTTGCAGCGGTTTTGACACGTGTCCGGAATGGTTTGCAAAAAGCAATCCGTGCTAAAAATGGTATCCCTGAACCTGCCCTTCTTCCTGCCCGCCAAAGAATGTATGTTTGGGCGCGGAGTAATAAAAAACTGATAGCAGTTGCGATTATTGTACTCGGAGTATGGAGCTCAGTAAAAGGATGGTACATGCTTGCCGATGTCGGGATTTCGCAGGGATATCAGCCCGACCAGCCTATTGCCTTTTCACACAAGTTGCATGCGGGAGAGATGAAAATCAGCTGCATATATTGTCATTCCGGGGCGGAGAAAAGCAAAACCGCCGGCGTGCCCTCTGTCAATGTGTGTATGAATTGCCATAAGGCCATCAGGCAAGGTCCCACTACCGGGACTGCCGAAATAGCGAAGATTTATGCCGCGCTTGATTATGACCCCAACACAATGACCTATGGCCCTAACTCAAAGCCGTTGGTGTGGACCCGCGTACATAACCTCCCGGACCTCGCATATTTTAATCATTCCCAGCATGTAAAAGTGGGTGGAGTGAAATGCCAGACCTGCCATGGCCCTGTGGAGGAGATGACGGTTGCCAAGCAATTTGCTCCGCTCACCATGGGCTGGTGTATCAATTGTCATCGTACCACCCAGGTTAAACTGGAAAATAATCATTACTACGATAACTACCACCCTGTTCCTGAACTTATGGGTAAACACGGAAGAGATACTGTTGTTACCGTTGAGAAAATTGGTGGAACAGAATGTGCGAGGTGCCACTACTAATTAAGCTAATAAATAAGACATACTAAAGCCCTATGGAAAAAAAATACTGGAAAGGCCTTGATGAATTGAAAGGGGATGTTGAATTTGTTGAAAAGGCAAATAATGAGTTTCCCGAAGAAATTCCTGTGGATGAGGTTTTCAGTAGAAAATCAGAGCAGCCTGCCACTCCCCGCAGGGATTTCCTGAAATTTATGGGATTCAGTCTCGCTACTGCCACACTTGCATCCTGCGAAGCTCCGGTAAGAAAAACGATCCCCTACCTTATTAGGCCGGAAGAGATTGTTCCCGGTGTGGCTAACTGGTATGCTTCCACTTTCTCCGATGGGAATGACTACTGCAGTATCGTTGTTAAGACCCGCGAAGGACGCCCCATTAAGATCGAGGGGAATAAACGCTCCTCTGTTACCCGTGGAGGTGTTAATGCAAGGGTGCAGGCTTCTGTCCTCAGTCTTTATGATTCAGCACGGCTGCAAGGCCCTTTGGCAGGAGGAGCTCCTTCATCATGGCAGGAAGTTGATGGTAAAATAAAAGAGAAACTGCAGGCGATTGCCGCCAAGAATGGCAATATCCGAATACTGTCTTCTACAATCATAAGCCCTTCCACCAACAAAGTTATTGCGGACTTTACATCTAAATACCCTTCCGCAAAACATATTACCTATGATGCTGTATCATACTCTGCTATTATAAAAGCAAATCAGGCTTCATTCGGAAAAGCGGTTATCCCTTCTTATAAGTTTGATAAAGCCGAAACAATAGTCAGTTTTGCGGCTGACTTCCTCAACAGCTGGATTTCCCCCGTTGAATTTGCGAACCAGTATGTTCAAAACCGTAAGCTTCGTGGCAAGAAGACAATGTCCCGTCATATACAATATGAATCAAGTCTGTCGCTGACGGGTAGCAATGCCGACAAACGCATCCAGGTGAAACCCTCTGAACAGGGAATTGCTTTGCTCAACCTGTACAACCGGCTTGCGGCATTCGCAGGGGCTTCAACTGTTAAAGACAAACCTGTGCGTTTTATAAAGAGTATCGAAGACACTGCCCAGTTATTATGGAAAAATAAAGGGAAAGCATTGGTTGTATGCGGAGTGAATGATATATATTCCCAAATAATAGTGAATGCTGTTAACAAGCTTCTTGATAGTTATGGTAATACTATAGATATTGAAAATCCCTGCTGCCTGAAACAGGGTAACGATGCTGACCTCGCAAAGCTGATGGAAGAAATCAAAGCAGGGGAAGTGTCGGCCTTAATTACGTATAACACGAATCCTGTATATACCCTGCCTGGGGCGGAGGAGTTTAAGACTGCACTGCAAAAGAAAGTTGAACTGAAAATCTCCTTTGCCGACAGGGCAGATGAAACAGCCGCTCTTGCGGATTTTGTATGTCCCGACCATCATTATCTTGAAGCGTGGAATGATGCTGAACCAGCAAAGGGACACTACAGCCTTGCCCAGCCCGCAATACGCCCCCTGTTTAAAACAAGAGCCGCACAGGAAAGCCTTCTAAAGTGGGCAGGGGTTGAAATGGATTACCATAACTATATTCAGGATTACTGGAAAGCTAATTTGTTTAACACTCAAAGCAAATACACTTTATTTGAAACTTTCTGGACGGACAGCCTGCAGAATGGGGTTTTTGATTCATCTATGGCCCCGGCAGCAGCAAAAGAGAAGGAGACTCCTGAAAACAAAAAGAATAAATCGAAGAACAAAGCACACCGGAATTCCCAAGAATCAGGTTCTGAAAACATAAAGATAGACCTTGAGGCTGCATCTGAAGGGATTCTCAGAAATTCATCTGATAAAAATGGCGACTGGGAGCTTGTCTTGTATGAAAAGGCAGGGCTTGGTAACGGCAGTCAGGCTAATAATCCATGGCTTCAGGAACTTCCTGACCCTGTTTCAAAGGTAACATGGGATAATTATGTAACGATGTCCCCGGCTGATATGCGCGGGAAATATAATCTGCTTGAGAGGGGAGATAATACAGGAGATGTTATAACACTTACGCTTGGGAATACCACAGTTAAGGCTCCTGTTTACCCTCAACCCGGCCAGATGCCCGGAACGATTGGGCTTGCTCTGGGATATGGCAGGACGAAAACAGGGAAGGTTGCAAATAATGTCGGAGTTAATGCATTTCCTTTTGTGCAGTGGAGAAATGAGACCTTTCAGTATACGGCAGGAAATGTTTCAATCGGGGCAACTGCTGATAAGCATGAATTTGCCGCTACCCAGACGCATCATACGATGATGGGCCGGGCCCTTGTAAAGGAAACAACCCTGTCTGAATATATAAAAGATCCTAAAGCCGGTAACGAGGAAGAACTCTTTGTTTATACCAGCGGTAAAGAAAGTTCAAAAAAGAAGTCGGAAGAATTAAACCTCTGGGACACACATGAAAAACCCGTCCACCGCTGGGGCATGGTGATAGACCTGAACTCCTGCATAGGCTGTGGAGCCTGTGTTATCGGCTGCCAGGCCGAAAATAATGTTCCTGTGGTTGGCAAAGACGAGGTGATGAGAAGTCGCGAAATGCACTGGATCAGGATTGACAGGTATTACAGCAGCGATATGAACGCCGAAAAGGGAAAAGAAGAAGGGAAAGGCTCTATGCAGACTTTGCGCGAGATGGAATCTCCTTCAGATAATCCTGAAGTTGTTTTTCAGCCTGTTATGTGTCAGCATTGCAATCACGCCCCCTGCGAAACAGTTTGCCCCGTGCTTGCTACTACTCACAGCTCTGAGGGAATGAACCAGATGATTTATAACCGTTGCGTTGGAACAAGATATTGTGCCAATAACTGCCCGTATAAGGTACGCAGGTTTAACTGGTTTAAATATTCAGACAATAAGCAGTTTGATTACAATATGAACGATAACCTTGGGAAGATGGTGCTGAACCCGGATGTGGTTGTCCGCTCCCGCGGGGTAATGGAAAAATGCTCGCTTTGTGTGCAGAGGATACAGGAGGGAAAACTCAATGCTAAAAAAGAGAACAGAAAAGTGAAAGATGGCGATATTCAGACTGCTTGTGCACAATCTTGCCCGACCAATGCAATTGTGTTCGGAGATTATAATGATCCTGCAAGTGAAATAGGAGAGGTTGCAAAAGATGAAAGATGTTACCACCTGCTTGGAGAAATTGACACCCAACCCAACATTTATTACCAGACCAAAGTAAGAAATACTCCGGAAGAGAAAGCTTAATTAATTTAATATACAG
Source organism: Bacteroidota bacterium (assembly GCA_023251555.1). Taxonomy (GTDB): domain Bacteria; phylum Bacteroidota; class Bacteroidia; order AKYH767-A; family JAHEYN01; genus JAHEYN01. Next base: position 78,018 of record JAHEYN010000009.1, on the reverse strand, counting down.
CCTTATGCAGGAAGCGTCAATAAGAGTTCCTTTAATTATCGGCAACAAATCATATACTCAGTTGTCTGATGATATATGCCGGCCCGTGGAAGGGAAAGCAAATAAATACTGGTGGATGGCTTTTATCATTTCCTTTCTTGCTTTGCTTTGGGGTGTGGCTTCTTTATCTTATACGGTAGGAACGGGAATAGGATCATGGGGCTTGAATAAGACTGTAGGCTGGGCATGGGATATCACTAATTTTGTATGGTGGATAGGTATTGGTCATGCCGGGACTCTCATATCGGCAATTTTATTGTTGTTCCGCCAGCGCTGGAGGATGTCCATCAACCGTTCAGCCGAAGCAATGACCATCTTCGCTGTAATTTGTGCGGCACTTTTTCCCGTCTTTCATATGGGACGCGTATGGCTTGCATACTGGGTTTTGCCGTTACCGAACCAGTTCGGATCGCTCTGGCCTAACTTTAACTCTCCGCTGCTTTGGGACGTTTTTGCAATAAGCACATACTTCAGCGTTTCTCTCGTTTTCTGGTACCTTGGTCTGATTCCTGACCTGGCCACTATCAGGGACAGGGCTGCCCGTGCAAATAATAAAATGAGAAATACTATTTATGGAATCCTGAGTTTCGGGTGGAAAGGCTCAGCCCGTGACTGGTCCCGCTTTGAAGAAGTAGCACTTGTACTTGCGGGATTATCTACCCCGCTTGTTTTATCGGTTCATACAATAGTAAGTATGGACTTTGCCACCTCCGTCATCCCCGGCTGGCACACGACCATTTTCCCCCCTTACTTTGTTGCAGGGGCGATCTTTTCCGGGTTTGCAATGGTGCTGACCCTTATGCTTATAGCAAGAAAAGTTTTAAACCTTGAAGATTATATTAACGTGGAGCATGTAGAGGCAATGAACAAGATTATTATCCTCACAGGATCCATTGTCGGTATAGCATATATTACGGAGTTCTTTATTGCATGGTATTCCGGAGTGGAATACGAAGCCTATGCATTCATCAACCGAGCTACCGGCCCGTACTGGTGGGCTTACTGGTCAATGATGACCTGTAACGTAATCACCCCCCAGTTGTTCTGGTTCAGGGGCATCCGGAGAAGCATGGTGGCAACGTTTATTATTTCAATTTTTGTCAATATAGGAATGTGGTTTGAGCGTTTTGTTATTATTGTAACTTCTCTTCACCGGGATTATCTTACTTCCAGCTGGACAATGTATCATCCGACTTTTATCGAGGTTGGAATTTTTATCGGGACACTTGGACTTTTCTTTACATGTTTCCTGATTTTTTCACGGGTATTCCCTGTAATAGCATTAAGTGAGTTAAAATCTGTACTGAAAGCAATCAGAGAAAACGGCAGTAGCAATGGAGGTCATCATGAGTAATAAAACAATTCTTGGTATATACAGCGACGATGAGTTGCTTGTTAAAGGGGCCAGACAACTCCGGGACAAGGGGGTTAAAATCAAAAATGTTTTTTCTCCTTTCCCTATCCACGGCATCGATGCATTACTTGGCATCCCGAGAACAAGGCTTGCCATATGTTCTTTTATATATGGGGTTGCCGGGTGTTCGCTGGCTATTCTTATGATGTGGTACATGATGATATATGACTGGCCTTCGGATGTAGGCGGCAAGCCGAACTTTGCTCTTTATATGAATTTACCCTCATTTATTCCCATCACTTTCGAATGTACTGTGCTTTGTGCAGCTCACCTGATGGTGCTTACATTTTTACTGAGGAGCAAACTGCTTCCCGGAGTTACTGCGCCAATACCCGACGTACGGTGTACGGATGATCGATTTGTCATCCAGGTCTCTGCCACTGAGGCAAATCAAAATGATATTATCTCAATATTAAAACAAACGGGAGCTTCGGAAATCAAGTAAGTATATGAAAAAATCAATCTTAAAACATAGCCTGCGTCCGGCTGTCCTCCTTTGTGTTTCCGGCCTTATGCTCGGGGCATGCAGCAAGGATAGCAAGAAGCCGGGATACGAATATATGCCTGATATGTATCGTTCCCCCTCGTACGAAACCAATTCTTCCAACCCGAATTTTCCCGACAGCATGACTTCGCGTTTACCTGCCCCGGGAACAATCCCGGTGGCATATACACCATACACTTATCCCAATACAAACGAGGGTTATGAAGCTGCGGGAAAAGAATTGAAAAATCCTCTGGAAAGCACCCCCGAAAATATTGCCGAAGGGAAAAGGTTATACGAGAATTTTTGCATTCATTGCCATGGACAGGAGGGCAAAGGAGATGGAATGCTTACTCAAAGGAATTTCCCCCCCCCGCCTTCATACTCCGGCCAGCTTAAAAATCTCCCCGAAGGCAAAATGTTTCACAGTATTACATACGGGAAAAACCTGATGGGCTCTCATGCATCTCAGCTTAACGCAGCCGAAAGATGGAAAATAATATTGTATATCCAGACTTTACAGCATATTGGAGAAGTCCCTATGGCTGATTCTTCCGCTCCCGCAGTTAAAGAAAAACCCGCAAAAAAATAAAATCATTTTATCAAAAAGATATGAGATATACGGTTACAAAAAATAATAAAACATTATCAATGGTGCTTATGGCCATTGGTCTTGCCGCGATTACCTATGGATTTACTACAAATCCGCACAGGATGTGGGCCAACCTGCTGGTGGATAATTTTTATTTTATGGCTATTTCTTTGTGTGGCACGTTTTTCGTTGCTGCTAATTACCTTGCGCAGGCAGGCTGGTCGGCTGTGATAAAAAGAGTTCCTGAAGCCATGGGTCAGTTTCTCCCTTTTGCCGGAGTGTTTATGATCATTATCTTTTTTGCAGGTGGCCATGACTTATACCACTGGACTCATAAAGAACTATACAATCCCGCATCTCCCGAATATGATAAAATAATAGAGGGGAAAAGCGGATGGTTAAATATGCCATTTTATTCTTTCCGTTTGTTCCTTTATTTTTCTGTGTGGGTGCTTCTTACATTCATGCTGAGAAGAGAATCCATGCAGGAAGATCTTGACGGCGGACTTAAACATTATAACAGAAGCATGGTATTGTCGGCTATTTTCATAGTTTTCTTTGCAGTGTCCTCTTCAACTTCGGCCTGGGATTTTTTAATGTCTGTTGACACTCACTGGTTCAGTACGCTGTTTGGGTGGTACACCTTTGCCGGCTTGTTTGTTACCGGACTTACTGCCATAGCCCTTATTATCATCTATCTTAAAAATAATAATTACCTCCAGCAGGTTAATGAAAATCACTTACACGATATGGCTAAATATATGTTTGCATTCAGCGTGTTCTGGGCATATCTGTGGTTTGACCAGTTCATGCTGATATGGTACGCAAACTTTCCGGAAGAAGTAGCCTATTTTTATGCCCGCTGGAATGACGGATACAAGATCCTGTTCATCGGGAATTTTCTCATTAACTTTATTTGCCCCTTCCTGATTTTGATGACCCGCGATGCCAAAAGGAAAATGCGTGTATTGCAGGTTGCCGGTACAATCATTCTTTTCGGACACTGGATTGATGTATTCCTGATGGTGATGCCGGGAACCATGGGTAAGGATTGGGGCATCGGGATTATTGAAATAGGCACTTTCCTCGGTTTTGCCGGGTTGTTTATATGGGTAGTGTTGCGGGCTTTGTCGAAAGCCCCCCTGGTTGCGCAAAAACATCCTTTCCTGCAGGAAAGTTACCACCATCATATTTAGTAGTGTCATAAGCAGATAAACTATTTAAATCCCCATCACTATGATAACCACTTTGGTTTATGTTGTACTTATTCTTGCAATTATTGCTATTGCAAGAACCGTCAGAATCTTTGAATTGCTTGATGAACTCAGGGGGGAGCGGGATACGCAGGAGATTAACAGGAGTGACAACAGGTTTAACGGATTCATGCTCCTCGTTTTTTTAATAGCAACAATTGTATATTTTCTTTACGTAACATTAAAATACAAGAGGTTTATTCTTCCTGTTTCGGCTTCAGAACATGGAGTTGGAATTGACAATATGCTCTATGTAAATTTCCTCATAATCATAATTGTTTTCTTCATTACGCAGGTGCTGCTGTTTTATTTCGGGTATCGTTATCAATACAAGAAAGAGAATAAGGCGCTTTTCTTCCCCGATAGCCATAAAGTCGAGATTATCTGGACTGCCATTCCTGCTATTGTATTAATAGCGTTGGTTGTTTATGGCCTCGTGCAATGGAATAAAATTATGAGTCCGGCACCTAAGGATGCCGTTATTATTGAGCTTTATGCCAAGCAGTTTGACTGGACTGCCAGGTATGCAGGGAGTGACAATAATCTTGGCAAAACAGATTTTAAGATGATAGAGAGCAGTAACCCGCTGGGGATTGACGCCAGTGATGTTCATTCGGGAGATGATATTATAGCGAAGGAACTGCATCTTCCTGTAAACACTCCTGTATTGCTGGTGATGCATTCGAGAGATGTAATTCACAGTGCATACCTCCCTCACTTCAGGACGCAGATGAACTGTGTGCCGGGTATGACCACCCAGTTTCATTTAACTCCTACCATTACTACGGAAGAGATGCGGAAGATTACAAAAAATAATCAGTTTGATTATGTGTTGTTATGCAATAAGATATGCGGGGTGGCACATTTCAACATGTCAATGAAAGTAGTTTGCGAAACCAAAGAAGAATATCAGAAATGGCTTGGAGGGCAGAAAACATTTGCGGATAATATGAAAGTTTCTGACGAAAAAACCTCTAACAGCATTCTTGTTTCAAAATAAGATAAAACCAGGACCCCATGTCAATACAAAATTCCAACACCCCAACCGGCCTTGCCTCCGAACATTATGCAGGTGATGTTTATCACACGGCAGAGTGGCACCATCATGGTCATCATGACAGCGATACAGACGATGCGCACCATCAAAATTTCTGGACTAAATATGTTTTCAGCCAGGATCATAAAATGATTTCCAAGCAATTCCTCATAACTGCCATTGTGATGGCAGTGGTTGCGATGGCAATGTCCACCATATTCAGGCTGCAGCTTGGATGGCCCGGGCATAAATTCCCTTTCCTTGAAAGTTTTATGGGACACTGGGCAAAAGACGGAGTTCTTGACCCGGGCTTCTACCTTGCCCTTGTGACCATGCATGGAACTATTCTTGTTTTCTCTGTACTAACAGGCGGGTTGAGCGGAACATTCAGCAACCTGCTGATTCCATTGCAGTGCGGGGCGCGGGATATGGCGTCCGGATTTCTTAATATGCTTTCCTACTGGTTTTTTCTCGGGTTCAACTTAATGATGCTTATTTCCCTCTTTGTTGAAGGAGGGCCTGCTTCTGCAGGATGGACAGTTTACCCTCCCCTGAGTGCTTTGCCTGAAGCAATTTCAGGATCCGGGCTTGGGATGACACTATGGCTTGTCGGGATGGCGCTGTTTATTGTTTCAGCGCTGCTTGGCGGTATCAATTATGTTTGCACGGTAATTAACCTCAGGACAAAAGGCCTTACTATGTCGAGGCTTCCTTTAACGATATGGGCATTTATGATTACTGCAATACTTGGAATACTTTCTTTCCCTGTTCTTTTTGCTGCTGCTCTTCTCCTGATATTTGACAGAAGCCTTGGGACCAGTTTCTATCTTTCTGACATTTTTATCGGGGGTCATCCTTTGGCTCATTCCGGCGGCAGCCCTATATTATACCAGCATCTGTTTTGGTTCCTGGGTCATCCGGAGGTATATATTATTATTATTCCCGCGCTTGGAATTACTTCCGAAATTATTGCAACACAGTCCCGGAAGCCTATTTTCGGATATAAGGCAATGGTAGGTTCTATTCTCGGGATTGCATTTCTGTCATTTATAGTATGGGGTCACCATATGTTTGTGACAGGGATGAACCCATTCCTTGGTTCAGTGTTTGTGCTGACAACATTGATTGTTGCGATCCCCTCGGCCGTAAAAGTATTTAATTACATAGCAACCATGTGGCGGGCAAATATTGTATTGTCTCCCGGGATGTTATTTGCCATAGGGCTTGTGTCATTCTTCATTACCGGGGGGCTTACAGGGATTATTCTCGGAAATTCTGCCCTTGACATAAATATTCATGATACTTATTTTGTGGTTGCACATTTTCATATTGTAATGGGAAGTGCAGCTATTTTTGGCATGCTGGGAGGGGTATATCACTGGTTTCCCCGCCTGTATGGCCGGATGATGAACAAGAAACTGGGATATATACATTTCTGGCTTTCATTTGTGAGTGTATACGGGGTGTTTTTTCCCATGCACTTCCTGGGGCTGGCCGGAGTGCCGAGAAGGTATTATGCAGATTCTGCCTATGAAGGGTTCCATGAGCTTGTCAACGTTAATTCTCTCATCAGCGTGTTTGCAATTATAGGAGCACTTGCCCAGCTGATATTTATTTATAATTTCTTTTATTCTGTTTTCCGCGGACCTAAAACGGTGCAGAATCCATGGAAGTCCAATACCCTTGAGTGGACGGCTCCCGTGGAACATATGCACGGAAATTGGCCGGGGGATATTCCTGTTGTTCACCGTTGGGCATATGACTACAGCAAACCTAATGCAGAGGATGATTACATCCCGCAGACGGTTCCCTTCTCGAAAACAAAAAGCTCTAATTTTCCCGGAGAGGATTAGAGGGCTTCCGGGAATCACTAACACCAGGTAGTGTCTGAAAAATGGTTTTCAGATATAGTTTGATGAACGTCAGGCGTCCCATTGTCAGGATAAGATATTTGGTGTTCCCTGACCCACCCTCCTGCAGTACTTGAGCCATCCGGTTAAACGCTCTGTTAAATTTTGCTTTTTGTAGTTCTTCATGTTGAGCTTTAGACTGAATCCCCGTTTGCATAAGTTGTATGGGAAAAAACATATCGTACGGCAACGGGAGAAATAATACAAGTTGTGCAAATGACAATAACTTTATTTCTTTGTTGAATGCAGCAGTTTCTTCCTAAACTATATGTTGTCCCCACCCCGATCGGGAATCTTGAGGATATTACATTGCGGGCACTCCGCGTTCTCAGAGACGCGGACCTCGTGCTTGCGGAGGATACAAGGACAGCCGGGATACTTCTGAGGCATTATGAAATCATAGCGAAGAAGATGCAATCGCACCACCGGTATAATGAACACGGAACAGTTGCCGTAATTGTGGAGAGAATTGCAGGAGGCGAAAAGGTTGCAATTGTTACGGATGCGGGCACTCCGGGTATTTCCGATCCCGGGTTTCTTCTCATAAGAGAATGCATTACGAGAGGAATTCCTGTCGAATGTCTTCCCGGGCCTGTTGCCTTTATTCCGGCTTTGGTAGCTTCCGGCCTGCCATGTGATAAGTTTTGTTTTGAGGGGTTCCTTCCCCAGAAGAAGGGCCGGCAGACAAGGCTTTCAGAGCTTGCACAGGAGAAAAGGACTATCATTTTTTACGAATCTCCGTTCAGAGTTATGAAATTATTGGAGCAGTTATCCCATCATTTCGGCCCCGGCCGGCGGGTATCTGTTTCACGGGAGCTTACAAAGATTCATGAAGAAACACAAAGGGGAACAATCGCGGAAATTATTGCTCATTACAATGAGCATACGCTTAAAGGGGAAGTGGTGATTGTTGTTGAAGGCAAAAAGGAGGAATAAAAGAGTTTTATTCTTCTGTATTTGCAGCGCCGCTCCCGAGGTAGGCTTCCTGCAATTTTTTTACCCGTGCTTCAATATCCGCTGCAAGTTCCTGTTGCCTGGCTTCTTTTGAGATCCGGAGCAGTTCATTTTCAACAGCCATGGCCTGCTGTAGATCCCGTTCTACGGATTTCAGAAATTTCCCTTTCAGGGTAAAGTAATAATTAAGATCCTGTTCATAAACCTCTGCCAGGCGGCGGGCAATTTTATTGGCTTTTTCTATAGCCCCTGCACGGTAATACATTTCAGCAATCCGCAGCATGAAAATATTATAGGGAACAGTGCTTTCGGGCATTACTTCAACGCACCGGTCAAGCACTTTTGTGGCAGAATCTTTCTTTCCTTCCCCGAGGAGCGTATAGGCAAGTCGGGCAAAGTTATTCCTGAAGTTCATAGTCATGCGGAGGTTGTTCTCGTCAAGATAAACTTTGGGGTTATCCATGCCTCCCCATTTGAATTTCTCCATGAGATTTTTGTAAGTGATATCAGAATAGATACGGCCTGTTTGTCCATCTTTTGTTTTACTTTTTATAGGCACGAGCCTGTAAGCAAGTCCTTCGAGCTGAAAATAATCTTCAAGATTCATATAACTGTCATTCCCGACTGTAATAGCAAAATATACAGGCCGTTTCCAATTGTTATGTGCGAGCAGGTCAAGGATCATAATATCTGCTTTCATGAGGTAGTTCTTGTCAATCTCCCACTCAACGGCGTTGACAACTTGTCCTGCAAGATCTTTAGGGACGGTTCCGTTGTTTACCACTGTTGCACTGTCAACGGGGATGCTGAATTTTTTTGCAGGATAAAAATTAAGTTCATTGCCGCCCTGTGTCCGTACTTTTGCCTGAGGATTTTCACTGCCAATAAAATCAATAAGATCACTCAGTGGTACATAATCTTTAATCTTTTTGTCATAAAAGGGAATATAGTCTCTGGTTCCCTGAACGTACTTATCGCTGGTTAAGGAAAAAGGCACCGGGTCGGAATCGTAAGCTTTTCGTTTCATCTGGTCTATGTACCAGTCTGTGTTAAGAAGACTCAGGTTAACCACCCTAACATCAGTTCTTATGCCTTCCACTTCCTGTGCATACCAGAGCGGGAAAGTGTCATTATCTCCGTTTGTAAACAGGATGGCATTCGGGGCACAGGAATTAAGATAATCATATGCAAAGTCGCGGGAAGTGCGTCTTCCTGAGCGATTATGGTCATTCCATCCGTCTTTACCCATCACGAAGGGCACGGAAGAACACAGGAGAATGGCAATGCCGGCGCTTGCGATCACAGAGATCTTGATTTTTTTACTGATAAAATCTGCGACAGCCAGCACTCCGAGGCCAATCCACATGGCATAAGCATAGAATGAACCGGCATAAGCATAATCCCGTTCCCTCGGCTGGTATGGGGTCTGGTTAAGGTAAAGCACGATCGCCAGCCCGGTGAAGAAAAACAGGAGCAGCACTACCAGTGAATCCTTTTTATTCCTGGAGAAGTGATATACAAGCCCAATCATACCGAGGATAAAAGGAAGGAAGTAGAATTTATTCATGGCTTTATTTTTCGTCATGCTGGGAGGAATTTTATCCTGGGGCCCGAGGAAAATCTTATCAATAAAAGGGATCCCGCTTATCCAGTTTCCGTCAGTGATATTCCCGTGTCCCTGAACATCATTTTGCCTCCCTGTAAAGTTCCACATGAAGTAACGCCAGTACATCCAGTTTACCTGGTAAGCGAAAAAGAATTTGAGGTTCTGCGCAAAGGTTGGGGTCTTATCTCCTTTTATTCCGGCCCATTCCTTGTAGGCATTGACATGACTTCCCTGGCTGCTGAACATTCTTGGGAAGATGGTGCAGTCTTCAGGGTTATAAACGGGGATTGTTTTCCGGCCGGCTTCAATGTATTGATCTTTTATAAGTTCTTCATATTCTGATTTACTGATAAGTTTGTTTTCATATTTTTCTTTCAGTACTCTCTTTTCGTCATCGCTTCTTACGCGGAAAGTCATAGCGCCCTCCTCCTGATCAATATATTTGGCAGTGTAATATTGCCCGTAAAGCAAGGGCCGGTCTCCGTATTGTTCACGGTCAAGATAGGAGCGAAGGGTGAAAGGGTTTTCGGGATTATTTTCATCCATTGGAGGGTTGGCGGCGGAGCGAATCAGTATCTGGGCGAAGGAAGAATAGCCGATAATGATAAAAGTAACACAGAGAATCACAGTATTCCACAGGGGCTTGTTTTTTTGCCTGGTATAATAAAGGCCTGCTGTAATGCCGGTAATAACGAGGATTGCATAAACAATTATACCGGACCCGAAGGGAAGCCTGAGCGTATTCACAAAGAACAAATCGAAATAAGAGCCGAGGATAACCACCCATGGTATTACCCCGGCCTGAACCAGGCCGAGTATAAGCATTCCGATAATGGCAGTCAGAATAATACCTTTGGTGCTGGGCTTGTATTTCCTGAAATAATAAATAAAGGCAAGAGAAGGGATGGCAAGCAGGTTAAGAAGGTGAACTCCGATAGAAAGCCCCATCAGGTAAGCGATAAGAATGAGCCAGCGGTTGGCGTGTTTCTCATCGGCGGCATTTTCCCATTTCAGCATAGCCCATACCACGATAGCTGTAAAGAAAGAGGAACTTGCATATACCTCACCTTCCACAGCGGAGAACCAGAAGGAATCGCTGAAAGTATATGCCATTGCTCCGACAGCCCCGCTTCCCAGTATAAGGATGATTTTGGCAGGTTGAAAATTTCCGTCGGGGGCAAGCAGTTTTCTTGCAAAGTGAGTAATGGTCCAGAAAAGAAAAAGGATTGTGAACCCGCTTGCAATAGCCGAGAGGGCATTAATCATTACGGGTACCTTAGAGAGATCATTTCCTGCAAACAGGGATACGATTCTCCCGAGAATCAGGAACAGGGGAGCTCCGGGGGGATGGCCGACCTCCAACTTAAATGCGGTAGCAATAAATTCCCCACAGTCCCAAAAGCTGGCGGTAGGCTCTATAGTAAGGAGGTAAACCGTACTGGCTATTGCGAACACAATCCAGCCTGCTAAGTTATTTGCTTTTTGAAAAGATTTCATTCTCAGCCGTTTAATGATGAAGTTGCGAATGTATAAATATTTTGCAAAAGCACACCTTAAACGCAGCTCTGGCGGTTTTATTTTTTGAAAGGGAGGTAAAAATTTTTACTTTTGCACGCTTCCGTTTCAAGCGGAGGAGAGCTGTCCGATGGTGTAACTGGCAACACGTCTGATTTTGGTTCAGAAGAGTCTAGGTTCGAGCCCTAGTCGGACAACATACAGCATCTTTGGCTGTCCCCTGGTCCCGGCACCAGAGTTAAAAGGGCTATTAATAACAAATAATTATGCCGGTTCTTTTTTTCCCATCTTCAATGCAGGCTGGCGGGGCTTTTGACGGGGAGCGTATTCTTGAGCGGAAACCTGTAGGGTTTCCGCAGGACGGGGGGTTGCTGAAGCCGTACTCAACTATTTTTTACTGGGCTCATGCGTGGAGCGATACCGGGGGGATGATTGGAGAGCACCCCCACCAGGGCTTTGAAATTATGTCTTATGTTCTCAGGGGGGCGATAGAACATTATGACAGTATGCACAAAGGATGGAAGCGTCTCAACGCAGGGGATGTGCAGATTATCAGGGCCGGGAGCGGAATTACGCATGCCGAGAAAATTCTTCCTGGCGCTGCGATGTTCCAGATATGGTTTGACCCTGACGTATCTAAAACACTTTCCCATAAAGCCTCTTACAATGATTATCCGTCGGAACTCTTTCCTGTATATAAAGATCAGGACAGCAGTACAAAAGTTATTTTAGGAGGCACGCCATTCATGACCGAAAGTAATATAGGCGATATCCGGGAAATAACATTCTTTACGGCTTTCAAAGAATACCCGCTTTCTCCCGGGGATGTTTATTCCCTTTTTCTTATAGAAGGGAATATGGTCCTCAACGGAAATAAAATAACAACGGGGGATTTTGCTTTACTGGAAGGGGAAAGTACAATGCAACTTGCAGAGATATCCGCCGGGAGCAAGGTGTTTGTAATAAGGTCCCCCCTGGACCCCGGGTATAACACCTATGCAGGAATGAGGTCTATATGAGTTTCAGGATACTGGCCGCTTTTATTAATCCGGCAGTATTTTTTACCCCGAGTTTCCTAAGTATATTACTTCGGTGCGTATGAATGGTTCTTACGCTCACATTGAGTTTTTTTGCAATCTGTTCATTTGTATTTTCTCCGGCAATCATATTAAGGATTTCTTTTTCCCGTTCAGAAAGAGTGGATACAGCATCCCCTTCTCTTGATTGTGAAGGACTTGCCTGTTGGGAGAAGTTATACCTGGAATAGCTTGCGTCAACAAGACGTGTCGCAATATCATGAGAATAATAGGTATGTCCCCCTATAATTGTCTCCATGGCTTTGATCAGTTCTTCGGGTTCAATGTTTTTCAACACAAATCCTCTTGCTCCCGCCTTTAAAATGTTATTTATATACATGTGTTCATCGTAATTTGAAAGAGCGAGGATTTTCAGGTCCGATTTATAAATAAGCATTTCTGCTATTGTCTGAGCGCCATCTTTGCCAGGGAGCTGATAATCCATAATGATAATATCAAAATCAAAATGTTTAATTTTCTCTATGCCTTCTTCGCCGGAGGCGGCTTCCTGGATGTAAAACTGACTGGGAACTCCCTGGGACTCAATCATATTCCTGAGGCCGTCGCGAATCATTTTGTGATCATCGACTATAAGGATCTTAACAGGTGTACTTATTTTCATGCGGGGATTGGGATATCTATTTTATATAATGTTCCGTTGCCGGGGGCACTTTCAAAACGTACTTCTCCATTGTAAGATTCTACTCTCGATCGTACGTTGCGCAGGCCCATCCCGTTGAAGGTAGTCATATTATCAGCATTGAACCCGACTCCGTTATCTTTGAGAATAACATGCAGAACGGTATTATTTTGTTTAATAACAACTGTTATCTGTGAAGCCTGGGCATGCTTCATGGTATTATTGATAAATTCCTGTACGAGGCGGAAGATAGCGATTTCAAGAGATTTGTCAACAGGGTGAAGATATTCAATATCAATTTCAAATTGCATTATTCCCATAAATTCAAGTTTGCTGCACAACTCATTGATGGCGTGGGCCAGTCCATGTTCTTCAAGGGTACGGGGCATCAGGTTAAAGCAAATATTCCGCACTTCATTTATCACAGAATGGAGCGCTTCATTGGTTTTCTCCAGGATAGTCTCAATTTTTTCCCATGAAAACGAATTTGCTTTTTTGAGTGCTCCGAGATAAAACTTTATTGCAGAGAGCTGCTGGCCCAGTCCGTCGTGAATGTCTTTTGCAAACCGTTTGCGTTCGGCTTCCTGTGTGTCAACCATGGTTCTTACAAGCAGCTGTTCGGTTTCCTTTTGTTTACGGATATCCTTGATGATCCCCTGGAACCCGATCATCTCCCTGTTGTTATTATTCACCATGGCCACCGATATCTGGCAGTCAATCAGGTTCCCGTTGCTATCTGAAAGTTTGGTTTTAAAGTCAATGACGCTGCCTTTCTCACACAGCAATTTTTCAAAATGTGTCATCTCAGCCCGATTGCTGTATAAGTCATAAAAAAACATTCCCACTGCATCTTCCGGTAAGTAGTTAAAAAGGGATAAAAATGCTTTATTGAAATCTATCAAATTTCTTTGTTGATTAAACACAACAACTGCATCGCTTGATTCCTGAAAAAGCCTTTTATATTTCTCTTCCGAGTGCAGAAGCGAGACCTGGTATTCCCTAATCCGGGTAAGATCTTTTGCAACAAGCAGGTAGTCGGGATTTTTATCTTTTGAGGTATATACAAGGGTAATTGTGCAATACACCGGGATTATCCTGTTTGCCGAAGTGCGAAAGTCAGTTTCATAGTCTGCGAGGGGCTGTCCTCTGGTAAGCAGTTCCCGCGCAGACGCAAATAATGGCGATTTGCCTGAAGCAAGCAGGTGGTCAATATTGTAACCTTTCATTTCCGCCGAAGTGTATAAAAGTTTTTCTGCAACGGCATGATTGATGTTTGTAATATTCCCTTTATCATCAAGCATGAAAAGCATATCCGGTATGGAATGAAAAATATCGTTAAAATAATTTTTGGAGATAGTGGAGGCTTTCAGTTCTTCTCCAAGCATATTAACACTGGAGATAAAGGCATCAACTTCATCAAGGCGGGGCGAAAGGGTCCCTTTTAAATCAAAATTCCCGAGGGAGTAGTTGATAAAAAGCTCATTGATTTTGTCGAACCGGGGGTCCACTCAGGCACTTACTTTTAAAAGCTCGGGAACTTCTTTAAACTGTTCCAGCCAGGCCATTGCTTTTTCTTCCTCATTAAAAATGCGGACCGGCATATGAGGAGGATGAACCTTAAGGAAGAAGTTGCCAAGAACTTTGCTGAAAACCGATTTCAACACCATGGCTGCCGAATTAAGTCCACTGGATCCTTCTCTTGATGCAAAAAAATCACGGGCATCCTTGTCCATGCTGACAATTCCCTGGTCAAGGATCAGCAGGGGATAATCTCTTTCATTGAAAATACGAAGCCGGGTTGCAACAATCTCCATGGCCATTTTCCTGTCGATTATCAGACCTGAGCGATAGGTCATACATAAAATACCATCCCTAAGCGAAAAGAAAACATATGGGTGATCAAAATCCTTTATAAGCACGCGCAAATATATTTAAATTACCTGAATTTTTAAATAATAACGCGGTAGTTAAGTATTTATACTTAATTATAAATACTTAGTTTCAAAATACTGCATTTTCAGTATTTATACGGATGTTTTCGTTTGACAGGGGGGGTATTTTTGAAAAAAATTCATCCTTCGTTTTTATGGCAAACCATCACTCATTTACGGATACTGTTGACCAGATAGTTACTGACGGTGTTATAAAGGGGATTCTTCATCTTCACAACGAGGACGAATGTCTTTCCGGAAACACACTTGTTCTGAAAGGGGAAAAAGTTGTGAATTTCGGCTCATGCAGCTATCTGGGGCTTGAATTTGACAGGAGGCTGAAGGAAGGCGTGAAGCAGGCAGTTGACAATTACGGTACACAATTTTCAGAATCCAGGGCATATGTTTCCGTCAGGCTGTATGATACTCTTGAATCCCGGCTCCGGGCTCTTTTTGAGGCTGCCATAGTTGTAGTTCCTACCACGACACTGGGGCATATTGCGGCCATTCCCGTGCTGGTCGGGGATTCGGATGCGGTTATACTTGACCACCAGGTTCACAACTCCGTGCAGACTGCAGTAACCCTGCTCAAGCCGAGGGGTATTCATGTTGAGTTGCTGCGCCATAACCGCCTTGACCTGCTGGAGGAACGGATTAAGATACTGCGTCAGAAATATTCCCGCATATGGTATATGGCTGACGGCATTTATTCCATGTATGGCGATGTTTCTCCTGTTGACGAGGTCCGGGTACTGATGAATCAATACCCGGAGTTGCACTATTATGTTGATGATGCACATGGCATGAGTTGCTTTGGCAAACACGGCAGAGGATATGTGCTTGGCAGGCAGCCCATCCACGAAAGGATGGTTGTGGCGGCTTCGCTCAATAAGTCATTTGCTTCGGGAGGCGGGGCGCTTGTGTTCGGGGATGCGGAAATGGCAAGGAGGGTGAGGACCTGTGGTGGGCCGCTTATCACTTCAGGCCCGATGCAGCCCGGGGCGCTTGGCGCGGCTGTCGCATCTGCCGGGATACATTTGTCGGATGAAATATATTCCCTGCAGGAAGACCTTCATGAAAATATCCGGTATACAAATCTTCTCCTTGGTAAATATGGTCTCCCGGCAGTTTCTGTATCCGGGACGCCTGTATTTTTTATCGGGGTGAGCCTCCCGAAGATGGGGTATAATATGGTCAGGAGAATGTTTAATGAAGGATATTATCTCAACCTCGGGATTTTTCCTGCCGTTCCCATGAAGAATACCGGAGTTCGCTTTACCATTACACGCCTGCACACCTTTGCACAGATTGAAAGCATGATCGGGGCGATGGCGCACCATCTTCCGCAAGCACTGGCGGACGAAAATATTTCCATGGAGCATATCTACAAGGCATTTAAAATGCAAATGCCCGAAGAGAAGCAGATAGATGCAGAAGTTTCGTCTATCCTGAACAAGGCCGACCTGCGGGTTGTTTCCCTTAAATCCATTAATGAAATTGACAGGGAGGAGTGGGATAGTATGTATGCGGGAAAAGGCTCTTTTGATTATGAAGGGATGAGATTTCTTGAGCAGACTTTCAGCGGCAACCTGCTGAAGGAAAACAACTGGGATTTCGATTATTTTTTTGTTAAAGACAGATCGGGGAAAACCCTGCTTGCCGCATTTTTCACTTCTGCTCTTGCCAAGGATGATATGCTTTCGCCCGCTGCAGTTTCTATGCAGCTTGAAAAAATACGCAATGAAGGAGATGCTTATTATCTCACTTCGAAGGTGTTATCGCTGGGATCCCTCCTTACTGAGGGGGAGCATCTTTATGTTGACAGAACTTCGCCATTCTGGAAAGATGCGATGCACCTGATGTTTGAAAAAATTTCAGCTCTCCAGGAACAATACCAGGCGGTAACCGTTACCCTGCGGGATTTTCATCATGAGGATGAAGAGATGGATTCATTTCTCGTGGACAACGGATATTTCAAGATCCGCATGCCCGAGAATCATTCCATTGATAAAGTGGAATGGACGGGCAAAGAGGAGTACCTCCGAACGCTCACTCCCTCTTCTGCCAAGCATGTGAAGCGTTATATCTTCCGTTATGAAGAATTCTACGATACCAGGGTCGTTACCAATCCTTCTCCCGAAGAAGTGAACCACTGGTACCAGCTTTACCTGAATGTAAAGAGCGGGAGCTATGTGATAAACACTTTTCAACTTCCGTTCAAAGCATTTGAGAACATCGTATCGGGGGGGCATTGGGATATCATCACTTTGTCGCTCAAGCCGGGGCATGAACAAGCCGGGGAAACCCCGGGCAAGCCTGTTGCGGTGATGCTGAACTACATCTCGGGGGACACCTACAATTTTATGATCATAGGTCTTGATTACCGTTATCAGGATGATTTTAAACCTTACAAGCAGGCGTTATACCAGGTTGTAAAAAGAGCACAGAATCTTGGATTGAAGAAAATACATCTCGGTTTTACCACTTCCTCCGAGAAAAAGAAAATAGGGGCAACAATTTTTACCCCCGTTGCTTATGTGCAGGCAAAGGATAATTATAATATGGCCGTCCTCGGGAATATTAGTGTAGTGGAGGCAAGGTTGTAAAAAGGGGGCAAAACCTAATTTATGAAGCTTACTACGGGAGAATTCTGCCTGTTTAATATGAAGTCGAGGATGCAGTTGTTGAGGGAGAAAGGCAAATTACTCTCAAGAAAAATTATTGATGAAAGGCATGATCTCCAGCTTTTTATGCTGTGGGACTTTTATGTGGAAGTTCTTCGTAACTATAATGAGCAAAAAATCGTAAGAGTAGAGCCATTGTATAACACAGGATTGCTAAATATCTATTATGGGTACCCGGTGTTATAATATCATGCAAATGATCGATGCTTTTGACAAAGCAATTAAAGTAGCAGTTGGGACAGGGTGCTTTAAACTTATAAATATTAATTAAAGTATGCGGTGTCTTATTGTTGATGATGATCCTGCTGCCAATGTGTCTCTGCGCGAATTAATGCAGAAGGTTCCTTTTCTTGAACTTGTTAAAACATGTTCCAGCTGTACAGAGGCACTCCAGATAATGCTGAGCGATAAAATTGATATTATATTTCTTGGTCTCGATATGCGCGAGATGGATGGGCTGGATTTTTTGAAAGCGTTTGATGAGACTCTGCCCCAGGTTATAATAATGACCTCCGAAAGCAAATATGCCCTGAACGCTTTTAATTATAATGTTACGGCTTTTCTTCTCAAACCGATTAAGTATAGCCGATTTGCAAAGGCAGTTATAAAAGCCAGCCAGTTCCATGAGAAAAAGTTTTCGTATGAGAACTCCGATTGGGATGTATTCCTTAAATCAGGCGGTTCGTATGTGAAAGTCAACACCAAAGATATTCTATACATTGAGGCCCTTGAGAATTATGTTACCATACATACGCCTTTAAAAGATTATCATGTGCATAATACCATGAAGAATATGGAGAAGGAGTTTCCCGTAAGTACCTTCATGAGAGTTCATAACTCATACATTATCAGGCTGGATAAGATATCCAAGATAGAGGATAACAGCGTAATTATGAACAACCAGGTTATCCCCGTGAGCCGGTCGTGCAAAAAATTACTGATGGATAAACTGAAGTTTGTCTGAACAGGAGCAAACTTAAAAAACCATTTATTTTTCTTTCACAAATTTCAGAACTCCTGAGTTCGAGGAAGATCCATGGAGCTGGATAAAATAAACCCCCGGGACAAGGAAAGCCGTATTAACGGATTGTTCATTATTCCCTTCGGTTGCCTGTATTATTACAGATGAAGTTTTCTGACCTGTCATTCCTGTGATATTCAGTGTAAGAGTGGCGAAAGTTTCAGCATAAAAAGCGATTTTAATTTCACCGGGGGATGCAGCAATCATTTTAAGGGTTAAAGGAGCCTGGGGAGGCTGTACCTCGATTATACGGGAATAAACAGCATGGCCGTTAAAGTCTGACTGTTTAAGGCGGTAGTATACATGGCCGCTTCCGTTTGCGGGGGGAGAATCAATATAAGAGTAATGATGAGGAGAGGTGGAATTGCCCGCCCCGGCAACTTTTCCAGCGGATTCAAACAAAGATCCATTGATACTTCGTTCGATCCCGAAATAATCATTATTGGTTTCGGAAAGCGTTTCCCACGACAAGCGGATTCCGGATCCCGTGTAATGCCCTTCGAAATCTATCAGGGATACCGGAAGGAAGCTTGGTATAAGGCTTACGTCATCAATGTAATAATAAGCATATATGGAAGATCCGCTTCCGACATTAGTCCAGGAGGTAGATGCGTCATTCCGGAAGTTTCCGATGATGAGGTATTGTTCTCCCCCGGTTGCAGTAAAGGACCCGCTGAGCTGAACCCAGTTGGTTTTATCAGTGACATAAGCGGAACTATTTTCAAAGAGGGGGTAAGAGCCGGAAGGGGTGATGAGCCCGCCGACCCCCGGTGTTGGAATTGAGGGGGAAAGGTATGCGCCGAGTTCTTTTATCCCATCCCTGTACAGGTCGCCCAGACTGGCGTGGAAAATAATGTCATAAGAAGTTCCTGCAACGAGTGCGGAGGACAGGGTGGACATAATATACTCGCGGTACAGGCCTGTTTCACAATAGGTAGAGATGCCGGCGTATCCGTTTCCTGTATTAGGACTTTGATTCCCGAAGCCGTTGGCAGGAACCCCTTCAAGAGCGGGAGCAGAAACCACGCAGGTATTAAAGAGGTCTCCGCAGGTGGCAGGGGTAGGCCCGGCCCAGCCGGTAGCATTTCCTATGTTTCCGGTGCAGGTATTGCAGGGGCATGAAGAGAGAGACTCGAAACTTGCATTTGGAACAAGATTCTGAGCCATTAAAACAGACATAAAGAAGAGGGGCAGTATAGAGAAGATGAATTTTTTCATTGTTGTAAAGGTAACAAATAAAGGGATATTCCCAAGGAGAAAATTCTCCTTCACCATCCGATACCTCAGCTTTTTGATTTATTTTTAGCCTTGCATTTCAGGGGAAGCCGCATGAAAAAAGTTGTCTTATTTGCTTCGGGGGAGGGGACCAACGCAGAGGCTATCATGCGTTATTTCCACGGAAGGGCTGAGGTGGCGGTAGTAGCGGTATTCAGCAACAATTCTGCTGCGGGGGTTATCGGGAAGGCCAGAGAGGCAGGTCTCAGGACGATTGTTTTCGGGAGAGAAGAATTTAACTCCGGGGTCACCGGGGCGATCCTTGGGACGATCCAGCCCGATCTTATTGTGCTTGCAGGTTTTCTCTGGCTTCTCCCCGGGGAGATGGTAAAGCAATTCCGGGGGAAAATCATCAACATTCATCCTTCTCTTCTTCCCCTGTATGGAGGGAAAGGTATGTATGGATTAAAGGTGCATGAGGCTGTGATAGCTGCCGGGGAGAAAGAATCAGGGATTACCATTCATTTTGTGAATGAGCATTTTGATGCCGGGGAAATAATAATGCAGAAGCGTTGTGCTGTTGATGCAGCGGACACTCCTGCGAGTCTTGCTGAGAAAATCAGGAAGCTCGAACACCGTTATTATCCTCAGGTAATAGAAAAACTTCTAAGCAGGTGATAACTATTATGTACACTGATGGTTCTTCCCGTGGAAACCCGGGTCCTGGCGGATTTGGCGTAGTGTTGATTTCGGGGCATCACCGGAAAGAACTCTCAAAAGGGTTCAGGCTTACCACTAACAATCGCATGGAGTTGCTTAGTGTTATTGAAGGGCTGGAGGCGCTGAAGCAGGAAGGGCAGCAGGTAGTCATCTATTCCGACTCCAAATATGTTGTTGATTCGGTTGAGAAGAGGTGGGTATTCGGGTGGGAGAAAAAAGATTTCAGAGGTAAGAAAAATGCTGATTTATGGAAGCGGTTCCTGAAAATTTATCCCAGGCACCGGGTAAAATTTACCTGGATAAAAGGGCATAATGACAATCCCGAAAATGAACATTGCGATATGCTTGCCGTACAGGCGGCTCAGGGAAGACATTTAGAGGAGGACAGAGGATATGAACAATGAGGGACGGGCTTCTATCGGGCTTTTTCCAGTGAATTGTATAACATCAGCACAACAGGATCCTGTTCTGCCTTGCGGAGGCGGGCAATAGTGGCATTGATTGCTTCAAGGGTTTTCCGGGCACCCTCCTGCTCTTTTTCCGACGCTATTTCGTTTTTCTTTCTATCGCCCCCGTCTTTAATTTTTTTCACGAACATGTTTTTCAGGTAGTAAAGCGCCCTGATGCCATCTTCTTTTATTTCGGGACGCTTTCCCCGGGCGATCATATTTTCTATGGGACTAATCCCCTTAATAGTGGTTTCAGGCAGGCATTTTAGCAGGAACGGAACATAAGAATGGAGCAAATCCTGTTGTTGTGACAGTTTCAGGCGTTGAAAATTTTTCTCAAAAAAAACAAATTGTTCTTCTGTCCCTTCCCGGGCATAAACCTCGGCGATGGCTTTAACGACATTAAGCTGTTTCTCATTTTCGATTGATCGGGCCATCTGGAAAGCCATGGAGGGGTTTGCCAAAAACAATGCGTGGAGGGCAGAGGCCATTACATGGTAAGAGCTGTCATTGATGGCATTTTTATAAAGAGTGGCGAGGGAAGAGTCACCCCCAAAATACTTTGCCAGCACGAGGATGGCCTCGGAACGGACTGATGCTTTTGGGTCGGAGGCTGCCAGCGAAATGATTTTTTCTTTAACTCCCTGGCTCCCGGCTGTTTTTACATTAATACTGCGGAGCGCTTTGCGTCTGATATTCCAGAAGGGGTCCACGAGGGCTTTTGCAATAATATCTTCTGTCAGAGAGTCATTCCCTGATGTGTTGGGCAGCGCTGTAAATTCACTTGTTTTCCTGTTATAATGGTAGATGGGGGCGGGAGAGAGCTGGTCAAGTGCTTCATAACGGTCGAGGTACAAAGGGGCGTGCTGGTACTGGTATGCCCATTCTTCAGGGGTCTTATTTTCTGTTTTTTTGCAGAGGAGCATTTTTTCAGCATCCGCATTCACGAGATCGGGTCTGGCGGAGAGGTCAAAGGAAAATGTATCAGTGCGGTGCGCAACGGTGATATAATGTCTGACGGGTTTGCCGTTGCTATAAATATCTACAGCCATTGGAAGACGGAACAGGGGTTCCTGCTGCTGCCGGATCACAAGAAATTCTTTTTTCAGGGAGGCGGAATAGTTATAACTGATAACAAGTTCCGGGTGCCCGGAGCCATAGAACCACTGATTGAAGAACCAATTCAGGTCTTCTCCTGTAACCTGTTCAAAGGCAAGCCTGAGCTGGTGAGCTTCGGCTGTATTGAATTTATTGCTCTCCAGGTAAAGCCTGAGTGAGGCGAAGAATGCGGAGTCGCCCACGTATTTCCTGAGCATGTGCAGGATTCTGCCTCCTTTCTGGTAGGAAATCACATCGAAGAGATCTTCCCTGTCATTATAATAAAACCGGACAAGCTTTTCATTTGTTTTAGAGGAATAGAGATACGAGGAGAGATCTCCGTTAGCGGCATAGTCAGCTTCTTCGCGCCCGTATTTATATTCATTCCACAGGTACTCCCCGTAGGTTGCAAAAGACTCGTTCAGGGTCAGATTTGACCAGGACTCGCATGTTACAAGATCTCCGAACCAATGGTGAAACAGCTCATGGGAAACTACGTCTTCGTTGGTTTCGTCGAGCAATTCCCGGTTTGTGCGCTGCAGAAATTCTCCGTGTATCACTGCCGAAGTATTTTCCATGGCGCCGGATACATAGTCGCGCACAACAATCTGTGAAAATTTTTCCCACGGATAGTTCACGCCAAGCCTGCCGGAGAAGAACTCAAGCATTTCGGGGGTATGGCCGAAAATACTTTTTGCATAAGGGGCGTACCCGGGTTCCACATAATAGCTGACCTCCAGATCCTTCCATTTATCTTTTATAACGGAAAATTTTCCGACAGCAAACATTGTAAGGTAGGGTGCAGCAGGAAGGTTTTGTTTCCAGTAATCGGTGCGGGTTCCGTCATTGTTGAGGAGCGAATATTCGAGGAGCCCGTTTGATAGTGTAACATATTGTGTATCTACGGTAAGATATATTTCCTGCGTCATCCGTTCGTTGGGGGAGTCAATTGTCGGGAACCAGCAGGAGTTGGATTGTGTTTCTCCCTGAGTCCATATCTGGCGGGGCTTGTCATTCTCTTTGCCATCCGGGTTAATAAAATATAATCCTTTGGCATCTTCAATAGCTTCGCTGCCTTTGACTTTCAGTTCATTCGGCCTGGCGACATATTCTATGAGGATGTTATACTGCTGTCCTGCATAGTAAGTTTTATCAAGTTTTATATGCAGGCGGAGGCTGTCATAGACGTATGTCAATGCCTGTTCAGGGTTATGGGAGCCAGAGTCGGGGATGAGGGCCACGTTCCGGAGGTCGAACCCTTTGGCATCAAGGATTAGGCTGTCGGCGGAATAAAAATAAGGCTGTACCGTGAGCAGGGCTTTGCCATAGAGGTATTGTTTTTCCCAGTCGGGCCTGATTTCCAGGCGTGTATGGACAATATCATTTGTTCTTTTTTCAGAAGAGCGATATTCCCGTTCCGGTTCCGTCCCGGTTCCGGGAGCCGTATTGCCTGCCTGCCTGGGAGTATGGCAGGAGAAGAGCACAGGCATTAACAGGAAAAATAAAAAGAGTCTGGGAGGGATCATTACCGGACAAAGATAATTAATGTGGGCGGGATAAAAAGCTACATTTGCGATATGGGCAGGGAAATAACGATACATATTAATAACAGGGAGTACCGGGTGGCCAGCGGGAACAGCCATCCCGGGCTTGACACCAGGGAAATAAACAGCCGCTATCTTCATATTATCAGGAATGAAAAGTCGTACACTGTGGAAATTGTGGAGGCGGTACACGCGGAGAAAACTTTTCGCATAAAAGTGAACGGGGAATTGTATACTGCAAAAGCCACGGATCATTTTGATGCATTATTGCGCCAGCTTGGAATGGATAAAACGACCGCTTCGAAAGCCTATGATCTGAGAGCCCCTATGCCCGGTCTCGTGCTTGAAGTAAAAGTAAAGGAGGGCGGTCAGGTTCAAAAGGGCGATTCCCTGCTGCTGCTTGAAGCCATGAAAATGGAAAACATATTAAAAGCCCCTTCCGGGGGAACAGTGAAAAAAGTTTGTGTTACCCGGGGCGATAAGGTGGAGAAGAATGCAATACTGCTGGTAATTGCGGCAGGAGAAAATACAGCTTAAGGAACCCTTATTAGAAGCCATCTCAAAAACATCTTTTGTCTGATTTTCTGACGTCTTTTTCCATCATGCTTCGTTATTTTTATTGCCCAGACTCCTTCCAGTATGGGCTTCTAAAAATGCCTCGCCTGAAGAAAAAATACTTGAAAACGCCTGAAACATATTTTTGAGATGGCTTCTAGTTCTTTTATTTGAGAACATAAATACCTGCCGGTGTTTTGTTCCTGCTGTCGTTTTTTTCACTCCCCGCCGGACAATTTGCCGAAGGCTTTTTTACGCCTGTTTTCTGTCCGGGATTTTTGCGGCGCGGGAGCCTCCTGCAAAGTGTCTTCCGGGGAAGAATGTTTTTTGTTATAGTCATCCCAGTCAATCTGCAGGACCTCTTTTTTGCGTTCCTTTACGCTAAGGGTAGAGTCATTTTTAAACCATCCGAACTCTTCTTTCAGTACATTCTTCATGGTTTGCTTTTCATTTACGATGTCTGTTTTTATCTTTTTTGCTGCTGCTTTTTTATCATAAGCGAATACAGGATTATCCGCCTTCCCTTTCATGGTAAGGAAAATACGGGTATGCCCAAGGCCATCATCTTTCACTTCGCCGAATTCAGCAGATTCCTTTTTTATCTTTTTCCCGAGTAATTCTGCAAGCAGGAGGGTAATCCTGTAATCCACCTCATTGTCAAAGGTGTGCACTCCTTCAATAGAGAGGTTGAGCGCGGTGGAGTGAACTTCCATAGAAGGGATGAACACTTTTTGTTTCCTGATCTCCACATGATTTTTAAGTGTTTCAAAGCGGATATCATTCAGTTCGGGAAGCCTGACAAACCGGGAGAGTGCCATCATGGGAGCAAAATCTAGAAGTTCTCCGTCGTCTATGCGTATATCCGAAGCGGCGTAAACTTTTTCCGGGTCAATTTTCCACCCGGGGGCCCATATTGAGGCGAAGCTGAGATTACCGGTAGCTGTTCCCCTGATATTTTTATGTGTCATAACTTCTTGGCCGAAGTTTTCCGTTTCATAAAAAAGCCTGCTGATATCAATCTTTGAAAAGTTCCCCTCGCAGGCAACAAGGATACTGTCGCTCCGGGACATATCTATAGTTCCCTGCAGGATGGCCGTGCCATTCATTGATTTCATGACAAACGGGCTAAAGCTGATAGTCTTGTCCTTTACGCTGATATCCCCTTTTAAATCTTTTGCAGTGAAGCGGTGATATTTCAGTTCCCCGACAGTAAGTTTCACAGCAGCATCTTTTGTATAAGGGAAAGGCAGGCCATGGCCTTCGGAGGGTCCAGCCACATCGGGTTGCAACAACTCATCCAGGTCGAGGCGGCCGGCATGTATTTCTGCATTCACTGAAAGTTCTTCTCCGGGAAGCAGGAGGGCGGAGAAAAAATTCCCGAAGGACCCTTTAATATCAAAATCGCATGAAGCAATATGACCGCTGCAATTCCTTGCCATTAAGTTATTGTTCTCAATAATAAAATCCGCATTCCAGTCACTGTAAGAACGGGGATCATTTTTCAGCCTGCAGGTAGCGTGGGCTAAGAGAATTTCTCCTGAAGCCCTGATTGTACCTGTACGCAGCGCAAGGCCCGACAAGTCATTTTTTCTTCCTGAAAAAGAGAATTTACACTTACCCTTTCCTTCAAGTGTTTCAATATTTTCATTGGTATAGAAAAGTTGCAGGTCCTGAAGGTCAAATTCCGCACTGGCATGCATATCTATCCATGGATCCGCGAAGTTGCTGATTGTGAATATGGTTTCAAGAGGCTTGTCGCCGAGGGTGGCAGAGAAATTTTTAATATCAAGGCGGCTTGTAGCGAGATTGTGTTTTATCCCGTTTGTATAATTTCCTGTGAGATTGATCTTCTTAAGATTCGCTTTACTGACTGGTAAAGACAATTCTCCCCCGCTGATGCCGAAACGCATATCCAGCAAGGGATTGTTCAGTGCATTAATAATTCCATTCAGGTGCATGGTAAAATAAAATACGCCCCTGCTGTGGTATTTTTTCAGCGGGGCATTGTATTTCGGGGGGAGGAGGGCAAAGACCTTTTCAATGCTCCATCCTTTTGCTTCCAGGGCAATATCTGCCACAGAGTTCCCGGGGATATAATGAAAGTTTCCCTTTGCAGAGAGCGGCAGTTTAGCCACAGAGATATTTGCTTCCCTGATCGAGTATGTGCCTGTGCCGGCATTTGCATCCATGTTTATTTCCATGCCGAAGGGCAGGTGTTCTGCATATATTGTCCGGTCAATAATAAGCTGGTTTATCACACCCCTGCATTTTCCTTCCACCGAAAACGAATCTTCGGTGAAGCGTCCGCCGGAAAGGGCATTCTCTACATATAAATTCCATGACTGCCCGATTGTTTCGTTATGGAAGGAGACAGCTATATTTTCGAACAGGATTTTATTGATGGAAAATGCAAAATTTCCGGTAGCTGTGTCCATGCCTGTATTCCAGAATGAGTAGTTGTCCTTTCCATCCTTATTTATTTCAAGGTTAAATTTCCCGTTTTTCACTACCAGAGATCTGGCGTTATACTGTTTGTGATAAATATCTTTCAGGTTTAAAAGAAAAAAAAGCCGCTGAACGGCAAACAGCGTATCTTCGGAGAACGCACCGGACGGGGCCCTGGCGAGGACATCTTCGAACTCAACAGAGGCATAAGGGAAATGCCGGAACACAGAAAAATGTATATCGCGTACTGTTATTTCGGCATGAAGATGGCGGTTCAGTTCCGCGACAATTTTCTGTTTTATTTCATCTCCGTAGAAAAAAACCGTAGCCCAGCCCCCGGCGAGTATAAGAAATGCAAGCACCGGGAAGCTCCATAATATATACTTCAGGGAGCGGCGCATCTTGCAGCAAAGCTACACTGAAAAGATGAAACAAAAACCGCCTTATGCATTGATTTCTCCGCTGCGGGGGAGGTCTGCAGGAGGAAAGAATTTCTTCTGAAAAAGAAGGATTAGGGAAACCCCGACAGTAATGGAAGAATCTGCAATATTGAAGACAGGCCGGAAAAAAATAAAATCTTCTCCTCCCCAGAGTGGAAACCACGCAGGGAAATGAGTTTGAATAAGAGGGAAGTAAAGCATGTCCACCACCCTGCCGTGAAAGAGTCCTGCATACCCTCCGTGTTCGGGGAGGAACGCCGCAAGCTGGTGGCCGCTTTCAGAAAACAGCAAGCCGTAAAAAGTGCTGTCAATAATATTTCCGATTGCGCCTGCGAGTATCAGGGATCCGCTTACAATGAGCCCGGGATGGACGTTTCTTCTTATCATCCTGTTAAGATACCATGCCCCCCCGGCAGCCACGCATAAGCGGAAAAAGGATAACAATATTTTGCCAAACGCGCCGGGGAGTTTCATACCGAAAGCCATGCCTTCGTTCTCGGTAAAATGAACGATAAACCAATTCCCGGCTACATGAAATTCCTGTCCAAGATACATTCCTGTTTTAACCCAGAATTTTAAAGCCTGGTCTAGGAAAATAACGGAGAGGATTATGATGAACGCCCTTTTCATGAGCGAAAACGGGTAAAATGAGTTCCTGTACTCATGAGAAAACGATGGGGATGGGGATACTCAGTCTTTATATTGCTGGAGTTTGGCTTCCATGCTCTGGGTTGTATGGGGCACTGCCCTGAGGCGTTCTTTGGGAATCAGTTTGCCGGTTACACGGCAGATACCGTACGTTTTATTTTCTATGCGTACGAGGGCGGCTTCGAGCTGGTCAATGAATTTTCTCTGCCTGGCTGCAAGCTGGGCGGCTTCTTCTTTTGCAAGGGAATCCGACCCGTCTTCAAGTATTTTAAAGGTGCTGGCGGTATCATCTGTCCCGTGCTCATCGGAATGATTAAGGAAAGCCTGGAGATTATGCAGTTCTTTCTTGGCATCTTCTATTTTTTTAAGGATCAGCTTTTTGAACTCCTGAAGTTCTCCATCGCTGTACTTCACCTTTTCAGTTTTTACTTTTCCCATTATCGTACTTATTTATGGTTATTAATGTGATTGTATTTTCAGCTACCTCAGCCGGGGTGCCTTCCGAAGGGGGTATCTCCTTCACCACCTCAAGCGAGGCTGCAAGTGTTTCATTGCAAATATAACTGAAATTATTGGATACGGCCGGGTCAATTGCGGGATTTGACTGTATCTTCACAGAAATCTTATCTGTTACTTCAAACGCTTTTTCTTTTCGCATATTCTGGATGCGGTTTACTATTTCGCGTGCAATGCCTTCTGCTTTGAGTTCAGGCGTAAGAGCAATATCAAGCGCCACGGTGAGCGGACCGTTATTAGCAACTTTCCAGCCGGGGATGTCTACCGGAATGATTTCTACATCTTCAGAGAGAAGCACAATGGTTTCATCACCGGCCTGCAAGGAGTATGATCCGCGGGATTCAATAGCGGCAATAATGGGCTGTACATTTCCTGCAGCATGAGCCTGCACCATCTTCATGTGTGGGCCGCATTTTTTGCCGAGGGTTTTGAAGTTCAGTTTAAGGTTTTTCACAATCCGGGTATCATCTCCGCCCACGAACTCAAGGTTTTTGACATTTACTTCCGAGAGGATCAGGTCTTTCACTTTTTCAAGTCTTTCTTTGAATACATCATCAAGGGCAGGGACACGGATTTTTGTAAGCGGCTGCCGGACTCTTATATTCTCCTTTTTCCGGATGGAAAGTACCATGGATGATATTTCCTGGGCCAGTTCCATGCGTTCTTCAAGGGGTTTGTCGATAAAAATATTTTCCGCTTCCGGGAAAAAACAAAGATGGACGCTTTCATATTTTTTCCTGCCCGTTACGCTGTTCATGTCCCTGAACAGTTTCTCACAGAAGAAGGGGGCAACAGGAGATGCAATAAGGGCAATTGTTTCAAGGCATTTGTACAAGGTCTGGAATGCGGCTATCTTATCACCTGTATAATCTCCTTTCCAGAACCGTCTGCGGCAGAGACGCACATACCAGTTGCTCAGGTGTTCATCTACAAACCGTTCAATAGCGCGTGCAGCCTTAGTGGGTTCGTAATCATTGTAATATTCTGCCACGGCCTTTAGCAGCGAGTGGAGTTCCGACAGGATCCACCTGTCAATTTCAGGCCGTTCATGCAGGGGGATTTCCTTTTCGCTGTATACAAAGCCGTCAATATTTGCATAAAGGGCAAAGAAGGCGTAAGTGTTATAAAGTGTACCGAAAAATGTGCGTTGTTTTTCAGCCACTCCGTCGGGATCAAATTTGAGATTATCCCAGGGGTCTGCATTGGCAACCATATACCAGCGCACTGCATCGGGTCCGTATTTTTCCAGGGTACTGAAGGGGTCCACGGCATTGCCCAGGCGCTTGCTCATTTTGTTTCCGTTCCTGTCAAGTACCAAACCGTTGCTCACCACATTTTTATATGCAACGGAATCAAAGCAAAGAACGGCGATGGCATGAAGGGTATAAAACCATCCGCGGGTTTGGTCAATACCTTCGGCGATAAAATCCGCGGGAAAATATTTTTTCAGGTCAACGAGGTCTTTATTCTCAAAAGGGTAATGAAGCTGCGCGTAAGGCATGGCGCCGGAATCAAACCAAACATCAATCAGGTCCTGCTCCCTGAACATTTTTTTTCCTGATGGGGAAACAAGGATAACTTCATCTATATATGGCTTATGCAGATCCTCCGGAATGCTCCCGTTGCCTATCCCGCATTGTTTTGCTTTTGAGATTTCTTCCCTGAGTTCCTCCATGGATCCGATGCACTTTTGTTCAAGCCCGTCTTCTGTTCTCCATACGGGAAGGGGTATTCCCCAGAAGCGTGAGCGTGACAGGTTCCAGTCCTGGAGGTTGGCAAGCCATTCCCCGAAACGCCCTGTTCCCGTGTGTTCCGGTTTCCACCTGATTTCTTTGTTGAAACGAACCAGGTCCTCCTTTTTCGCAGTTACTTTCACAAACCATGAGTCAAGGGGGTAATAGAGTACAGGTTTATCGGTGCGCCAGCAATGGGGATAGCTGTGTTCATATTTTTCTTTTTTAAAGAGCTTTTCTTCAGCCTGGAGCTTAAGAACAATTCTTTCATCAACGCTGAGATATTCTTTCAGGTTTTTTATTTTTCCTGTTTCTTCCAGAATTTTTTTCTGGTTCCGGAAATCTTCTTGTTTTTCTGTTTCGCTGAGGTAAGCCTCTTTCACAAATTCTTCCCCGTATAAAAAGATACCATCCTGAACTTCGGGGAGGAATTTCCCGCGTTTGTCAACAAGGGTAAGCGAGCCAATTCCGTTTTGTTTTGCTGTGCGGAAGTCATCTGCCCCGAAGCTGGGTGCGATATGTACAATACCTGTACCATCTTCGGTAGTAACAAAATCCCCGCACACCACTTTAAAAGCATCACCCCCCGAAGGCTTTGCAAAGGGCAGCAATTGCTCATATTTCAATCCTGAAAGTTCACTGCCTTTAAAGGAGGCCACGTCTTCGCCGGCGGGAAGTTTTGATTGGCCATCACCGAAGTATTTGCTGCGGAGAGCGGCAGCAAGCACCACGGTTATTGTTTTTCCGGAATATTGATTAGTTGTTTTTACGGCAATGTAATCTATTCCCTTTCCAACCGCCAGGGCGGTATTTGAGGGGAGTGTCCATGGCGTTGTGGTCCAGGCAAGGAAAAAGATCTCTTTTTCACCGGCGATGTGTGGCAGGGGTGAAAGCGCCTTAAACATTGCAACTGCAGTGGTATCTTTCACATTTTTGTAGCATCCCGGCTGGTTCAGCTCATGGGTGCTCAGGCCCGTGCCGGCGGCAGGAGAATAAGGCTGTATGGTGTAACCCTTGTACAGCAGGCCTTTCTCATATAGCCTCTTCAGTAAAAACCAGACACTTTCAATATAGTTGTTATCATAGGTGATGTAAGGATGTTCCATGTCCACCCAGTACCCCATGAGGCGTGTAAGGTCCTCCCATTTGTCCTGGTATTTCATGACCTCCCTGCGGCAGGCCTTATTATATTCTTCAACGGAAATTGTGTTCCCGATATCTTCTTTTGTAATTCCCAGCGTTTTCTCAACCGCAAGTTCAATAGGCAGTCCATGAGTGTCCCACCCGGCCTTACGCTTTACCTGTTTGCCATTGAGCGTCTGGAAGCGGCAGAAGATATCTTTGATGGTACGGGCCATAACATGATGGATGCCGGGCATTCCATTGGCTGACGGGGGGCCTTCATAAAACACAAAAGGAGCAGCCCCTTCACGGGAGGTGATGCTTTGCTCAAAGATTTTCTCCTGTTCCCACCAGAGGAGGATTTCACGTCCTATGCCCGGTAGATCCAGGTTTTTGTATTCGGCGTATTTTTTCATTGCCGGGTCCTTCCAGTTCTCTGTTCTTTATACCACTGCAATAACTTTCATCTCTATGGCAATGGGTGTGGGCAAACAGTTCACCTCTATGGTAGTGCGGCATGGAGGATTTTCTTTAAAATACTCTGCCCATATCCTGTTGTATTTCTGGAAATCAGCTCTCATGTTGGTCAGAAAAACCGTTACGTCAATAATTTTCTCCCAGCTGCTTCCGGCATCTTCGAGGATATAACGAACATTTTTAAAGACATTCCTGCACTGTATCTCTATATCATACGAAATAATTTTTCCGTCAGCGCCCATTTCAACCCCGGGGATTGTTTTACTTCCTTTTTCCCTTGGTCCCACCCCTGAAAGAAAAAGCAGGCTCCCAACCCGGCGGGCATGAGGATATAGTCCAACAGGATCAGGGGCTTTGGAGGAGTTTACCTGGTTTTTATCCATGAGTGAAAGGATTGCGAATATAGGAAAACGCGGAGGGATGGCAAAACAGTCAGAAGCGTTTCAATATATTTTTTATTTCCTGCAGGTAACCTCCGCCAAAGAGATTTACATGAACCAGGAGGGGATAGAGATTGCAGATATCCATCCGCTCTTCCCAACAGGGTAACAGGGGGAAGCAGCGGTTATAATGATCGTAGAACTCCCGGGGAAAACCTCCGAAAAGCCTGCTCATGGCGATATCCATTTCCCGCGAGCCGTAGTAAACAGCGGGGTCAATGAGGCACCCCTGTCCGGAAGGGGATACAATTACATTTCCGTTCCAGAGGTCCCCGTGAATAAGCGATGGCTCTTCCGCGGGAATAAGCGCATGGAGTTTTTGAAATAATGTTCCGAAATGCCGTGCAAGGGAAGAGGCTATTTTTCCTTTATCCACTGCCATGCGGAGTTGTATCTCAAGGCGTTCCTCCGCAAAAAAATCAACCCATGAATCATGCCTGGTATTATGCTGTGGAAGCGAGCCGATATAATTGTCGTGATCAAGGCCGAAGGAGATTGCGGTATGCCTGTGCAATCCTGCAAGCGATACCGCAAAATCCTCCCAAAAAGTTTCCGAAGGTATTCCGGGCTGTATAAATTCAAGCAGGAGGTAGGCGTGTTCCCCTGCTGTTCCCGTAGCGATAACTTCCGGAACGTTCAGGGAGAGGGAATTCCTGAGCAATTTAATGCCCCGGCTTTCGGCTTCAAACATAAGGGAGGAAGCAGCTGTATTGTTCCATTTCAGGAAGAAACTCATCCCGCCGGCAGATAATTTTAATGCATGATTGATACTGCCGCCATGCATAACTGTAATATTTTCAATTTCAATTTTTTTCCCGGTATACCGGGTCAGGGTTTTTTCTGTTTCGGTTTTCAGAGAGTGCGGCAGCATGGAAGTAAGATTTGCTTTTGCCAAAAATAACCGTTTTTCTTTTTGAGAGAACTTCTGTTATTTTTGAATTCTGAACGCTGTCCATGTGAAAAGAATCGTTTTTACCATCTGGTGTTTATACACATTTCTCCTTTCCCCGGGGCAACCTCCGGGCATGTCCTGCAAATACCGGGTGTTCTTTACGGATAAGAAAGATGTTGTATTTAACCCCTATGAATATTTCGACGCAAAAGCCATTGAGCGCCGGGTACGGCTCGGGATTCCATTATCAGACAGCAGCGATTATCCTGTCAATGAAAGCTATGTGCACAGTGTTGCAGCCGTTGTTGATTCTCTTTCATATCAAAGCCGCTGGCTGAACGAGGTAACAGTATTTTCAACGCCTTCTGCCATGGTGGCTGTTGCCGCCCTCCCTTTTGTAAAGAAGATAGAGTATGCAGAAGGGTATGCGGCTGTGTGTTCTGTAACAGGTGTTCAGAAAAAGCTGTCTGCAGCGGACTCGGCCCTGCTGGAATTTCAGACTGAACGTATGCAGGGGAGCCTGTTCCGGGAAAAAAATATCAACGGGAAGGGTATCCGCATTGCCGTCTTTGATGCGGGGTTTCCAGGGGTCAACACCAGCAGGGTGTTTGAACATATCCGGAAGGAGGGCAGGATTATAAAAACTTTTGACTTCGTAACAGGGAAAGATTTTGTTTACCATGCCAATGCTCACGGAACGGCTGTATTCTCCTGCATTGGGGGGATGGATGCAAGCCGCTGTACAGGCCTTGCCACCGGCAGTGAGTACCTGCTTGCGCGAACCGAAAACATACTGACGGAAACCCTGTCGGAAGAAGAAAACTGGCTTGCCGCAGCAGAGTGGGCAGACAAGAACGGAGCACAAATAATCAACAGCTCCCTGGGATACACATACAAGCGGTACTTTAATACGGAGATGGACGGGAAAAAGAGTCTGGCTGCACGGGCGGCAGGCATAGCTGCCGCAAAAGGGATCCTGGTAATTTCTGCTGCCGGAAATGACGGAGATAATATCTGGCACAATATTGCCACTCCTGCCGATGCAGACAGTACGCTGGCTGTGGGAGGGACTGACCCTTATACGGATCTTCATGCAGGGTTCAGTTCTTTTGGACCATCCTCCGATGGGAGGATAAAACCCAATGTGTCGGCCCCGGGAATCGCTGCAGCAGCCTCTCCGTCCGGATTAATAGTACTACAGGGAACCTCCGTATCCGCTCCGCTTGTAACAGGTTTTGCCGCCTGTGCCTGGCAAGCCGGCAACACAAACAACAACATGGATCTCCTGCGGGATATTGAAAAATCAGGACACCTCTATCCTTATTTTGATTATGCCCACGGGTATGGAATCCCCCAGGCGTCATTCTTTACCGGGCCTCACAGCGAACCCGTCCCGACATTCGGTTTCGAGACTAATGAAGTTTCGGTTAGAATTGTATTGAAAGAAGATCCTTTACCTTTAGCCGGAAAGAAACACTTATACTATCATATTGAAGATGCAGAAGGGAAGCTGAAACATTATACTGCTGTATATGCAGAACAGAGAGAAGTTTTTTCGATCCCTCTTTCCCGCTATTCCAAAGGATCACTATTAGTTGTACATTATGAAGGTTATACCAGTTCATACCGGTTTTAAAGCCCTCCGCACTATTGCACAGGCGGTAAAGCCAATGATCGCAATTGTATGCTGTATGCAAATGCAGCCTGTTTCAGCACAAACAAAAATCCTTGACGTGGAGCAGGGCGAAAAAGATGCGGGGAGGTTCGGCCAGAACTTAAAGCACTTTGTTCATATATACATGGGTGGGGGCTTTATAGCAGGAGCTTCAGAACCCGGGGCTCCCCTGAAATACACTTCGAGCGGGTCCGGGTTATATGGCATCAGGTATAAAATGAAAATCAGCAATGCTTATGCCTGGGGATACGAAATTTTTTATAACGCCACCTCATACGGGTTGAAACAGGACAGTACCAAGATCATTCCATATGTGATATTGCATGACAAAGAAAGTTACAATACCGGGGCGTTGGGGCTGATGTTATATAACCGTTTCAATTTTTACGGGGTGCGCGGAAATGCTATTGGGTATTATATGGACATAGGCATCAGCGGGGAATGGAACATCAGAAGAAACACTTTCAGTAAAGACAAGCTTCCGGGGGGCCTCATCATTGAAACAACCACGAGAAAAATTCCATATATCAATCCCCTTGCGTCCCATGTTATTTTAAGGGTGGGATACCAGCATGTGTCTTTCACAGGGGCATACAGAATCACCAATTTTTTCTTCAGTTCCTATCATTACCCGCAGATGCCGAAGCTGATACTGGGGCTGGAAATAGGTATTTTCTGAGGAATACCGGGTTTTCCATAAACCCCAGCCTGTTAATAAATCCCGCATAAGATACTGAACGAGGTAACTCCCTGCTTCATACTTTCGTTAAGTAAAAGAAAAGAGCCCTACGGAGTTATGAAAACCCTGAGCCCAAACTGGATTACTGAGAAACGCATTGATTTTGAATACAAGAAATACCTCCTTCTTGCATACCTCCGGGAAGCAGAAAAGTATTTCGAGACGAGCAAACTGTATCCTGTACTGGGAGACCTTGTCAGCCATTACAGGAACCTGCTCCAGCTGCAGGAAAACAAACAATCCCTGCAAAACCTCTTTCCGGAACGTATCAAATCCATTGACCAGGAAAAGATGCGGCTTTCTTTTGAAAAAATAATCAATGACGATGCCATTATGCAGGAGATAGGGCAGATCATTGAATATTCCATTCCATGCTTTGAGTCCTGCCTGCAGGAGGGTAAAAAAATATACGACTTTATTGAGGGGCAACTTGTTATTTATGCCATCGGGATTATTCCATTATATGCTTCCGAAGGCTTTTTCTTCCTTGCAAACGGGAACAGTAAGTTAACCCGTGTTTACGAGTACCAGGTAACCATTTTTGATAACCCTGCCGGGAACTACCGCGGGATTCATGCACATTATGTTACTTCCTTCGCAAAAAAACCATGGAACAGCTATGAGTCTTTTAAACCCGAGCTGATAAAATCATTTCCCAAGTTTCCCAGCCCGGCCACATATGTAATTGAATCAAAACAACGTGTTCCGGAGGCGGAGACGCTTATCCCCATTGCAAAAAGGAGCCTTGTGAAATATCTCGCCTCGGGGGAGGGTAAAAAATAAAAGCACCCCTTAAAGGAGTGCTTTTACCGGAAACAGCCGCAAATAACTATCAGTCTTTGGCTGCTTCTTTTTTGGATTCAGAAGGGGTTTTTGCTTTAGGCATCTTATCGGCAGGAATCATATAGACTGATTTAAAATCCCTGTATTCCATAGCATTGGCGTCAAAATTTTTGACATTTTCCTGTAGGAGCCTGTAGTTTTCTTCATAATAGATTGGCATCACGGCAGCGTCATCCATAGCGACCTGATCGCACTGCTTATAGAGTTCCAGCCGTTTTTTAATATCCTTCTCTTTACGTGCCGATTCAAATAAAGCATCGTATTTCGGATTTTTATAGCGTACGGAGTTAACGTATGATTTATCGGTAAGATTAGGTGGCACAAGAGGCCCGTAAAGGAGCACAAGGAAGTTTTCAGGGTCAGGATAATCAGCTACCCATCCTGTGCGCCAGAAAGTGGCTTTTCCGGTTTCAAGATTTTCAAGATGCTGGGCAAAGGGCATCACATCCATATCCACTTTGATATTAAGATTATCTTTAAGCATCGCAGTAATTACCTCTGCGATCTGTGTGTTTTTGGATCCCCCGCTGTTAAGCTGCAGTTTTATTGAAGGAAACCCTTTCCCGTTGGGGAACCCGGCCTGTGCAAGAAGTTTCTTGGCTTTATCAGGATTGTAATCATACCCTTTTACGCCTTCCACATCATAATCTTTAAAAGATGGGGGGACAATGCCGTGGGTGGCAGGGATTCCTTCTCCCTGAAGGGTATAATCAACAATTTTCTGGCGGTTAATAGCAAAATTAAATGCCTGCCTTACCAGCTTATTCTTAAACACATCTCCCTGGTGCTGGAAGCCATAATACTGTATAATCATTGCGGGAGTAATCTGGAACTGGAAATGAGCGTAGTCGCTCTTTGCGTCTTCAAGCGAGCCCATTACTTCGCCTATCATTTCAACCGGGAGCTGGTAAATCATATCAAGGTTCCCTTTCTTGAACTCAAGAAGTTCCGATTTCTTTTCC
This sequence comes from Bacteroidota bacterium, assembly GCA_023251555.1. Lineage (GTDB taxonomy): Bacteria > Bacteroidota > Bacteroidia > AKYH767-A > JAHEYN01 > JAHEYN01. The sequence goes on along the minus strand of JAHEYN010000009.1, from coordinate 41,350 downwards.
TTGATAAAAGTTACTTTGATAGCATCAAGGTATGGGAGCTGGTTGCCGTGCTCGTCAACATCCCAGTACTCTTCGTTGCGTGTAAGGATTACAGCATCTCCCTCCTTTATTTCTTTCACCCTGAAGGGGCCTGTTCCCACGCATTTAACACGCATGTCAAGGCCGTATTTTTCAACTGCTTCATGTGGAAAAACCCATGTAAAAGGATGGCTGAGGATATTGGTAAAGCCTGCAAAAGGGTAAAGCAGGTTGATTTGCAGGGTATAGTCGTCAATCGCTTTCACTCCCGAAACTCCTTCAGGGAGCGGTTTCTTCTGAACAGTTGACTCATAATATTCATCTGCCCCGACAACACGGTTTTTAAAGAGCCAGAACCCCTGGTTGCTCGGATCCGCCTCACAGAGTTTATTAAAGCAGTATTTAAAGTCTTTTGTAGTCACTTCACGTCCTTTGCCATTGGGGAAGCATGCATCATCATGAAATTTCACACCTTTTCTCAGGTGAAAAGTAAAGACAGTAGCACTGTCATTCACTTCCCATTTCTCGGCGAGGCAGGGCAGTACGCTTAAGTCTTTCTGTGATAATTTTAAAAGGCCTTCGTAAACCTGGCCTGCGATACGCTGGGAAACAACTTCAGTAACGCTGAGCGGGTAAAGATTACGGAAATCCTCTACCTCGTTAACCCTGAACACGCCCCCGTAATACAACCCGCCTTTAGCTTCTTTGTCTTTGTTTTTATTACCCCCGCCCGAACAGCCAAAAAACAAGGCTGCGGGAAGAAGGAAAAAAAGAATTTTGTGTTTCATATAAAATATAGTGAGTGGTATAACGTGCAAATATAATATATTTTATTAAAATGCAATCCGGGCGGGAAAAATCGGGAAACCGCCTATGCAAGGGGTTTTTCAGTAGTCAATCTCGATAAAAGTCGGGCAGTGATCGGAGTGGGTTGCCTGCGGCAAAATAAGAGCTCTTCTGAGCCGGTCTTTCAGGGGCAGGCTGACCATCTGGTAATCAATTCTCCATCCAAGGTTTTTAGCTCTTGAGTTAGCGCGGAAACTCCACCAGGTGTACTGGTGAGGTTCATTATTAAAATGCCTGAAAGAATCAATAAATCCGCTATTGATGAACTGGTCTATCCATTTCCGTTCCTCGGGCAAAAAGCCGGAAGAATTTGCATTCCTTACAGGGTCATGAATATCAGCCGGGCGGTGGCAGATGTTATAATCCCCCGCTATCACCAGGCCGGGCCTTGGCTTTTTGAGTTCATTGATATATGCCTGGAAATCAGATAGAAACTGCATCTTAAATGACTGCCGTTCCTCCCCGCTGGTTCCGGAAGGCATGTAAACACTCACCACAGAGAGATCCCCGTAATCAGCTCTCAGGAAGCGTCCCTCATGGTCGTACCTGTCAATTCCGCACCCATAAATCACCTTGTCAGGTTTTTGTTTGGTGAGAATAGCAACTCCGCTATATCCCTTTTTAACGGCAGGATACCAATAATGATGATACCCGGCAGATTCAAAAACCGAAAGGTCCAATTGTTCAGGATGAGCTTTAATTTCCTGCAGGCAAATGATATCGGGATCAGCAGCTTTAATCCAGGCCATCCATCCTTTGTTTAATGCAGAGCGGATTCCATTTACGTTGTATGATATTATTTTTTTCATTTTTATTTCCTGCGCCATCCGGCTTTGTCCGGGGCAGGAAAGACATCTTTTCTTTCTCCGCAAAGAAAATAAAAATTACCTACTTTCGTACCAATAGTATGGTAAAAACATCATACCTGAAGCCCTTTGCGGCATTGTTCATATATAGCTGCCTGCTTTTTTTCCCGGAGGCTCCTGCACAAACACTCAGCAACTTACGCAGGCATTATATTTTTCCATCGGCAGATACCATACAAATAGACACGCTGTCAATTATCCCGGGATCCTTTTTTATTGTTCTGCCCGCTAATGTTTTCCCTGATTCTTCAGCGTACTCACTCAACTATTCCCGGGCGCAGCTTTCGTGGAAGAAAATGCCGGCCGGCTTCCGGGCGGGCGACAGCCTGCTGGCAGGCTACCGTGTTTTTCCTTATTTTTTTGAAAACACTTTCAGGGATAAAGACATAAGAAAAATTGAACAGGATGCGTCAGGAATTCTTAATCCTTTCTTATTTGATTACTCCACCGGAAAAAACACCGGAGATTTTTTTCATTATGAGGGATTAAAAAAAAACGGAAGCATTTCACGGGGAGTGTCTTTCGGCAACAACCAGGACGTAGTTTTAAATTCCAGCCTCAACCTGCAGCTTGCGGGCAAGATTTCGGATAATGTGGATGTGCTGGCTGCTATCACAGACGACAAGATCCCTGTGCAGCCCGAAGGCAATACCCAGCAGTTACAGGAGTTCGACAAAGTTTTTATACAGTTCTCCAATGCGAATAACCGGCTGCTTGCCGGGGATTTTGAGCTGAAAAGACCTGACAGTTACTTCATGAATTTTTACAAAAAATCACAGGGGGGCAGTTTCTCCGGTTCATTTGCAACGGGGTACGACCAGAAAGGGAAACCCAAAGACATGATGAACATAACTGCCAGTGCCGCCGTTTCAAAGGGCCGTTTTGCCCGCAACCAGATACCGGGAGCCGAAGGGAATCAGGGCCCCTACCGCCTGCAGGGCAGCGGCCAGGAAATGTTTATCGTGGTGCTATCCGGTTCGGAAAAAATATATGTGGACGGGCAACTCTTATCAAGGGGGCAGGACAATGATTACATTATTGATTATAACACTGCCGAGGTGACTTTCACCCCCAAACACCTGATTACGAAAGATTCCCGTATTGTTGCGGAGTTCCAGTATTCCGACAAAAATTATGTGCGGTCGCTTTATTATTTCAACGATGAGTACAGGAAAAATAATCTGAAAGTCAAAGTGAATTTCTTTTCCGAGCAGGACAGCAAGAACCAGCCTGTGCACCAGGAGCTGACGGACAGCAACAAAGTTTTTCTCAAAAGCATAGGCGACAACATCAATGAAGCCGTGATCCCGAACATTGACAGCGTTGCCTATAGCCCGGACCAGATTTTATACGGGAAAACAGATTCGTCATATACCTCCTGTGACGGAGTACTGCACGATGCTTATTATTTTTATACCAGCAATGCCGACAGTGCCCATTTCCGGCTCGGATTCTCTCTTGTGGGGCAGGGAAACGGGAACTATATTCCGGTGAATACGGCAGCAAACGGGAAAGTGTATCGCTTTATTCCCCCGGTAAACGGGCTTTGCCAGGGCTCTTATGAGCCTGTAGTGCTGCTTGTCACCCCTAAAAAACAGCAAATGCTGACAACGGCTGTTGAATATGCTTTTGGGAAAAACACGGGCATGTCGGTTGAAGGAGCGCTCAGCAACAATGACATAAACACTTTTGCTGTCAGGGATAAAGCCAATGACAAAGGGTATGCCCTGCGCATGAATGTTTTTAAGGTCGTACCCTTAAGTACGTCCGACTCCTCCTGGAAAATCAATTCGGCCGTCAATTATGAATATGCGGGGCAGCAGTTCAAGCCTCTGGAGCGTTACCGCAGCGTGGAGTTTGAAAGGGACTGGAACACCGTGAACATCAAAACACATTCGGACGAACACCTGGGGGGAGTAGATGTTGGTATCGGCCATACAAAATACGGGGAAACGGGGTACCATCTCAAAGGGTTTTTAAATGGTTCAGCTTATACAGGTTATATGCAATCATTAAATTCCCGGTGGGCATGGAAGGCCATACGGTTTCAGTCAGATGCCAGCCTTCTCAGGAATAAAGGGGAAATGGGGCAGGCCGCTTATCTCAGGCACAATGCAGAACTCTCAAAAACATTCAGGTATGTAAAGGCAGGCGTGAGGGAAATGCAGGAGAACAACAGGATGATAAAGGACACGCTGCTTGGGTCCAGTTTCAGTTTTAACGAATGGGAGTTATATGCGGCAAATCCGGACTCCACGAAAAACAGGTACAGGGTTTACCACTCGCAGCGCAGGGATAACGGTATCCGTGATAATGATTTCAGCCTTGCCACCCGTGCGGAAAACACCGGGGTCATGCTCGAGCTGAACAGGAATCCTGGCAACAGGCTGGCGGTAAACTCAACATACAGGAAACTTTATGTACAGGATTCTCATGTCACCTCCCAAAAGCCGTCCACGACCCTGCTTAACAGGATTGAATACAACCTGTTACTGCTCAAGGGAGCGATTACTTCCAGCACCTTCTATGAAATAGGCACGGGCCAGGAATTGAAAAAGGAGTATGCTTTTATATCCGTAGCCAACGGTACGGGGTATTACCAGTGGAATGATTACAACAAAAACGGGATTAAAGAGCTCAGCGAATTTGAAGTGGCTTCCTTTAAAGACTCTGCCAATTACATGAAGATTTTTGTTCCTACGAATGAATATGTGAAAACCCATTCCAACCAGTTCAACGAGGTTCTGTCGTTTTCTCCTGCAGCATACCTGCAGTCTCCTTCCGGGTTTGGGAAATTCATATCAAGGTTTTCCAATCAGCTTTTGGCCAGGATGGACCGGAAGACACAGGGAGAAAAATTTCTCCTTGCGATGAATCCTCTGCAAACGGAGATCTCCGATTCAGGCCTGGTTTCGGGGAACAGCTCCCTGCAGGATATTTTTTATTTCAACCGGACAGGTTCGCTCTGGGGTATGGACATTAATGTTCTGGACAACAAAAACAAACTGCTGCTCACCAATGGTTTTGAGTCAAGGGAGGTAAAAGAAAAAGGGGGAAATATTCGCTGGAACATTACGCGGAAATTCGGGCTGAATTCTTCTTATAAGACGGGCATTAAGACCAACCGTTCGGAGTTCACATCAAGAAATTACCATATCCTCTATGAAGAAACGGAGCCCCGGTTTATCTTTCAGCCCAATGTATCATTCAGGGCAAGCGTGAGTTACAAATACAGTTATAAAAGGAATACGGACGGAGATGCGGGAGAGAGAGCCATACAAAGCAAGGTGGGAGGGGAAATCAAATACAACCACCTGAAACAAGGTTCCGTCATCTTAAAAATGGGATATATACGTTTCGGTTACAATGCTGCAGAAAATACTGCCCTGTCGTACGAAATGCTTGAGGGGCTTAAAAACGGGGAGAACATCACCTGGAATATTTCTTTCCAGAGAACCATCGGGAAAAACATGCAACTTAATTTCAATTACGAAGGCCGAAAACCTGCCTCCATCCCGGCTATTCACACAGGAGGCGTGCAGGCGAGGGCATTTTTCTGAAACAGGTTATTTCAGGTCGAGGTCTCCCTTTCCTATTAAATTCCCTCCGGCATACACTTCAACAGTGTATTTGCCTTTGGCATAGGGAGTCTGCTTATCGCCCCAGTATACACAGATATCTTTATCCTGGTTTTCATATTCAATTTCCTGCTTGGTGGTATAAGGCATGTACTGCCCGTTGAACATGAAGGTCGGGGTAGAAGTAGAGAGCACGGAATTATCGGGGCCCAGTATGCGGAGATAGATATCCATTGCCCCGCGGTTCACTACCTTGTTTTCAAGGATAGTCATACACACCCTGAGTTTTTGAACATCCTTCGCTTTTTTCACGTCAACTTCTTTCCCGCTGGATTTAAACTTCACCGCTGCCGCGCTCACGTCTTTTGCTTTCATGACAGAGCCGATGGCAACTTTGTTGGCAAGGGCAGAGTTTTCGGTTTGCAGGTTCTTATTCTTCACGGAAGCTTCCACGAGGGTGGAGTCCAGTTGTTTGTTCTTGCTGGTGAGCGCTACATTGGCAGCTTCCAGTTCTGAGATCCGTGATTCATATTCGTTCTTCATATTTCTCAGCCTTCCCACCTCTGCCCTGATGGCATCAACACTGGCTTTTTCACGTATGAGCAGTTCAATTTTTGCAGACTGTGTCTGTAACTGCGCATCGGCATCAGCCAGCTTGCTCTGGAGACCGCTGTTTTCCTGCTGTATCCTGGCGAGTTCTGTTTTAACCTGGTTATATTCGGCAGATACGGAATCAAGAGATGTTTTCAGTTCTTGTTTCTGGGCGGTGAGTGTGGCATTCTCCGTGCGGGTAGTAAAAAATTGCCACAAAAGGAATGCGTTGGTAAGCAGGAGCATTATAACCACTACCAGTACGAGGGGTTTTCTGTTCATGCCTTTTTGCTCCTCCGGTTGCTCGGGAGCAATGTTATTTGTGTTTTTTTCGTTTTCCATGGATGCGTGGTTTAATGATTAAGAGGGTACCTGTTTTTTGTTCACCTCATCAATGTAGTTAAGCCGGAGTTCCATCAGAAAGCCATCGAGGATCTTCGATGCCTCGGGGGGAATATTATTTCTGGTTTTTTCTTTTAACATCTCGAGTAAATCTATGCTGTTCTGCGCCTGGTCAAGATTTCGTTCGACCTTATCCGTTAACGGATTTTTTATCTTTCCCATGGATTGCATGGCCGATTGCTGAAAAATATATAAGAGCTGAATAAATAGCTGATCGTGTTTATCCATTAACATTAATTTCCAATCCTGCCAAAGGTAATATATTTTTAAAATATGCGGGGAAGAAGGCATTGGAAGCGGGTGGGGTTAGAAGAGAGAGGATCTGCCTTATTTGCAGTAGCTTCAACATATAATCCCGGGGAGTTGCGTAATTTAGCAGCGACTTATAAGAACTATAATTAATTGCGGCAGTATCTCATAAAAAGAAATCATCACACCCTTCCCCATGAAAAACATACTCGCTTCTCTTCTGCTGTTTGTATTCCTTTCCGCGTCTGCCCAGGAGGAGGACTGGAAAAGTCTTCTTGCGCAGGGGGATTCTGCGAAGCATGAAAAAACCAGGGCTACTTTCAAGACCACGCGCATCATCAATGCGCAGTCGGTCGAAACGGTCAAAGCAAAGACCCTCGACTTCCGCATCAGCCATCGTTTCGGGATCATGGGAAACGGAGCGCACACCCTTTATGGTTTTGATGTTTCATCGGACATACGCCTGGCTTTTGAATATGGCATTAATGACAAGCTCACGCTCGGGATAGCAAGGTGTAAAAGGAAAGAAAACATTCAGGCGCTTGTGAAGTACCGGGTTTTACAGCAAACTCCGGACAACCACATGCCGGTATCGCTTACCTGGTATTCGGATATGACCTTTACGCCCGAGAAAGACATTGACGGAAATTACGATGCCGCACTTTACAGCCCGTACAATGCATTTGCCCACAGGATGACATACGTTCACCAGGCAATCATTGCAAGAAAATTTTCTCCCGGTATTTCGCTGGAACTGCTCCCTACAGTGGTACACCGCAATTTTGTAAAAGATCCCGGGGATGAAAATACGCTATTTGCATTGGGAGCAGGGGGAAGATTCAAGCTGAGCAGGCGTTCTGCAATCATTTTTGATTATTTCCATGCATTCTCTGCCTTCCGGAAAAACAACACAACAACTTTATATTCTCCTCCTCTTGGCCTGGGATGGGAAGTGGAGACAGGGGGGCATGTTTTCAGCATCATGTTCTCGAATTCTGCGGGGCTTGCGGAGAGTGATTTCATCACCAGCACTACAGACTCATGGCTGGACGGTGGTTTCAGGTTCAGCTTTAATATTTCAAGAGGTTTTTTGCTAAGGTGATATACCCGCCCGGCTTCTAAGTAACATCCAAAGTCCCCCTCGGCAAGCTTGATATCTAAGCCTGCGTATATCCACCTCTATATTGCGTGATACTCCACAACAGGTGCTTGATATACGCTATTATGGGTTATATTTGTAGCCGATAATTAATTGTTAGCTGCAAGCATTTTGGGACACTGCTAACCTTGAAGTGAACGGCTTTGAACAAACATTTTTTACGACAACAGACACGACATGACATCGCTTTTAACGGACAGGCAAACGCTTCAAAAAAAAATTAAAACACCGCCAACGCACAAAAAAATTTGAATTTCTATGCCAACGCACATTGCACACATTTGCCTTTGCCCCCAACGCACAAGCCCAACGCAAGGCAAAGGCAAAAGAGTGCAATCGCCACCGCTTTATCCGGCTTCGTAGCATACTTTTCTGCTACTTTGTAGAACCCATACTTAAAATTTTTTTTCAAAAATGTTTGGTGGTTTGAAAACAATACCTACATTTGCACCGATTTGTAGAACTAATACTCAGATAAAAAAGTGAAAACAGAAGTAAAACATATCGCATTCATCCAAACAGGGCTCTTTGCCAAGCCAATTTCCGAAGGGGACATTGTGTATTTACAGGCAAAGCATTTTGACGAAAACGGACGGCTCAGGACTTCTCTTCACCCCGACCTCAAAGCTGACAACATCACCGACAAACATCTGCTCAGGACTGGTGATGTTTTGTTCGCTGCCAAAGGTTCTAAAAACTTCGCTGCCGTTTTTGAAAACCACAACGAACCTTCAGTTGCCTCAACTTCTTTTTTTGTATTCCGCATTACCGACAGAAATATCCTTCCGGAATTTTTGGTTTGGTATCTCAACCATCCTTCCACACAAAAACTTTTGAAGGGACAGGCAATCGGAACTTCCATCGCTTCCATTTCAAAAAGTGTTTTGGAAGATTTGGAAATTTCAATCCCAAGTATTGAAACGCAAAAAGCAGTTCTGCAAATCACACAACTTCGCAACACCGAAAAGAAATTGAAAAAAGAAATAGAATCACTAAGAGAAAAACAAATTCAACAACAAATCATTAACGCTATAAAATAATAATCATGTCAAAGAAAATTACTCAGAAAGACATCAACGATGCAGTTTGGAAAGCGTGCGACACTTTTCGCGGAAGCATTGACCCAAGTGTTTACAAAGATTATGTGCTCACTATGCTTTTTATAAAGTATCTCAGTGATGTGCATGACGACAAATACGAAGCACACCTAAAAAAATACAACGGTGATAAAGAACGGGCAGACCGAGCCATGAAGCATGAACGCTTTGTTGTGCCGGAGCACAGCCACTACAAATATTTATTTGACCACCGCAACGAGAGCAACATCGGTGAACTCATAAACATCGGCTTGACTGATTTGGAAGAAGCCAACCGTGAAAAACTTTACAGTGAAGACGGTGCAGGTATTTTCCAAAACATTGATTTCAACAGCAGCAAATTGGGAGAACCGAAAGACAAAAACACACGGCTGAAAAATTTGTTGCTTGACTTCAACAAAGATGAATTGGATTTGCGTCCATCACATCTTGACGGTGTTGACATCATCGGTGGTGCTTACATGTTCCTGATTGAAAACTTCGCCAGCGATGCAGGAAAAAAAGCAGGTGAATTTTTCACCCCGAAAGAAGTTTCTACTCTCATTGCCAAACTCACAAAATCAAAATCGGGTTCACGGATTTGCGACCCTACTTGTGGTTCGGCATCACTGCTGATAAAGGCAGGTGAAGAAGTTGGCTCTGATAATTTTTCGCTTTACGGACAGGAAGCAAACGGAAGCACTTGGGCATTAGCAGTGATGAACATGTTCCTGCACGGGTTTGATAACGCAACAATTCGTTGGGGAGATACAATCAGAAATCCGAAACTGAAAGAAGGCGATGCACTGATGAAGTTTGACACCGTTGTTGCAAACCCACCCTTCTCACTTGACAAATGGGGAAAGGTTGACGACAAGGAAGAAAATAAATCAGCCGACAGCTTTGACCCCGAAACGGATAAATACAATCGCTTCTGGAGAGGCACACCGCCAAAGAGCAAAGGCGATTGGGCTTTCATTTCTCACATGATTGAAACCGCTTATGAAGGAAAAGGGAAAGTTGGTGTTGTTGTTCCGCATGGTGTGTTGTTCCGCAGTGCAAGCGAAGGGAAAATTCGGGAGAAAGCAATTGAAGAAAATATTTTGGAAGCGGTTATTGGTTTGCCTTCTAATTTATTTTTTGGAACATCTATTCCGGCAGCAATAATGATTTTCAATAAAGGAAAAGGCACGAATAAAAATGTATTGTTTATTGACAGCAGTAAAAACTTTGAATCACTTAAAAATCAAAACCGCCTTCGTGATTCAGACATTGAACACATCGTTTCCACTTACAGAGATTTTACAGCGGGAAAATTGAACGCAGGAATTATAGAGGATAAATTCAGTTTTGTTTCTACGCTTGACGAAATCCGTGAGAACGAATACAACCTAAACATTCCCCGATATGTGGACACCTTTGAAGAAGAACCCGAAGTAAATATTGCACAAGTGCAATCGGAAATTGATTCGCTTGAAAAAGATTTAGCCAAAGTGCAAACCGAAATCAAAAATTATTTAACGCAACTGGCAAAATAATTATGGCGAAATCACATTCAACAAAACCATTCTACAATTCCACCATCCCAAGCGACTGGACAACGCCTGAGTTCGGAACAGTGTTTTCATTTCTGAAATCATTTTCTTTTTCGCGGGAGCAATTGACGAATGAAAAAACGGCTGATGAAATTCAGAACATTCATTACGGAGATATTCATGCAACTTTTGAAAATGAAATTCTGGATTTTGAAATGGAGAAGCGAATTCCTTATGTGAAAGACGGATTGATAAGCAATGAAACAGCAACCGATGAAGAATTTCCTTTGCTGAAAGATGGTGATTTGATTATTGCAGATGCTTCGGAAGATTATGTTGGAGTTGCAGAATGTGTTGAACTGCGAAATGTAAACGGAAGAAAAATAATTAGCGGGCTTCACACCTTTGCTGCAAGAGACAAATACGGAAAAACAGCAGCAGGTTATCGCACATACATTTTAAACCATCCGCAGGTTGTGAGGGAACTGAGGAGAATTGCAACCGGCTTTTCAGTGTTCGGAGTTTCTAAAACCAATCTTGCAAAAATTAAACTCCCTCTCCCACCTCCCAAAGAACAACAAGCCATTGCCGATTTGCTTCACCTCATGGACACTGCCATCAACAAAAACAATTTGCTGATTGAAAAAAAACTGCTGCAGAAAAAAGGGTTGATGCAAAAACTCCTCACTGGTGAAAAGAGATTGAAGGGTTTTGAAAAAGAAAAATGGAAGGAATATCATTTGGAAGATTTATATAAGCACATGAAAGGACAATTACTTTCAAAAGATAAACTTGATGCAAGTGGAAAATTTAAATGTGTATTGTATGGAGAATTATTTACAACATATAAAGAGGTAATTCAAACTGTAAAAAGCAAAACCAACTTTGAAGAAGGAACACTTTCAAAATATGGTGACATACTAATGCCCGGTTCTACAACAACTACTGGAATTGATTTAACGGTAACATCTGCAATCCTTGAAGATGATGTTTTACTCGGAGGAGACATAAATATTTTTAGAATGGAAAATGATTTAACCGAACCCATTTTTATGTCCTATTTTTTGACTCATACGCAAAAGCGAAAGGTTTTAAGAATGGCTCAAGGTATTACCATCATACACTTGTATGGAAGTGATTTATTGCCAATTAAATTTTTCATACCATCCAAGAACGAGCAAAAAGAAATTTCAAAAGTGTTGCAAGTATCCGATAATGAAATTCAAATATTGAAAACTCAAACAGAAAAAATGAGAGAGAAGAAAAAAGGATTAATGCAACAACTATTAACTGGTAAAATAAGATTAAAATAATTTACTCATGGAAAAAGAAAAAGAACAAACACGATTTATCATTCAGAGGTTTGACAATTACATTACAGGAGCAAACACAAAGGGAAATTTCCTTTTGGCATTCAACACATTTTTGTGCGGTGGAATAATTGCCAACTACAATAATATCATTGGGCTTATTGAATGCCCTTCACACTACTACCTTGTAAATATTTGCTTGTGTGCATTGTTTGCTGCCAGCATCATTACTACAGTGCTAATCATAAAAGCCGTTTATCCGTTTTTGGTTTCAGGCAATTCAAGCAAAGACAAATACCATTCGCATACTTTTTTCAATGCTGTTGCTGAATTCAGCAGCGCAAAAGAGTTCTGCGAATCATACAGCAAACAAACCGATAAAGATGTTGAAGAAGATTTAGCGCATCAGGCATTTTATTTAGCCACTGGATTGAAGAAAAAATATTTCTTCCTTGAATGGGCTATGCGGCTTGTATATGTAGAGTTGGCTCTCCTAACGATTTTAATAACAATTTTAATTCTATACTAATATGCGATTATTTGACAATTACCTAACAGGACTTGATGGTGTCCTTTCAAAAAAGACCGGAGCATCAACACAGTTCGTAAATGAAACCAAAAATCTAAGCGAATCCGTTCAGAAGAGTTTGCAAGGTGGACCTATTTCAAATTTCAATGGAGAAAATCTCCCTGAAAAAATTGAAGGACCAAAAGTTGTTTTCACTTATGATAAGACAAGTTTGACAAAATACTTCGGAGAGAACCCCGATTCGTTTGACACAATCACTATTGGTGCTCACCCTGACTTTAAAGACCTTGGTTTCAGCAGCACACTGTATCACCATTGCGTCTCAGTTTTTGTTGACATCAAAGGTTCAACCCGTTTGATTGAAAAGTATTCTTTGGAAGAAGTGCGGATGATGAAAGATTCATTGCTCACTTTAGCAATTCATGTAGCCAATCAGTTCGGTGGTCATGTTCACAGATTGCAGGGTGATGGAATCTTTTTACAATTCGTTAGAAGAAATGGAAATCCGAATGATGCAATTGTAAATGCTCTAAATGCAACTTCAATTCTTACACAATTCGTTAGTGTTGATTTATCAAACATGCTTGCTCAGTATGAAATCAAGCCAATTAAAATCAGAACCGGAATTGATTTTGGTAGCGATGAAAAAGTTTTGTGGGCTCATTACGGTATTCCGAATTGCAAAGAACTTACTACAACTAGTTTGCATACTGACATGGCAGCCAAACTTCAGGGTAAAGCAGATGACAACTCTATTTTAATTGGAGGCAATGTAAAGGAGGCACTTGATTTAAAACAAGAGTTTTGGGGGCATTTTGAAAATCAGGTTAGCAAAGAAAAAGTTTACAATATCTCAACTCGTTTCTCTTATCCGTTTTTTGTTTTTAACTGGCAGGAATATCTTCTCTCCCTTCCATTCATAGGTAAAAGTTCAAACGGAAAGGATTTAGAAATAAAGGAAAGAACTTTCTCACTTGAATGTTACATATCAAATGAAGATGGAACTCAATCGGAAAGATACTATCCTAATTCCAAGTCAATTCCGAAGGATAAAAAAATCACTTACAAACTGATGAGAGGTAATTCTCAATTCGTAAAACAACCCTTTGAAAAAATTGAATGGTATGCTTACAATTCGGGAATTCAGGCAGCAAATAAAAATCAACTTCGTCATGATTTTAGGGGAGAGTATCGCAATAAAAATTATTGTGAAACTACTGCCGCTTATTTGGGGCATCATTATGTAGAGTGTAAGATAATCCGCGAGCATACTGGCACTGATAAAATCACATTCCCAATTTTCGTTCAATAATGGAAACTCCATCATTCAAAGAAGACCACATCAGTCAAATCCCTGCTTTGCAATTGTTGCAGAAGTTGGGCTACACTTATTTAAGTCCGGCTGAAGCCGACAAACTTCGCGGAGGCAAAACCAGCAATGTGATTTTAGAAGATGTGTTGCGTAAGCAGTTGAAGGAAATAAATTCTTCCATCAAAATCAGTTCAACAAAAACAACCTACATCAGCGAAGCGAATATTGAAAACGGAATTCGTGCCCTCAAAGAGTTGCCGATGAATGAGGGCTACATTTCCGCTTGCGAAACCGCTTACAATCTCATTACACTGGGCAAAGCATTTGAACAAAGTTTTGATGCCGATAAAAAAAGCGTAACCCTCAATTACATTGACTGGAAAAACACAGAGAACAATGTGTTTCATGTTACCGAAGAATTCAGTGTAATGCGAAGCACCAGCAAAGAGCATTACCGTCCCGATTTGGTTTTGTTTGTCAACGGCATTCCGTTGTGCATCATTGAGTGCAAGCGACCAGACATGAAAGAACCGTTGGCTCAGGCAATCAGTCAGCACTTGCGTAATCAGCAAGACGATGGCATCCGCAGTTTGTATGTGTATTCGCAACTCACCATGAGCATTGCCACACAAGAGGCAGCGTATGCCACCAACGCAACGCCTGAAAAGTTTTGGGCTAAGTGGATTGAAAAATTCAACAGCGATGAAGAAGAAAAAAATTACCGCAGCAATTTGTTGTCATTAAAAAATCAACCGCTTGCGGTTGAACTGAAAGACAAATTATTTGCAGACCGTTTCAAATATGTTCGTCAATACTTTGATGCAATGGAGAAAGAAGAAATTCTTCCCACTGTTCAGGACGAATATTTATTTGGCTTGTGCTGTCCCGAAAGATTGATGGATATTATTTTCAACTTCATTGTGTTTGACAATGCAGAAAAAAAGATTGCACGATACCAACAGTTTTTTGCAATCAAAAAATCCATGCAACGCATTTTGCAAATGGAGAATGGCAGACGGAAAGGCGGAGTGATTTGGCACACTCAGGGCAGTGGAAAATCTTTAACAATGGTAATGCTTGCACAAGCCATTGCATTGGAAAAATCAATCCGCAATCCGAAAATTATTTTGGTAACAGACCGCACAGATTTGGATGCACAGATTACAGGCACATTCCGCAAGTGCGGAAAGTTTGTAGAGAACGCAAGCACAGGACAACGGTTGGTTGAATTGTTGGAAAGTAAAAGTGATGCAGTGGTAACGACCATCATCAACAAGTTTGTGGCAGCGATAAATAAAATCAGTCAGCCCTTGCAGAGCCACGACATTTTTGTTTTAGTGGATGAAGGACACCGCACACAGCACGGCATTTTCAACATTGACATGCAGAAAACTTTGCCCAACGCCTGTTTCATTGCCATGACCGGAACACCTTTGTTTCTCAAACACAAGAACACCGCAGAACGCTTTGGCGGCATGATAGATTCCTACACCGTTGACCAGGCAGTTACCGACAAAGCCGTTGTTCCGCTTTTGTATGAAGGCAGAGTTGCAAAGCAAATTGTAAATGAAAGTCCGATTGATACTTTTTTCGGAATGGTTTCCGAACCGTTGACGGAATATCAGAAAGCGGATTTGAAAAAGAAATTTTCAAGAGCCGACCAGTTGAATGCAGCAGAGCAAAAAATTTATGCCATTGCTTGGAACATCAGTCAGCACTTTCGTGACAACTGGCAAGGCACACCGTTCAAAGCACAATTGGTTTGCGATAAAAAAGTAAATGCCATCCGCTACAAAGAGTTTTTAGATGAAATCGGAATTGTAAGCAGTGAAGTTTTGATTTCTTCCGTTGACGAAAGGGAAGGTGAAGAAAGTGCTTATGAAAAATCCACCGAGAAAGAAAATCAGTTTTGGAAAAAGATGATGGATGAACATGGCAACTCAAAATCGTATGAGAAAAATATTATCAGCCGTTTCAAAAATCAGCGAGACCCCGAAATAATTATTGTGGTTGACAAACTCCTCACAGGTTTTGACGAGCCGAAAAATACAGTTCTCTATCTCACACGGAATTTGCAGGGACATAAACTTTTGCAAGCCATCGCAAGGGTGAACCGCATTTACCCTGACAAAGAATTTGGTTACATCATTGACTATTACGGAGTGATTGAAAATTTAGATGATGCCTTGCAGCTTTATTCTTCGTTTGAAGATTTTGATGCGGATGATTTGGAGGGAACATTGGTGAACATTGCCGATGAAATAAAAAAATTGCCGCAGAAACATTCCGAGTTGTGGGACATTTTCAAAACTGTTGCAAACAAACGCGATGCAGAAGCATATCAGTTGCTGTTGAAAGATGAAGCAGTGCGTGTCTTGTTCTATGATAAGTTCGCAAAGTTTGCCAAGGGTTTTAAGTTGGCACTTTCATCTATTCAGTTTCACAAAGAAGTTGAGGAGAAAACAATCAACCGCTACAAAGAGGACTTGACAATGTTTTTAAAATTGCGTTTGGCAGTGATAGAAAGATACAGCGATGAAATTGATTACAAACAATACGAAGGACAAATTCAAAAACTGATTGACACACATATCACAACAGAGAAAGTTGAAACCATCACAGAGTTGGTAAACATTTTTGATAAGGAAAAATTTCAGCAGGAAGTAGAGAACACCACAGGCAAAGCAGCGAAGGCAGATAAGATTGCAAGCAGAACTTCAAAACACATTTCGGAGAAGATGGATGAAGACCCTGCTTTCTATAAAAAGTTTTCGCAGATGCTGAAAGAAACCATTGCCGACTATGAAGCGAAAAGAATTTCGGAAGCACAATATTTAAACAGAGTTCAGGAAATCATGAATACAGTTTTAGCCCACACCGACACCGATATTCCTGAAGTGTTGCATGACAGAGATATTGCAAAAGCATTTTATGGTTTAACGGTAGAAGCCATCACTGAAAAAATTCAGGACCATGTAATGCGAAAACAAATTTCATCACAAACTGCTTTGCAGATTGATGATTTGATTCAACAGGCAGTTCTTGACAATGGAAAACCCATCATTGACTGGCAGCACAAAACAAACATCACTGGAAAATTGCAAATTGAAATCGGAGATTATTTAATTGATGAAGTCCGCGACAAATACAACATCAATCTTTCGTTTGGTGAGATGGATGAAATTGCAAACAAGTGTATTGAGGTTGCGAAAATCCGTTACAAGTAATGACAGAGGCAATTCAGTTTGGCAGCAGGAAGATTGATTTTCGTTTGGAATATTCAAACCGGAAATCATTAGGCATTACCGTTACACCGGAAATGAATGTGTTGGTGAAAGCACCCATTGAAACTTCAATGGAAAAAGTAAAAGAGAAGTTGCGGAAAAAAGCACCGTGGATTATTAAGCAGCAAAGTTTCTTTCTTTCATTCCAACCGAAAACACCTGCACGAAAATTTATCAGTGGCGAAACTCATTTGTATTTGGGAAGGCAATATCGCTTGAAAATACTTTCAGGAAAAACAGAATCAGTAAAGTTGAAAGGAAAATTTATTGAAGTAGTTGCAGCAGATAAATCAAATGCAAAACAATTAGTCAGTGAATGGTATTTGCAAAATGCAAAAACAAAATTTCATTCCATTGCAAAACCATTGATAGAAAAATTCAGGAAGCACAAAGTAGAACCAAGTTCAATCGTGCTGAGAGAAATGCCAACCCGTTGGGGCAGTTGCACACCAAATGGAAAAATAATTTTGAATCCTGAATTAATCAAAGCCCCGAAAGGTTGCATTGAATATGTAATCATTCACGAGTTGTGTCATCTGATTCATCACGACCACACCCAAAAATTTCTTGACCTGCAAACTAAGGAAGTGAGAGATTGGGAAAAATGGAAAACGAAATTGGAAAAACTTTTAGCATGATGAAAGCCCACACACAAAAAAATACACTCTTGCAATTCGCACAAGCCAACGCACGAACCAAAAATTGCAAGAGAGTATGACTTGTCCTGAAATAGGTTTACACTAAAAACAGTGTAAAATGGACAAGAGTGAACAGTATCGCTTCTTATCCCCCTTTTTAAAACTTCGTTTATCCCTGATGCGTTATACACAAGGCCTTTTTTGCCTTGGGAAAAGCCGTATAGTTCGTTATCTTTGTTTAAAACTTAATAAAAATGTCCAGTCGAAACGTTTCATTTAACACGATTGTTGAAGCCGCATACGGATTGCCTCTCGATGCGCGCCTTGAACTTAAGAGTCTTTTGGAGCATAATATAGCCGATGCCCGTCGCGATGAGATTCTTGATAATTACAAGAGTGCTCGCCATGAGCACAAAAGAGAAAAGCTCAAATTCTCAAGAAGTGTCAAGGAACTAAAAGAGCAGCTATAATGGAGGTTGCATTCAGTGAGTCATTTAAGAAAGCTTTTCGCAAGCGAGTTAATGTTCTAACCCCCTATCAGTCAGACATAATTTCAAAAACAGTTTGCGCAGGTGGCATAGCAACTTCCGGCGGGGATGGAGCCGTCATACTTCCGGTTCTTCTTTCAGGCGCCGGATCATTTTTTCCACATAAATATTTTTCCCGACAAAGACTTAGAGTTATGAACGGTACTTTGGAGCCTCTGCCCTGACAGCAACACCGCTTTGTGGGAACCTTTCAGGAGATTTGATAAGAAGGCAATTGGTCGCATCTCAGAGAGGTCTCGTTTCGCAAAAAATCAGTACTATTGTGAGGAATTCGAAAAAAAACGGGGTTCCCTATGTATAATCATATTGAAGGAAAATTAAAGGAGAAAAATCCTACCTGTGCGGTGATTGACTGCAACGGGGTTGGTTACCTGCTGAACATATCCGTATATACCTATTCAAAGATTCCCGACAAAGAGCATTGCAGGCTGCTTACCCATCTTATTGTCAAAGAAGACGCTCACACGCTTTACGGCTTTGCCGACGAAGATGAGCGCAGGCTTTTTCGCATGCTGATATCCGTTTCAGGCATTGGTGCAGCCACCGCCCGGCTTATCTTTTCTTCGCTTTCCCCGCCTGAGGTGCAGCAGGCCATTGTTTCGGCCAATGTTCCCCTTCTCCAGAGCGTAAAGGGCATAGGAGGAAAAACCGCACAGCGCATCATCATTGAGCTGCAGGGAAAACTCGGGAAAAGCGATGCCCATGGAACATTACCAGCCGGTGTTTTACAGGACAATAGAATAAAGGAAGAGGCGTTATCTGCATTGGTTACTTTGGGGTTCACTAAAAACCTTGCTGAAAAAGCCGTGGACCAGATACTCCGCAGCAGCGCGGAAAAGGTAGGGGTGGAAAGGCTTATTAAATTAGCGCTGAATAACTTATAAACGTCCAATCTGTAATTTTCTGTATTTTGAAAAAACGGCAGAAAAGAAATTCTGTATTTTGGGTTACCCTCACAGCCTGCGGGGTTCTCCTTGCAGCTCCTTTGATTGAAGCTGCCACCAGGAATATCTCCTTTGTTCATGCAAAAAGACTTTTTTCCGCAGCAGCAGACTCAGACTCTACCGTTAAACTTCCCTTCCCTTTCCAGGACAGGGAAACAGACAAATACTCTTCGTCTTACGACCACAGCAAGATCTATCTCCAGGATCCCTCCAACATAGAAAGCACCGTAGAGTACGACCCCGAAACCGGGCAGTACAACATCAGTGAAAATATGGGGAAGCTTTTTTACAGGAATCCCGGCTACCTCACCTTTGATGAGTTCGTGGAAAAAGAATACAGGAGCGCCAAAAGAAAATACTGGCTGCAGCGCGCCAATGAAGAAGAGGTGCTGCAGCGAAAAGCCCTCATCCCCAAGATACATGTAGGGGGGGAAGGTTTTGACCGGATTTTCGGCGGCAATACCGTGGATATCAGGCTGCAGGGTTCCGCAGAATTGATCTTCGGGGTAAAGCGCAGCACAAACCAAAACCCTTCCCTGCCGGAAAACCTCCGCAAGCCTCCCGCTCAGTTCGACTTTAACCAGAAAATACAGATGAACGTGGTAGGCAATATCGGCGACAAGATGAAGATTACCACCAATTATAACACTGAGGCCACCTTTGATTTCGAGAACCAGATGAAACTTGAATACACCGGGTACGAGGATGAGATCATCAAAAAGATTGAGGCCGGTAACGTCAACCTCCCTTTGTCGGGCTCGCTGATTACAGGCAGCCAGAGCCTCTTCGGGATAAAAACCGCCCTGCAGTTTGGGCGGCTCACCGTTACCAGCGTCTATTCACAGCAAAAAGGAAAATCCTCCACCATCGAAGTCAAGGGCGGGGCGCAGACCAGCTTCTTCGACATCAAAGCCGACCAGTACGAAGCGAACCGGCACTTCTTCCTGTCGCAGTATTTTAAAGACCATTATGACGAGGCGCTGAAGCACCTCCCGATCATCACCTCTTCCATTAATATAACAAAGGTGGAGGTCTGGATTACGAATAAAACCGGGATCGTGGACAATACAAGGAACATCGTGGCTTTTACCGACCTGGGGGAAGCCAACCCCTATGACGCTTACTGGGTTCCCAATCCTGCTGCTTCATACCCTGACAACACTTCCAACAGTTTGTATGGTTCGCTTACAGGAGCATTTTCAGCGGTGAGGGACATCAAGAATGACCTGAAAGCGGCTTTCTCCTCTACCTCGATGGAGGAAGCCAAGGATTATGAAAAGTTAGTCAATGCACGCAAACTTGCCGCCACTGACTTCACCTTTAACGCCCGCCTGGGGTATATTTCTTTAAACCAGTCGCTCAATGCCGATGAGGTCCTTGCCGTTGCCTATGAGTATACCGTTGGCGGGAACATTTACCGGGTGGGCGAGCTTACTACCGGCGGCATCAACGCACCGGAAGCCCTCTTTGTAAAGCTGCTGAAAAATGCCAATCTCAATACCCATCTTCCGACCTGGGACCTGATGATGAAAAATATTTATTCCATCGGAACTTTCAACGTAAGCAATAAAGATTTCAAGCTGGATGTCATGTATGACAATGCCGCCACCGGTCTGCCGGTCAATTATCTTCCTGCCACAGCTGAGCCCAATGTAAACGGTATCCCGCTTATCAGGGTGCTGAGCCTTGACAGGCTCAACGGGCAGAACGACCCCCAGCCCGACGGAGTGTTTGACTTCGTGGACGGAGTCACCATCAACGCTGATAAGGGGCGCATTATCTTCCCGGTGCGTGAACCTTTCGGCAGCTACCTCCGGTCAAAATTCGGTGCGGGAAACCAGTTGCTCGCCAACAGCTATGTCTTTGACTTTCTCTATGACTCCACGAAAACCCGTGCCCAGCAGGATCTTGAACATAACAAGTTCAGCATAAGAGGAAGTTTCCAGTCGTCATCCAGTTCCGAAATATCCCTCAATGCATTCAATATCCCGCAGGGAGCCGTTACCGTTACCGCAGGGGCGGTAAAACTCGTGGAGAACACTGATTATACGGTAGATTATACTTCCGGAAAGGTGAAAATTATCAATGAAGGAATTCTGAATTCAGGTACACCTATCAAGGTAAATGTAGAGAGCAACGCCCTGTTCAATCTCCAGACAAAAACACTTATGGGGTCCCGTTTTGATTACGTGGTGAATAAAGATTTTCTGCTCGGCGGGACGATTCTTCATTTGCGGGAACGACCGCTCACGGCTAAAGTCAGCATAGGCGATGAGCCTATTTCCAACACCATCTGGGGTCTCGACGGAACATACAGGACCGAGTCGCGCTTCCTCACGAGGATGGTAGACCGCCTGCCTTTCATTGACACCAAAGAAACCTCAACTGTTACCGTATCGGGAGAGTTTGCACAACTGGTACCGGGGCACTCAAAGGCAATAGGTAAAGAAGGAACCTCCTATATTGATGATTTTGAAGGAAGTAAAACTCCCATGGATATTAAGTCCGTGAGCAGCTGGGTGCTCGCAAGCACACCCCAGGGGCAACCTAATCTCTTTCCCGAGGCCTCCCTCTCCAACAACCTGAACTATGGTAAAAACCGCGGGCGGCTTGCGTGGTATATCATAGACCAGACATTCTATGACGAAAACAAAGCCCCTGATTATATTACTGCAGACAAAGATCAGATTTCCAACCACTACGTAAGACAGGTGCTGGAAACAGAAATCTTTCCTGATAAACAGTATTCCAACGGGCAATCATCCGCCCAGCTCTCCATGCTTAATCTCGCATACTATCCCGATGAACGAGGTCCTTACAATTATGATGTTGCTCCCGGCCCCTACTCTGCAGGGATTAACGCCAACGGGACACTGAAAAACCCTGAGAAACGATGGGCCGGCATCATGCGGAAAATGGAAACCACAGACTTTGAAGCCTCCAATATAGAATTCATAGAGTTCTGGCTGCTGGACCCGTTTATCTATAACGCCACCAACGGAGGGGAACTGTATTTCAACCTCGGCAATGTTTCGGAAGATATTCTTAAGGACTCCCGCAAAAGTTTTGAAAACGGGCTTCCCACAAACACCACAGTTATCAACGTGGACAGCACACAATGGGGAAGAGTCCCAACCATCCAGCCCCTCATCAATGCGTTCGATAATGATGTCAGCGCGCGTCCTTTCCAGGATGTGGGATTCGACGGGCTGAGAGATGAGGACGAAAGAACGTATTTTGATTCGGCATATATCCAGCCTGTCACCAAAGCTTTCGGAACATCTTCAGCGGCCTATGCCGCCGCTTATAAAGACCCTTCCGGGGATGACTACCATTACTTCAAAGGAAATGATTACAACCAGGACAAAACTTCTATCCTCGAAGGCTATAAAAAATACAATGCACCCGACGGGAACTCCGTAACCAGCGGAAGTTCCGCCCCCTCATCGGCAACCAATATCCCTGACGGGGAGGACATCAACAAAGACAATACTCTTAATGAAGCTGAAAACTATTACCAATACCGGGTCCGGATAAATCCCGGGGAGATGAACATCGGACAAAATTACATCACAGATATCCGCACTTCCTCCCGCAAGCTTCCCAATGGCAATACCGAATCTGTTAAATGGTACCAGTTTAAAGTTCCCATTCAGAGTCCTGACAGGACTGTGGGGGAGATTGAAGATTTCAAGTCCATCCGTTTTATGCGGATGTTCCTCCGGGGCTTCGATCAGGCAATTGTATTGCGTTTTGCCAAACTGCAGTTGGTGAGGGATGAATGGAGAAAATACAATCTTGACCTGAAATTCCCGGGGGAGTATATTCCCGTGGATAACTCCTCCGCCACTTCTTTTGATGTTTCAACGGTAAGCCTTGAAGAGAACGGCAGCCGGCAGCCCGTCCCATATATCATCCCTCCCGGGTTTACGCGCCCCATTGACCCCGCATCCCCCAATCTCCGCCAGCTCAATGAGCAGTCGCTCGTCCTGAAAACCTGCAACCTCGAAGACGGGGACGCCCGCGCTGCCTATAAAAACATACAGTTTGATATCCGGAACTATAAGAAAATTAAAATGTTTGTCCATGCCGAGTCCGGCGCAAGCGGTGACCAGCTTAAGAAAGGAGACCTCGTGGCTTTTATCAGGCTCGGAACGGATTTCAACAGCAATTATTACGAATATGAAATACCGCTTACTCCCACGCCATGGAACACCCCTAAATCAGACGAGAACACTATCTGGCCGGGTGAGAATGAACTTGATCTCGAGCTTGAAAAACTATACATGGCCAAGCAGCAGCGCAACGAAGCCATGCTTATCAACTCGGGAGTTACCCTGATCGCACCTTATACAGTAGAGGACGGGAACAACAAAATATCCGTTGTCGGGAACCCCAAGCTTAATGCGGTCAAAACTATTCTCATAGGTATCCGGAATCCAAAGAAGAAATCCAACACTGACAATGACGACGGCCGATCCAAATGCGGGGAGATTTGGGTGAATGAGCTCCGCCTCTCCGACTTTGCCGACGAAGGAGGATGGGCGGCCAATGCCCGCGTCAATGCCAAGCTGGCCGACCTCGGTTCCATTGCTCTTGCCGGGAGCCACAGCACCTTCGGATTTGGAAGCATTGAGCAGAAGCTGAATGAACGAAAGAAAACGGAAAACACCCAGTATGACATTTCCTCCAACCTCGAACTGGGAAAATTCCTGCCCATGAACAGCGGCATAAAAGTGCCGATGTACCTGGGTTACTCCGAAAACTGGATCCGCCCCAAGTTTAATCCCAATGAGCCGGATATCCCCCTCCAGGACCAGCTCGATGAGCTTAAAAAAAACAAACAGGACTCTCTCAGGAAAGAAGTCATCAAAACATCCGAAGATTATACCCTCAGGCGGAGTATTAACTTCACCAATGTGAAGAAAGAAAAAGTAAAACGCGATGCAAACTCACACTTTTATGATCCCGAAAACTGGGCGCTGAATTATGCTTATACGGAAACATACCGCCGGACCGAAACTATACAATATAATGCCGTCAAATCCTACAAGGCAGGAATAGCTTATATCTTTAACAACACCCCTAAAAATGTAACCCCCTTCGGAAAGCTGCAGGTGTTTAAGTCCGGTTATCTAAAGCCCATCAGGGAGTTTAACTTCAACTACTCCCCGAGCAGTTTTTCTTTCAGGGCTGACCTTGACAGGCAATACTCAGAACAGCTTCTCCGGAATACAACCAATGCGCCCATTGTGATGGACACATCATTCAACAAAATTTTTAACATGGTCCGCACCTATGATTTCAAATATGATCTCACTAAGGCCCTCAGGTTTGATTTCCAGGCAACCAACAACTCCAAGATCGACGAACGTCCGGGACGGGTAAATGCAAAAGATGCGGACTACAAGCAGGACATGGACAGCATAAAGCGCAATCTCTACCTCGTCCACACGGGAGGGCGCACTGTGAAATATCATCATTCCGGCAACGTAAGCTACACGCTCCCGTTCTCAAAATTTCCGCTCACCGACTGGGTGTCGGCCAGCGCCAAATACGGATTCGGGTATGACTGGACCGCAGCACCTCTCACCTATGATACACTGCAGCAGCGTTATGCACCTGATCCTATCGGGAATATCATTCAGAATTCCAACACCCGCCAGGTTAACGGGGACTTCAACCTCGTTAACCTGTACAATAAAATTCCCTACTTCAAGAAGCTTACCCAGAAAGGCGCTCCGCCCAAGATGACTGGAAAACCGGCGCCTCCCGTACAATCACTGAAGGACACTCTCCGCAACAGGCTTGATTCCCTGAAAGCCAGGGCAGACAGTATCAAAAAAGAAAGCGCCCTTGTTCATGCACTCAAAGAGGCATCCAAAGTTCTCATCAGTGTGAAGAAAGCCTCTTTCACTTACAGCGAGACCAACGGAATGCTCTTTCCGGGATATCTTCCCAAAACCCAGCTGATAGGCATGGATGAGCAATTCCAGGGGCCGACTACGGGATTTATCTTCGGAAGCCAGAAAGATATCCGGGAGGAGGCGGGAGGCAAAGGCTGGGTTACAAGGGACACCCTGCTCAATAATCTTTTCAGCAGAACATACCTCCAGAATTTCTCCGCAAGGTCAAGCATAGAGCCTTTTGCAGGAATGAAAATAGAACTTACCGCCAACAGGAATTTCTCCCGCAACCAGTCTGAATATTACCGCTGGGACCCGGCCAAAGATCAATACGGCCATTTCACTCCCACTGAAAACGGCAACTTCAGCATCTCTTTCGTAAGCATCAATACTGCATTTGCAAAAGACATTAAAAAAGACGGCGACAATCATTTCTCTGAAACATTCGTGAAATTCAGGGACAATACACTCGTGGTCGCACAACGCCTTGCACAGGATAACCCGCATTACAGCGGAACACTTGACTCAACAGGTTATCCCTCGGGGTACAGCATCACTTCCCAGCAGGTACTCATCCCCGCATTTCTCTCTGCATACACGGGGAGACCTGCCGGGACAGGGGATATCAAAACACAATTCCCGGCAGTTCCCAAACCGAACTGGAGGATTACATACGACGGACTTTCGAAATACGCCTGGGTGCAGAAATATTTTTCCAGTGTTACACTTTCTCATGCATACCGTTCCAGCTACAGCATTAACGCTTATACCAGTAATCTCCTCTATACGCAGGATGAACAAGGTTTTACTACCGCACTCAATGACAAAAAAGACTATATTAACAAATACGACATCGGGCAGGTAACCCTTTCCGAGCAATTTGCGCCCCTGGCAAGCATAGATATGAGCTGGAAAAACAGCCTGCTTACCCGTTTCGAAATAAAAAAGGACAGGAACCTCTCCCTCAGCCTTGCCAATACCCAGCTCACCGAAACAAGAGGAAGCGAATTTGTGATAGGCTCCGGATACAGGCTTAAAAATTTCAGGCTGCCTTTTAAGATCGGCGGAAAAAAAATAAAACTTGACAATGATGTGAATCTGAAAGCGGACATCTCCATAAGAAACAGCAAAACCGTTACACGGAAAGTTGTTGAAAATGTGAACCAGGCCACCGGCGGAATGACCACCTTCACCCTGAAGACATCCGCCGACTATGTGGTGAATGAACGCCTGAACGTAAAACTGTTTTTCGATAAAACCATCAATAAGCCCGTTACCTCCCTTACCTATCCGACGGGCAACTGGAGCGGAGGTGTAAACGTGCGGTTTACCCTGTCGCAGTAATCAGCATCCCCGGATATGAGTTTTGGCTTTCCCGTTCCGTTTGCATAATATTGCACTGTTCATTACTTCGTACCGCCAACCCCTTAATCTTAGCTTATCATGAAAAAAATTATTATCGGATCCTTAGCCGGCTCCGTCATACTGTTTGTCTGGGGCGCCATTTCATGGATGCTCCTTCCCATTCACCTGCAATCGTTTCATTACACCCCCGCGCAGGATTCCATCCTGTCTGCCCTCAGCGGGCTGGAGTCAGGGGCCTACATGGTTCCTGCGGCTGACAACAGAAACGCCAAAGCTTTTGATTCAAAATATCAGGAAGAGTGCATGAAAATGCATGAAGTTTACAAGGGCAAACCCATGGCTACCATCATGTATATAAAGGAAGGGGTGCAGGAAAACGCCATGACATTCGTCCGGGGTTTGCTCTTTAATTTTATATCAGTGATGTGCGTGTGCATCATTCTTGCCGCTTCCTCCGAAAAGCTGAGGACTTTCTTTGAACGCTGGTGGATGGTGCTGCTTGTTTCTTGTGTTCTCGTGCTACAGGGGCCTCTTATGGGCTACAACTGGATGGGGCTTCCGTGGCATTATGTTAAAGGAATGGTAATTGATGCTTTTGTTTCCTGGGGACTTTGCGGTGCATGGCTGGCATGGTACTTCGGGAAAAAGTAAAAGCCCGTTCGGAAAATATTAATGTCCCTTTTTGCACTGCAAGGGGGGCATGTTTTGTATCTTTGCCGGATAAAACATAAAATAAAATTATGCCTTATCCAGAATATATCTGTGCTCCCATGCGTGAAGAGCTCACCGGCGTGGGATTTAAAGAACTGAAGACAGCGAAAGAAGTAAGTGATAGCCTTCCTTCGGCCAAAGGGACCTCCCTTGTGGTCGTTAATTCCGTATGTGGATGCGCAGCAGGAGCTGCCCGGCCCGGCGTCCAGATGGCACTCCATCATACTAAAAAACCTTCTTCCCTGTTTACGGTTTTTGCAGGGCAGGATATGGAAGCCACTGCCGAGGCGAGGAAGCTTATGCTTCCCTTTCCTCCTTCCTCTCCTTCCATAGGTTTATTCCGGGACGGGAAACTTGTGCATTTTATTGAAAGGCACCAGATAGAAGGGCGCTCGGCTGAGATGATTGCGGAACACCTGAAAGCTGCATTTGACCAGTTCTGCTGAGCAGAATTCCCGGAGTGTTTACTCCAGCACCTTGGGAACCTTGAAATAATCGGAATCTTTGCCGGAAGCATTTTTAAGCGCATCCTCGCGGGAGATGTCCTGCTTTACCTCATCTTCGCGCAGCACATTCGTTTCTCCGCTCATGAATATCAGGGGTTCCATTCCTGAGGTGACGAGTTCATTGAGCTTGTCCACGAAAGCAAGAACCTGACTCAGATCTTTGGTGATCTGTATCCTCTCTTCACCCCGAAACTCAAGTTTGGCAAGGGTTGAGAGATGGTCAATGATTTTATCGTCAATCTGCATGAGGGTAAAGGTCTGAAAAAAAACAGGATCTGTCAAACGGGATCTTTCCTCAGTTCCGCGTCGATCACTTCAAAAACCCGGCTTCTGAGGAGGCTCACATCATTCTCTCCCATGCCGGTTGTTTCAACAGGTGCGTGAATAATGATTTCTGCCCTTCCCGGCCGGCCGCCCTTTTTCCCTTTTCTCCCGTCGGGCAGGATTCTCCAGTTGTTTTTAAAGGTTACCGGCACAATAGGTACCTGCTTGTCGATGGCAAGGCGGAAAGGCCCGTTTTTGAAGTGTCTCAGCCGGGGAGCGTGCTCAGGGATAGTGGCTTCGGGAAAGATAGCGATACTGATGCCTTTGTCAATATCCGATGCAGCTCTCACAAAAGCTCTGTGTGAATCACGGAGACTGCCCCTGTCAAATGCAATGTCCATTCTCCGGAAAAACACATTGAATAAGGGGACTTTTTTCAGCTCCCCTTTCGCAACAAAATGAAAATATTGGGGAATCACAAGGTAGGAGAGGATAATATCAAGAAACGAAGTATGATTGGGGCAATACACATAAGGTTTTTTCCTGTCGAGGGTCCCTTTAAAATGTACCCGGTATGAAATGCCTGTATTGAAAATCATGAAACGGGCGACCGTTTTTTTCAGCCTGAACGCAAACGGGAACCAGCTTTCCCTGAGCAGGGATATGTATATAGCGGGGAATAGTATAAAAAAAACCATTGCTCCGTTCAGGAAAAAGAGCACCCTCCACGTTTTTCTGACAAATAGCAGCAGCCTGTTCATATTTCAAAAGTAGCAATTTCCCTTCAGACCTATGTGCGGGCGGCTGGCTGCCGGATCACGCTAAGCATGAGCAGAGCAGCGGAATCATTCCTTTTGCAGCCCTTGCATTTCTGCCGATAAGTAATACCTTTGCAACACTTAAAAAAGTGAAATGTTTAACTTAAAGCAGCAACCCATGGCGAAGAATAATGAAATTACCGGGCAATCCATTAACCTTATCGGTGCCGGCACTTCCATAGAGGGGGAAGTAAAATCCTCCGGCGACATACGCATAGACGGTATCATCAATGGATCCGTTATATCCAAAGCTAAAGTGGTGATAGGTGCTACCGGCAGCGTGGAAGGAGATGTTACCTGCCAGAATGCCGATGTTTCAGGAATTGTGAAAGGCAAAATTATAGTTTCCGAAATGCTTTTCTTAAAGAGCACCGCCAGGATAACCGGTGATATCAACGCCAGCAAACTTGTTGTTGAGTCCGGAGCAAGCTTTACAGGCTCCTGCAATATGGGTCCCATGATAAAAGATATGAAATATGGAGAGCGGGCAGCAGAGCAGGAAGAAAAAGCCGTTGCAGGATTACACTAAGTATTCGGTTATGGGTTTCCAGATGGCCGCCATCATCGGGCTGGGCATCTTTGCAGGCATAAAACTGGATAACTGGGCGGGGTTGAATAAAACTCCTTTGTTTACGATTTCTTTTGCCCTTTTGTCTGTCGTACTTGCCATTTACTTTGCAGTAAAAGATCTCCTTAAAAAATGAGCAGCGTCCTTCGGCCGTTCCTGCTTAAAATCACCCTTTTTTCCATTCTTCTTTTTTCTCTTACACTCCTCTGGAACCGTTACACTTCCGGGCAAATGGAGGTGTCCCATCCTTTGGTGATTACCTTATATTTCTATCTGTCCACTGTACTTACCCATTACCTTATCCTGAGGGCGGGCAAAAGGTCTCCGGCTTATTCAGTCAGGTTTTATATGGCATCTTCCTTTGCCAGGATGATGATCAGTATTCTTATTCTTATTGCCTATGTTTTTTTACACAGGGACGGGGCAGTGGGTTTTATCCTTGCTTTCGCCATATACTATCTTCTTTACCTGTCGTTTGAGGTCGTCTCATTGTATAGGACACAGAAGTAAGATCCGCTCCTGTAAAGGGAAGGCACCATTTTCTGGCAGGAATAAAAATAACAGGAATAAAGTTTTTTAAATTCCTGCAAATACATAGCTTTGCAATCGTTTTTAAAAATACTTTATCGAAAAACCGGGGAATGGCAAGAGATATAAAGCGTTTTGGCAGAATTACTTTTATCCTGATGTTATGCGTTGCGGCCATATTTTCTGTCCGTATACTGTTTGCACAGGAAAATAAAGCCGAAACTGCCGGGCAAAAAGAATCTTCCGGGAATAAAGAAGAAAAATTCAACGCCGGGGAGCTTATCATTGAACATATCTCCGATGCCCACGAATGGCACATTGCCGGCCACCTGGCGATTCCGCTCCCCGTAATCGTATATTCTCCTGAAAAGGGAATTTCATGCTTCTCTTCCGCCCGTTTTGAAGAAGGTAAAGGCAATTACAAGGGGTATGCTATGGAACACGGGCATATCAGGGCTGTCCGGGAAGATGGATCCATTGACGAGCCTGCTACTGCAGGACTCATTGATTTTTCAATTACTAAAAACGTAGCTTCAATCTTTATCACCATCCTGCTCATGCTGTGGATTTTTATTTCGGTTGCAAAGGCATATACCCGCAACCCCGGGAAGGCGCCCCGGGGGATGCAGTCGCTCATGGAACCCCTTATCATTTTTGTACGGGATGAGATTGCGAAATCCGCTATTGGTGAAAAAAAGTACAAACGGTATCTGCCTTTTCTTCTTACCGTTTTCTTCTTTATATGGATTAACAACCTGCTGGGTCTGGTTCCCATAGCCCCCGGCGGGGCCAACGTTACCGGGAATATTGCCGTAAGTATGACACTCGCCGCCCTGGTGCTCATCATTACCCTGTTCAGCGGGAACAGCAATTACTGGAGGCATATTGTTGCCATGCCGGGAGTTCCGGCAGGAGTGCTGGTGCTTCTTACCCCTATTGAAATTATAGGGGTTTTTCTGAAGCCCTTTGTGCTGATGATACGGTTGTTCGCAAACATTCTTGCAGGCCATATTATTGCATTGTCATTCTTCAGCCTGATCTTCATCTTTGCAGAAATGAATTACGCGCTTGGATACGGGGTCTCCCTGCTCTCGGTGGCCTTCACCGTGTTTATGGGATTCCTTGAACTGCTCGTGGCATTCCTGCAGGCATACGTGTTCACACTGCTCTCTGCCATGTACTTCGGTGCAGCTACGGAAGAGCACCACGAACATCATTAGGAAATTCCGTTGTGTTTCCCTGGCGGCGGACTGAACAAATATTAACCAGGGAAGAATTTAATAAACAAACCTTATGTTATTATCTGTCTTACTTGAAGCAGGGAATATCGGGATCGGCTACGGGGTAGCTGCCCTCGGTGCCGGGCTTGCCGCCGTTGGCGCAGGCCTTGGTATCGGAAGGATCGGCGGGAGTGCAGTAGAATCTATTGCACGCCAGCCTGAAGCGCTGAACGATATACGCGCTAACATGATCCTTACGGCAGCACTCGTGGAAGGTGCCGCATTCTTTGCTATGGTTATCGGGCTGCTTGTGATATTTCTCAAGTAATTCCCGTGAGATTCTGCATCGCAGCGGTTGGCTGCGGTGCAGAATTAATATGATATAATGAATTTCAAAAATAAAAATTTATGGAATTAGTCACACCTGCGATAGGACTCGTTTTCTGGATGTGCCTCACATTCGGGATAATCCTCTTCATCCTGAAAAAATTTGCCTGGAAACCCATCCTGAAAATGCTCGAGGAAAGGGAAACTTCCATACAGTCCGCACTTGATGCTGCTAAAAAGGCAAAAGAAGAAATGACCTCCCTCCAGGCAAGCAACGAAAAGATCCTCCAGGAAGCGCGGGTGGAAAGAGACCGGATTCTCAAAGAAGCACGTGAAACAAAAGACAGCATCATCGCCAAAGCGAAGTCCACAGCGGGAAAAGAAGCCGAACGACTTGTTGCATCTGCAAGGGAAAACATACAGAATGAGAAAATGGCGGCTATCACCGAACTGAAAAACCAGGTGGCAAGCCTTTCGATTCAGATTGCAGAAAAAATCCTGAAAACGGAACTTTCTTCCGACGACAAACAAAAGGCGCTCGTCAAAACCCTTCTTGACGACGTCAGCCTGAACTGAATTAAATATGGTTAATACCAAAGTTGCCAGACGATACGCAGCCTCCCTCCTCGGGTTTGCAAGAGAGCAAAAAGTCCTTGATGCCATCCGGGATGATATGCAGCTTGTGCATTCCGTATGCAGCGGGAACAGGGCGCTGGCGCTTCTTCTCCGTAACCCTGTTATTAATACAGATAAAAAAATAACCGTGCTGAGGGAGGTGTTCGGGAAGAAGATAAACAAAGTCTCCATGTCCTTCATGGAAATTATTGCAAGAAAACGCAGGGAGGAGTTTCTTGAATCTATCGCAGAAGAGTACACAAATCTCTACAAGCAGGATAAAGGCATTGCCACTGCTATCGTCACTTCTGCCATCCCGCTGGATGAAGCGCTTAAAGAAAAAATCACCGGTATTGTCAATAAAACCACAGGGGCGAAGGCAGAACTGGTTGAGAAAACAGACCGGAGGCTGATAGGCGGGTTCATCCTCAGGGTGGGCGACAAGCAATACGACGCCTCGATCCTGAAGAACCTGAAAAAACTGACACGGGAGTTTAATGTGAATCCTTATATAAGAAAAAATTAATCCTGAATTATTATGGTAGAAGTAAGACCAGACGAAGTTTCAGCAATATTGAGACAACAACTTGCGGGTTTCCGCACAGAGACCGAAATGGAAGAAGTAGGCACCGTGCTCCAGGTGGGCGACGGCATTGCCCGTATCTATGGATTATCAAAGGTGCAGTCAGGAGAACTGATCGAGTTTGAAAACGGCCTGAAGGGCATTGTGCTGAACCTGGAAGAAGATAACGTGGGAGCAGTACTGCTTGGAATTTCTAACGACATCAAGGAGGGCGATGTTGTAAAACGCACGGGGAAGATTGCTTCCCTCCGGGTGGGAGAAGGTATGCTTGGCCGGGTGGTGGACACCCTGGGCAACCCCATTGACGGGAAAGGACCTGTTTCCGGGACAACGTATGAAATGCCCATTGAAAGAAAGGCTCCCGGGGTAATCTTCAGGCAGCCTGTAAATGAACCCCTGCAAACAGGAATCAAAGCCATTGATGCGATGATTCCTATCGGGAGAGGACAGCGGGAGCTGATTATCGGCGACAGGCAGACCGGGAAAACAGCTGTGGCCATTGACACTATTATTAACCAGCGGGAGTTTTATGAAAAGGGGCAGCCGGTTTTCTGCATTTATGTTGCAATAGGGCAAAAAGGATCTACCGTAGCGAATATTCTTAAGACCCTGGAAGATAATGGCGCCATGCCTTATACCATCATTGTTGCTGCATCAGCGTCTGATCCTGCGCCAATGCAGTTTTACGCTCCTCTTGCAGGAGCAGCCATAGGAGAGTTTTTCCGTGATACCGGCCGTCCCGCACTCATTGTGTATGATGATCTCTCCAAGCAGGCTGTCGCTTACCGCGAGGTATCCCTCCTGCTCAGGAGGCCCCCCGGACGTGAAGCCTACCCGGGAGACATCTTCTATCTCCATTCGAGGCTGCTCGAAAGAGCCGCCAAGGTGGTGAACTCTGATGAGATCGCAAAAAAGATGAACGACCTTCCAGAGAGCATACGTCCCTTGGTTAAGGGAGGAGGGTCGCTTACCGCGCTGCCCATCATTGAAACCCAGGCAGGAGACGTATCCGCGTATATTCCTACCAACGTAATTTCCATTACCGACGGGCAGATATTCCTTGAAGCCAACCTCTTTAACTCGGGAATACGTCCGGCCATTAACGTAGGAATCTCCGTATCCCGTGTGGGAGGGAACGCCCAGATAAAATCCATGAAAAAAGTTGCAGGTACGCTGAAGCTGGATCAGGCGCAGTACCGCGAGCTGGAAGCATTCTCAAAATTCGGGTCCGACCTGGATGCGGCCACCAAAGCGGTGCTTGACAAAGGGGCCAGGAACGTAGAGATCCTGAAACAGGGACAATATTCGCCCCTGTCTGTAGAAAAACAAATTGCCATTATTTACTGCGGAACCAAGGGGCTTCTCAGGAGTGTTCCCGTAAAAAAGGTTACCGAGTTCGAGGCAGAATACCTCAGCCTGCTTGAGTCGGCACATAAGCCTGTGCTTGAGTCGCTCCGTAAGGGAATTCTATCGGATGAGATCACGGGGGTGCTTGAAAAAACCGCTATGGACCTTACCGCAAGATACAAGAACTGATTCTCCAGGAAATACGTCCCACCCATGCCAAACCTTAAGGAAGTCCGCATAAGAATACAATCTGTTTCCTCCACCCAGCAAATCACCAAAGCCATGAAAATGGTGTCGGCCGCCAAGCTGAAAAGAGCTCAGGACGGTGTTACCCGGCTTCGCCCGTATGCCGCCAAGCTTAAGGGAATAATGGAAAATATGTCCGGGGCAGGAGGAAGCATTTATACCCGGATAAGGGGAGAAGAAAAGGTGCTTCTTGTGCTTATCACTTCGAACCGCGGGTTGTGCGGGGCTTTCAACTCCAACATCATCCGTACAGCCAACAGGCTGCTGGCAAAAGAGTTTGCAAAACAAAACAGAGAAAAAAATGTGAAGGTTCTGTGCATAGGCAGGAAGGCCTCGGAATTCTTTTCCAAAAATAAAAACCTTTATGAAGGACATCATAACGACATCTTCGGAAACCTTTCCTACGAAAGCGCAGCAGTGCTGGCAGAAAGCATTATGAAGGATTTCCGGGAAGAGAAGTTTGATAAGATATGCATAGTTTACAACCAGTTTAAAAATGCAGCTGTCCAGATAATAACCACAGAACAGTTCCTGCCGGTCATCCCTCCTTCTTCAAAAGAAAAAAAGAAACAATCCATTGATTATATTTTTGAGCCCGGGCAGGAAGAAATAGTAACGGAGCTCATTCCCAGGTCGCTGAAAATACAGTTATATAAAGCTCTTCTTGATTCGCATGCTTCCGAGCATGGGGCACGGATGACCGCCATGAACATGGCTACCGAGAATGCCCAGGAGATGCTGAAACAGCTTCGCCTTTCATACAATAAAGCCCGTCAGGCGGCAATTACCAAGGAGATCCTCGAGATCGTGAGTGGAGCGGAAGCGCTTAAAGGATAGGCAATTACCCGTTTGAGGGTGGGCGGGGATTTTTTAACTTTGCCGCGAACATACACCTTTAATTCCCCCCTCCCGATGCATGCAGATCCTTCTTCCCGCCGCGGATTCCTGAAAAAGAGCGCCCTTCTCGCTGCAGCAGGAGTTGCTGCATCTTCCATAAATAAACTGGCGGGCGCAGGCCTTAACCTTGCTCCCCCCGGCACTGTATCTTTCGAACTCCCTCCTTTACCATACGCGTTTGACGCCCTGGAACCGGCCATTGATAAGATGACGATGGAGATCCACTACGGGAAACACCATGCGGCTTATGTTGCCAACCTGAACAAAGCCATGGAAAAAACCACTGAACCGTTTTCTTCTCCCGAAGAAATAATCAGGAATATTTCCAAATATCCCGTGCCTGTGAGAAACAACGGGGGCGGGCATTACAATCACTCCCTGTTCTGGAAGATCATGAAGCCGGGAGGTGGAGGGCAGCCCTCAGGGCCCCTGTCTGAGGCCATAAATACTGCTTTTGGATCCTTCGATAATTTCAGGACTAAGTTCACGGAAGCCGCGGTAAAGCACTTTGGTTCAGGATGGGCATGGCTGCTATCCGCCAACGGCAGGCTTGAAATCGCCTCCACTCCCAACCAGGACAATCCCCTGATGGATACTGCTGAAACAAGGGGGATTCCCCTGCTCGGCATAGATGTATGGGAGCACGCCTACTATCTTAAATACCAGAACAGGCGTGCTGAATATGTCAATGCCTGGTGGAGCCTTGTAAACTGGGATGCCGTATCCGATAATCTCAGGAAACGCTGAAAAACATCCGGCTATGATCTCCGTAGATCCGAAAGAAACCAAAACTGCACTTGTACACAGTTACCTTCTGGGAGCCGTTGCGCCCCGTCCCATTGCCTTTGCAAGCACGACAGATGCAAACGGAAACATCAACCTTAGCCCGTTCAGTTTTTTTAACTGCTTCAGCGCAAAACCTCCCATCCTTGTCTTTTCTCCCGCCCGGAGAGTCAGGGACAATACCACTAAACACACTCTTGAAAATGTAAAAGAAATTCCGGAAGTGGTTATCAACGTGGTGAGTTACGGTATGGTACACCAGGCTTCCCTCGCAAGCACAGAATATCCCAAAGGGGTAAACGAATTTGTAAAGGCAGGCTTTTCTCCTCTCCCCTCTGTGCGGGTAAAACCTCCGCGGGTAAAGGAATCCCCTGTGCAGATGGAGTGCAGGGTGAACCAGATTATTGAACTCGGGCAGGAGGGTGGTGCAGGCAATCTCGTGATATGCGAGGTGTTGCTGATGCACATCAGCGAAGATGTGCTTTCGGCTGACGGGAAGATAGACCCCCGGAAGATAGACCTTGTTGCCCGCATGGGCGGAGACTATTATTGCCGCGCCTCCGGGAGTTCTGTTTTTGAAGTTCCCAAACCTCTTACCACCATGGGTATGGGAGTAGACCATCTTCCGGAACGGATAAGGCTCAGCAAAATTCTTACCGGCAACAATCTCGGGCAGCTTGGCAACACGGAAAACATGCCTTCCGGAAGCGAGGTGGAGGAGTTTAAAAAAAGCAATGCCGAGATGCGCGTTATTTTGCAGCAGCATAAGGCCGGCAGCGGTTTGCCGGAAGAGAAGTTACACTTTCTTGCCAAAAAATTTCTTGACGAAGGCAGGGTGGCAGAGGCATGGAAGGTATTGCTTTCCTGCTAACAGGAGCAGTTGTGCCGGCAAAGTGATTCTGTACCGAGATATGTACTAACTCCCTAATTAGCTGTACTAAATTTAAAATTTAATTTAGTAACCAGTAAATTAGGAATCATGGGAAACAGAACCAACAGTAAATTCAGTCCTGAGTAGATATAATTTCAAAAACAGTTTGCGCAGGCGGTATGGCAACTTCCGGCGGGGGCGCAGCCGTCATGCTTCCAGCTCTTCTTTCAGGCGCCGGATCATTTCTTCCTCATAAATATTTTTCCCGGAGAAAGCCTCCCCCACTTCTTCTGCAGCAAGCAGGCACAGCTTCTTCATTTCGCCGGTAAACTCTTTAGGGTGCCCCTTTGCATAACTGATGAACGAAGAGAATGCAAGTTCGGGATCTGCATTGTGTTCCTGAAGGGCTTCAAACTCAAACTCAGAATAGTAGGCATGGTCCTGTCCGTAGCTGTCGGCACCCGCGTGGAGAGGGATGAAGCGCTTTCTTACCACATTCCTGAGCGCAGCAACTTCCTGAGGGCGTATAACTCCGTCGGCATCTGCAACGGCATACAGCAACTTGCCAAGCTCTGTGTAAAATTTCCTGTAACTCATAACTATTTATTTAAGTGAATATTCTTAACAGCTTCAAGCAGGTAACGGATTACATCAGTGGCGGTAACGATACCGGCCAATTGTCCGTGCTTCACAATGGGAATAGCATGTATTTCATTGCGCACAAATATTTCGGCTATTTCGCGGATGGGGGTATCTGCGTCTTTTGCCACCACGTGATTTGTCATAATATCTGCTGCTGTAAGGCGCTGATATTGTTCGTGCCTGTCGTCGAGTGAGGCTCCTTCGGCGATTCTCATGAAATCAATAAGGCTTATCATTCCTGCGGGAGCGCCGTCACAGACAACGGGGATGTGGCGGTGAAAATTTTTCTTCTCGTAAATATGTTTGATGTCGACCAGCTTCTGGTCACCTTTCACTGACACGGGGTTGGGATGCATGATGACTGAAACAGGAAGGTTGAGGTTCATGGCTTTGATTTTTTAGAATTTCGCTGCAGGCAAAATTAGGTGTCCCCCTGTCGGGGGGAAATGATATATATCAGCGGGGTGCGCGCGCTGTGCTGATACAGGTCATTCAGCACCCATGCCTGTCCCGGTAATTTTGTTTACATCTTAAAAACAACATAACCATGAAAGCAAAAACAATGATCGAGCTCCTGGGGCTGGGAACCAACCTTTATCTTGTAAGCCGGGATAAAGACCTTGTGGCACAACTCTCCAAATTCGCAAAGAGCACAAAGGATACCCTGCACGAGATGGCAGAAAAGGCAAAACAGGATGACGAGGAAGGGCTTATGTACCAGCTTCTCCTGAAGATAAAGGAGGCAGAGCAGGACATAGAAAAAAAGATTGGCGAGATGGCGGAGAAAGTGTATGAGAAGCTGCAACTGGCGCATATTTCCGAAGTCCGGAAACTCCGTGGCGAGCTGGAAGAACTGCGCGGCAAAATAGAGGCTCTGCGCAGGGAGGCAAAGTCCTGAGCAATGGGATTACTCTCCTATCTTGATAAAAAGTATCACCATATCAGGAGATACAACCACATCATCAGGGTCTTTGCGAGGTACGGGTTTGAGGACCTGGTGGCCTATCTTGAGCAGGAGCGGCATTTCCCATTCCTGAAAAAACTTCTTCCGAAGAAAACATACGAGCATTCCCTTCATCTCACCAAGTGGCAGAAGATGCGGATGGTAGCGGAAGAGCTGGGGCCTACCTTTGTAAAATTCGGCCAGCTCCTGAG
Source organism: Bacteroidota bacterium (assembly GCA_023251555.1). Lineage (GTDB taxonomy): Bacteria > Bacteroidota > Bacteroidia > AKYH767-A > JAHEYN01 > JAHEYN01. The sequence continues at coordinate 3,113 of JAHEYN010000009.1, read as the reverse complement.
CAACCGTCCTGACCTGATGCCGCGCGAACTCATTGATGAGCTGGAAAAACTCCAGGACTCCGTCCCTCCCCTGCCCGGTGCTGTGGCCGAGGAGGTCATCCTGAAAGAACTCGGTAAAAGCACTGCCGGGATCTTTTCCTCTTTCGAGACGGAAGCATTTGCTTCAGCCTCCATGGCCCAGGTGCACAAGGCGGTGCTCAGGACAATGGAACAGGTCGTGGTGAAGGTACAGCGGCCGGGCATCAGGGAGACGATAATCTCTGACATCCGGATTATGTATGAACTTGCAGAGATGCTGGTCCGCAGGGTCCCTTCCATCAAAGCCTTCGACCCGGCAGGGCTTATCCGCAACTTCGAGGAAAGTATCATGAAGGAGCTTGACTTCATTCATGAGTCGGTGAATGTTCAGCGCTTCGCGGGTAATTTTACCGCAGACAAGCACAACGATGGAACTGTGCGTTCCCCCCGTGTGTATAAAGAATTCACCACGGGGAAAGTTCTCACCCTCGAGTTTATTGACGGGATAAAAATTTCTGATATAAAAAGACTTGAAGCCGGCGGGTACGACAGGCATCTTATCGCCCGGCGGCTGATTGATTCATATTTCAGGCAGGTGTTCCGTTATGGATTTTTTCATGCCGACCCTCACCCCGGAAATATTTTCGTACTGCCCGGGAACGTGGTATGCTTCATAGATTACGGGATGATGGGAAGCATACTGCGCAAGGATCTCGAGCAATTGGGATATCTCTTTCTCTCCATCAAATCAAAAGATATCAGAAAAATCATCAAAGCCCTGCAGCAGCTGTCTGATGACACCGTAGTAAAGAACTACCGCGGCCTGGAAACTGATCTGTTCGAGTTTGTAAACAACTATTCCGTGGAAGAGGTGCACCAGAACGAGATGAGCACCATCCTCCTGGAACTCAAGGATATTATTCTCAAACACGAACTGAAGGTTCCGGTGCATTTTTTCCTGCTGGCACGCTCCCTCGTTTCTGTTGAAGGCGTTGCCAGACAACTGGACCCTCATCTCGACATCACTGCAATGGCAAGGAAATACATGGTGAAGGTGGTGGCAAGGCATTACAACCCTCTGCAGTTTGCAAAGCGCATCCTCAACTCGGTGTACGAGATGGGAATTTACATGGAAGATTTCCCGAGGGACCTGAAGAATGCCATAAGGAAAGTCAACAGCGGGGAAATAAAGGTGGATCTTGAGCACAAAGGCATTGACCCGCTGGTCCACACCCTGAACCGGATCAGCAGGCAGGTTATTTCGGCCGTGATTGCGAGTGCGCTGATTATAGGGTCATCCCTGCTGATCGTGGCAGGAGTTCCTCCCAAATGGCATAACACTTCTGTAGCAGGAATTGCAGGGTTTTCTTTTGCAATCTTAGTTGTACTGCAGATGCTGCGGGATGTTCGCAAAGGAGATCATGATGAGAGATGAGGCGTAATCCGCCTTCGCGTTCCGCTAAGGCGGACAAGAAGGTCTGGGTTTAATACCAATTTATTACGGATGTACCCGGGAGCCTCAGCAGATTCAGTACTCAGCAGCCGGAATCAGGGCTCTTCTTCTTATTCCCCTTCAAAAACGGAAAGAAAATTTTTGTAGGCAGAGGAGATTTCCTCATTGAGACCACCCCATTGCCGGACGAGGCTGCCTTCCTTCTCATGCATGCGCAGTCTGAACTCATTAACATGGCGGGCAAGTTTATTTTTCATTTCTTCCCATTTTTCGCTCAGCTCATACTGTCCGAGTTTGATTTTCAGCTGCAGCATCTGTAGTTTTATCATGAACAGTTCAACGGCATGCGCCAGGTGAGTAAATGTTTCATGAAATACCATTTCTCTGTCTCTCAGATCCTCCCGGACAGCATGTACGGCCTGCGCTGCATTCTTCATCCGGTCTGAAAAAATCTTCCGGGAAGAGGCTTTGCCCGGGGCGAGCTGCAGCTGCAGCTGTTCGATCTTTTTTCCGAGCCCCCGGATTTTTTCCCGGTTTTCCTTTTCAAAACCGGTGAGGGTAAGCCGGGTGTCGTGAAGCTGTTCCCTCAGGTTTTTTTTCATCTCTTCGTATTCATCGGCAGCGTCCATTTTCCCAAGTGACAAGCGGACACGAAACTCCTCCAGCTCGGTTCTGGATTTTTTCAAAAGCTCAACCGTTTTCTCACTGAAAGACATAGTCATTGATTTCATTTTACTCATGAGGGGAATTTTTATCTCTGCAAAAATGCAGGAGGTAATAAATGTTTCCGCTGACTGCAGTCAGCGCGGCTGCTGACATTTATCATGCCTTCCTCTGAGGTTACTCATTAAGCCGGCGGGGGGGTTCCGGATACTTTTACTTTACTTATCAGAATGATGAACAGGGTTGAATTTTTCTTTGCCGAAGCAGGCAGGATGATGCATTTTATCGGAAGATTTTTCCGTGAAGGCTTCAGGCCTCCCTATGAGTTCAGGGAGCTGATGAGGCAGTCATTGGAGACGGGGTATCGCTCACTTCCGCTGGTGGCGACAACGGCATTCATAATGGGGCTGGTGATCACCATACAGTCTCGTCCGACGCTGGTAGAGTTTGGCGCCGAGTCCTGGCTTCCGGCAATGGTATCCGTTTCCCTGGTAAGGGAGATTGTTCCCATTGTTACCGCTCTCATCTGTGCGGGGAGGATAGGCTCGAGCATAGGGGCTGAGCTCGGTTCAATGAAAGTCACGGAGCAGATTGACGCCATGGAAGTATCGGGCACCAATCCTTTTAAATACCTTGTAGCCACAAGGATCATAGCTGCCACACTTATGCTTCCCCTGCTTGTTATTGCGGCCGATGCCATTGCGCTGTACGGGGGATACCTCGGGGTGAACATCAGGGGCGTGGTAAGCTTCAGCCTGTATACCAGCCAGGTGTTTGAAAGCATCGGCTTCGGGGATGTGCTGCCTTCCGTCTCCAAGTCGGTATTCTTCGGGTTTGCCATAGGTACCATCGGGTGCTATGAAGGCTACAGCACATCAAGAGGAACTGAAGGAGTAGGCAAAGCTGCCAACCTTGCAGTAGTGATCTCGTCCCTCGCAGTATTTATCATTGACCTGCTGGCAGCACAGGTTACGGACAT